>NZ_SLVD01000021.1:0-1238 GCF_004345345.1 Rathayibacter sp. PhB179 | reverse complement strand
GCTCGTTTGAGGAGGCGGAGGATGTCTTTCTTGGTTTTGCCGTCGGCGAGGTGGGTGTCGCGGTAGTCGCGGGTTCGTTGTTCGTGGCAGAGGCGGGCGATGGAGATCTGGTGGAGGGCGCAGTTCGCTTGCCGGTTGCCGCCTCGGGAGAGGCGGTGGCGGTTGGTTTTGCCGGAGGAGACGGGTTGGGGTGCTGCGCCGAAGAGTTTCGCGAGGGCTGCTTCGGAGTGGATGCGGTGGCCGTTCTCGCCCACGGCGACGAGGAGTTGCGCGGCGGTGACGGCGGCGACGCAGTAGACCTCGAGGAGTTTCGGGGCGCGGATCTCGATGAGGGTGCGCAGTTGCTTCTCGATCGCGGTCGCGTCGGCGTCGAGGGTGAGCCAGCGGGTCGCGTGCTGGCGCAGCAGCCGGGTGAGGGTGTCGGTGACGATGTCTGCGGTGGCGGTCTCGGGAAGTTCGGCGAGGCGGCGCATGCGGGTCTTCCGGGTGCCCTCGCGGGAGCGCTCGCGGAGGGTGTCGGGGGCGGTGATCAGGAACTGATCGATCTGCCCGGCGATCTCCTTCTGCTGCTTGACCAGCAGATTGCGGGTGTTGGTGAGCAGGCGCAGCGCTTCAACGGACGAGGTCGTGTCTTTCGGGATCCGCGGTGAGGTCTCCGCGAGAGCGCGGCGCGCGGCGGCTTCGGCGTCGAACGCGTCGGTCTTGCCTCGCCGGCGGCGCTGCGCTTTGTCTCCCGGTGGGACCTCGATGACGTCCACGTTCTCGGCGAGCAGATACCGGGTCAGGGCGGCTCCGTAGGAGCTGGTGCCCTCGACTGCGACCCGCACCAGCGTCCCGAGGACGCTGACCCAGGACAGCAGCTCGATGAAACCTGTGCTCGTCGCGGGGAATGCTTCATCGCCCAGGAGGCGGCCCGTGGAGTCGAGGACGGCCACGTGGTGGCTGTTCTCGTGTGTGTCGATGCCCGCGACGATCTCCCGGTCGGGCTGGGCTTGGAGCGTGTTCGTTGTCATGCTGGATGCATCCCTTCATCGGGTCACGCATCCGGCCAGTGGGCAGACAAATCGGTGATGAGACCACAGGACGGTCAGGCTTCTATCAAGTCATGACCAGCCGACCGGATGCTTACGGTGTCGCGGGGTTCGACAGTTCGAGATCCAGACAGCCCTGCCAGGCGTCAGATACGCAGACGAGTCAGAACCCCGCGACACACCAAGGCAATCACCGATACGCCCGCT
>NZ_SLVD01000020.1:0-1242 GCF_004345345.1 Rathayibacter sp. PhB179 | reverse complement strand
GCGGTCCACCGGGCCGCGGGGAGCTTCCTCGTCCAAGCCGACCAGGCGGAGGACGTCGTGCAGGAGACCTTCTTCCTGCTCTGGAAGCGCCGCTCGGGTGTGCGCATCGTGGGGGAGTCGGTGCTGCCGTGGCTGCTGGTGACGGCGCGCAACCTCAGCTCCTCGATTGACCGCCGCGAGCAGCGCCGACGCCACCTGCCCCTCTCCGACGACACCGCCTCTCGCGGCGTCGATGCGGACACGAGCGACCGGCTGCTCGACGTGCGGCGTCTGGTCGAGCAGATGAGTGCGACGGACCGCGCGATCTGGACGGCCTGCATCGAGGACGACCTCAGCTACAGCGACGCCGCTCGCTCCCTCGGCCTGTCCCACGGGACGGTCCGCAACCGCCTCTCGCGGGTGCGGGCATCACTGGCGAGAACCCTGACGGAACGGACAGAGGACCATGGACGATCCTGACCTGAGCGACGAGCAGCTCGAGCGCATCAGCGCACGCCTCGCGCACCGCATCCGCCGCCGCCGACGTCTCGGCCAGGCCGCGGCGGTGACGCTCGCCGGCATCGCCGGCGCGGTCCTCAGCGCCGCAGTCGTCACGGCAGTGCCGACGGACCGCGGCATCCCAGTCGCGGCGCCCGTCACCTGCTGGGAACAGGACGGGCAGGGCGTCGCCCTGTCGGGCGAGATCCGGACTCCGGCAGAAGAGCCCACCGAGTCGCTCGCTGCGGCATGCGCTGCACTCACGGAGTCGGGTACCGACGGCGTCACAGACGCGGCGGACGCCGCACTGTTCTCCCTCGCGGGAACCCAGGTGTGCCAGGAGGGCGGGCGGATCCGGATCTTCACGGGACTGAATACCCCGGTCGACTGCACCGACCGGCCCGTGAACCAGAACGGAGTCGACCAGTGATCACCAGTCGCGCGAGAAGCCTCCCCTTCAGCATCCTCTGCCTCTCCGGGGCGCTCCTTCTCAGCGGATGCGGGACGAGTGCCACCGTGTCCGGCGCGCCGTCGTCATCGCAGGTCCCGGGTGAACAGCTGCGAGCCGAAGACGTGACGAAGCTCACCTACGAGAGCACCGCGGTCATCGGTGATCAAGGATCAGGCGGGTGGGTGCTGAATCATCCGGTCGGCTTCCACATCGTCAGCATCGACGGCCAGTCGAAGCTCAGCGTGAACGAGCCTTGCAACGGGCTCACCTACGAGCTGCAAGCGGCCGGCCTGCAGCCTTCCGTCTGGGTCATC
>NZ_SLVD01000019.1:0-1557 GCF_004345345.1 Rathayibacter sp. PhB179 | reverse complement strand
GGATCTACTTGGAAAGGGATGGTGACCTTTCACGCGGTTCTGGGGGTGAGGGTGACGTCGTAGCCGAGGGTCGCGAGGGTTCGGAGGGCGTTGTCTCGGGTGCGTTCAGGGTGGCGAGGGCGGTAGTAGTCGGATCCGAGTTCGTCGTAGGGAACGCCGTTGCGGAGCATGTTCCAGATGATGGTGAGAAGAGTGTGTTCGATGGCGACCACAGCTTTGAGTCCGCCGGTTCGGTAGCTCACTCGCCGGTATTTCGCGTAGAGGCGTCCGTTCTTGGAGCGGATGATGGTGAAGACGACGATTCCGAGAGCGGCTTTGAGGTAGGCGTCGCCGGGATTGATGTGCGCCGATTTGATGCGGCCTGCTGATTGATGGAGACCTGGTGCGACTCCTGCCCAGGAGGCGAGGTGTCCTGCGGTGGGGAAGACGCTCATATCCGCGCCGATCTCGGCGATGATTGTGTCTGCTGCGTTTTCTTTGATGCCCGGGATCGTCATCAGGAGTTCCCGGGTTCCTCGAAAGGGTTCGATCACCCTCTCGATCTGATCAGTGATCGCTGCGATGTCTTCGGTGATCGCGTCGATGCGGCGCAAGTGCAATCGCACCATGAAAGCGTGGTGATCCCGGAATCTGCCTCGCAGGGATTCGATCAACACCGGCGTTTTCTTCGCTAAAGATGCGTGCGCGAGCGCGGCCAAGGCCTCCGGGTCCCGTTCCCCGGCGACCAGGGCGTCCAGGATCCGCCGACCCGTCTGGCTGCCCAGCGTGGAGAGGACGGAGCTGATCTTGATGCCGGAGTCCTCAAGGTTCTTCTCCAGCCGAGCCCACTCGCGGTGCTGCTCCTGCCCGAGGTGGCGGCGGGTGCGGGTCAGATCGCGGAGCTCCCGGATCCGCTCCGGGGGCACGAACGAGCTGCGAAGCATGTTGTGAGCGGCGAGTTCGGCGAGCCATTGCGCATCCAGGACATCCGTTTTCCGGCCCGGCATGTTCTTCACCTGCCGGGCGTTCACGAGTTCGACGTTCAATGTCTCCGCGAGCGTGAAGAAGAACGGCTTCCAGTAATCACCCGTCGCTTCCATCACGACGACCTCGATTTCGGCCGCTTCCAAGTCCTGCCGCAGTCGCTCTATCTCGGAGACCGTGGACCCATACGTCGTCACGGTCTTCGTGAACTGATTCCGCCGCCCTGCCGGGAGCCGCAGACAGACCTTCGCATCTCTCTTAGAGATATCCAAGCCCGCGGCACGTTCGTAAACGACATCCATGACACCCTCCGATCGACTTCATCGGCGCCGGCCGGCATCGACGAGTGTCGCGGGGAGAGCAGGGATCAGAGTGATGAATCTACTTGTCGGGCTCCACCGGCACGAAAGCCGGATAGGCACCAATCCGCGGTTCCCGCGGACGCCCTCCAGGCCACGCTCGATAACAAGCTCGAAGCATCAAGATCCATCGGCCTCGACCGCGACCCCTCCATCGTCCAACCACAACGAGCCAGCCACAAGATCCTTTCCCCGCCCTGCACTGGCGCCGAAGGCGCCCCCTCCGCTCGATACG
>NZ_SLVD01000018.1:0-1569 GCF_004345345.1 Rathayibacter sp. PhB179 | reverse complement strand
GGGTCTCCTAGGAAAACATGGTGACCTCAGGCCGCGGCTCGTGGTGTGAGTTGGACGTCGTAGCCGAGGGATTTCAGCTGGTTGAGGGCCTTGTTTCGGGTTCTGTCGGGGTTCTTCTGGGCATAGTGGTCAGGGCCTAGTTCTTCGTAGGCGACGCCGTTCTTGAGCATGTTCCAGATGATGACGAGAAGCGTGTGTTCTAGCGCGACCACTGCTTTCAACGCTCCGGTCCGGGAACGGATCCGTCGATACTTTACGGCGAGATAGGTCGTTTTCGAGCGAGAGACCGAGAGTGCGGCGATCCCGAGCGCCGCCTTCAAGTGCCGGTTCCCGGGGCGTGTGGCGGTAGATTTCACGCGCCCCGCGGACTCGTTCTGCCCCGGGCATACTCCCGCCCAAGATGCGAGATGACCCGAAGTGGGGAAGGCGCTCATGTCGGTGCCGATCTCAGCGAGTATCTTAATCGCGGTGGCTTCTGATATCCCGGGGATCGTGGCCAGCAATTCCCGGGCTATCCGAAAAGGGCCAATGATGTCCTCGATCCGCGCGTCGATCTCCGCGATCGTCGATTCGATGTGGTCGATGCGCCCTAGATGCAGCCGCACCATGAAAGCGTGGTGGTCGTTGAAGCGGCCTGTCAGCGCTTCGACGAGTTGAGCTGACTTCTTTACCATCGACACGTGGGCGAGGCCCGCCAGCACTCTCGGGTCTCGTTCTCCTGCGACGAGTGCGTCCAGAATTCGCCGGGAGGACACGGTAGCCAGCGTCGACACGACCGACGAAAGTTTGATCCCGGATGCTTCCAGCCCTTTCTCCATCCGCGAGAACTCCCGCGTGCGCTCCTCGGTGAGGTTCGTTCGCGCACGCGTCAGATCGCGCAACTCCCGCACGGGCTCGGGCGGAACGAACGACGCCCGCAGAAGACCGTGAGCGGCGAGTTCTGCCAGCCAGGTCGCATCAGAGACATCAGTTTTGCGACCCGGAATGTTTCTAGCCTGCTTCGCATTCACCAATTCCACATTCAGTGTTTCAGCGAGAACGAAGAAGAACGGCTTCCAATAATCACCGGTCGCCTCCATCACCACAACCGTCACGCCCGCGACTTCAAGATCGGCCCGCAAACGCAGAACCTCGTTTGTCGTCGCACCATAGGTCGTCACGGTCTTCGTGAAGAAACCCTGTCGCAGCGACGGGACACGCACACAGACCTTCGCGTCGGTCTTGGAGATATCCATTCCAGCCGCCCGCTCATGAACAATGTCCACGATCTTCTCCGCCCTCAACCTCATCCGTGATCGCTCCGGCTGAAGCGACCGAGTCGCGGGGAGGACCGAAACAACAGATCAGGAATCTCCTAGTCGAGCTCACCGAACACCTTTCACATGCTCGGCTGCATCAATCCACGGCACCCGTGACAGAGCCCTCCACGTCACGCTCGATACCAGGCTCGAAACACTAAGACCTTGCGACGTCGACCACGACACCACCATCTTCGAACCACACCCGCCCAGCCACAAGCAGTTTTCCCTCACCACCGAGACGCGAAGCGGCTTCGCCGCTCGATACGCC
>NZ_SLVD01000017.1:0-5653 GCF_004345345.1 Rathayibacter sp. PhB179 | reverse complement strand
TCTGGGTGGCCATCGTGAATTGGTGTCCGGCGGTGTCCTACTCTCCCACAGGGTCCCCCCTGCAGTACCATCGGCGCTGAGAGTCTTAGCTTCCGGGTTCGGAATGTGACCGGGCGTTTCCCTCTCGCTATGGCCGCCGTAACCCTCTCAGACACACCCACCAGCCGAAGGCGTGGTGGTGGTCAAATCTGGGTCACACGTCATGCGTGTGTTCAGTTGTCCGCCCCGAGCAGTGTCGGGTGCGGTGTGGAGGTCGTGTCTTTGCGAACACGACCCGCGGTATGGAGCCCGTATTCTGGGAACCACAAAGTGGACGCAAGCAATCTCTGACCACTCCTACCAGCCTTTACAACGGTATGAGTGTAGTGATTATCAAGTTATCGGCTTATTAGTACCGGTCAGCTCCGACAGTCTTTAGTCCTGTCTTCCACATCCGGCCTATCAACCCAGTCGTCTGGCTGGGAGCCTCTCCCCCGAAGGGATGGAAATCTCATCTCGAAGCCGGCTTCCCGCTTAGATGCTTTCAGCGGTTATCCGTTCCGAACGTAGCTAATCAGCGGTGCTCCTGGCGGAACAACTGACACACCAGAGGTTCGTCCATCCCGGTCCTCTCGTACTAGGGATAGATCTTCTCAAATTTCCTGCGCGCGCAGCGGATAGGGACCGAACTGTCTCACGACGTTCTAAACCCAGCTCGCGTACCGCTTTAATGGGCGAACAGCCCAACCCTTGGGACCTACTCCAGCCCCAGGATGCGACGAGCCGACATCGAGGTGCCAAACCATGCCGTCGATATGGACTCTTGGGCAAGATCAGCCTGTTATCCCCGAGGTACCTTTTATCCGTTGAGCGACAGCGCTTCCACAAGCCACTGCCGGATCACTAGTCCCGACTTTCGTCCCTGCTCGACTTGTCAGTCTCACAGTCAAGCTCCCTTGTGCACTTACACTCGACACCTGATTGCCAACCAGGTTGAGGGAACCTTTGGGCGCCTCCGTTACTCTTTAGGAGGCAACCGCCCCAGTTAAACTACCCATCAGGCACTGTCCCTGAACCCGATTAGGGTCCGAAGTTAGATATCCAGAGTGACCAGAGTGGTATTTCAACAATGACTCCACGAACACTAGCGTGCCCGCTTCACAGTCTCCCACCTATCCTACACAAGCCACACCGAACACCAATACCAAACTATAGTAAAGGTCACGGGGTCTTTCCGTCCTGCTGCGCGTAACGAGCATCTTTACTCGTAATGCAATTTCGCCGAGTTCGCGGTTGAGACAGCTGGGAAGTCGTTACGCCATTCGTGCAGGTCGGAACTTACCCGACAAGGAATTTCGCTACCTTAGGATGGTTATAGTTACCACCGCCGTTTACTGGGGCTTAAATTCTCAGCTTCGCCTTGCGGCTAACCGTTCCTCTTAACCTTCCAGCACCGGGCAGGCGTCAGTCCGTATACATCGTCTTGCGACTTAGCACGGACCTGTGTTTTTAGTAAACAGTCGCTTCCCACTGGTCTCTGCGGCCATCGAACGCTCCCGGAGCAAGTCCGTTCACGCCTCAGGCCCCCCTTCTCCCGAAGTTACGGGGGCATTTTGCCGAGTTCCTTAACCACGATTCTCTCGATCTCCTTAGTATTCTCTACCTGACCACCTGAGTCGGTTTGGGGTACGGGCAGCTAGAACCTCGCGTCGATGCTTTTCTTGGCAGCATAGGATCACCGATTTCGACTTGCGTCTACCCATCAGATCTCAGGCTATATGAACGACGGATTTGCCTATCGTTCGCCCTACATCCTTAGACCGGGACAACCATCGCCCGGCTCGGCTACCTTCCTGCGTCACACCTGTTAATACGCTAAACGCACCAGCACGGGGTCGTACGCTAGGCCCAACGCTTCACCCCGAAGGGATCCATCAAAGGGATTCAGATACTTAGCACTACTGGATTGTCTTGGGCGGTTCTTCGCCGGTACGGGAATATCAACCCGTTGTCCATCGACTACGCCTGTCGGCCTCGCCTTAGGTCCCGACTTACCCAGGGAAGATTAGCTTGACCCTGGAACCCTTGGTCTTCCGGAGGACGGGTTTCTCACCCGTCTTTCGCTACTCATGCCTGCATTCTCACTCGTGTGGCGTCCACGGCTGGTTCACACCGCCGCTTCACTCGCCACACGACGCTCTCCTACCCATCAACACGGCTGGACCACGAAGGCCTACCACTAATGTCAATGCCACAACTTCGGTGGCGTGCTTGAGCCCCGTTACATTGTCGGCGCGGAATCACTTGACCAGTGAGCTATTACGCACTCTTTCAAGGGTGGCTGCTTCTAAGCCAACCTCCTGGTTGTCTGTGCAACTCCACATCCTTTCCCACTTAGCACGCGCTTAGGGACCTTAGTTGGTGGTCTGGGTTGTTTCCCTCTCGACTATGAAGCTTATCCCCCACAGTCTCACTGCTGCGCTCTCACTTACCGGCATTCGGAGTTTGGCTGACGTCAGTAAGCTTTTGGGCCCCATCGGCCATCCAGTAGCTCTACCTCCGGCAAGAAACACGCAACGCTGCACCTAAATGCATTTCGGAGAGAACCAGCTATCACGAAGTTTGATTGGCCTTTCACCCCTATCCACAGCTCATCCCCTCCATTTTCAACTGAAGTGGGTTCGGTCCTCCACGACGTCTTACCGTCGCTTCAACCTGGCCATGGATAGATCACTTCGCTTCGGGTCTAGACCCTGCGACTGAATCGCCCTATTCGGACTCGCTTTCGCTACGGCTGCCCCACACGGGTTAACCTCGCCACAGAGCACTAACTCGCAGGCTCATTCTTCAAAAGGCACGCCGTCACCCCAACATGGGAGCTCCGACGGTTTGTAAGCAAACGGTTTCAGGTACTATTTCACTCCCCTCCCGGGGTACTTTTCACCTTTCCCTCACGGTACTTGTCCGCTATCGGTCATCTGGGAGTATTTAGGCTTATCAGGTGGTCCTGACAGATTCACACGGGATTTCTCGGGCCCCGTGCTACTTGGGATACTCTTCACGCCATAACACCATTTCGACTACGGGGCTCGCACCCGCTCTGGCCAGGCATTCAAACCTGTTCGTCTATGATGCGCTGTAACGTTCAGTGCTCGGCAGAACACAACAAAAAGTCCCACAACCCCGACCATGCAACCCCTGCCGGGTATCACACATGATTCGGTTTAGCCTCTTCCGCGTTCGCTCGCCACTACTGACGGAATCACTGTTGTTTTCTCTTCCTGTGGGTACTGAGATGTTTCACTTCCCCACGTTCCCTCTACCCGCCCTATATATTCAGGCGGGAGTCACCAGGTCACCACAAGGGGCCTGGCGGGGTTTCCCCATTCGGAAATCCTCGGATCACAGCTCGTTTATCAGCTCCCCGAGGCTTATCGCAGATTACGACGTCCTTCTTCGGCTCCAGATGCCAAGGCATTCACCGTTTGCTCTTAAAAACTTGAAAATCACATGAGTTTAAGAAACCACAACTCGAAAAGTTGCAGATCCAATGATTGGCAAGAACACAACCCGAAGGCTGCTCCTTGCGAATCTTGTCGACCCGAACAACCCGCAAAGGCTGCCCGAGTCTAAGATGCTCGCGTCCACTGTGTAGTTCTCAAAATACGGGCGGTATCCCTCCCCCACACACCCAGGCGTGGAAAAAGGATCCAGGAGAGTCGAGATCCAGCCACCCCCGAAGGAGCAGCCGGCCCGGTCCCTCAGGACCCAACAGCGTGCATGTGCAGTAGCCCACCCGCTCGTGCGTTCCCAACCCGAAGGCTGTACTGACACGAGACGAATCTCTTCCTGCACCCAGTTCAATGTTCCACCCATGAGCTACCAGCAAAGACATTCGCTTTGATCTGGCGCCTGGAACAACCTCTACGCCGAAACGCATGGTGTCCAGATGCTCCTTAGAAAGGAGGTGATCCAGCCGCACCTTCCGGTACGGCTACCTTGTTACGACTTAGTCCTAATCACCGATCCCACCTTCGACAGCTCCCTCCTTGCGGTTAGGCCACTGGCTTCGGGTGTTACCGACTTTCATGACTTGACGGGCGGTGTGTACAAGGCCCGGGAACGTATTCACCGCAGCGTTGCTGATCTGCGATTACTAGCGACTCCGACTTCATGAGGTCGAGTTGCAGACCTCAATCCGAACTGAGACCGGCTTTTTGGGATTCGCTCCACCTTACGGTATCGCAGCCCTTTGTACCGGCCATTGTAGCATGCGTGAAGCCCAAGACATAAGGGGCATGATGATTTGACGTCATCCCCACCTTCCTCCGAGTTGACCCCGGCAGTCTCCTATGAGTTCCCACCATGACGTGCTGGCAACATAGAACGAGGGTTGCGCTCGTTGCGGGACTTAACCCAACATCTCACGACACGAGCTGACGACAACCATGCACCACCTGTATACCGACCTTGCGGGGCAACCATTTCTGGAAGTTTCCGGTATATGTCAAGCCTTGGTAAGGTTCTTCGCGTTGCATCGAATTAATCCGCATGCTCCGCCGCTTGTGCGGGCCCCCGTCAATTCCTTTGAGTTTTAGCCTTGCGGCCGTACTCCCCAGGCGGGGAACTTAATGCGTTAGCTGCGACACGGAGACCGTGGAAAGGTCCCCACATCTAGTTCCCAACGTTTACGGCGTGGACTACCAGGGTATCTAATCCTGTTCGCTCCCCACGCTTTCGCTCCTCAGCGTCAGTAACGGCCCAGAGAACTGCCTTCGCCATCGGTGTTCCTCCTGATATCTGCGCATTCCACCGCTACACCAGGAATTCCATTCTCCCCTACCGCACTCTAGTCTGCCCGTACCCACTGCAGGCCCGAGGTTGAGCCTCGGGTTTTCACAGCAGACGCGACAAACCGCCTACGAGCTCTTTACGCCCAATAATTCCGGACAACGCTTGCACCCTACGTATTACCGCGGCTGCTGGCACGTAGTTAGCCGGTGCTTTTTCTGCAGGTACCGTCAAGCCGAAGCCCTTCTTCCCTACTAAAAGAGGTTTACAACCCGAAGGCCGTCATCCCCCACGCGGCGTTGCTGCATCAGGCTTTCGCCCATTGTGCAATATTCCCCACTGCTGCCTCCCGTAGGAGTCTGGGCCGTGTCTCAGTCCCAGTGTGGCCGGTCACCCTCTCAGGCCGGCTACCCGTCGTCGGCTTGGTGAGCCATTACCTCACCAACTACCTGATAGGCCGCGAGTCCATCCTTGACCGAAAAACTTTCCACCCGCACCCGATGCCGGGGCAGGTCGTATCCGGTATTAGACGCCGTTTCCAGCGCTTATCCCAGAGTCAAGGGCAGGTTACTCACGTGTTACTCACCCGTTCGCCACTAATCCACCCAGCAAGCTGGGCTTCATCGTTCGACTTGCATGTGTTAAGCACGCCGCCAGCGTTCGTCCTGAGCCAGGATCAAACTCTCCGTAAAAAAATTACGAACACCAACCCCGAAAGGAAGGCACTCAAGTTTGACCTCTAGCAAATAAGACATCATTACTGACATCAATTTCCAAAGGAACCCAACCGGATCACAAGACCCGGACGGGGTTATAAATTTGGCATTGAACATAGTGCACGCTGTTGAGTTCTCAAGAATCGGACACATCCCGCCTCCACACC
>NZ_SLVD01000016.1:0-7253 GCF_004345345.1 Rathayibacter sp. PhB179 | reverse complement strand
GCGGCCCTGAACCAGATCGAGGTCGCGACGACGGTCACCACGCCGATCCTCATCGCCGTGCTCGCGATCATCGCGGGCGTGATCATCGTCGGCGCCGGCGGCGGCCTGATCAAGCCGATGCAGCAGCGCTGGGAGGCGATCCTCGCGAAGGCCGAGGAGGAGGCGCCGAAGATCCAGCAGGAGGCGCAGAACGCTCCGTCCGTCACCGAGCAGGCGAAGCGCGCCGCCGACCAGGCGAAGCAGGCCGCTCCGGCGACCACCGCGCGCCGCCCCCGCTAGGCGCACGACCGCACCACCCGCACCACCCGCGGCCGGCTCCGCTCGCTCCGAGCAGGGCCGGCCGCGTCCGCAGCAGATCGAGGGGACCGCATGAGCGCGACACCGACCGAGCCGACCTCGACCGAGCCGACCGCGTCCGAGCCGGCGCCGACCGCCGAGGTGGTCCTGCACGAGGAGCGCCTCCTCGTCGGCACACGCAGGCACGCCACCGAGCGCGTCCGGGTCAGGCGGGTCGTCGTGACCGAGCAGCGCACGATCACGGTCGAGGTCCGCCGCGAGGAGCTGCGCGTCACCCGCGAGCCGATCGCCGACGGCCCGCCGCTGCCCGACGCGATCGCAGCGGCCCCGCAGGAGCCGATCGTCGTGGTCCTGCACGAGGAGCGCATCGCCCTCACCCGGACCGTCGTCCCCGTCGAGCGCGTGACGGTGCGGGTCGAGTCCGTCACCGGCGCCCGCGACGTCACCGCGTCGCTGCGCCACGAGGTCGCCGACGTCGAGTCGTCGACGGCGCGGGAGCAGGAGAGCCCCGACCTGTTCTGATGTCGGCCCCCGCCGCTACGGTCGAGCGATGACCCCGCCTCGTCCCGCATCGCCGGTCCCCGCTGTCTCCGCCGAGGAGTGGGCGGAGCTCCGCGAGCGCGTCCGCCGGACCCGCTGGTCGCCCGAGTGGCCGGTCGAGGGCTGGTCGGCGGGAACCGACCAGGCCGAGCTGCGGCGGCTGGCGCGGCGCTGGGCGGAGGAGTTCGACTGGCCGGCACAGGAGCGGCGGATGCGCGCGCTGCCCTGGGCGCAGGCCGATCTCGACGGGACGCCGGTGGCCTATCTCCGCTTCGAGGCGGAGACGTTCGAAGCGGAGACCTTCGAGGCCGAGACGCCCGGTCGCCTGCCGATCGTCCTGACGAACGGCTGGCCCAGCACCGCGCTCGAGCTGGTGGCGCTCGCCGAGCGGCTCGCCTCGCCGTCGCGGTTCGGCGGCGACCCGGCGGAGGCGGCCACCGTCGTCGTGCCCGCGCTTCCGGGCTTCCCGTTCTCGCCGCAGCGGCCGGGGCTGGACGAGCAGACGCACGAGCTCTGGCACCGGCTGATGACCGAGGAGCTCGGGTTCGCCCGCTACGCAGCGCACGGCGGCGACCTGGGTGCGGGCATCACCTCGCGGCTGGCCGAGAGCCACCCGGAGGCGGTGGCGGGGATCCATCTGCTCGCCGTCGCCTCGCCGCGGCACGTCGAGGACGACTCCCTCACCGCCGAGGAGCGCGAGCACCTCGAGGAGCAGCGCACCTGGTTCGCGGACGAGGGCGCCTACGAGCACCAGCAGCAGACCCGGCCGCTCACCCTCGCGCCCGCGCTGTCGGACTCGCCGATCGGCCTGCTCGCCTGGATCCTCGAGAAGCACCGGGCCTGGAGTGACTGCGGCGGCGACGTCTCGACCCGCTTCGACGACGACTACCTGCTCACCCTCGCCTCGCTCTACTGGTTCACCGACTCGATCTCCACGTCGCTCCGGCCCTACTGGGAGTACGCGACCGGGCGGACGGCGCGGGTCGGCCGGGTCGAGGTGCCGACCGCGCTCGCCGTCTTCCCCTTCGACCTCACGCGCCCGCCGCGCAGCTGGGCGGAGCGCAGCTACGACGTCGTCCGGTACACGCCGATGCCCCGCGGCGGCCACTTCGCCCCGCACGAGGAGCCGGACCTGCTCGCCGCCGACATCCGCGCGCTGCTGGCGCTGGTGCAGTAGCGGGGATCCGCGACGCGACAATCGGCCAACAGGCTGTTGGCCAATTGGTCCTCGGCTGATCGGGCGGCCGTGACACCCCTCCCTTGCGGTCGCCCCCGCACCGCGCGTACCGTCGACGCGTACCTCGTCGCGAGCCGCGACGTCGGGGCGGCCACCTCACCGGCCGGCCGATCGGCTCGCGGACCCGGGGGCTCCCCCGCAGGAAAGACGGTCTCGTGCGCACCAGCACCGGTACTGCGTCCACGACGCAGCAGCTGCCCTCGCACTGACGACCCCTGCTCCCGCCCGCTGAACCGGGCGGACGCGCGCTCCCGCCTCGGCGGAGAGCGGCGGTCGTCGTGCGCCGACGCGACCACCGGGAGCACTGTGCCCTTCTCTTCACCGACCCCTCCTTCCCTCGTCCTCACCGACTGCTCGTTCGCCTGGCCGGACGGCTCGATCGTCCTCGACCACGTGACCGCCGCGTTCGGCCGCGGCCGCACCGCCCTCGTCGGAGCGAACGGCGCCGGCAAGTCCACGCTCGTGCGGCTCGTCTCCGGCGACCTCGTGCCGACGGGCGGGACCGTCACCGCGACCGGCGCGGTCGACCTGCTGCCGCAGCGCCTGCCGCGCGGCGCCGACGACACCGTCGCCGATCTGCTCGGGATCCGCGGCCGGCTCGACGCGCTGCACGCGATCCTGGCCGGCGACGCTGGAGCGGACCGGTTCGAGGCAATCGCCGACGACTGGGACGTCGAGTCCCGGGCCGTCGCAGCGCTGGGCACTGCCGGACTCGACCTCGACGCCGCCGATCTGCTCCGCCCCGTCTCGATGCTCTCCGGCGGGCAGGCGGTCCTCGCGGCCGTGACGGGGGTGGCGCTGCGCGGCCGGCCGATCGCGGTGCTCGACGAGCCCACCAACGACCTCGACCGCCGCTCCCGGCAGCTGCTGCTCGCGCTCGTCGACGGCTGGCGCGGCACCCTCGTCGTCGTCAGTCACGACCGGGAGCTGCTCGAGCACGTCGACGAGATCGCGGAGCTGCGCGACGGCGACCTGCGCACCTCGGCGGGCACGTTCTCCGACTTCGAGGAGCGGCTCGCCGTCGAGCGCGCGGCGGTCGAGCGCGACGTCCGCGTCGCCGAGCAGGTGCTGCGCGCCGAGAAGCGGCAGCGGATCGAGGCGCAGACGACGATCGCCCGGCGCGCGAAGGCGGGCGAGAAGTCGGGGCGGTCGATGCCGAAGGGCGCCTCCGACTTCCGACGCGGCCGCGCCGAGGGGACCGCGGGACGACTCCGCTCCGGTCACGCCGAGGCCGAGGCGCGCGCGAAGGACCGGGTCGACGAGGCGTCCGGGCGGCGCCGCGACGACGACGCGGTGCGGCTCGACCTGCCCGATCCGGGCGTGCCCGCGACCCGGCGGCTCGCCGAGCTGACCGTCCGCGGCCGGACCACGGTGCTCCAGGGCCCGGAGCGCCTCGGCCTGATCGGCGCCAACGGCACCGGGAAGACCCTGCTGCTCGAGCGGCTCGTCGGCGCGGAGCCGGACCGCCCGCATCCCGTGCCCGGCACGGACGCGCGGGCGCTCACCGACCGCATCGGCTACCTCGCCCAGCACCGCGAGGACATGCTCGACGACGACCGCACCGTGCTCGAGCACGTCGCCCGGGCCGCGCCGGACCTGCCGATCCCGGCCCTGCGCGACGCCCTCGCGCGGCTGCTGCTGCGCGGCGCGATCGTCGACCGGCCCGCGTCGACGCTCTCGGGCGGGGAGCGCTTCCGGGTGGCGCTCGCCGGAGTGGTCCTCGCGCGACCGGTGCCGCAGCTGCTCGTGCTCGACGAGCCGACCAACGACCTCGACCTGGCGACGGCCGACCACCTGGTCGAGGTGCTGCGGGCCTGGCGCGGGGGACTGCTCGTCGTCAGCCACGACGACGCGTTCCTCGACCGGCTGGCGCTGGACGGGCGCGTGGTGCTGGACGCGCCGGGGACGGCGGACGCGCCGTGAGCTCAGCCGGTGGGGGTGCCGAGGTCGAGCGCCGCGACGACCTCGGCGACCCGGGCGCGCGCCGGTGCGTCGAGGCCGCGGATCGGGCGGGGCAGGCAGTCCGGGGCGGTGAGGCCGAGCTGCTCGGCGATCGCGGCGATCACCCGGTAGCTGCCGCCGTGCTCGGCGAAGAGGTCCCAGAGCGGCTGCAGCCGGGCGGACTCGGCCTCGGCGGCGGCGCGGTCGCCGGACTGCGCGGCGCGCGCGATCGTCAGCGCGGGGCGGGGGAGCGTGCCGCCGATCACCGAGTACCAGGCGTCGCAGCCCGCGAGCAGGCCGCGGGCGGCGGACGAGTCGCCGGAGACGCCGATCGTGACGCCCGCGGAGACCTGCGCTCGGATCGCGGCCACCCGCTCGGCCGCGGCGGCCGGATCGGCGGGGACGCCGGGGATCTTGATCGAGGCGACGCGGGGCAGCCGTGCGATCGCGCCGTACAGCTCGTCGGTCATCGTGACGTGCGTGGTGCCGGGGTTGTCGTAGACGACCAGCGGCACGGACAGCTGCGCGGTGACGTCCTCGTAGAGGCCGAGGACGTCGTCGTCCGTCAGCGGCTGGTAGCTCACCGGGGCGAGGAGCACCGCCGCGGCGCCCGCCTCCTGCGCGTCCTCGGCGAGGGCGAGCACCTGCGAGGTCCGCAGCGCGCTGATCCCGACGACGACCGGCACCGCTCCCGCGTGCCGCACGGCGACCGCGGCGACCCGGCGGCGCTCCCCCCGGTCGAGGTAGGCGGCGGAGCCGGTCGAGCCGAGCGCCCCGATCGAGTCGACGCCGGCCGCGGCGAGGCGCTCGACGAGGGCGGCGAAGGCCGGCTCGTCGACGGCGTCGTCGCGGAGCGGGGTGAGCGGGAAGGCGCTGAGTCCGGTGAGCACGGTGATCCGTCCGAGGGGTCGTCGCGGGAGGGGGCCCGGCCAGTGTGCGTCGAGCGGGCGGGCGCCCGCGACTCCAGAAGCGCGGGCGGCCGCTGGTCCACGGCGGCGCCGGGTCATGCTGGTCGAGTAGCCCCGCCAGGGGCGTATCGAGACCCGCCGTTGTCAGCAGGGCGGGTCTGCAGACTCGCGTTCTGACTGTGGTGGATCCCGATACGCCCGCTCCGCGGGCTACTCGATCAGCATGAACGGCCCGCTCGATCGGCATCGTGAGAGGCCTCGCATCGTGAGCAGGCTTCGTCTCCGCCGCCTTGCTGATCTGCGCGGACTGCCGCGCCAGCACCTCACTCTCACCGTCGAGGCGGAATAGAATAAAATAAATACGATTCGGAGATCACGATGGCGGAGACAGCCCCCAGCCCGTTCACCCCGGGCTACGGGAAGAAGCCTGCCGTCTTCGGCGGCCACGGGGAAGCGCTCACGGAGCTCCGTGCCGTCTTCGAGACCTTGGACTTCGGCGAGAACCACTCCGTCCTGGTCTCGGGACTGCGCGGCGCCGGCAAGACCTCCTTCCTGACCACCCTCCAGGACGACGCTCGCGCCGCCGGGTGGCTGGTGATCAGCGAGGACGCCAGTGCCGGTCTCCTCGATCGGGTGATGGACTCCACGATCCCCGCCCTGATCAACGACATGGCCCCGGGCAGCCGCGCACGACTGACCTCGCTCGGGCTGTGGGAGTTCAGCGCTGAGATCGAGTACGTCGACCGGCACCGCAGCGTGAAGCCTCAGCTGCGGTACGACCTCGTCGCGCTGTCCTCCGCACTGGGCGGGGAGGGCGGCATCCTGATCACCATCGACGAGGTCTCCTCCGGCAAGGTCCGCCTGCGGGAGCTGAGCCGATTCGCGCTGCAGGTCTCGCACGCGCTTCAGGACGGTGCGCAGATCATGGTCGTCTTCGCCGGGGTGAAGGTCGGCCTCGACGCACTCCTCGCCGAGGAGCACACCACCTTCCTCCGGCGTTCCCGGGAGGTCGAGTTCGAGCGGCTGTCCGCGCCGGAGACCAGTCGAGTCTTCACGGAGACCGCCGGCCTCGGCGGACGGAGGATCGACGAGGAGGCGCTCGCCGTGCTCGTCTCCCTCTCGCAGGGCTATCCGTACCTGGTGCAGCTGGCCGGCGACTACGCCTGGCGGAACCGCTCCACTGCACCCACGATCAGCCTCGTCGACGCCACCGTCGCGCAGGACAGGGCCATCAAGGCGGTCGAGAGTCGAGTCATCAGCCGCGTCTACGGCGATCTCTCCGATGTCGACCAGAAGTTCCTCGACGCGATGGCCGAGGACGACGACCGCACGAAGATCGCCGACATCGCGAAGCGCATGGACGTCTCCGACGCGTACGTCCAGGTCTACAAGAAGCGCCTCATCGACAGCGGCTACGTCCATGCCGCGGGTCGCGGCCATGTGCAGTTCTCTCTTCCCTATCTCGGCGCCTACATCCGCCGCAGACTCGCCGCCGAGGCCAGCGATGATGCCGGCGACGGCGGCTGGGACGCCTACCCGGCGCCGGATCTGCCTTCCTGAGCCGCGGACTCCGCCGAGGCGACGAGGCGGAGTCCGCCGTCACGCGCCGGCCCTTCGCCGCCGGAGCCCGGTGAACGCGGAGGCTTCGGGCGCTGTCGGTAGATTCGGTCGCGCCGGTGTCGATCGACGCGGGCAGCCCCTCACCCTCAGGAGCCCGGGATGACCGCCCCCACCGTCCTCTTCGTCTGCATCCACAACGCCGGTCGCTCGCAGATGGCCGCCGGCTATCTGCGCGAGCTCTCGGGCGGTACCGTCCAGGTGCGCTCCGGCGGCTCCGAGCCGGGCGAGAGCATCAACGCGGTCGCGGTCGCGGCGATGGCGGAGGAGGGCATCGACATCTCGCAGGCCGTGCCGCAGCTGATGACGACCGAGCAGGTGCAGGCGTCCGACGTCGTCATCACGATGGGCTGCGGCGACGTCTGCCCGGTCTTCCCCGGCAAGCGTTACGAGGACTGGGACCTCGCCGACCCCAAGGGCCGCCCCCTCGAGGAGGTCCGCCCGATCCGCGACGACATCCGCGCCCGCGTGCAGGCGCTCGTGGCGGAGCTGCTGCCCACGACGCCTGCTGAGTAGAGGCCCCCGCATGGTGGTCGAGTAGGCGCCGTAGGCGGCGTATCGAGCGGCGGAGCCGCTTCGCGTCTCGGTGGTGAGGGAGAGGACGCGGCTGCGCCGCCTCATGCTGGTCGAGTAGCCCCGCAGGGGCGTATCGAGCGGCGAAGCCGCTTCGCGTCTCGGTGGTGAGGGAAAACTGCTTGTGGCTGGGCGGGTGT
>NZ_SLVD01000015.1:0-42295 GCF_004345345.1 Rathayibacter sp. PhB179 | reverse complement strand
TGCCAGGCGTCAGATACGCAGACGAGTCAGAACCCCGCGACACACCAAGGCAATCACCGATACGCCCGCTGCGCGGGCTACTCGATCAGCATGGATGCGGCGGCTCCGCGCTCTGCTATCGGACTCGACCGGTGAGATCGAGGACTCGACGTGATGCAGCTGCTCTCCGTGCCGGTCCCCGCGCCCCCTGGTCAGAACCGCTCGGCGATGGTTACCATGTCGTGTCTCCTTCCGGATCTCGCGATCCGGTCGGATGACTTCACCGGGCCGGGTGGACACGACTGAACGGTCGTCGGACAGTGTCCTTCCAGGTCACTTCCCCCACCCGGTCCGGCCCTCCGATCCCTCTGGGCGCAGAGCGGATCAGCCGCAGGCGGCGGCGTATCGAGACCTGCGGGAGCGTGCCGTGCCGGAAGCGTGGCGTTGATGCTGCCGTTCGACACCGCACGACTCCGGTTCCGCGAAATGACCGCGGCGGACGTCGATCTCCTGGCCGGATTGCTCGGCGACGCGGAAGTGATGCGCTACTACCCGGCCTCGAAGACCCGCGCTGAGGCCGCCGACTGGATCGCCTGGAACCGGCGCAACTACGAGCGCGACGGCTTCGGGCTGTGGGTCATCGAGACCACGGACCGCGAGTTCGTGGGGGACTGCGGCCTGACCTGGCAGAGCGTCAACGGCGTCCCCGAGCTGGAGGTCGGCTACCACGTCCGCTCCTCCCTGCAGGGGCGGGGCTACGCCACGGAGGCCGCGACCGCGTGTCTCGAGCTGGCTCGACGGTGCGGCCTCGCGGAACGCCTCGTGGCGATCATCCATCCCGAGAACAGCGCCTCCCAGCGCGTCGCCGAGAAGATCGGGCTCCGCATCGCCGGTGAGGACCGCGACGGCGGCCCGCTGGTGCGGATCGTCCTCGCGACTCCGCTCGACGGGTCCCGGTCCCGTCCCGAGGAGGGTTGAGAGGCCGGAGAACGGTTCGGCCTCAACTGCGCGGCCGAGGTCGTCCGGTGGGTGGATCTCGATACGCGCCCTGCGGGCGCTACTCGATCAGCATGCTGTGGCGGCTGCCACGCCTCCGGCTGCTGCGAACGCGACGGCGACTTCGGCTGCCGCGGCTGCTGCGCTTCCTGCGCCTGCTGCTACGCCGGCTGCGGATGCTGCACCTGCTCGACGACCTGCTGAACGGTCGGCGGCCCTCTCATGCTGGTCGAGTAGCCGCGCAGCGGCGTATCGAGACCCGGGGAACCGGATCGCCCTGGCGTTTCGATTCCGCAGTGGCCGGGGCTAGAGGCGGTCGGCGAGGGCCGCGATGAGGGCCGCGCGGTCCTCGCGGAGGATCGAGGCGCCCGCGCCGGGGATCGTGCGGACCTCCGCGCCGTGGTCGGCGAGCACATCACCGAGCGAGGAGTGGCCCAGCGGGTCCTCCGGCAGCACGGCGAGCGTCGGGACGGGGAACGACTCGGGCGCGTCGGCCGCTCCGCGCGCCGTCAGTCCGGCCGCGGACTCCGGGTCCCAGAGCGCGTGCGCCGAGACGTCGAGCTCGATCTGCTCGTCGGTCCAGATCGGGTGGCGGTGGCGCAGGTCGTCGGCGTCGCCCTTCTCGACGTGCGCGATCGAGCCGCCGCGGCGCAAGGCGCTGCCGAGCCCCTTCGCGTCGGAGAAGGCGGGGTCGAGCAGGATCAGCCGCTCGGCGCAGTACTCCGGGGCGAGCCGCGCGGCGACGACGGCGCCGAGGCCGTGGCCGATCACCAGGTCGGGCGACTGCAGGACCGAGGCGCGCACGTCCTCCGCCCAGTGGCCGACGGAGTAGGCGGGCGACTTCGGCGAGCCGCCGTGCCCGGCGAAGTCGGGCGCGACGACGCGGTAGCCGTGCTCGTGCAGCGTCGGCACCAGGGCGTACCAGACGCGCGAGTCCGTGCCGAGGCCGTGCAGCAGCAGGGCGATCTTCTCGCCGGAGCCGCCGTAGTCGCGGACGTGCAGCTCGAGCGGCTCGGCACCGGCCGCGAGCGCCTTCCGCTCCGCCTTCGTCGGCGGGAGCACGAAGACGTTCCCGAACTCGCGCGGGGCCGGACCGAACGCGTCCCGCGCGCTCTGCACGACCTTGCGGCCGAGCATCGCGTTGCCGACGCCGCCCAGCGCGGCACCGATCCCGAACGGCATCGCCCGCCCGACCAGCCCGGCGCCCTGCTGCGCGAGGAAGTGCTTGGCGAACGACTTCTTCGCCCGGTCGGCCAGCTCGCCCACGAGGAACGACGGCAGCCCCTTGGTCACCACCGAGCCCCAGTACTGGTTCATCCCGGTGCTGGTGCCGGTCGCGTGCCCGGCGACCTGGCGCACCAGCTCGCTGCCGGAGGAGCCCATCATCAGCGTGAGCACGAGGGCGCGGGCGCGGTCCGGGTCCTCGAGGCGGATGCCGTGCACCTCGGTGACCGACTGCGCGAAGAGGGCGCTCGCCTCGAGGAAGCCGATCGCCCCGGCGCCGGAGAGCGCGACGGATGCGGCGGTGCCGATCCCGGGGACGACCGCGGTCGCTCCGATGGCCGCGCCGCCGGCAGCGACGCTGGAGAGGTACTGGCGCTCGAGCGAGGTGATCAGCTGCTCGGGAGTCGCGTTCGGCCGGCGGCGCCGCAGCGCCCGGATGTTCGCGAGGACCGCGGGCCGCTGGACGGCGAGGACGCGGTCCAGGATCCGGGCCAGCTGCGCGTTCTCGACGTCGGCGGTGCCGGCCTGCTCGAGCTCGTCGCGGTCCTTGCGGTCCTTCTTCGAGGACATGTCTGCACTCCTGCGTCGTGAGGTCCCGCGCGTCGCGCTGTCACGACGAGCACCGGGCCGTGCGGCTCGGACTGCCGGTCACTCCGCGGCGGGCTGCGCTTTCGGCGCGTAGTCCTCAGAATACCGGGCGAGAACCTGATCGATCGGTGCGTCGAGGACCAGCGCGCCCTTGTCCAGGTAGAGCCCGCGGGTGC
Organism: Rathayibacter sp. PhB179; assembly: GCF_004345345.1. Lineage (NCBI taxonomy): Bacteria > Bacillati > Actinomycetota > Actinomycetes > Micrococcales > Microbacteriaceae > Rathayibacter > Rathayibacter sp. PhB179. The sequence goes on along the minus strand of NZ_SLVD01000015.1, from coordinate 39,332 downwards.
AGAAGCGGCGGAGGTCGCGCTCGTTGTGCGAGACGAAGAAGAGCGTCCGGCCGGCCGCGAGCAGCTCCTCGATCCGGGCGTAGCACTTCTCGCGGAACGCCTTGTCGCCCACCGCGAGCACCTCGTCGACCAGGATGATCGGCTCCTCGAGCCGCGACACCACCGAGAACGCGATCCGCACCTTCATCCCGCTGGAGAGGTGCTTGTACGGGGTGTCCAGGAAGTCGCCGATCTCGGCGAACTCGATGATCGAGTCGAACCGGTCGTCGACCTCGCGCTTGGACATGCCGTGCAGCCCGGCGGTCAGGTAGACGTTCTCGCGGACGCTGAGGTCGGCGACGAAGCCGCCGGTGATCTCGATCAGCGGGGCGACGCCGCCGCGCACCTCGACCACGCCCTCGTCCGGCAGCACGACCCCGGCGACGAGCTTCAGCAGCGTCGACTTGCCCTGGCCGTTCCGGCCGACGACGCCGATCGCCTCGCCCGCGTGCACCCGGACGTCGAGGCCGCGCAGGGCCCAGAACTCGCCGGGTCGCGAGCGTCGCGTCCCGCGGGAGAAGAGGTCCTTGAAGGAGCGACGGCCGCGGCGGTTCCGCCGGAACCGGATCCCGAGTCCCCGGCACTCGATCACGACGGGGGCCTCGCCGCCGGGGCGCTCGTCAGCGGAGGACACGCTCACAGCTCCTTCAGCACCGCGCGCTCGGAGCGGCGGAAGACGATCAGGCCGAGACCGAGCACGAGGAACGAGATCAGCACGGAGGTGAGGATGAGCGGCAGGTCGAGCTCGCTCGCGAAGAAGGTGGAGCGGTAGAGCGCGAAGATCCCGCTGAGGGGGTTCAGCGCGGCCCACGGCCGGATCGCATCGGGCAGGTTCGCCGTCGAGTAGATGATCGGCGAGGCGTAGAAGAGGAAGCGCAGCACCAGCTTGATCGCGCGCTCGAGGTCGCGGAAGAACACCACGAGCGGAGCGACCAGCAGGCCGACGCCGAGCGTGAGCACGCCCTGCAGCAGGATCGCGAGCGGGAAGAGCAGGATCGCCGGCGTCACTCCCGCTCCCGCGACGACCGCGAAGAGCACGAGCACCGGCAGACTCGCCACGAACTCGATGCCCTTGGACAGCACGATCCGGCCGACCCAGATGGTGCGCGGGATCGACGTCGAGCGCACGAGCTTCGCCTCGCGGAGGAAAGCCCGCGTCGCGTCGGAGGTCGCCTGGTTGAACCACATCCACGGCAGCAGACCCGCGAGCAGGAAGACGATGTACGGGTCCTCGCCGACGGTGCGCTGGAAGACGACGGTGAAGACGAAGTAGTAGATGCCCGACATGACCAGCGGGTCGAGCACCGACCACACGTAGCCGAGCGCGCTGGTGGCGTACCGGACCGTGAGGTCGCGCTTGGTCAGCAGCCAGAGCGAGTGCCGGTAGCGCCAGGCCCGCGAGCGGTGCGGACGCAGGGCGGTCGCACCGGCGTCGACGCGTGCGGGGCTGCTCACGGCAGGCGACTCCTCTCGACCGGCTCGGATCGAGCCGGACGAGACGCGAGCCTCAGACGAAGAGGTTCGCCCGCTCGAGATCCTCGGCGAAGTCCACCTCGACGGCGTAGAGGTCGGAGATGTCCATCGGCTCGACGAGCAGTCTGTCCTGCTCGATCGCCAACTCTATTCCACGCTCGAAGTAGTCCTGGGCGTCGACCCGGGCCAGCTGGCGGATGAGCGCCGGCTTGTCCGCGGCCGAGACGTAGTTGATCCCGACGGCCTCGCCGAGACCGCGCTTGACGGTCTTGGACAGCTCGTCGATGTAGCCCTCGGCGCTGGTCGTGTACTTGACCTCCTCGTCGGACACCTTCGCGGTGTTGACGGTGACGAAGGAGACGTCCTTCGCGATGAGGTCCGCGGTGCGGTCGAGGATGCGCGGGTCGAAGACGACGTCGCCGTTCATCCAGAGCACGCCGCCCTGGCCGGAGGCCTGCAGCGCGCGGAGGAGGCTCTTCGAAGTGTTGGTCTGGTCGTACTGCTCGTTGTAGACGAACGTCGCCGAGGGGAACGCCTCGATGATGTGCTCGAGCTTGTAGCCGACGACGATGCTCACCGGCACCTTCGTGCCGAAGGCGTGGTGGATGTTGTCGAACTGCTGCTGCATGATCGTGCGGCCGTCGCTCAGCGGCGTCAGCGGCTTCGGCAGGGAGCGGCCGAGCCGGCTGCCCATGCCTGCGGCGAGGATGACGACGGAGGCGGGCGCACCGGTGGAGCCGCCGGCGGGGGCGGTCGGGAAGGGCTTGCTCGTCATGTGTTCTCCTCGCGTCGATCGCGGCGGAACGGTGTGTTCACCGCCGCGTAGCGATCCTTAACCGGCGTGCAGCGACCTGATCGCTTCCTGGGTCGCCACTTAGTGTACTGTGCACGCCTTCGAAGGCCAGGGGTTGCCAGGAGCCGTGTCGGCGAGACGGATCCCAGGCTCCTCTCCACAGGGCCCGGCGCGCCCCGTCCCCGTCCGGAGCGACTTGGTACCGTAGCCGGATGACGTCCGCGACGAACGCCGAGGAATCCGAGCGCGACGGCGCTCCGCCCGCCGAGTCGCCGACTCCCGCAGAATCGTTCGCGACCGAGACCGCGGATCCGGCCGCTCCCGCGCGGACGGCCGAACCCGCGCGGACGACCGACCCCTCGCCGCAGCCCGAGAACGCCCAGCCCGCCGACCCCGAGCACCCCGTCGTCTTCGAGCTGCACGCCCTCACCCGCACCTTCGGGCGCACGGTGGCGGTCGACCGCATCGACCTCGCCGTCCGCGCCGGCACCTTCTACGGGATCATCGGCCCGAACGGCGCGGGCAAGACCACGACCCTGTCGATGATGACCGGCCTCCTCCGCCCCGACACCGGCCGCGTGCTCGTGCACGGCGTCGACGTCTGGAAGGACCCGCGCGCCGCGAAGCCGCTGATCGGCGTCCTGCCCGACCGCCTGCGCCTGTTCGACCGCCTCACCGGCGCGCAGTTCCTCTACTACTCCGCCGCGCTGCGCGGGATCGACCGGAAGACCGCCAAGCAGCGCACGGTCGAGCTCGCGGAGGCGCTCGGCCTGACCGACGCGCTCGAGCGCCTGATCTCCGACTACTCGGCCGGCATGGCCAAGAAGGTCGCGCTGGCCGGCGCCATGATCCACGCGCCGCGCGTCCTGGTGCTCGACGAGCCGTTCGAGTCGGTCGACCCGGTCTCCTCCGCGGCCGTGATCACCGTCCTGCGCCGCTTCGTCGCGGGCGGCGGCACCGTCGTCCTCTCCAGCCACGGCCTCGACTTCATCGAGCGCGTCTGCGACGACGTCGCCGTGATCGTGGGCGGCAAGGTCCTCGCCGCCGGATCCGTCGAGGAGGTCGCCGGCACCGCGACGCTCGAGGAGCGCTTCCTCGAGCTCGCGGGCGGCAAGCAGATCGCCGAGGGGCTGCAGTGGCTGCACGACTTCTCCGGCTGAGGCTCGACGTCCTGCTCGGCGCCTTCCGCTCGGGCGCACGGCACACGGGCGGTGCCCTGCTCGGAGTGCTCGTCGTCGTCGTGGCGACCGCGGCGCTCCTGGCCGGTCTCGGCACGCTCGACCCCGGTTCCTGGCTCGCGGACGACGCCGTCGTCGCCGGGGGAGCGGTCCTGACGCTCGGCTTCCTGGTGCTCCCGTTCCTGCTCGGGCCGAAGGATCCGATGGACCCGCGGGCCTTCCGGCTCTTCGGCATCCCGAGCGGCCGGCTCGCGGCCGCTCTCGCGCTGGCCGGGCTCGTCTCCCTCCCCGTGCTCGCGCTCGTCGTGCTGGGTGCGGCGTCGATCCGGCTCTTCCCGGGCGCCGGACTCCTCGCTGTGCTCGGCCCGCTGCTCGGCGTGCTGACCGCGGCGCTGCTGGCCAGGATCGGCCTCGCCGCCTCGTCGGCGCTGGTGCCCTCCCGCACCGCGCGGGAGCTGCTCGCGGTGCTCGGCCTCGTCCTCCTGCTCACCGCGCCGGTCGCGCTCGTGCTCACCACCGGACTCGACTGGGGCGGCGAGGGCTCTGAGGCGCTGGAGCGGCTCGCCGCCGTCCTCGCGCCGACCCCCTTCGGCGCCGCCTGGGCGATCGCGCCGAGCGCGGCCTCCGGGGCGGTCGCCGGCCCGCTGCTGACCGCTCTGCTCACCCTCGTCGTCGCCGGGGCGCTCTGGTGGCTGGTCGTCCGCGCGCTGACCGTCCGCCCCGAGCGCACCTCCCGGCCGCCGCGCGGGCTCCGCCTGGGCTGGTTCGACGTCCTCGGCGGCAGCCGCACCGGTGCCATCGCCGCGCGCAGCACGACCTACTGGCTCCGGGACCCCCGCTACCAGGCGTCGCTCGTCGCGGTCCCGCTGCTCCCGGTGCTCGCCGTGGTGCTCCTGGCCCTGGTGGGCGTGCCGTTCCCGCTGCTCTCGCTGCTGCCCGTCCCGCTCGTCGCGCTCTTCCTCGGCTGGTTCCTGCACAACGACGTCGCCTACGACGGCTCGGCCTTCTGGCTGCACGCCGCCGCCGGGGTGCGCGGCTGGTCGGACCGCCTCGGCCGCGCCTTCCCGACGCTGCTGCTCGGCCTGCCGGTCGTCGTGCTCGGCTCGCTCGTCAGCAGCGCCACCTCCGGCCTCGACGGTGCGCTGCCGGTCCTGCTCGCGGTGAACGCCGCGCTGCTCCTGGTGCCCGCGGGGGTCGCGAGCGCTCTCTCCGCGCGGCTCGCCTACCCGGCGCCGCGTCCCGGCGACAGCGCCTTCGTCCAGCCGCAGGCGCCGGGAGCGAGCGGGGCCGGCTCGCAGGCGCTCGCGTTCGGCCTCGGGCTGCTGCTCTCGGCGCCGGCCGTCGTGCTGGCGGTGCAGACCCTGTTCTTCGAGGGCGACCGGGACCAGGCGATCCTCGCGGGCCTCGGCAGCGCGGTCGGCGTCTTCGCCCTGGGCGTGCTGCTCGGCGGCTTCCTGTTCGACCGCCGCGCGGCCGAGCTGGTCTCGTTCACCAGCCGCTACTGAGCCTCAGCGGGCCCCGCCCCCTCCCGCGCTCCGAGCGTAGGATCGGAGCCATGACGTCCCGTTTCGAGAACAGCAGCACCGACCCCCTCGAGGGAGGCGGAGGAACCGCCACCCTCGACCGCGAACTCGAGGAGCTCCTCAACCAGGAGACGATCGAGCCGGGCGACCACGAGCGCTTCTCCCACTACGTGCCGAAGGACAAGATCCTCGAGAGCGCGATGACCGGCAAGCCCGTCCGCGCCCTCTGCGGCAAGAAGTGGCTGCCGGGCCGCGACCCGGAGAAGTTCCCGGTCTGCCCCTCCTGCAAGGAGATCTACGCCCGGATGAAGTAGGGCGCGCGGCCCGGCCCCCTCGGGAGCCGGGCCCGCCCCACTCCGGGTCCGCCCCGCTCCGGGTCCGTTCCGCTCCGGGACCGTTCCGCTCAGGCGTAGCGGGTCGGGATCACCGGGTCGCCGCGGCCGAGGCGCAGCGCGTCCTGCGGCAGCTCGATCACGGCGTTCGCCCGGTGCTCGCGCGCGGCGACGACACCCGTCGCACCGAGGTGCTCCTCGCGGATCCGGCCGTCCTCGATCAGCGGCACCAGCAGTGCGCGCTCGTCCTCGCCGACCGCGCCCTCGGGCCCGGCACCGACGTGCACGACCTCCTCGACGGCGATGCCGTCCTCGGTCAGGCGCCGCCCCGCGGACTTGCGTCCGCCGATGGAGGCCTTCGCCGCCGACTTCTTGGCGACCGAGACCCACTCGCCCGCGTCGTCCTCGTGCGCGACCAGCTTGTAGACCATGCCCGCGGTGGGGTGGCCGGAGCCGGTCGCGACCGAGGTGCCCACGCCGTAGGAATCGACGGGGGAGGCGGCCAGCGCCGCGATGCCGTACTCGTCCAGGTCGTTCGTGACGGTGATCCTGGCGCCGGTGGCGCCGAGCCCGTCCAGCTGCGCGCGGACGGCGGCGACCTGCTGGGGGAGGTCGCCCGAGTCGATCCGCACGGCGCCGAGCGAGGTGCCCGCGACGCGGACCGCGAGGTCCACCGCGGCGGTGACGTCGTAGGTGTCGACGAGGAGGGTCGTGCCCGGCCCGAGCGCGGCGACCTGCGCGCGGAAGGCGTACTCCTCGGAGTCGTGCAGCAGCGTGAACGCGTGCGCGGAGGTGCCCATCGTCGGCACGCCCCAGCTGCGGCCCGCCTCGAGGTTCGAGGTGGCGCCGAAGCCGGCGATGTGCGCGGCGCGCGCGGCGGCGACCGCCGAGCGCTCGCCGGCCCGGCGGGAGCCCATCTCCGCCAGCGGGCGGCCGTCGGCGGCGGAGACCATCCGGGCCGCGGCGCTCGCCACGGCGCTGTCGTGGTTGAGCACGCTCAGCACCAGCGTCTCGAGCAGCACGCCCTCGGCGAAGGGCGCCTCGACGATCAGCACGGGGGAGCCGGGGAGGTAGACCTCGCCCTCGCGGTAGCCCCACATGTCGCCCTGGAAGCGGTAGTCGGCCAGCCAGTCCAGGGTGCGCGCGTCGACGACGCGGTTCTCCCGCAGCCAGTCGAGCTCGGCGTCGCCGAAGCGGAAGCGCGAGATCAGCTCGAGCAGGCGGCCGGTGCCGGCGAGGATCCCGTAGCGGCGCCCCGGCGGGAGGCTGCGGGCGAACACCTCGAACATGCAGCGCCGGTCGGCGGTGCCGCTGCCGAGAGCGCCCTCGACCATCGTCAGCTCGTAGCGGTCGGTGAGGAAGGACGTGGCATCCATCCGACCAGTGTTCCATGCACCGTTCCCTGCACGGGGCACCCTCCCCGGGCGCGGGTAGGCTCTTCCTCCGTGACGGACGCACCCCTCGGCATCTTCGACTCCGGCGTCGGCGGACTCACCGTCGCCCGCGCCGTGATCGACCAGCTGCAGAACGAGTCGATCGTCTACCTCGGCGACACCGCGCACTCGCCCTACGGGCCCAAGCCCCTCGCCGACGTCCGCGCCTACGCCCTCGACACCCTGGACACGCTGGTCGACCAGGGCGCGAAGCTGCTGGTGATCGCCTGCAACACCGCCTCGGCCGCGATGATGCGGGACGCGCGCGAGCGCTACACGATCGGCCGCGGCATCCCGGTGATCGAGGTCATCCAGCCCGCCGTCCGCAGCGCCGTCCGCGACACCCGCAACCGCCGCGTCGGCGTGATCGGCACCGTCGGCACGATCCGCTCGCGCGCCTACGACGACGCCTTCGTCGCCGCACCGGACCTCGAGCTGGTCACCGCCGCCTGCCCGCGCTTCGTCGAGTTCGTCGAGGCCGGCGTCACCTGGAGCGACGAGCTGCTGGCGCTCGCCGAGGAGTACCTCGCGCCGCTGAAGCAGGCGGGCGTCGACACCCTCGTGCTCGGCTGCACGCATTACCCGCTGCTGCGCGGCGCCATCGCCTACGTGATGGGGCCCGACGTCCGGCTGGTCTCGAGCGCCGAGGAGACCGCCCTCGACGTCTACCGCACGCTGGTGGCGCACGGCCTGCAGCGCACCGCCGCCGCCCCGCCGACCTACCGCTGGGAGGAGACCGGCTCGAGCGACTTCGTCCGCCTCGCCCGGCGCTTCCTCGGCCCCGAGGTCTCGAGCGTCGACCTCGTCGAGACCGGCACGATCAACCTGCGCGAGCTCGACCGGGCCGCGCGCCGCACGACTCCAGGGAGACCCGAGTGACCGACAGCACCGCCGCCCAGCCGACCGTCAAGCGCAAGGACGGCCGCGCGCCCGACGAGCTGCGCGCGATCACCATCGAGCGCGGCTGGAGCACCCAGGCCGAGGGCTCGGCGCTGATCTCCTACGGGAACACCAGGGTGCTCTGCACTGCGTCCTTCACCAACGGCGTCCCGCGCTGGCTGCAGGGCAAGGGCAAGGGCTGGGTCACCGCGGAGTACGCGATGCTGCCCCGCGCCACCAACTCCCGGATGGACCGCGAGGCCGTCAAGGGCAAGGTCGGCGGGCGCACCCACGAGATCTCCCGGCTGATCGGCCGGAGCCTCCGCGCGGTCGTCGACACGAAGGCGCTCGGCGAGAACACGATCGTGATCGACTGCGACGTCCTCCAGGCGGACGGCGGCACCCGCACCGCGGCGATCACCGGCGCGTACGTGGCGATGGTCGACGCGATCGAATGGGCCCGCGGCAAGAAGTACGTCGGCCAGAAGGCGCAGCCGCTGATCGACAGCCTGTCGGCGGTCTCCGTCGGCATCATCGACGGCGTCCCGATGCTCGACCTCGCGTACGTCGAGGACGTGCGCGCGGAGACCGACATGAACGTCGTCGTCACCGGCCGCGGCCTCTTCGTCGAGGTGCAGGGCACCGCCGAGGGCGCCCCCTTCGACCGCCGCGAGCTCGACGCGCTGCTCGATCTCGCGGTCGGCGGCGCGGCCGACCTGGCCCGCTTCCAGACCGAGGCGCTCGCCGCGGGGCGGGACGCGTGAGCCTCGACCTCGTCCTCGCCACCCACAACGCGGGCAAGGTCGAGGAGTTCCGGGCGATGCTGGCCGGCGCGCTGCCGGGCGTCGGCGTCCGCGCCTACGACGGGCCGGAGCCGGTCGAGGACGGCGTCACCTTCACCGAGAACGCGCTGATCAAGGCGCGGGCCGCGGCGGCGCACACCGGCCTCGTCGCGCTCGCCGACGACTCCGGCCTCTGCGTCGACGTGCTCGGCGGCTCGCCGGGCATCTTCTCGGCCCGCTGGTCGGGCCGCCCGCACGACGCGGTCGCGAACCACGAGCTGCTGCTCGCGCAGCTGGCCGATGTGAAGCCGGAGCACCGCGGCGCGCACTTCGTCTGCACGATCGCGCTGGTCGTCCCCGAGTCGGTCCTGCCCGGCGGCCGGGAGATCGTGGTCGAGGGCCGCTGGGACGGCGCCATCGCCGCCGGTCCGCGCGGCACGAACGGCCACGGCTACGACCCGGTCTTCGTCCCCGCCGACTCGGCCCTCTCGGCCGCCGAGATCGCCCCCGCCGAGAAGAACGCCCGCAGCCACCGCGCCCGGGCCTTCACCGCCCTCCGAGCCGAACTGGCGGCCCTGGCGACCACCCTGCCCTGATCGGGGGCGCAGCCTCCCGACCGCGAGATGCCACTTGTGCACGCGACACGCCGTGTCGAGTGTGCACAAGTGGCATCTCGCGGGATCGGTCAGTGCTTGCGGTGCTTGTCGTCGACGGCGGTGGGGTCGAGGACGAGGGCGCTCGCCTCCGACGCGTCGGTCTCCTTGTCGGCCGCGAGGCGGGCCTTGCGGCGCTGCTGGAGGAAGTGGAACACCGTCGGGATGATCGCGAGGGCCACGGCGCCGATCAGGATCACGTCGATGTAGTGCGAGACGAAGGCGGCGACGGGCGGGATGAAGGCCAGCAGCCAGCCGATCAGCGTCACGCCGCTGCCCCAGATGAGCGCGCCGATGAGGTTGTAGAGGCTGTACTTGCGGTAGTTCATGTGGGCGACGCCGGCGGCGATCGGCGCGAAGGTGCGGACGATCGGCACGAATCGCGCGAGGATCACGGCGAGGCCGCCGAAGCGCTCGAAGAAGGCGTTGGTGCGCTTGACGTTCTCGATGCTGAAAAAGCCGGATTCCTTGCGCTCGAAGATGCGCGGCCCGGCCTTGTGCCCGATCAGGTAGCCGACCTCGCCGCCGACGAACGCCGAGAAGCCGATCGCGAGGCAGATCAGCCAGATAGGCATGCCCAGACCATTTCCGGCCGCGTTCTCATGCGCAAGGAGTCCCGTGATGATGAGGAGAGTGTCACCCGGGAAGAGGAAGCCGATCAGCAGGCCGGTCTCGGCGAAGACGATCAGGCAGACTACGAGAACGCCCCACGGTCCCGCCTGCTCGAGGATTGTTCCGGGGTCCAGCCAGGGGACCAGGGCGGCGTGGTTCAACGGTTCTCCAGTCGATCAGTGCCGTGCGGCCGGCCGACGCCGCAGCCGATCCTCGGTCTGCGGCGGCTCGACCGCGCTCACTGTACCGGCGAAACCGGGAAGACGGCCGGGGCGGCCCCCGAAGGTGGCGTGCCACGCCGGTCGCTCCGGTCGCCCCTGGTGCGGAAGGTGGGACTCGAACCCACATGCCTCTCGGCACAGGAACCTAAATCCTGCGTGTCTGCCATTCCACCACTCCCGCGTGCGCGCTCCAGTGTAGGAGGGGAGCGCGAGCAGGGGCCCGCGCGGAGACCGCCTGGCCGCCAGGCGCGCTGCGGGTCAGGTGCGCGGGCGCCGGTGCGGCAGGTACCGCGGGATCCAGCGCGAGAGCGCGGCGGCACCGGCCAGCCCGAGCACGCCCATCGCTCCCGCAGCGAACGGCAGCGAGACCGCCGCGGTGAGCGCGGACACCGCGATCGGCGCCGCCGCATTGCCCGCGTCGCCGGTGAAGCGGAACGCGCCGAGGAAGGGCGCGGGATCCTTCGGCGGCGCGAGATCCGCGGCGATCGTCATCAGGATGCCCGAGCCGATCCCGTTCGCCACCGCGAGGACGCAGGCCACCGCGATGAACCAGGGCACCGGGTCGGCGGCGAGGAGCGTCGCCACCAGCAGCAGGTGCCCGACCCCCAGGCCGATCATCGACGGGATCGCCGTGGCCCCGCGGCCGAAGCGGTCCATCACCTGCCCGCCCGCGTAGAAGAGGGCGAAGTCGAGGGCCCCGGCGATGCCGATGATGATCGCGGTGTCGGTCTCGGCGAGGCCGAGGCTGACCGCCCAGAGCGGGAGGATCAGCGTCCGGCTCGCGCGCAGGGCGCCGATCACGGCGGCGCCGGAGCCCATCCGCGCGAGCACGCCGCGGTGCGCGCGGAGGGTGCGGACCAGGCCGGGGGAGGACTCCGGCACAGCCGCGGCCTCGGCGGCGGCGTCGAGCACGGGGTCGGCGGCGGCGGAGGCGGCCGCCGCGCGGCGCAGCACCGTCGCCGGGTCCGGCACGAGCAGCAGCACGACCACCGCGGCCACGCAGCAGGCGATGTGCACCCAGAAGATCGACTCGACCGAGCCGCTGAGGTGCACGACCCCCGCGGCGAGGAACGGGCCGATCAGCCAGCCCGCGCGGAACACCCCCGCGAGCGAGGACAGCGCCCGGGCCCGGTGGCTGATCGGCACGAACGAGGTCATGAAGGCGTGCCGGGCGAGCGCGAAGACCGCTGTCGCGAGGCCGATCAGGAAGACACCCACGGTCAGCGTCACCCACGAGGTGGAGACGAGGCAGATCACCAGGCCGAGGATCGAGGCGGCCGAGGCGCCGAGCATCGCGCCGCGCTCGCCGATCCGCGAGACGATCCAGCCGCTCGGGATGTCGCCCGCGAGCTCGCCGATCATGATCATTCCCGCGACGAGGCCGGCGATCGCCAGCGTCGCCCCGAGGTCGCCGGCGACGGCGGGGAGGAGGGGGATGATCGCGCCCTCGCCGACCGAGAAGAGCAGCGTCGGCAGGAAGGTCGAGAGCAGGAGGGGCCCGACGGGGAAGGGGCGCTCGGCGGTGCTGCTCATCAGCCCCATCCTAAGCGCCGCCCGGGCGGCCGCCCGCGGTGACCCCCGGTGCCCCCGGTAGTCTGGAGCCACCATGCTGGACAACGACTTCACCGAGCAGATCACTGCTCTCCGCTCCACCTTCTCCGACATCCTCGCCGTCATCGACGTCGACGAGCTCCGCGCGAAGATCGAGGAGCTGAACGAGCAGGCGGGCGTCCCCGACCTCTGGGACGACACCGACAACGCGCAGAAGGTGACCAGCGCGCTGAGCCACCGCCAGTCCGAGCTCGCCCGGATCACCGCGATCGAGCGGCGCCTCGACGACCTCGAGGTCCTGGTCGAGATGGCCAACGAGGCCGACGATGCCGAGTCCGAGCAGGAGGCGATCGCCGAGCTCGACGCCCTGCAGAAGACCATGGGCGAGCTCGAGGTGCAGACCCTCCTCGACGGCGAGTACGACGACCGCCCCGCCGTCATCACCATCCGCGCGGGAGCCGGCGGCGTCGACGCCTCCGACTTCGCCGAGATGCTGATGCGGATGTACCTCCGCTGGGCCGAGAAGCACAAGTACCCCGCGACCGTGATGGACGCGAGCTACGCGGAGGAGGCCGGCATCAAGTCCGCCACCTTCCAGATCGACGCGCCCTACGCCTTCGGCACCCTCTCCGTCGAGGCCGGCACCCACCGCCTCGTGCGGATGAGCCCCTTCGGCGCCGCGGGCAAGCGCCAGACGTCCTTCGCCGCGGTCGAGGTCATCCCGCTGATGGAGGAGGCCGGTGCGATCGAGATCCCGGACAACGACATCCGCGTCGACGTCTTCCGCTCCTCCGGCCCCGGCGGCCAGTCGGTCAACACGACCGACTCCGCGGTGCGCCTGACCCACCTCCCCACCGGCCTCGTCGTCTCGATGCAGAACGAGAAGAGCCAGATCCAGAACCGCGCGGCCGCCATGCGCGTGCTGCAGTCGCGCCTGCTGCTGCTGCAGAAGGAGCAGGAGGCCGCGACCAAGAAGGAGCTGGCCGGCAACATCACGGCGAGCTGGGGCGACCAGATGCGCAGCTACGTCCTCGCGCCGTACCAGATGGTCAAGGACCTCCGCACCGACCACGAGGTCGGCAACCCCTCGCACGTCTTCGACGGCGACCTCGACGGCTTCATCGCCGCGGGCATCCGCTGGCGCAAGTCCGCCTGACCGGCGGCGGCACGGCGCGAGCCGGGCCGGCCCCCTGCGCCCGGGAACCCCACTGGAGCACGGGCGCGAGGCGGAGCCGACGTTCCGCGAACCCGGAAGAGCCTGAGCGTCGACCGGTTCTACCCTGAGAACGTCTCGATCCGAGACTCTCTCAAGAAAGGTGGAACCATGTCGAAGACTTCTCTCCTGATCGCTGCCGGGGCCGGCGCCGTGCTCGCCCTCGCGGCAGCCGCTCCGGCACAGGCGGACCAGCCGATCGCCGGCCTCCCGCTGTCCTCCGAGACGTCGCTCTCCGACGCCCTCGGGGACGACATCGCGCTGCGACTCGGAGAGACCCCCGCGAACCCGCTCGCTCCCGCCCGAGCAGCGGACGTCGTCGGGGGTGCCTCTGCGGGAGCGGTCACCGGCGCCGGGCTCCGAGTCGACGGAGCCGCGCTGTTCGACGGCACCGAGCTGTTCGCGCTGGTCCTCGAGGACGAGTGGGCGTCCCTCACCGTGGCGGGCGACGTCGCGCTGCCCTCCGAGGAGACGGGCGCCGTCGTCGCGGGCGGTTCCGTCGCGGACGCCGCTGCCGTCGTCGACGCCGCCGCTCGCGTCGTTCCGACCGGGGCGGTCGACGGCGATCCGGGAGACGCCACCTCCGCCGATCGCCGGTGAGCACGCCTCCCCGTCGGCCCGCCGCTGAGCGGACCGGCGGGGAGACCCCCGGGGGCACTCCGGCCGAGCGCCCGGTGGGGCTCGTTCTCCTCGGGCTCGCTGCGCTCGGTGCGGCGGCGGCCGCGTTCGTCGTCGCGTCCGTCATCGGCAACCGGACCGGTGCGTTCGACGCCGTGCCGGACGAGGGATGGCGGGTCGGCTTCGCGGTGGCGTCGGCGCTCGCCAGTCTGCTGCTGCTCGGAGCCGCCGCGCTGCTCGGACGGGCCTGGGGTGCCGAGCGCGGGGGGAGCGCAGCCCCCGTGATCGCGACGACGGCGGCCGCGGCGGCGGTCTGCCTCCTCGTCGGGCTGTCGCTCGTCGGCGTCGGGACGGAGCCGGCGACGTCGATGCCGACTCCCGAGGCGCAGAGGGCGTCGTCGGCTCTCGCGATCGCTCTTCTCGCCTGCGCGACCGTCTCCGCGGGCTCCCTCGTCGTCGCTCTGGTGCGGCGGCCGGGGGAGTCGCGAGGCGTCTGACTCCCAGGTCGGGTCCGCCGAAGGGCCGGCCGCTCGGCGCGCCGGGCGGCCGGACGGGTCACTCTCCGGGATCGTCGCTTACCCTCGTACCGACATGATTCGCTTCGACAACGTCTCCAAGCAGTATCGGGGTGGCACGAGACCCGCCCTCAACGCCATCGATCTCGAGATCCTCCGGGGCGAGTTCGTCTTCCTCGTCGGCGCCTCCGGGTCCGGCAAGTCCAGCTGCCTCCGCCTGATCCTCAAGGAGGAGCGGCCCTCCTCCGGCTCGATCCACGTGCTCGGGCAGAACCTGGGCAAGATCTCGAGCCGCAAGGTCCCCTACTTCCGCCGCAACATGGGCGTGGTGTTCCAGGACTTCCGGCTCCTCCCGAACAAGTCGGTCTTCGACAACGTCGCCTTCAGCCTCCAGGTGATCGGCAAGTCGAAGGGCTACATCCAGGAGGCGGTCCCCGACACGCTCAAGATGGTGGGCCTCGCCGGCAAGGCCGCGCGCCTGCCGCACGAGCTCTCCGGCGGCGAGCAGCAGCGCGTGGCCATCGCCCGCGCCGTCGTCAACAAGCCCGCGGTCCTCCTCGCCGACGAGCCGACCGGAAACCTCGACCCGACGACCAGCGCCGGCATCATGGCGCTGCTCGAGCGGATCAACGCCGGCGGCACGACCGTGATCATGGCCACCCACGAGGCCGGCATCGTCGACCAGATGAAGCGCCGCGTCATCGAGCTCTCGGCGGGCAGCATCGTCCGCGACGAGAGACGGGGCGGGTACGGCCAGACCGAGAGCATCACCGTCGTGCACGACGGCGTCGTGGTGGTCGCGGCCGACGACCACCCGACCACCACGTCCTCGATCGCCAACCCCGTGATCACCGAGAGCGCGCTCGCGCCCGCCGAGGTCCCGGAGGTCGACCTGCGCCGTGCCCCGGCGCCCGCCGCCGCCGCGCCGGAGCTCCCCGAGCACGGCGCCGCGTTCGCGCGCCCGCGCCTGCAGCAGACCGCGCCGCAGCCCCGCGTCCCGGAGGGCCGCCGCTCGGCCGCCGCACCCGAGACCCACGTCGCTCCGGCGCGTCCCACCACCCAGTCGAACCCGGTCGTCCCGCCGCCGCCGCCCGCCCCGACCGAGGCGCCCGCCTCGCCGCGCGTGGTCGAGCTGCAGAGCCAGACCGGCCCGATCTACCTCCCCGCCGACACCGGGGCCCTCCCCGAGGAGTCGCTCGCGGCCCGCCTGGGGCTGCGCGCCCACGCGGGCGAGGGCGACGAGTCCGGGGACGACCAGCAGGATGTAGGACCCGTCAAGTGAGATACGCACTGATCTGGTCGGAGGTCTCGAGCGGCCTCCGGCGCAACGTCTCCATGGTCGTCTCGGTGATCCTGGTGACCTTCATCTCGCTCACCTTCGTCGGCACCGCGATCCTGCTGCAGATGCAGATCGGCCAGATGAAGAACTTCTGGTACGACAAGGCCCAGGTCGCGGTGTACATGTGCACCGCCACCTCCGGCGGCTCGAACTGCAGCGGCTCCGACGCGACGCAGGAGCAGATCGACACCGTCGAGTCGCAGCTCGCGGGCGCGACGCTCGCCCCCTACATCGACCGCTCCTACTTCGAGGACCACGACCAGGCCTACGCGAACTTCCAGGAGCAGTTCGCCGGGAACCCGGTCGCCGAGTACGTCACTCCCGACCTGCTCAACCAGACCTTCTGGATCAACCTGAAGGACCCGACGCAGTCGGACGTGCTCGTGGAGAGCCTGTCCAGCGTCTCGGGGGTCGAGAGCGTCACGGATCAGAAGCAGTACCTCGACCAGATCTTCTCGATCCTCAACGCGGCCAGCTACACGGCCATCGGCATCGCGGTGCTGATGCTCGTGGCGGCGGTGCTGCTGATCGCGACGACGATCCGATTGTCGGCGTTCTCGAGGAGACGGGAGCTGGGCATCATGCGGCTCGTGGGCGCCTCGAACCGGTTCATCCAGACCCCCTTCATCCTCGAGGGCGTCTTCGCGGCGCTGCTCGGCTCGATCCTCGCGGGGGTCGCGGTCGTGGCGATCGTGGTCTTCTTCGTGCAGGGGTTCCTCGCGTACCGGATCCCGCTGACGTCGTTCGTGGGCGTCGACGACGCGCTGATCGTGGTGCCGATCCTGATCGTGGTGGGGATCGTCCTCGCGGCGATCTCGGCCAACGTGGCGATCGCGCGGTACCTGCGGGTCTAGACCGCCCGGCGTTCTCGGCCGCGTGCGGCCGTATACTGGTGGGCTGCCCCGATCGGGGTGGCCCACCATCGCTCTCGGACCGAAGGAGCAGCCGTGCCCAGGGAACAGGGACAGAAGGTCGTCGCGACCAACCGCAAGGCGCGCCACGACTACCTCATCGAGGACACCTACGAGGCGGGACTCGTGCTCTCGGGCACCGAGGTCAAGTCGCTCCGCAACGGCCGCGCGTCACTGGTCGACGGCTACGCCTTCGTCGACGGCGGTGAGGCGTGGCTCGACGCCGTGCACATCAACGAGTGGGCCCAGGGCACCTGGACCAACCACCCGCCGCGGCGCAAGCGCAAGCTGCTGCTGCACAAGGCGCAGATCCTCAAGATCCACAACAAGGTGAAGGAGGGCGGGTACACGCTGATCCCGCTCTCGCTCTACTTCAGCGACGGCAAGGCCAAGGTCGAGCTCGCGGTAGCGAAGGGCAAGAAGGACTACGACAAGCGCCAGGTGCTCCGCGAGCGCCAGGACCGCCGCGAGGCCGACCGCGCGATGTCCACCCGCCGCCGCATGGGGGAGTAGGCGGCCCGCGCCGATGTCCCGCAAGCGGGGGAGGCGCGCGCTCCGGTCCTGAGAGACTGGAGGACGTGACCTCTCCCGACAACGCTCCCGACGCGCCGCCCACTGCCGCGGAGGAGAGGACGCGCTGGCGGGCCTTCGCGGTCGCGGTGTCGGTCGCCGCCTTCACGATCCTCGACCTGTCGAAGGTCAACGTCGGGCTGCCCTCGATCGAGAAGTCGCTCTCGGCCGATCCGAGCCAGCTGCAGCTGATCGTCGCCGGCTACGCGCTCGCCTTCGGTCTCTCGCTCGTGCCGTCCGGACGGCTCGGCGACATCAAGTCGCGGCGCCTGCTCTTCCTCGTCGGTCTCACCGCATTCACCCTCGCCAGCCTGCTCTGCGCCGTCGCGCCGACGATCGAGCTGCTCGTCATCGCCCGCTTCATCCAGGGCATCGCCGCCGGCATCCAGATGCCGCAGGTGCTCGGCCTGGTGCAGCAGCTGTTCACCGGGGCCGCACGGGCCCGCGCCTTCGGCGTCTTCGGCGCCGTGATCGGCCTCTCCACGGCGTTCGGGCCGACCCTGGGCGGACTGCTGATCGCGATCGGCGGCGAGCAGGACGGCTGGAGGCTGCTGTTCTGGATGAACATCCCGCTCGGCATCGCCGCGCTGGTCTTCGCCTGGAAGCTGCTGCCGAAGGTGCAGCGCACACCGCAGGGCGACACCTCGCTCGACCCGGTCGGCCTGCTGCTGCTGGGCGTGACGATCTTCGCCTTCATGCTGCCGTTCCTGCTGACCACCGGCGCCTCGACGGACTCGCCGTTCCGCTGGCTCTGGCTGCTGCTGGCGGCTGTCGCCGCGTACGCCTTCGTGAAGTGGGAGGCGCACTACGCCGCGAAGGACCGCACCCCGGTCATCGACTTCCGGATCTTCCGCACCAGCTCGTACCGCAACGGGATCCTGGTCGCGACGTCCTACTTCGCGGCGATCCCGGCGACCTTCCTGCTGACGACGCTCTTCCTCCAGCAGGGCCTCGGCCTCGCGCCGGTGTTCGCGGGCATGGTCAGCATCCCGTTCGCGCTGACCTCGGCGGTGACCGCGTGGTACGGCGGCAAGCTCGTCCAGCGCTACGGTCGCGCCCTCGTCGTGCTGGGCATCGTGCTCGTCGTCATCGGCTTCACACTGGTGCTGCTGGCGGCCGAGCTGCTGCCGGCCGAGACGGCCGCCTACGGGATGGGCGCGGCGATGCTCGTCGCCGGCGCGGGCGGCGGCTTCGTCGTCTCGCCCAACCAGACGCTGACGCTCGCCGAGATCTCGCCCGAGCAGGGCGGCGTGGCGGGCTCGGTCGGCCAGCTCGGTCAGCGCGTCGGCACCGCGGTCGGCACGGCCTGCGCCTCGGCGATCTTCTTCGCCACGCTCGCCAGTGAGGCGGGGATGGCGGAGGGGCTCGACCGGTACCACGACGCCTTCCGCAACGGCTACTTCGTCACCCTCGGGCTGATCGCGCTCGCCCTCGTGCTCGGACTGCTCGATCTGCGCCGTCGTCGGGTCACCGCCCGCGCGACGAGGTAGACTCTTCTCTCGTAACTCCACAGTGTGCGACGACGACCCACTCCACCTGGCCCAGTGCCGGCGAGTGCTCGCGGGGATGATCGGTTTCGACATTGCCTGCGAAACTGCGAGAAGCGGGTCGAGGATTCAGGGTTATCTCGTTAACGATCTCTGAAAAACACAGGTGCCGAACAGAAGCGCACCGACTTCGCTCTCGCTGCCTAAGCCAGAGTAGATAGTCCGTCAGCCCGTGGGTGCGTCCTCGCCCCGGATCCTGGCGTCATCTAGAGGACTTGCTGCGTCGTTACGCCTGAGGGCGACGCGGGACTTGCACTCGGGCTGGGCCCGTCGACCGATGCGCCAGTGGTAACGGTCGGGGCCGAGCAGAACGCTCTCACTGGCTACACCCGTAGAAGGCGCAGAATCACAGCGATGGACGGGGGTTCGATTCCCCCCATCTCCACCACCGGTCGTCGTCGCACACAGGAGCTGCCGCTCCGAGCCGCCGCTGCTCCGAGCCGTCACTCCGGACGGACGTCGAGCTGGCGGACGCGGCCGTAGAGGGTCAGCAGCGCGAGGCGCTCGTCGTCGTCGCGCTCCGCACCGTTCTCCGGCCCCTGGAGCGTCGCGGGAGGCGTCCACGCGCGGTAGAGGTTCTCGGGCGTGACGACCGTCGCCATCGCCCCCTCCGGGTAGTGCGCGTGGGCATCGAGGGGCAGCTCGGCGAATCCGCTCGGGAGCATCCGCGCGAGTGCCTGCGTGAGCGGGGCGAGG
Source organism: Rathayibacter sp. PhB179 (assembly GCF_004345345.1). NCBI lineage: Bacteria > Bacillati > Actinomycetota > Actinomycetes > Micrococcales > Microbacteriaceae > Rathayibacter > Rathayibacter sp. PhB179. The sequence continues at coordinate 20,454 of NZ_SLVD01000015.1, read as the reverse complement.
CGCTCGGCGCGCTCGTCGTCGACGGTCAGCGTCACCGCGTTCATCGCCGCGAGAGCGGCGGCCAGGTGCTCGACCGCGTGGTCGTCCGCGCACTCCTCCGTGACCAGGAGGGCGATGACGCCGCGGGGCTTCAGCCAGCCCAGCACGGCGTCCTCCGCGCCGCCGTGCACCGACACGACTCGGTCCGAGGTCAGCGCGTAGTCGTGGATCAGCCGCGACCAGCGCCGGACGGAGTCCTCGGTCGAGTCGGCCAGCGCCTCCGCCGCCGAGAGCAGCGCGCACTGCCGCTGCAGCCGGGTGAAGAGGCTGTCCGCCGGCCGGAGCTCGTGCTCCGCCGTCGCCGAGCGCTCCGGCTCCGCGCTCTCCGGAACGTCTCCTGGGTGCTCGTGCATCTTCGACTCCTGCAGCGCTTCGCGGCACCCCCGAGCCGTTCGCCGATCGTGTGTGATCGTCCTCCCACAGTGCGCGTGCGCCGCGAACCTGTCAATCGAGGCGCGGAGGGGATTGACCCGGACGGCGGGCGTCCGGGCTGAGCGTCAGCGCGCGGCGTCGAAGAGGCTGCCCGTGGTCTCGCCGGTCGCCGGGTCGAAGACGGCGCAGAGCACGGCGCGGTCGCCGTGGCGCCAGCTGACCTCGGACGGGACGAAGCTGCGGTACTCGAGGGCGGAGTCGCCGTAGGCGATGCTCATCACCGCGCCGAACTCGGGCTCGCAGCCGGCGTCCGCCTGGGCCAGCAGGGTGTTGCGGCTGGTGTAGTCGTCGCCGGGCTGCGCGAAGACGTGGAAGACCTCGAGGTCGTGGCTGTCCGCGCAGGGGACGGCCTCGAAGTCGGCGACGCGGTCGTCGTCCGGCTCCCGGAGGCAGTCGCCCTTCGCCACCGAGAAGGCGTCGATGACGCCCGCGGTGGTGACCGTGCCGCTCTCGTCACGGAGTGCCGCCGGATCGTCGGAGCCGACGACGGACGAGCACGCCGCGAGCGGGAGCACGGCGGTCAGGAGTGCCGCCGCGAGGAGCGCCGAGCGCCGGCTCATCGGCGGGCGGCGATCGCGAGGACCTCGTCGTGCAGGAGGCCGTTGGTCGCGACGGCGCTGCCGTTCCAGGGGCCGTCCTCGCCGTCGGCGGAGGTGAAGCGGCCGCCCGCCTCCTGGACGATCGGGATCAGGGCGGCGAGGTCGTAGGGCTTCACGTCGAACTCGCCCGCGCCGTCGATGAGGCCCTCGGCGACCAGCATGTAGGGCCAGGCGTCGCCGTAGGCCCGGTCGCGCCAGACCGTGCGGGCGAGCTCCAGCAGCTGCTCGAGCCGGCCGGCGCCGTCCCACTGCTGGATGCTGTTGTAGCTGAAGGTGGCGTCGGCGAGGGACGCGACGCCGGAGACCTGGAGCCGGCGCGGCTCCTCGGCGGCCGGGGCGACCAGGACGCCGCGCAGGCCGTCCGGCAGGTCGAGGCTGCCCAGGGGAGCGCGGCTCTCGTCCACCCAGGCGCCGGCGGCCCTGGAGGCCCACCAGCGCTTGCCGAGGGCGGGGGCCGAGACGACGCCGACCACCGGGACGCCGTCGATCGCCAGCGCGATCAGGGTCGCCCAGATCGGGACGCCGCGGACGAAGTGCGCCGTGCCGTCGATCGGGTCGAGGATCCACTGGCGCGAGGCCTCGCCGGAGGTGCCGAACTCCTCGCCGAGGATCGCGTCGTCGGGGCGCTCGGCGGCGAGGACCGCGCGGATCGCCTCCTCGACGGCGCGGTCCGCGTCCGAGACGGGCGTGCTGTCGGGCTTGGTGTCCACGACGAGGTCGAGGGCGAGGAAGCGCTCGCGCGAGATCGCGTCGGCGGCGTCGGCGAGGCGGAGGGCGAGGCGGAGGTCGTCGTCGAGGGTCACGCGTCCACGATACTGAGCGCCCCCGCCGATGGCCTGGTGCCAGCGCGGCGTGGACGCGCGTCTCCCTGCTGCTCGAGTAGCCCCGGAGGGGCGCACTGCATGCTGGTCAGTGGCCCCGGAGGGGCGCACTGCATGCTGGTCGAGTAGCGCGCAGCGCGTATCGAGACCCACGTGTGCAGAAGGGTGGATCTCGATACGCCCGCTGCGCGGGCTACTCGATCAGCAGGGCGCGAGTGTCGATTTGACGAAACGGGGGTGGGCGCTGGTAATGTGATCCCTCGGTTCGGCACGCACGATTCGCCGGTCGCCACGCACCTCTAGCTCAATCGGCAGAGCAACTGACTCTTAATCAGTGGGTTCTCGGTTCAAGTCCGAGGGGGTGCACCACATCGAGACGCCCGCCACTCCGGCGGGCGTTTCGTCGTTTCCGGAGCGTCCGACGTCGTCGCGCTCCGCCTGGGCATCCCCGCAACGTGCGGCGTCGCCCCGTGCGCTCCCCGCCGTGTCCGTGGGAGGCTGCCCTCTTCGTCCGATCCGCTCGATGGTGCGCGCCCCTTCCCCCACCCGAAAGGACCGCCGTGCCCGAAGACGCCCTGCAAGAAGTCGGCTCCATCGCCCTCGCCGTGCTGATCGCCGTCGTGATCGCCGTCGTCGTGACCGCGGTCGTGGCGCTGATCATCCGCTCGATCGGCAAGCGCAAGACGTGGGCCCGGCTGCTGATCCGCCGGGTGCGCATCCCGTTCCGCGTGCTGCTGCTCACGATCGCCGTCTGGGCCGCGCTCGCCGCGACCGTCTCCGGTGACACCTGGCCGGGGCTCGTCGACCGGATCTTCCAGATCGCCACGATCGGCGCCGCCGCCTGGCTGGTCGGTGCGACCTTCGTCTTCCTCGAGGACCTGGGCGCAGAGCGCTACCGCACCGACACCGCCGACAACCGGCGGGCTCGCCGCCTGCGCACGCAGATGACGATCATCCGGCGGGTGGCCGTCGCGGCCGTCGTCGTGATCGCGATCGGCGCCTCGCTCCTGACCTTCCCCGAGGCGCGGACCGCCGGGGCGTCCCTGCTGGCCTCCGCCGGTGTGCTCTCGATCGTCGCCGGTCTCGCCGCGCAGTCGAGCCTGACCAACATCTTCGCGGGGATGCAGCTCGCCTTCAGCGACGCGATCCGCCTGGACGACGTGGTCATCGTCGAGAACGAGTGGGGTCGGATCGAGGAGATCACCCTGACCTACGTGGTGGTCCACCTCTGGGACGACCGCCGCCTGGTGCTCCCGACCAACTACTTCACCACCCAGCCCTTCCAGAACTGGACCCGGACCGGCTCCGAGCTGCTCGGCGCCGTCGAGCTCGATCTGGACTGGCGCGTCCGACCCGACGAGATGCGGGCCGAGCTGCACCGGATCCTCGAGGAGACCGATCTCTGGGACCAGCGGGTCAGCGTCCTGCAGGTCACCGACGCGGTCGGCGGCTACGTCCGCATCCGCGTGCTCGTTACCGCGAAGGACGCTCCGACGCTCTTCGACCTGCGCTGCTACGTCCGCGAGGGGCTGGTGAGCTGGCTGCACGAGAGCGACCCGATCGCCCTGCCGCGCCAGCGCGTGGAGATGCAGCACGAGGAGGCGGGCACCGCCCCCGCACCGCGCACCCGCACGAAGTCGGCGCCGGACAACCTGTTCTCGGGCGACCAGCAGTCCAACGAGCGCGGCGCGCTCTTCACCGGGCTGATCGACCTGCGCGAGACGCCCGACCGCGACGGCCGCCGGCACGACTGACCGCCACGGCGGGCGGGACCGGGCCTAACCGCGCTCGCCCGCGAAGGCGAGCAGCGCCTCGGCGATCTGCGCGTCGGCCTCCTCGTGGCTGATCGTGGCCGTGCCGTCGCCGGGCTGCGGGCCGTACCAGCCGAAGTCGGCGTGGTTCGACCCGTCGATCTCGACGAAGCGCGCGTCGGCGGGCAGCTGGTCGCTCGCCGCGGCGACCTTCGCCGGGGTGCTCAGGCCGTCCTCCGAGCCGCTCACGCTCAGCACCGGCAGTCCCGACGCGGAGAGGTCGTTCGCGCAGTAGCTGCCGAAGAGCACGAGGCCCGCGACCTCGGGGTCCTCGCCCCACTGGCAGGCCTTCACGCCGCCCAGGGAGTGGCCGCCGACCAGCCACTCGTCGACGCCGTCGGCCTGCGCCGTGAAGCTCTCGAGCGAGCGCAGATCGAAGAACGCCAGGTTGAGGATCGGCCGGGTGATCACCACGCTCGCACCCTCCTCGACGAGCGGCGCGAGGGTCGCCTCGTAGGAGGCCGCGTCGACCTTGGCGCCGGGGACGAAGACGAGGCCGACGCCGTCGAGGTCGGTGCCCGCGTCGTCCGTCGGGGTGAGCACGATCGCGGTGTCGGTGCGCTCGACGGCGACCGCCGGGTCCGCGTCGACGCGGGCGAGCGCCTCCGGATCGGGGCCCATCACGATCGAGGACCAGGTGAGGAAGCCGAGGACGGCGACGGCGACGAGGGCACCGATGCTCACGAGGACGATCCGCAGCGGGCGGCGCCGGCGCGGCGCCGCTCTGCGCGCGCTCATCGGTGCCGCGCGATCGCGTCGGCGGCCTGGACGAGCGCGAGGTGCGAGAGCGCCTGCGGAGTGTTGCCCGCGTGGCGCCGGTTCTCGACGTCGTACTCCTCCGAGAGCAGGCCGACGTCGTTGCAGAGCCCGACGAGGCGGTCCATCAGGGCGCGGGCGTCGTCGAGACGGCCGGAGTCGGCGTACTGCCGCACCAGCCAGAACGAGCAGGCCAGGAACGGGTGCTCCCCGCCGGCCAGGCCGTCGACCGAGGACTCGGTGCGGTAGCGGTGCAGCAGGCCGTCGTGCATCAGCGCCCGCTCGAGCTCGGCGACCGTGCCGAGCATCCGCGGGTCGTCGGCGGCGACGAAGCCGACCATCGGCAGCACGAGCAGCGAGGCGTCCACCTCGGTGGAGCCGTAGGACTGCACGTAGTGGCCGCGCTCGGAGTCGAAGCCCTGCTCCTCGATCTCGGCGCGGACGGTGTCGCGCAGCCGCTCCCAGGTCTCGACCGGGCCGTCGAGCCCGTGCTCGCGGACGGCGCGGACGCCGCGGTCCAGCGCCGCCCAGACCATCACCCGGGAGTGGGTGAAGTGCCTCGGCTCGCCGCGGATCTCCCAGATGCCGTTGTCGGGCCGCTGCCAGTTGCTCTCGACGAAGCCGAGCAGCGCGCGCTGCAGCGGCCAGGAGAACTCGTTCTCGTCCACTCCGGCCACTCGCGCCTCGTGCAGCGCCACCATCACCTCGCCGATCACGTCGGCCTGGTACTGGTCGACCGCCGCATTGCCGATCCGGACGGGGGAGGCGCCGTCGTAGCCGGGCAGGCTCGGCATCTCCCGCTCGGCCAGGTCGCGCTCGCCGGCCAGGCCGTACATGATCTGCACGTCCTCCGGGGCGCCGGCGACCGCCCGGAGCAGCCAGGCGCGCCACTTCTGCGCCTCCTTCTCGAAGCCGTGCGCGAGCAGGGCCTCGAGGGTGAGGGACGCGTCGCGGAGCCAGACGTAGCGGTAGTCCCAGTTGCGGCTGCCGCCGAACTCCTCGGGGAGGGAGGTGGTCGCGGCGGCGACGATGCCGCCGGTCTGGTCGTCGGTGAGAGCGCGCAGCGTGAGCAGCGAGCGGACCACGGCCTCGCGGTGCGGGCCGTCGTAGCGGATCGCGCCGGCCCAGTCCGTCCACCAGCGGACCGTGCGCTCGATCGCCCTGTCGACGTCGAGCACCTTCGGGGCGCGCTGGTGCGAGGGGAACCAGGCCATCGAGAGGTCGACCGTCTCGCCGGGCGCGACGTCGAACTCGGCGGAGTGCACGTGATCGGTCGCCGAGAGGCGCACGCCGCGGACGACGACCGCATCCGGGCCGGCGACGGCGACCAGCAGCGGATCCTCCTCCGTCCCCTCCTGGCGCACCCACGGCATCGTGCGGGCGTAGTCGAACCGGATCCGCAGCTCCTGGCGCATCCGCACCGAGCCGGAGACGCCCTTCACGCGGCGGACCAGCTCGGCGCGGTCGTCACGGAGCGGCATCACGTCGGTGACCTCGACGACGCCGGTCGCGGTGGTCCAGGTGGTGACGAGGGCGAGGGTGTCGCCGAGGTAGTGCCGCTCGACGGTCGCCTCCGGGTCCACCGGCCGGAGCGACCAGCGGCCCTGGTCGTCACCGCCGAGGAGCGCGCCGAAGATCGACGCGGAGTCGAAGCGGGGGAGGCAGAGCCAGTCGATTCCTCCGTCGCGGGAGACGAGAGCGGCGGTGCGGCAGTCGGAGAGGACGGCGTAGTCCTCGATCGGGGAGACCATGCGCTGATCCTGGCAGCAGAACACTGGGCGCTCCTGCGAGCGGGCGGGGCCGGCCGGCCGGGACGCACCGCCGTCAAGGCCGGGAAAGGTCGGCGGGGGCGCCGTAGGGTGTGGCGCATGCCTCAGTCGGTCCACACGCTGCTCATCCTCGGTGCGACGGGCGACCTGTCCGCCCGCCTGCTCCTCCCCGCTGTCGGTCAGCTCCTGACCCGCGAGCCCGATCGCCGCCTGCACCTCGTCGGCGCCGGTCAGGAGGACTGGACGCAGGAGCACTGGCACGAGGTCGTGTCCACGTCGTTCGCCACGGAGACCGCCTCGGGTGCCGGCATCGACGCCCTCGTCTCGGGCACGCGCTACCAGCAGGTGGACGTGACGGATCCGGAGGCGCTCGCCGCGCTGCTCGCGAGCTGCGAGGGACCCGTCGCGATCTACTTCGCCCTGCCGCCGGCGATCGCCGCGAAGGCCTGCGACGCGCTCGCCGCGCACGAGCTGCCGGAGGGGACGGTGCTCGCGCTCGAGAAGCCGTTCGGCACCGACGAGAAGAGCGCCCGGGACCTGAACGCGCGCGTCGCCGCGCTCGTCCCCGAGGACCGGGTGCACCGCGTCGACCACTTCCTCGGCCGCGCGACCGTCATGAACCTGCTCGGGCTGCGCTTCGCGAACCGGATCCTCGAGCCGCTGTGGTCCGCGGAGCACATCGAGAGCGTCGCCATCGTCTACGACGAGCAGCTGGGCCTCGAGGGGCGCGCGGGCTACTACGACGGCGCCGGCGCGCTGATCGACATGATCCAGAGCCACCTGCTGCAGGTGCTGGCGGTCGTCGCGATGGAGCCGCCGTCGACCCTCGGCGCGGCGGACCTGCGCGACGCCAAGGGCATCGTGCTGCGGGCGACGCGGCTGCACGGCGAGGACCTGAGCGCGAACTCGCGCCGGGCGCGCTACACCGCCGGCTCGGTCGACGGGCGCGAGCTCCCCGCCTACACGGACGAGAAGGGCGTCGACCCGTCGCGCAAGACCGAGACGCTGGCCGAGCTGACCGTCGAGATCGACACCTGGCGCTGGGCGGGCGTGCCGTTCACGCTGCGCTCGGGCAAGGCGCTGGGCGAGCGGCGGCGCGAGATCGTCATCCGCTTCAAGCCGGTGCCGCACCTGCCGGCCGGCTTCCACGGGACGGCCGAGGCATCGGTGCTGCGGCTGTTCCTCGCTCCGGACCAGATGGCGCTGGAGCTGAACATCAACGGCCCGGGCGACCCGTACACGCTCGAGCGCGCGTCGCTCGAGGCGACCTTCGGTGCGGGGGAGCTGCTGGCGTACGGCGAGGTCATCTCGGGGATCCTCGACGACGACCCGTCGCTCTCGGTCCGCGGCGACGCGGCCGAGGAGTGCTGGCGCATCGTCCAGCCCGCGATCGACGCCTGGCGCGCCGACGACGTGCCGCTGGACGAGTACCCGGCCGGCAGCGAGGGCCCGGAGCGCTGGCCGGCGGTCTGAGCGCGCGGGATCTCGATATGCCCTCTGCGAGGGCTACTCGATCAGCATGAAGCGGAGACGCCCTCTGCAGTGCTGATCGATCAGCAGGGGGGCATGGTGGTCGAGTAGCCGCGGAGCGGCGTATCGAGACCCGGCGGCAGGCGCGCAGGGCGTTTCGCGCCACAGCACGGCCGGGCTCCGCTCCGACCTACTGTGATCGGCGACCGGTGCCGAGTACGCGCCGGTCTCCGGTTCGAGGGAGTCCCCGTGGTCGTCGTCCTGTCCCCACTCGCCGGGCGCGCCGTGCCCCTCACGGCCGTCCCCGATCAGCTCTTCGCGGCCGGCGTGATGGGAGCCGGAATGGCGATCGAGCCTCCCGCGGAGCGCGTCGAGGTCCTCTCGCCGGTCCGCGGGGTCCTGCTCCAGGTGCTGCCGCACGCGTTCGTGGTCGTCGCGGACAGCGGACGAGCGGTGCTCGTCCACCTCGGGATCGACACGGTGGGGCTGAAGGGCGGCGGCTTCACGGTCCTCGCCGCCAAGGGCGACCGCGTCGAGGCCGAGACGCCGGTCCTGGAGTACGACGTCCCGGCGATCCTCGCCGCGGGACTCCCGACGGTGGTGCCCGTGGTCGTGCTGGAGCGGACCGCGGACCACGTCGACGCCCTCGTGGAGGACGGCGCGTCCGTCCTCGCCGGTGATCCTCTGCTGTCCGCATGACCGCCCGCACTCGGAGCGCGCCCGCCTCGCGTCGACGACTCGTCGTCCCCGGCTTCGCGGGTCTGCAGCGCCTCGGCAAGAGCCTCATGCTGCCGATCGCGGTGCTCCCGGCGGCCGGGCTCCTCCTCCGGATCGGACAGCCCGACCTGCTCGGGCGGATCGATCTGCCCGTGATCGGCCCGTTCTTCCAGGCGATGAGCGCGGCGGGCGGGGCCCTCTTCGAGAACCTGGCCCTGCTGTTCGCCGTCGGCGTCGCCATCGGGTTCACCAGGAGGCCGGACGGGTCGACCGCGCTCGCGGCCGTCGTCGGCCACCTCGTGCTCGCGAAGGTCTTCACCGTCCTGTCGCCGATCGTCCTGGCGGGGCGGACGACGGCCGCCGGCGACCAGGTGCAGATCGACTACAGCGTCTTCGGCGGCATCGTGGTCGGACTGCTCACGGCCGTGCTGTTCGACCGGTTCCACACCATCGCGCTCCCCGCCTACCTCGGTTTCTTCAGCGGCCGGCGGTTCGTCCCGATCGTCGTCTCGCTCGCGTGCCTCGTCGTCGGCTTCGGTCTGAGCTGGTTCTACCCGGTCTTCGAGTCCGGCCTCACCGGTCTCGGCGCCTTCATCGGCGGCACCGGGGCGCTCGGCGCCTTCGTCTACGGCTTCGCCAACCGCATGCTGATCCCGCTGGGGCTGCACCACATCCTCAATTCGTACGTCTGGTTCCTCCAGGGCTCGTACACGAACGCCGACGGCGGCGTCGTCACGGGCGAGCTGACGCGCTTCGCCGCGGGCGACCCGACGGCTGGCGCGCTCACCTCGGGCTTCTACCCGGTGCTCATGTTCGGACTCCCGGCGGCGGCGCTGGCGATGATCCACGTGTCGAACCGCTCGCAGCGCGCGGTCGCGATCGGCATCCTCGGTGCGGCCGGGCTGACCGCCTTCCTCACCGGCATCACCGAGCCGCTGGAGTTCGCGTTCATGTTCGCGGCGTTCCCGCTCTACGTCGTGCACGCTGTGCTGACCGGGCTGTCCCTCGCGATCGCCGACCTCCTCGACATCCACCTCGGCTTCTCGTTCTCGGCCGGGCTCGTCGACCTGCTTCTCTACGGCACGGCGCCGGCCGCGAAGAACGTGGGGCTGCTCGTGGTGATGGGAGTCGTGTACTCCGGCGTGTACTACCTGCTGTTCCGGGTCGTCATCCGGAGGTGGAACCTCCGCACGCCGGGCCGGGAGGAGGTCGTCTCCGGAGTGGACGTGGGCGAACCTGCCGCGGTCGTGGCGGAGCCGACCTCCGCGTCGAACGAACCGCCGGAGTCCGAGGCCGAGTCGCTCATCGCGGCCTTCGGTGGGCGCGGGAATCTCGTCCACGTCGACGCGTGCATCACGCGGCTGCGCGTCCAGGTCGGCGACCGGGCGCTGGTCGATCCCGCACGGCTGAAGGCTCTCGGCGCGGCCGGCGTGCTGGAGGTCGGCGAGAGCGTCCAGGCGGTCTTCGGCCCCCGCGCGGAGGCGCTGAAGAACGACATCCTCGACGTGCTCTGAGGCAGCCCATGCTGGTCGAGTAGCCGCGGAGCGGCGTATCGAGACCCAACGTGCTCAGGGGGGTGGATCTCGATACGCCCTCTGCGAGGGCTACTCGATCAGCATGAGTGGCGCCCTCTGCGAGGGCTACTCGATCAGCATGCAGGGGGCCGACGGGTCAGCGGGTGGCGTCGGCCGGGGTCGCGACGGAGGCGGAGTCGGGCTCGGCCCAGACGGCGATCGGCTTCGGGTCCCAGGTGAGGGCGGCGGGCTCGGTGACGGGGGCGGCCGGCTCCGCGGTGACGGGGGGAGTGGAGGCGCGCATCACGGGGATGGCGGAGGTGACCGGGTTGGCGGTGGCCTCGACGCCGGCGCGCAGCTGCTCGGCCTGGATGGCGGCGGACAGCTCGTGGGCGAGCGAGCGGGCGAGCATCCCGTGGAAGATCGGGTCGCGGTCGTCATGGCTGCGCCGGGTGACGACCCAGGCGCCCTCGGCGCCGACGAAGGCGGAGAGGCGCTCGTGCACGACGGCGAAGAGCTCGTCCTGCGTGAGCGCGGGGGCCGCGACGACCTCGGGGGCCGGCTGACGGCGCCTCAGACGAAACCTCATGACGAACCCCGTTTCCCGTGCCGCGTGCTGAGACTCCAGTGTCCAGGGGCGACGGCGCCGGAGCGCGCTGACACGCCGCGGCCGGTGGCTCGCGGCGTGTCAGAAGGCGGTCAGCGGTCGCGCTTCTTGCCGTTCTGCTCCTTGACGAGCTCCTTCGAGTCGTAGGAGACCGAGCCGATGGCGACCGCGAGAGCGATCGCCCAGCTGACCCACTGCAGGGCCAGCCGCCAGTCGCGCGGACCCTTGCGCGTCGTCTGCAGGATGGACCAGCCTCCGACGATCGCGCTGATGACGCTGGAATTGAGGATGAACTTGCGCATCGATTGCCTCCTGTGTTCACCACGACGCTAGTGGCCCGGCCCCGTTCCCTCCCAACGGTTGACACCGCCGACGGCCAGCGGACGGCTCCGTCGTCGGTGTCGCCCGCTACGGTGAACCGCTGCTCGGCGCCGGGCCGCGGCACGGACCGAGGAGAACGGATACGAGATGCGCACGGCTGTGATCGGGGCGGTGCTCCTCGTGCTCGGCGTGATCGCCGCTCTCACCGGGGTCCTGCCGATGGACGCGCTCGGCGAGCTGGTCGAGCGCACGGCGCCGATCCTGGCCTTCGTGGTCGCCGTCACCGTGGTGGCGGAGCTGGCCTCCGAGGCCGGAGTCTTCACGGTCGTGGCGGAGCGGGCGGCGATCTGGGGCCGCGGGCGGACCGCGCTGCTCTGGCTCCTGGTCGTCGCGATGGCGATCGTCAGCACCGTCTTCCTCTCCCTCGACACGACCGCCGTGCTGCTCACGCCGGTGGTCGTGCTGCTCGCCGCGCACGTCCGGGTGTCGCCGCTGCCGTTCGCGATGGCGACCGTCTGGCTCGCCAATTGCGCCTCCCTGCTGCTCCCTGTGTCGAACCTCACCAACCTCCTGGCAGAGAGGCGGCTCGGCGTCGACGGGCCGCTCGCCTTCGCCGCGCTGACCGCCGCGCCCGCGCTCGTCGCCGCCGTGGTCCCGGTGCTCGTGCTCGCGATCCGCTACCGCCGCGAGCTGGCCGGCCGCTACCGGACGGGGGAGCGGACCCCGGTCGAGGACCGCGTCCTGCTGATCGGCGCCGGCGTCGTCGTCGCGCTGCTGCTGCCCGCCCTCGTCTCCGGGCTCGAGGTGTGGATCCCGGCGGCCGTCGCGGCGCTCGCCCTCGTCGTGCTCTTCGCGGTGCGGAGGCCGTCCGCGCTGAAGGTCTCGCTGCTGCCCTGGCAGCTGGTCGTCTTCGCCTCCGGGCTCTTCGTCGTGATGGAGGCGGCGCACCAGCTCGGGCTCGGAGCGGCGCTCGCCGTGGTCGCGGGCGACGGGAGCGGCGTGGGCGACCTGCTCCGGCTCGCGGGCTCCGGCGTCGTGGCCGCGAACCTCGTCGACAACCTGCCCGCCTATCTCGCGCTCGAGCCGGTCGCCGCCGACCCGGTGCGCCTGGTCGCCCTGCTGATCGGCGTGAACGCCGGCCCGCTGATCACCCCGTGGGCCTCGCTCGCCACCCTGCTCTGGCACCAGCGGCTGACCGCGCTCGGCGTGACGATCTCCTGGCGGCAGTACGCGCTGCTCGGCGCCGTCGCGGTGGTGCCGACGGTCGGCGGCGCGGTGCTCGCGCTGGCCCTCGCCCAGGGCTGAGCCCGGCCCCCGTTCGAGTGCGGCTGGTAGCCTCGGCGGGTACGAAGACGGGCACGACCGACGATCGGGACCACCATTCCTCCGCACTCCGCCTCCGCCCCCGCACCCCTCGAGGACAGCGCCGACGGGACGACTCCAGCCGCCGCCGACCACACCGCCGGAGCGCGCAACGCGTTCGTCGTGGTCTCCAACCGCCTCCCGGTCGACCGCGTCGTCGACGCCGACGGCACCGCCTCGTGGAAGACGTCGCCCGGCGGGCTGGTCACCGCGCTCGAGCCCGTGATGCGGGCCAACGAGGGCGCCTGGGTCGGCTGGCCCGGGGTCGCGGACGAGGAGGTCGCGCCGTTCGAGAACGACGGCGTGCTGATCGTCCCGGTCGCCCTCAGCGCCCAGGAGCTCGAGGACTACTACGAGGGCTTCTCCAACGACACCCTCTGGCCGCTGTACCACGACGTGATCGCGCCGCCCACGTACCACCGCGAGTGGTGGGACGCCTACGTGCGGGTGAACCGCCGCTTCGCCGAGGCCGCCGCCGCGGTCACCGAGCAGGACGGCGTGGTCTGGGTGCAGGACTACCAGCTGCAGCTCGTGCCGAAGATGCTCCGCGAGCTGCGCCCGGACGTCACGATCGGCTTCTTCAACCACATCCCGTTCCCGCCCTACGGCATCTTCGCCCAGCTCCCGTGGCGCAAGCAGATCGTCGAGGGCCTGCTCGGCGCCGACGTCATCGGCTTCCAGCGCCAGGGCGACGCGGGCAGCTTCCTCCGCGCGGTCCGCCGCCTGCTCGGCTACGACACCCGCAGCACCGTCGTCGAGGTGCCGGTCGAGGACGACGCGGTCGACGGCACCCGCCGGGTCAACCGCTCGCGCCGCGGCGCCAGCGTCCGCCCGGTCGTCGCCCGGCACTTCCCGATCTCGATCGACGCCGCCGCCTTCGAGGCGATGGCGCGCACCCCCGAGATCCAGGAGCGGGCGCGCCAGATCCGCTCCGATCTGGGCGACCCCGAGACCGTCATGCTCGGCGTCGACCGCCTCGACTACACCAAGGGCATCGGCCACCGGCTGAAGGCGTTCGGCGAGCTGCTCGCCGACGGCCGGCTCAGCACCAAGGACGCGGTGCTCGTGCAGGTCGCGAGCCCGAGCCGCGAGCGTGTCGAGACCTACAAGCAGCTGCGCGACGACATCGAGCTGCAGGTCGGCCGGATCAACGGCGACTACGGCACGATCGGCAACCCGGCGATCAGCTACCTGCATCACGGCTACCCGCGCGAGGAGATGGTCGCCCTCTACCTCGCCGCCGACGTGATGCTGGTGACGGCGCTGCGCGACGGGATGAACCTGGTCGCCAAGGAGTACGTCGCCTCCCGCTTCGACAACGACGGCGTGCTCGTGCTGAGCGAGTTCACCGGCGCGGCGGACGAGCTCAAGCAGGCCGTGCAGATCAACCCGCACGACATCTCCGGCCTCAAGGACGCCATCGAGAGCGCGGCCCGGATGCCGCGGGCCGAGCGCACTCGCCGGATGCGGGCGCTGCGCCGCCGCGTGCTCGAGAACGACGTCTCGCGCTGGTCGGCGAGCTTCCTCGATGCGCTGAGCGAGCACGCCGCGGGCCAGCAGCTCGACGTGCACCCGGCCGCGCGCGGCCAGGAGGCGCCGCTCGGCCAGGAGGCGGAGCACCACGAGGACGGGGTCCGCGGTCGCGCGGCCGAGGACGCGCACCACGAGGACGCCCGCCGCGACGAGGCGGAGGCGTCGCGATGACCGCCGTCATGCCGACCCCCGGCGAGCACCTGCCCGGCGTGCCCGACCGCCTCGTCGCCGCGCTGCACGAGCTCGCCGCGACCGGCCGTCTGCTGGTGGCACTCGACTTCGACGGGACGCTCGCACCCGAGGTCGACGACCCGGCGCACGCCCGCGCCCTGCCCGAGGCGCGCGAGGCGGTCCTCCGACTGCTCGCGCTGCCCGGCACCCGCGTCGCACTGGTCTCCGGCCGTGCCCTCGGCAGCCTCGAGGAGGTCGCGCAGCTGCCCGACGAGGCGCTGCTGGTCGGCTCGCACGGCATCGAGATCCGCCTGGACCCGGGCGACGACGCCGTCCGCCTCGACGAGACCGAGCTGGCGAAGGTCGGCGTGCTCGAGGACGTGCTGAAGGGCATCGCCCGCGGGATCGACAACGTCTGGATCGAGGACAAGCCGGCCGGCTTCGCCCTGCACACCCGCCTCGCCACCGACCGGCACAGCCGCGTCGCGCACGTCGTCGCCCTGTCGGAGGCGCGCGCCGAGGTCGAGGGCGTCACCGTCCGCGAGGGCAAGAACGTCCTCGAGTTCTCGGTCCGCTCGACCACCAAGGGCGAGGCCGTGCAGCACCTGCGCCGCTACACCGGCGCGACCGCCGTGCTCTACGCCGGCGACGACGTCACGGATGAGGACGCCTTCGCGGTCCTCGGCACCGGCGACGTCGGTGTCAAGAGCGGTCCCGGCACGACCTCGGCCGCCTACCGCGTCCGCGGCCCCGAGCAGATCGCCCACGTGCTGTCGCTCCTCGCCGACTTCCGCGCCACCGCGGACTGACCAGCGCCGGTCGATCCGTCACGAACGGTCGGCGCGCGGCCACTGACACGACCATCGCTGCCGGATCGAGGCGACGGACGCGACCGTTCGCGACGGATCGGGACGCGCTCGGCAGCGCCGGAGCACCGCGCGCGAGGCGGTAGCCTCGTCACATGCCGGAAATCGATTGGAAGCCTCGTTCGCGCACCGTCACGGACGGCATCGAGGCCACGACGTCGCGCGGGATGCTGCGCGCCGTGGGAATGGGCGATGACGACTGGGAGAAGCCCCAGATCGGCATCGCGTCGTCCTGGAACGAGATCACCCCCTGCAACCTCTCGCTGGAGCGCCTCGCGCGCAGCGCGAAGGAGGGCGTGCACTCGGGCGGCGGCTATCCGCTGCAGTTCGGCACCATCTCCGTCTCGGACGGCATCTCGATGGGTCACGAGGGCATGCACTTCTCGCTCGTCTCACGCGAGGTCATCGCCGACTCCGTCGAGACCGTGATGATGGCCGAGCGCCTCGACGGCACCGTCATGCTGGCCGGCTGCGACAAGTCGCTGCCCGGCATGCTGATGGCCGCCGCGCGCCTCGACCTCGCCGCCGTCTTCGTCTACGCCGGGTCGATCGCGCCGGGCTGGGTCAAGCTGTCCGACGGCACCGAGAAGGACATCACGATCATCGACTCCTTCGAGGCGGTCGGCGGCGTCAAGGCCGGGATCATGTCCGAGGAGGACGCCAAGCGCATCGAGTGCGCCTTCGCCCCGGGCGAGGGCTCCTGCGGTGGCATGTACACCGCGAACACCATGGCCAGCGTCGCCGAGGCGCTCGGGATGAGCCTGCCCGGCTCCGCGTCGCCCGCCGCGGCCGACCGCCGCCGCGACTACTTCGCCCGCAAGTCGGGGGAGGCGGTCGTCGAGCTGCTGCGCAACGGCACCACCGCGCGCGACATCCTGACCAAGGAGGCGTTCGAGAACGCGATCGCCGTGGCCATGGCCTTCGGCGGCTCGACCAACGTCATCCTGCACCTGCTCGCGATCGCGAACGAGGCCGAGGTCGACCTCACGATCGACGACTTCAACCGCATCGGCGACACGATCCCGCACATCGGCGACCTCAAGCCGTTCGGCAAGTACGTGATGAACGACGTCGACCGCCACGGCGGCGTCCCCGCCGTGATGAAGGCCCTGCTCGACGCGGGCCTGCTGCACGGCGACTGCCTCACCGTCACCGGGAAGACCGTCGCCGAGAACCTCGCGGCGATGGACATCGCGCCGCTGGACGGCGAGGTCATCCGCACCCTCGACAACCCGATCCACGCCACCGGCGGACTGACCGTGCTCAAGGGCTCGCTCGCTCCCGAGGGCGCGGTCGTCAAGACGGCCGGCTTTGACGCCTCCGTGTTCGAGGGCCCCGCGCGGGTCTTCGAGCGCGAGCGCGCCGCGATGGACGCGCTGACCGACGGCCAGATCAAGAAGGGCGACGTGGTGGTCATCCGGTACGAGGGCCCCAAGGGCGGCCCGGGCATGCGCGAGATGCTGGCCATCACTGCCGCCATCAAGGGGGCCGGCCTCGGAAAAGATGTACTACTGTTGACCGACGGACGATTCTCAGGCGGCACAACCGGCCTGTGCATCGGCCACATAGCTCCCGAATCGGTGGACGCAGGTCCCATCGCATTCGTTCGCGACGGAGACCCGATTCGGGTCGACATCGCCGCTCGATCGATCGACCTACTCGTCGACGAATCCGAGCTCGCCGCCCGCCGAGAAGGCTGGGCGCCCCTCCCTCCGCGCTACACCCGCGGTGTCCTCGCCAAGTACGCCAAGCTCGTCCGCTCGGCCGCCGAGGGCGCCACCACGGGTTGATCCCGGCCCGCTCGGGCCGGCCGCGCACTCGCGCCTCCCGGGCACCGCTCGCTCGCACTCCGAGCCCCCGGTGCCCGCCGCCGCACACCGCTTCGAAGGAATCGACACCCGCATGACCCCGGACCCGTCCGCCGCGCCTCCCGCCCCGACCCCCCAGCCACCCCGCTCCGCTGCGTCCGCGACGGCGGTCGCTCCCGTCGCCGAGTCGCTCACCGGAGCGCAGGCGGTCGTCCGCTCGCTCGAGATGCTCGGGATCGAGGACGTCTTCGGCCTGCCCGGCGGCGCGATCCTGCCCGTCTACGACCCGCTGATGGACTCGTCGAAGATCCGCCACATCCTGGTCCGCCACGAGCAGGGCGCCGGCCACGCGGCCGAGGGCTACGCCGCGGCGACCGGGAAGCTCGGCGTCTGCATCGCGACCTCCGGGCCCGGCGCGACCAACCTCGTCACGGCGATCGCGGACGCGTACATGGACTCCGTGCCGATGCTCGCGATCACCGGTCAGGTCTTCTCGACGCTGATGGGCACCGACGCCTTCCAGGAGGCGGACATCGTCGGCATCACGATGCCGATCACCAAGCACTCCATCCTGGTCACGCGCCCCGAGGACATCCCCTCGGCGCTCGCCTCCGCCGTGCTGATCGCGACGACGGGCCGCCCCGGCCCGGTGCTCGTCGACATCACCAAGGACGCGCAGCAGGACGCGGCGCCGTTCGTCTGGCCGCCCAAGGTCGACCTGCCCGGCTACCGCCCGGTGACGAAGGCGCACGGCAAGCAGATCCAGGCCGCGGCGCAGCTGCTGGCCGAGGCGAAGAAGCCCGTGCTGTACGTCGGCGGCGGCATCATCCGCGCCCGTGCGGCGGCCGAGCTCCTGGCGTTCGCCGAGGCCTGCGGCGCTCCCGTCGTCACGACGCTGATGGCGCGCGGCGCGTTCCCGGACTCGCACGAGCAGCAGCTCGGCATGCCCGGCATGCACGGCACCGTCCCCGCGGTGCTCGCGCTGCAGGAGTCGGACCTGATCCTCGCGCTCGGCTCGCGCTTCGACGACCGCGTGACCGGCAAGGCGGCGCTCTTCGCGCCCAACGCCAAGGTCGTGCACGTCGACATCGACCCGGCGGAGATCTCGAAGATCCGCACGGCCGACGTGCCGATCGTGGGCGACCTGAAGGACGTCCTGCCGGACCTCACCGACGCGTTCGCGAAGGCGATCGACGGCGCCGCGCCCGACACGGCCGACTGGTGGACCTACCTCAAGGGCCTGCAGGAGGAGTTCCCGCTCGGCTACACCGAGCCGGTCGACGGCCTGCTGTCCCCGCAGTACGTGATCAAGCGGATCGGCGAGATCACCGGACCCGAGGGCGTCTTCGCCTCGGGTGTCGGCCAGCACCAGATGTGGGCGGCGCAGTTCATCAAGTACGAGCGCCCCAACTCGTGGCTCAACTCCGGCGGCGCCGGCACGATGGGCTACTCCGTGCCCGCGGCGATGGGCGCCAAGGTCGGCGAGCCGGACCGCACGGTCTGGGCGATCGACGGCGACGGCTGCTTCCAGATGACCAATCAGGAGCTCGCCACCTGCACGATCAACGACATCCCGATCAAGGTCGCGGTGATCAACAACTCCTCGCTCGGCATGGTGCGCCAGTGGCAGACCCTGTTCTACGAGGGCCGCTACTCGAACACCGACCTCAACACGGGGCACGACACCGTCCGGGTGCCGGACTTCGTGAAGCTCGCGGAGGCCTACGGCGCCCTGGGCATCCGGGTCACCAAGCCGGAGGAGATCGACGCGGCCATCGAGCTGGCGATCGCCACCAACGACCGGCCGGTCGTCATCGACTTCGTGGTCAGCCGCGACTCCATGGTGTGGCCGATGGTCCCGCAGGGCGTCTCGAACAGCTACGTCCAGTACGCCAGAGACCACAGCCCGACCTGGGACGACGAGGAGTAGACCGCATGACCCACCACGTTCTCTCCCTGCTCGTCGAGGACAAGCCGGGACTGCTCACCCGCGTCGCGGGGCTGTTCGCGCGCCGCGGCTTCAACATCGAGTCGCTGGCCGTCGGGCCGACCGAGCTCGAGGGGCTCTCGCGCATCACGGTCGCCGTGGACGTCGAGGACCTCCCGCTCGAGCAGGTGACCAAGCAGCTGAACAAGCTGATCAACGTCATCAAGATCGTCGAGCTCGACCCCGACCAGTCGGTGCACCGCGAGCACCTGCTCGTGAAGGTGCGCGTCGACAACGTCACCCGCTCGCAGGTGCTCGAGGCCGTGAACCTCTTCCGCGCCCGCGTGGTCGACGTCGCGACCGACGCCCTGGTGATCGAGGTCACCGGCGACTCCGGCAAGACCACCGCGTTCCTCCGGGTCATCGAGCCCTACGGGATCAAGGAGATCGCCCAGTCGGGCCTGCTGGCCATCGGCCGCGGCTCGAAGTCGATCACCGAGCGCGTCTTCAAGAACTGACGGCTCCGCGCCGTCCCCTCTGCTCCGCCCACTCCACAACCAGAAAAGGAAGCATCACGTGACCGAGCTCATCTACGACGCCGACGCCGATCTCTCCATCATCCAGTCCAAGAAGGTCGCGATCGTCGGCTACGGCTCGCAGGGCCACGCGCACGCGCAGAACCTCCGCGACTCCGGTGTCCAGGTCGTCATCGCTCTCAAGGAGGGGTCGAAGTCGACCGCCAAGGCCGAGGACGACGGGTTCGAGGTCAAGAGCGTCGCCGACGCCGCCGAGTGGGCCGACCTGATCATGATCCTCGCGCCGGACCAGCACCAGCGCGCCATCTACAGCGAGCAGATCGCGGACAAGCTGACCGAGGGCAAGACCCTCGCCTTCGCGCACGGCTTCAACATCCGCTTCGGCTACATCGAGGCCCCCGCGGGGGTCGACGTGATCCTGATCGCGCCGAAGGCCCCGGGCCACACCGTGCGCCGCGAGTTCGTCGCCGGCCGCGGCATCCCGGACATCATCGCCGTCGAGAACGACGCGACCGGCACCGCCTGGGAGACCGCGAAGTCGTACGCGAAGGCCATCGGCGGCACCCGCGCCGGCGTCATCAAGACGACCTTCACCGAGGAGACCGAGACCGACCTGTTCGGCGAGCAGGCCGTGCTCTGCGGCGGCACCTCGCAGCTCGTCCAGTACGGCTTCGAGACCCTCGTCGAGGCCGGCTACCAGCCCGAGATCGCCTACTTCGAGGTGCTCCACGAGCTCAAGCTGATCGTCGACCTGATGTGGGAGGGCGGCATCGCCAAGCAGCGCTGGTCGGTCTCCGACACGGCCGAGTACGGCGACTACGTGTCCGGCCCCCGCGTCATCGACCCGAGCGTCAAGGAGAACATGAAGGCCGTTCTGGGCGACATCCAGAACGGTGCCTTCGCGAAGCGCTTCATCGCGGACCAGGACGCGGGAGCGCCCGAGTTCCAGGAGCTGCGCGCCAAGGGCGAGAAGCACCCGATCGAGGAGACCGGCCGCGAGCTGCGCAAGCTCTTCGCCTGGAAGCAGACCGACGAGGACTACACCGACGGCAGCGTCGCGCGCTAGTCGCCCGCTTCTGACGACCTGGAGCCCCGGGCCGTCGACGGACACCGCTTCTGCGGCGGACGTCGGCGGTGCCGGGGCTCCGTCGCGTCCGGGGGGCCGTTGTTCGGGCGGTGGTGGATCTCGATACGCCCGCTGCGCGGGCTACTCGATCAGCATGAAACGGATGCGGTCCGCCGTGGAGTCGAGCCGACTTCCTCGGAGGGGCTCCATTCATGGTGGTCGAGTAGCCGCGGAGCGGCGTATCGAGCGGCGAAGCCGCTTCGCGTCTCGGTGGTGAGGGAAAACTGCTTGTGGCTGGGCGGGTGTGGTTCGAAGATGGTGGTGTCGTG
>NZ_SLVD01000014.1:0-84614 GCF_004345345.1 Rathayibacter sp. PhB179 | reverse complement strand
GAGCGGCGCTTCCAGAGCAGGAAGAAGGTCTCCTGCACGACGTCCTCCGCCTGGTCGGCTTGGACGAGGAAGCTCCCCGCGGCCCGGTGGACCGCACGGCCGTGCATCCGGAAGAGAGCATCCAGCGCCGAAGGGTCGCCGCTGCGAAGACGATCCACCAGCGTCAGCTCAGCAGCACCGACCACCGACATCACCCCCCTCAGTAGTGAATGCCCTCAGAGCACGGTTTCGTCTCAGGCGTCACGGACGAACATCACCAGTCCCGCAATGCGCCTGTGAACGATCCCCTGATGAGACAGTGACCACCATGAGACTGAGGATTAGTCATAACAGATCCTCCGCCCGGCGGAAGTGTGACTGTAGAAGTCGGCGCACACTGATCACATGGAATCTGAGCGCCTCCGGCACTCTCCGGCAACCTCGCTCCCGAGAGTGCTCTTCCTCACCGTCCTAGCAATCATCAGCGCAGCCCTCCTACTCGGGCTCGCGACCCTGTTGAACGGAGCCGTGCGATCGGCCGTGCTCGTGGACACGCTGCCAACGGAGAACACCGTCTCCATCATCGAACTCAGCGCAGCGTGGGACACCATGCTTCTCGGGCTCGTGGTCAGCCTCGTCAGCGCAGCAGTAGGAGCAGGTCTTCTCGTCGCGAACCGGAGGCGACTCCGCGCTAGCTGAAACGGCCGATTGCGGCGCCTGCTGACGTCCGGAGCAGGATCCCCTTAGGGGACGGCCTCTAGCTTCCGGCGCCGCGGATCCCTCCCCACGTCTCTCCGAGCGTGGTCGAGTCCGGGCCGATGGTGTTGTCGTGCGCGTTGAGGAGCGCTGTTCGTTCTGCGTCCGTCGCGTTCACCTCATCTAGGAAGGCGAGAAGAGAGAACGGCAGCAGCTTCCACAGCTCCGCACGCAGCTTCAGTGCCGCCGGAGCGTGCTCGTGCAGTTGCGCGATCGGCTCGAGCTGCGGGTACCGATCACTGATCAACGCGACTTGCTCCCGGGTCAACGTGTACCGGCTGAGGAGAGAGCCGGCGAGTACCTCGTCGGCGGAATCCACGAGAGCGTTGATGCTCTCGTTCATCAGCTCGAGCGAGTCGTCGCCAGCGACGTGCCACCGCTGGTTGTGAGTTCCGTTGACCGCGATCCAATCAGCCGAGCGCCCCTCCGGCAGAGGAGGAACGTCCCCCGACCAGGCATGTCCATCAGTCATGTGCTCATTGTGGTGGAGCAGCAGGTGCCGACAAGAGCAGGCGCGTGGCGCCGACCCGATGCGCCGCTGAACGATCCCCATACGGGAGGGAAGGATGTCGCCACTCTGATCCTCGCGCCAATGACGGTTACGCCCGTCGCGTGTGCATCGTCAAGTGCTGGAAGGCCGCTCATCCCACACGCCAGCGTTGGGGGTGATCGTTTGAAGGAAGTCAGCACTGCCAGGCGCGGGACTGCCCGGATTCAAGACCAGTGTCGCCTCGTCTCGCAGCATCGGATCTCCCTCTGGATACGGGGCGCCATCGGTGCAGCTCGTCGGAGTCGAAACCACGTCGAGCACATCGCCGATAGCTGCGTCGCCGGCGAAGACTTCTGTGACGGTCGCTCGGTGAAGCGCTACTCGTTCGCCGTGCATGACCACGGTCACCGACGTGGATTCGAGCTCCGCCCTCACAACAATCTGCCTGTCCACCGCGGCGTCATTGACAGATTCGAATGGGACCCAGCTCACGCATGTGAGCTCATCGTTCTCCGCCGCGAACGCAGGTTCGGGGCCGGGTGCGCCGGTCGACGCGACGGGGGTTCAGCCCCGGGCGTAGAAGTGGACGCGCAGCCCGAGAAAGCGCAGACCAGCAAAAGTGCTCCTGCGACGTCGTGCAGGACTGGTGCTCTCATGGATCCCCTCAGACGTGGGGATCCCGGCAAGAACAGCTGAGAGACACCTCGACCAACACCGGGATGACCGATCGCCGACCTCTTCGAGGACGCCTCCCGCCGACCCATCCTCTTCTGGGACGAGACCCCCACCTGCTGAAGTGGGGCAGGTCAGAGGAGAGACCGAGGCCCTCTGAGCTGACCCCACCCGAACGAACTCTCCGCAATGAAGTCCTGGAGATCGCTCCGAACCGCGAGTACGAAGTCAGCGAGATTGACGCCGCGCTGCAACCCGCGGGCCGATCCCTCCTCGCCGAGGATCTCCCAGTGGACACGCACGTCGCCATCATCCAGACGCTCGCCGCTGCGGAGAGGACGCTCTGCACCGTCGATGAAGAGGCGTGTAAAGGAGACGCGTAGCGAGGCGAGTTCACGCTCGTTGAGCATCTCCTCGAAGACAGGGCTCAGCGCCTGACGAAGTTCAGCGTCGGTAATCACTGGTTCCCTCCACATCCGGCCTCAGCCTGTCAGTGGGACGAACGGATTGCGATGGTCGCGAAAAGACCTTCCAGCCCGACGAGGCGTCCGGTGCACCATCCCCAAACGGAACACCTCTACATCGTCAGATGCGCTCCGGGTCACCGGAACTACTGCGGCGCCAGTCGCGGCCGTCGACGCGATAGTCCATGTCGGCGGTCAGTCGTGCGAGGCTGCCACCGCCGGCTTCCCCCCTCTGCGCGGCTGTGGGTTTGATATCGATCGTCTTCGTGACGGTTTCTCCGGCAGGGACGTGAATGCCGTCCGGCAGAGCTTTGAGGGGATGCAGCTTGTCATCGAGTCGCAAGCGCGGAACGACGACGTCGTGCTTTGAGTGGTTGCGGATGTCGACATGGACACCCGTCAATATCTTGTTGGGGTCGTCCCCGAAACCAGCTCCTCCTCGGAGAGCGATGCTGACGTTGCGCGCTTCGGTGAGCTCGCTCGCCTCTCGTTCGATCCGTTCGCCCGCTTCCTTGTCGCGCGCCTCCGCGCGCGTCTGCTCCCGGTCGGCCTGGTCTGCGCGGAAGCTCTGGACAGCCCAGAGGAGCGCGAGGACGGTCGCGATCGACCCGAACCAGGTGCCGGTTGCCCCGACCCAATCGGCGGTCCACCGGCCGTCGATGACGGTAGCGAGACAGGCGCCCAGCGCGAGACCGCCCACCCCGAAGGTCAGGTTGGTGATGAGCGCATTTCGCCGTGACGTCATGTGTTCACGGTACTGACGGTCATCGCGGTGAGCGTCAGTGTCGGATCGACTCCGTGCGCCTGAGCCCCTCGCGCAGTGCTACTGGGATGTGGAGGGGCCCTCGCCGTCCCAGTGATAGGTGGCGTCTGCCGGGAACGGTCCGGAGTCGAGAAAATCAGTGGGGAGTGAGGCCGGCGCCCCCGGAATCTTCGGGACCCTCGCGTACCAGCGTGCTGCGGTCTCCTTGAACCGTGCGGTGAACCCCGCCGTGCGGCCGCAGCTCTCAACGAAGCGCACCACTCCGAAGGACGTCACGGCCTCCGCGAGCGAGAGCATCGCGGCCATCGCGTTCGGGTCGGGGAACGAGTAGGTGCGCCCACTGACTTCAACACTTGTCGTGAGCTCCAGGGAGGGCCACATCTTGCCGTGTGCCGATCCGGCCGACGCGCGCCAGAGCCGCTCCACGTGGGCCTTGTCTCCGACACTGGTGTTGTCCAGCGTTGTGCGGACGGTTTCGGCGGCGCTGGTGACCAGATTGAGGTAGCTGGGGGCGTGCAGCTTGATGCCCACTGGTTCGAAGACGTCGAGGATGGCCTGCCTTCTCGAGGTCAGCGCCGCCCTCACGTTCTGGTCGATGGCTGCTTTCTGTTGCTCGTTCCAGTCCTCGAGAACGAGGGAGAGGTGTCGCCGGGCCAGCTCTCGGGGATGGTCGGCGCTCATGATCCACACAGCCTGCGATGCTGATTCGAGGGCTGCGCGGGCGAGGGTCTGAGCGGGCCTGAGGGAGTGGTGCAGCTCGGCTTCTGGGTGCAGTTTCAGCGGAGCGACCAGGTCCGCCCACATCACGAGATGCTCAAGCGCCGCGGAGAGATAGGACCGGCACCAGCGCTCAGCTGATTCGAGGGGATAGAACCTGTCTACCTCGCCAAACCGGGACCGTGGTGTTGCTGCTTCCGTCTCAGCGAGGAGGTCCTGCAGGATCCGAGCCTTGTGCGCAATCTCGATCCACGGAGCAGACGTCTCCCGGTCGATCCGCATCCGGTTGTGAGCTGGATCCGGCTGCATCACGCCTACCTCTGCGATGGGATAGCCCAGCCCCGCTGGGGTCGGGCTGGGACCGCTGCACGACGAGTCGATCGGCGTCGTGCAGCATGGGAATCGTCCCCCATCGATGGGCGGAGGGGAAGTCAGCGCGAGGCGTGGATCTGACGCCAGGCCGTCTGTGGTGCTCGTTTCGATCTGCCCTGGGTCCCCTGCGGAACGATGTGGGGTTGGACTCGAATGAGTCAATGAGGTGAAGAGCAATCGAGTTCGGCTGCCGCCCACGAACGTCGAAACTGACGCGCTCGACCATCCCCTTACGGGACGAACCACATGCCCAGTGGGAGCCGACATGCGCGGTGAGCCGTCAGGACGTGCTCTGCGCCCCACTCACGGTCAGGAACCAAGCCGTGTCGCGATCGGCGTCAGTTGTAGCCACGCCAACGAGGTCGATCGGATCGGTGCCGAGGAATGCCGGGTCGATGTCGAGTGGTCCGTCGCCGCAATCGACGGTTTGGACAGTGGTCCTACCCGTCGTGACCGTGCCGGTCTTGGAGTCGGAGTCGAGCTGCAGTTCGACCGTGCCGTCCCCGAAGCATTCGAAGGTGATGGCGCTGGGCAGCTCTGGTTGGTCGAAGACGGCCTCCAGCCGATCCCCTTCCTGTCCAGCGCTCGAATCGGATGACAGCACAGCGAGGAAGGGACTACCCGCGTCAATGTCAACCTGACGGTCCGAGCGCCACTGAGTGATCTGCGCGCGATCAACGGGCTCCGGCGCGCACGCGGTCATGGCGCCCACCACGGCCAGCAGGAGCGTGAGTGCAACCGAGCGACGACTCATCTGCCCACCCTAGGTCTGGCCGGACGAGGCCGAGCGGCTCGTCGTCCCGACCGGCCGCCGGTGGCGCAGCCACTTGAACGGAGCCCGCAGGTAGCTACGACCGCAGCGAAGCGGAGGGAGCCGCCGAAGGCTTCACGGCAAATGAGGGTGTGAGCCCGTAGGGCGGCCGGCGCAGCCGGGCGACCTTCTGGCGGTGCTCCGTCGCCGCTGCGCGGGTGCGCACGCGCACGATCTAGGACGTCCCCGGTCAAGGTGTCTTCTGACGTGTGGCCGATATTCTCGCGTTGTGGATACGGATGAGGGCGCACGGCGAAAGGCGCTACTGCGTGAGCTTTCGGAAGTTGAGGACCGCGCGATGTGGAGCGCTCAGGGCCAGTTCGAGCAGGCAAAAGGCTGGCAGAAGTTCAATCTCTGGCTCGGGTCACTCTCGGCCGCATCCGCGGCCGTGTCAGGAGCTCTTGTTCTCGCGTCGTTCGGGCTGGACATCGTCGGCGGGGTGCTCGCTCTCTTCGCAGCGGCTGGGGGCGCGGTGATGACCGTCGTTAACGCGTCTCAGCGCGCAACCGCTGCGACCGCGGCGGCGAACGCCTACCTCGAGATTCAGAACGCCGCGCGTCGAGCCCGTCTAGTCGACGCACCGTGGGCGGACCTAGAGAAAAGCCGGGCCGTCCTGGAAGGTCTGACCGAGCGGATGGATGAGCAGAACCGGTCTGCCGAGCCAATCTCCCCGCGGGCTTACAAGAAGGCCGGGCACAACATCAAAGCCGGGGGGCAGACGACGAATCTCGAAGGGCTCGCCACCAATGCCTGAACGCACCATCGAGGACGCCTTCGAGGTCTTGCTATCGCGGAAAATTCCTACGGACGGTGAGCGGTCGGCCGCCGCGCGGCACCGCACCTCTATTGAGCAGTCCCTCTCGCAACTAGACAACTACAACATCCGGGAGACGGGGTCATTCCGTCATGGAACAGCGGTGCGCGGACACTCGGATGTCGACGTGCTCGTGAGCCTGGCGGGAGTTCGTCCCGCGAGCTCGGACACCGCGCTTGATCGCGTCAGGACCGCCCTCACACGGTCGTTTCCGCTGACACCAGTGCGTGTCAGCAGACCGGCTGTTGTTGTTGACTTCGCGGGCGGAAGCGAACGCTGGGAGGTGATTCCCGGCTATTACCAGCGTTCGAACGGCGATCACATCGTGTACAGCATTCCCGCTCCTGGTGGAGGGTGGATGGAGAGCGCACCGTCAGCGCATCTCGCGTACGTGACCGACGCGAACCGTTCGCCCTCCGGCGGCGCGAAGGGTCTCGCTCGCCTCATGAAGGCCTGGAAGTACGCCAACCCCAGCGTCAAGATCTCGTCGTTCTACCTCGAGATGCGGGCGGCGGAACGAATGGCACGCGAGTCGTCCTTCATTCCCTACCTCGATTTTGCGTACTTGGCCAAGAACCTCGCCAGCAGCGAGCTGCCCTCCCTGAACGACCCCACCGGAACCACGGGACGTATCCGCGCAGCATCAACCGACGCTCACCACGCACATGCAGTGACGACGCTCAGCGGTGACGCGAAGCGTATATGGGATGCCATCGCACTGGAGGAGGCCGGCAAACGCTCGTCAGCCTTCGCGAAACTCGACACCGTCTTCGCAGGAACCACCTTTCCCGCACAGTTCTACTGACCGACGCGGCTACCGAGTCGCCAGCTACATGTCCCGCCGGCGCTTCATCGTCGCTCCGCGCGCATGTCGTTCCTCCTGGAACGGGGTATCTGGGGACCTTTCATGCGTGCCCGTCAACTCCAGCTCGCAGCAGCTGCACGAAAGCCGACGTGCTCGTGATTAGCGCGTCGGCTTTCGTGCGTGTCGCAGGCCGTCGGACGTGAGAGCTTGCGGGGGTGGCGGGGGGTACCAACCGTCTACTGCGCAAGTCCGCGACGGGTGGAAACGAGGAGTGCTCCGCCAACGAGGGCGGCGATGCCGCTGACGAGGTAGAGCGACTGCACTCCGGAGGTGTCGACAAGCAGGCCTCCGATGGCGGCGCCGAGGGCGATCGCGAACTGGAAGGTGAAGACGAACAGGCCACCGGCTGCCTCGATCCGGTTCGGCTCGACCTGGGAGATCCAGGTCTGGGACATGGTCGGGTTGCCGCCGAAGCCGATGCCCCAGAGGGCGGCGGCGAGGAACACCAAGGCGACGGATCCCGTGGAGACGGAGAATCCGATGATCGACAGGCCGATCACGACGGGCACGGTGATCATCGCGGCGACGAGGCGCCGGTCGACGAAGAGGCCGGCGAGGAGGTTGCCGACCAGGCCGCCGATGCCGAAGACGGCGAGGAGGAGCGCGATCGCGCCGGGGGTCAGGCCGGGCACGCTCTCGGCCATGGTGCGGATGAAGGTGTAGCTGCCGAAGTGTCCGGCGACGAGGAGCGCGAGGCCGAGGAGTCCGACGATCATGACGCGGGAGCGGAGGGCGGCGAGAAGGGTGCGGACGCCGCCGACGGCCGCGGCCGGGATGGCGGGCATGGCGAGGAGGAAGACGACGAGAGCGATCGCGGTGGCGGCGGCGATGGCCCAGAAGACGGTACGCCAACCGGCGATCGAGCTGATCAGCGCACCGAGGGGCACGGCGGCGACGGTGGCGCCGGCGACGCCGATGTTGACGATCGCCATGGCGCGGCCGAGGTGCTTCGCTTCGACGAGATGTGAGGCGATCGCCAAGGCCATCGCCCACGTCCCCGCGATCGCGGCGCCCAGCACGAGGCGGGCGATGACGACCAGCCAGTAGACCGGGGCGACGGCGGTGAGAAGGTTCGAGAGCACCGCGAGTGCCAACAGGATCACGACGAGACGCTTGCGGTCCAGGCGGGGGAACAGAAGTGCCGTGCCGGGGCCTGCGATCATGCCGATGATGGCGGTGGCGGTGACGACCTGGCCGGCGACGCCCTCGGTGATCCCGAAGTCGCTCGCCATCAGCGGCAGGAGACTCGCCGGGAGGAACTCGCTCGTGACGAGGGTGAAGATCGCCAGCATGAGGACGACGACTCCCGGCCATCCCGACCTGGCTCGCGTCGGTGAGGACGCACCCGTCACTGCGGGGATAGATGCGGTGCTGGTCATGGAGTGCTCCTAGTAGTGAGGTGAGGCGCCGGAGGGCGCACAGAACCGACCCGATCGCGGATGCCGCGAAAAGGGGAAGGTGGGATGTTGTTCGCTGACGTTTCGGTCCGCGAGTAGCTCAGCGGCCTTCGTACTGCTCGTCGGTGATGTGCTCGCCCCAGCTCGTCGTCGTCGACGGGTCGTCGGCGCTTTCGAGGATTGCGAGGTGTTCCATGAACACTCCGGGGGCGCTGGCGTGCCAGTGCTCCTGTCCGGGGGGCGTGTAGAGCGTCTGGCCCGGGTGCACTTCGAGGATCTTGCCGTCGCGGGTGCCGAAGCGGGCGATGCCGGCGGTGACGTGGAGGTACTGGCCGCGGGCGTGGGAGTGCCAGGCGGTGCGGGCGCTGGGCGCGAAGCGGACGCGGGCGACGGTGGTGCGCTGGTCGTCGTCTTGGGGGGCGACGATGGGGTCGACCCAGACGTCGCCGGCGAACTGCTCGGGCGGGTTCTTGGAGGTCGTGGCGGCGGGTTCGATGTTCATCGGGAGTCCTTTCGGGCGGGTGGTGGTCAGTCGATGGGGTCGGCGCCGCTGAGGCGGAGCTCCTCGACGTCGAGACGGGTCTGGACGGTGCGGGCGACGGTGTCGTCGACGGCTCCTTCTCGGCGAAGGCGCAGAAGTACTTCGCGTTTGCGGTCCAGGAGCGCGAGCTTCGCGCGCACGTACTCCTCGTGCTGCTGACCGGGTGATGCCGGTGCCGCGAGGGCGGTCGGGGCGGGTGATGCCTCGAGGCCGTCCTGATCGGTTCCGGTCGCGCCGGGGAGGGCGCTGGCGTGCTCGGGTGCGCTGGTGGCGTCGGGGTCGGCGAGGGTGGCGTGCTCTTCGTAGTCGCGGTGGAGGCGTTCGCGGACCTTGTCGCTGACGCCGTGCTCGAGGGCGACGTCGTCGAGAGCGGCGAGGGCCGCCTGGGCGAGTTCCTGTTCGGCGAGGCGCAGCTCGTCGTCGGCGGAGGTGTCCTGGGGCAGGTGCGCCCAGCGCACGACGCGCGGCAGGAGGGGACCTTGCACGAGCAGGGTGAGCAGGATGACGCCGGCGGTGACGAAGACGATGTCGTCGCGGTCGGGGAACGGGTCGCCGGAGGCGAGCGTCGCGGGGACGGAGAGCGCGATCGCGAGGGACACCGCTCCGCGGAACCCGCCGACGGCGCTGACGACGCGAGCGCGGTAGCTCATCCTCCGTGCCTTCTGGGTAGGGCGGCGGTCCAGGAGGCGGATGAGGGCGACGGAGGTGCTCTGGAACAGGAACCGCACGAGCAACAGCACGAGCCAGACGGCGATGCTGACGAGGATCAGCCAACCGATGCGGCCGGCGTCGATCTCGCGCAGGAGCCTGGGGACCTGCAGGCCGACGAGGACGAAGAGGGCGCCGTTGAGAAGGAAGGTGCCCAGCGGCCAGGCGGATTCGGTCTGGCGGCGGGAGGCGGCGGTGCTGATGCGGGCGGAGGTGAAGGAGACGATGAGGCCGGCGACGACGACCGCGAGCACCCCGGAGGCTCCGATCGTCTCGGCGAGCAGGAACGCGGCGAACGGGGTGAGCAGCAGGCCGACGTTGATCAGCAGCGCGTCCCGCATGCGCCGCAGGACGAGGAACGCGAGGCCCGCGACGGCGGCGCCGGCCGCGATGCCGCCGACGTACGAGAGCAGGACGAGCCCGGTGATATCCAGCGGGGTGTAGCTGCCGCCGACGGCCGCGCCGACCGCGATCGAGTACAGGACGAGCGCGGTGCCGTCGTTGGTGAGGCTCTCGGCCTTGAGCAGCATGAAGTTGCGGCGCGGAAGCATCCGGCCCAGAGCCGCGACGGCGGTCGCATCCGGCGGGGCGACGGCGGCGCCGAGGATGAGCGCGGCGGCCCACGACAGGCCCATCGCGTGCGCGACGCCGGCGGCGGCGAAAGCTGTGGCGACGACGAGGAGGGTGCTCATGATCACGATGCCGCGGAAGTCGCGCTTGATCGAGCGCAGCGAGCTGGTCAGGCTCTCCCAGAACAGCAGGACGGGCAGGAACAGCAGCAGTACCGTCTCCGGCGGCAGCTCCACCTCGTGCAGCGCCGGCACGAACCCCAGCAGCAGGCCGAGCACGAGGAGCACGAGGGGGGCGGCGACGCGCAGTCGCGGGGCGAGCAGTGCTCCGATGAGGACGGTCACGCCCAGCAGGACGGTGAGTTCCAGGCCTTCCACGGCTTGTCTCCTGACGGGTTGAGGGCGGTGGCTACCAGGTGGAGGCGACGGTGCGGGCGATGATCCACCCGTCACCGTCCGGAACGAAGGTGCTGCGCAGCTGCAGACGCCAGGTACTGTGCGCACCCCAGATCGTCGCTTCGGTGAGGGTTCGCACGGTGAGCACCGGGTCGCTCTCGCTGCCGGTGAGGACGGAATCGACCAAGTCGACGGCGTGGTAGCTCATCCGGTCGGTGTCGACGTCGGAGAGCCAGTCGGCCTTGGACTGCACGAACCCCGTCATGTGGGTGAGGGTGAACTGCGGCGCGAGGAGCGCATCGAGCGCGGTCACGTCGGCGAGGACCATCGCGTCGAACTCCTCCGACTGCAGTGCGAGGAGCGCGGTGGTGAGGGCGGCGGGCAGATCCGACCGGCTCATCGGACGCTCTCCGGCTGGACCGCGAGAGGCGCCGTGGCCGCGCGCCGGTCCGCGAGGGTGCTGGGGACGACGAGGGCGAGGGTCGTGACGAGGGAGAGCAGCAGCAGTCCAGTGCCGGCGGTCAGGGCGAGCGACGTCTCGGCGGTGACGCTCGCGGTGGTCTCGACGCCGGAGTCGGGGGCGGCGAGGGTGGCGACGGCGACGAGGATGCCCAGGCCCACGGACGTGCCGAGCTGGTGGAACGTGTTCACCACTCCCGACGCGGCTCCCACGTCCTCGGCGGTGGTGCCGGCGATGCCGAAGGTGGTCATCGGAGCGAACGCGAGACCCTGGCCTGCGCCGATGAAGAGCATGGGCGCGGCGACCGCGGCCAGGTAGCCGCTGTCGGGGGTGATGCGGGTGAGCCAGAGCATCCCGGCGAGGGTGAGGACGATGCCGGCGACGAGCAGGACCGTGTTCCCGATCCGGTCGGACAGGCGCGGGATAAGCAGGGCGACGGCGAAGTTGACGAGCGTCATCGGCAGGAACGCCAGGCCCGCCTGCAGCGGGCTGAAACCGAGAGCGCCCTGGAGGTACTGGGTGGTGAAGTAGAAGAACCCGATCATCGCGCCGAGGTAGAGGAACCGGGTGAGGTAGGCGCCGGTGCGCTGACGGCTCGCGAACAGGTGCAGCGGCATGATCGGCTGCGCGGCCCGCGACTCCGCGACCACGAAGGTGACGAGCAGCGCCACGGCGAGGGCGAAGGAGACGAGGGTGGTCGCGTCGGTCCAGCCGTTCTCGGAGCCGTGCAGGATCGCGAAGACGAGTCCGCCGACGCCGAGGGTGGCGGTGATGGCGCCGGGGAGGTCGAAGCGTCCGGGCCGGGTGGCGGTCTCGGGGAGGAACTTCGGGGCGAGGGCGATCATGGCGATGCCGATGGGGACGTTGACGAAGAAGCCAGCGCGCCAGGAGATCCAGGAGGCGAGCGCGCCGCCGATGACCATGCCCAGGCTTGCGCCGATGCCGGCGGTGGCGGCGTAGGCGGCGACGGCGCGGGCGCGCTCGCGGCCCTCGAAGCTCGCGGTGAGCAGCGACAGCGCGGACGGGGCGACGATCGCGGCGCCGATGCCCTGGATCGCGCGGGAGCCGATCAGCCACCACCCAGCGGGGGCGAAGGCGATGAGGAGGGAGGCGATCGAGAAGACGACGAGGCCGAAGATGAACACGCGCTTGCGGCCGAGGAGATCGCCGGCCCGGGCGCCGAGCAGCAGCAGGCCGCCGAAGACGAGGGTGTAGGCGTCCTGCACCCAGGCGAGCTCAGCGGGGGCGAGGCCCAGGTCGGCCTCGAGGCTGGGCAGCGCGGTGAAGATGACCGAGTTGTCGAGCAGGATCATGAAGTAGCTGACGAGGATGATCGTCAGGATCGCGCCCTTGTGGGGCGCGGTCCGAGGCTCGGTGGTCGCGGGTGTCGATGTCATTGGTGGTTGTCCTTCCCGCATCCATGCAAGCGCTGCGGCTGCATCGGCGGCAGTGACCGGTGTCCCAGGTACTGCCAGTGCACCCCTTCTGCCGCGGGAGAGGTCAGGCGGGATCGACGCGCAAGGTCGTGCTGGTGGCGAGGTCGCTGGTGATCGCGCGCACGGCGGAGCCGCTGCCGTACTTGCGGCGGTAGGCCTCGTCGATACGGTCATCGACGGTGTCGTCGCGGGCGAAGACGACGTCCTTCGCCACGCCTCCGGCCTCGATGCGGCCCTCGCCGCGGACTTGGGTGCCGCGGAACCAGCTCGCGTCGGGTCCGTTCACGGAGCGGACGTAGATCGAGTCGTCGACGCGGACCTGCCAGATGATGACGAGTCGGCGCAGGGTGCCGTCGGTGCGGCGGCCGGCGATGCGCAGCTCTCCGGCGTCGCCGACGCGGTGCAGCTCGTCTGCGGTCCAGGCGGTCATGGTGCTTCTCCTAGTTCGAGGGATCGGTGGCGACCTCGGCCGCGGCCGCCTGCTCGCTTTCGCGGGTCGCCGCGAGGCTCGCGAGCATGCGCAGGCCATCGGCGGAGGGGGTGCCGGGGCGGGCGGTGTAGGCGAGGAGGGTGAGGTCGGTGTCGGAGTCGAGGGTCATCGCCTCGTAGTCGAGGTCGAGGTCGCCGACGAGCGCGTGGTGGATCTTCTTCGTGCCGGTGCGGTGGAAGCGCACGTCGTGCTTCGCCCAGCTGGTGCGGAACACGTCACTGCGGGTGGAGAGCTCACCGACGAGGTTGGACAGCTCCCGGTCGTAGGGGTTTCGGCCGGCAGCGGAGCGCAGGATCGCGACGATGTCCTCCGCGGACTTCTCCCACTGCGGGAAGAAGTCGCGCGAGCGCACGTCCAGGAACACGAACCGAGCCGTGTTCGGCGGCCCATAGGGACTGGCGATCATGTCCGCGTAGAGCGCGCGGCCGAGCGCGTTGGTCGCGAGGAGGTCGTGGCGGTTGTTGCGCACCCAGGCGGGCGCGTCGGTGATCGCGTCGAGCAGCCGCTGCACGCTCGCGGACACCTGAGTGGTCGCGGCGGCGCGGCGCTTCGCGGGCGCGAGGTTCGCGGCGCGCGCGAGGTCGAACAGGTGCGCCCGCTCCGCGTCATCGAGCTGCAGGGCGCGGGCGAGGGCGTCGAGGACGCTTTCGGAGACGCCGCTGAGGTTTCCGCGCTCGAGGCGGTTGTAGTAGTCGACGCTGACGCCAGCGAGCATCGCGACCTCTTCGCGGCGCAGCCCCTCGACGCGGCGGTTGCCGCCGTATACGGGCAGTCCGGCCTTCTCGGGCGTGATTCGGGCGCGACGGGTGGTGAGGAACTCGCGGACTTCGCTCTGCATGGTCATGGCGCCGGCTTTCAGGCTTCGGGGATGGAGAAATTGAAGAACGCGGGGTGCTCCTCGTCCGGATCGGGTCCGCTGCGCACGCCGGTGTCGAGGGAATCGATGCGCGCGAGCTCGTCGTCCGGGAGCTCGAAGTCGAAGACGTCGAAGTTCGCCGCAATCCGCTCGGGGTTCGTCGACTTGGGGATCGCGGAGCGGCCCTGCTGCAGGTGCCAGCGGAGCATCACCTGCGCCGGGCTCTTGCCGTGCTCGGCCGCGATCGCGCCGATCGTCTCGTCGTCCATGACGCTGCGGCGTTCGTCCCCGTAGCCGGGGTAGAACGTGATGCCGCCGATCGGCGACCACGCCTGCGTGAGGATCCCGCGCTCGGCGTGCTCGCGGCGGAGGTCGGGCTGCGCGAAGTACGGGTGCAGCTCGACCTGGTTGACGGCGGGGATGACGTCGACCTCGGCGAGGAGGCGCGCCAGGTGCGCGGGCGTGAAGTTGCTGACGCCGATCGCGCGCACGCCGCCGTCCGCGAGGAGCTTCTCCAGCGCCCGGTAGGCGGCGACGGTGGTGTCGAAGCGGGACGGGACGGGCTGGTGCAGGATCAGCAGGTCGAGCTGCTCGACGCCGAGCTTGCCGGTGGCCTTCTCGAACGCGTGCAGGGTCTCGTCGTAGCCGTAGTCGGTGACCCAGACCTTCGTCTCGACGAACACCTCCGAGCGGTCCAGGCCCGAGCGGCGCAGGCCCTCGCCGACCTCGCGCTCGTTGCCGTACGCGGCGGCGGTGTCGATGTGGCGGTAGCCGGCCTCGAGGGCGGACTGCACGGCGGCGGTCGTCTCCTCGGGCGCGCTCTGGAAGACGCCCAGGCCGAGTGCGGGGAGGGTGACGCCGTTGTTGAGGGTGAGCTGGATCGTCATGCGAGCCACGCTACGACTGCCCGGAGGAGGGAGGGAGGGGCTGGCATTACATGGAACAGCAGAACCTCCCGCGCCCGCGAGGAGCGCGGTTGCATGGGTGCAGGCCACCGAGACGACGTCCGACGGCCGAGAGCATCCGCCGCAGCCTGTGCGGCACCACTCCCTCACGAGAGAAGCGAGACCTCATGCGCGCAACCGTCATGTACGCCGCCGGCGACGTCCGGATCGAGACCGTCCCCGACCCGAAGATCCAGGAGCCGACCGATGCGGTGCTGCGCATCGTCGCGGGCTGCATCTGCGGCTCCGACCTCTGGCCCTACGCCTCGATGGAGCACTCCGAGCACGGAGCCCGGATGGGACACGAGTTCGTCGGCATCGTCGAGCAGATCGGCGACGCCGTCTCCGACGTCGCCGTCGGCGACTTCGTGATCGCCCCGTTTGTCGCCTCCGACGGCACCTGCGACTTCTGCCGCGAGGGCCTGCAGACCTCCTGCCGCCACGGCGCCCACTGGGGCAACCCCGGCGACGGCGGACAGGGCGAGAAGGTCCGCGTCCCCCAGGCCGATGGCACTCTCGTCGTCGTCCCGGCCGGGTTCGACGAGACGCTCATCCCCTCCCTCCTCGCCCTCTCGGACGTCATGTCCACCGGCTACCACGCCGCGGTCACCGGCGGCGTCGGCCCCGGGAAGACCGTCACCGTCATCGGCGACGGCGCCGTCGGCCTCTCCGCCGTCCTCTCCGCGAAGATCCTCGGCGCCGAGCGGATCATCCTGATGGGCCGCCACACCGCCCGCACCGACCTCGGCCGCGACTTCGGCGCCACCGACGTCGTCGCCGAGCGCGGCGACGAGGGCATCGCCCGCGTCAAGGAGCTCACCGGTGGCGACGGCACCCACGTCGTCCTCGAGGCCGTCGGGCTGAAGGCCGCGCTCGAGACCGCGTTCGCGGTCGTCCGCGACGGCGGCGTCGTCAGCCGCGTCGGCGCCCCGCAGTTCGCGGAGGTGCCCTTCGGGTTCGGCGACTTCATGCGCAACATCACCCTCACCGGAGGCGTTGCCCCCGCCCGCCACTACATCCCGACCCTGCTCCCCCTCGTCCTGGACGGGACCATCGAGCCGGGCCGCGTCTTCGACCGCACCGTCGACCTCGACGGGGTGCCCGCCGGCTACCAGGCGATGGCCGACCGCGAGGCCCTCAAGGTCCTCGTCCGCCCCACCACCGAGCAGAACTGACCGAGGAGGACACCATGACCGCACCCGAGACCCTCACCGTCCTCGTCGTCGGCGCGACCGGCAGCATCGGCCGCCGAGTCGTCGCCCACGCCCTCGACGCCGGCCACACCGTGCGCGCCCTCGTCAGAGAGGAGCGACGCGCCGGACGCCTCGACCCGCGCGCCGAGGTGGTCGTCGGCCGGCTCACTGCCGCGGAGACACTGACCGAGGCCGTCGAGGGGATCGATGCGGTCGTGTTCACCCACGGCGCCGCCTACGGCAGCGACGACGCCCGCGACGTCGACTACGGCGCCGTGCGCAATGTCCTCACCGCCCTCGGCGGCCGGCCCGTCCGCATCGCGCTGATGACCGCGATCGGCGTCACCGGGCGCAGCACGACGCACGACTGGAAGCGTCGCAGCGAACGCCTCGTCCGCGCCAGCGGCAACCGGTACACCATCGTGCGGCCTGGCTGGTTCGACGCGAACGAGCCCGACCAGCTCGCGATCACTTTCCTGCAGGGCGACACCCGTCACGCCGGCAGCCCCGCCGACGGCGTCATCGCCCGCGACCAGATCGCCCGCGTCCTCGTCGACAGCCTCACCTCCCCAGACGCCGGCCACCGCACCGTCGAGCTCGTCGCCGAAGACGGCCCTGCACCTGAGGACCTCGCCCCGCTGTTCGCGGCGACCGACCCCGATCCCGTCGGCCAGGTCGATGGGGTCCGCGACCAGGCGAACCTTCCTGCCTCCGCGGAACCGGCTGACGTGACGGCGGATCTGCAGCGCCTCGGAGCCACGTCGTGAGGGGCCGCCTCGCTGCAGCCGCGGGGACGCTGACCGTCGCCGCGACCCTCACCGGCTGCACTGCCGGCGACCGGGCCGCGGAGGATCCCGCGACGACACCGGCCGCTGCTGCCAGCGCGGCACCGACGCTGCAGCAGCCCGAACGGTCCACCTCGACACCGGAAGCGTCCACCTCGACGCCGGAAGCGGAGGGTGAGTACCGCGACGGGGAGTACACGGCCCGCGGCTGGTACGGGGGCCTGCCGTCGCACCACGACGTCACCCTCACCATCCAGGGCGACGCCGTCACTGCAGTGGCGATCACCACTCCGGCTGAGGACGAGACATCGCTCGGCTACCAGCAGCGCTTCGCCGAGGCTCTCCCCCAGGCGATCGTCGGACGCCCCATCGACGAGCTCGACGTCGACCGGCTCGCCGGATCCAGCGGCTGCTCGGAAGGGTTCATGGACGCCCTCGCGCAGATCCGTGACCAGGCCGCCGCCTGACGTTTTCCCGGGAGGTACTGCCAGTACACGGCACAGCAGACACTCCCCCGCCAGCACCGGACGGCGTTCTCTAGAGGAACACGTTCTGAGAGGAAGCTCATGCGAGCAGCATTCATGTACGGCGCGGGAGACGTCCGCGTCGAGACCGTCGCCGATCCCATCCTGAAGGCGTCCACCGACGCCATCGTCCGCGTCACCCGCGCCTGCATCTGCGGCAGCGACCTGCACCCGTACCACTCGATGCCCGCCGGCGAGCAGGGCGCCGCAATGGGCCACGAGTTCATCGGCGTGATCGAGGAGATCGGCGCCGACGTTCAGACGCTGAAGAAGGGCGACTTCGTCATCGCCCCGTTCGCGATCTCCGACGGCACCTGCGTCTACTGCCGCGAGGGCCTGCAGACCGCGTGCGTGCACGGCGGCTGGTATGGCGCCGGCGACATCGGCGGCGCCCAGGCCGAGGCCGTCCGTGTCCCCTATGCCGACGGCTCCCTCGTGAAGGTGCCCGGCACGATCGACGAAGCGCTCTACCCGTCGCTGCTCACGCTGTCGGACGTGTACGGCACCGGCTGGCACGCCGCCCACGCTGGCGGCGTCACCGCCGACACCACCGTGACCGTCATCGGTGACGGAGCGGTCGGTCTGCTCGCGGTCCTCTCCGCGAAGCAGATGGGCGCGCAGCGGATCATCCTGATGGGTCGCCACACCGCCCGCACCGACCTGGGCGTCACCTTCGGCGCGACCGACGTCGTCGCTGAGCGCGGCGAGGAGGGCGTGCAGAAGGTCCTCGACCTCACCGACAGCCAGGGCACCCACGTCGTCCTCGAGGCCGTCGGGCACATGCCCGCCTACGAGCAGGCCTACGGTGTCGTCCGCCCCGGCGGCGTCATCAGCCGCGTCGGCGTCCCGCAGTACGAGGACGCGCCCGTCGGCTTCGGGAGCCTCTTCGGGAAGAACGCGCGCCTGGCCGGCGGACCCGCGCCGGTGCGCGCGTACATCGAGCAGCAGCTCCCCGCCGTCCTCGACGGGACGGTGAACCCGGGCCTGGTCTTCGATCGCAGCATCGATCTCGAGGACACTCCCGCCGGCTACACGGCGATGGACGAGCGCAGCGCCCTGAAGGTGCTCGTCACCCCGTGACCTCGTGAGGGCGGCCGGACCACCGGCCGCCCTCCTTTCCTTTCTCGACAGGAGCAGCAGCCATGACCGAACCCACCCCCATCCAGCAGCTCGTCGGCGACTTCGCGCCGAAGATCGTCCAACTCACCGACGACGTCCTCTTCGGCGACGTCTGGGAGCGCCCCGAGCTCTCCCCCCGCGACCGCAGCCTCATCACCGTGTCCGCCCTGATCATGGGCGGCAACGCCGAGCAGCTCCCCGGCCACCTCAGCCGCGCCCTCGAGAACGGCGTCACCCAGAACGAGCTGATCGAGACGATCACCCACCTCGCCTTCTACGCCGGCTGGCCCAAGGCCCTCTCCGCCGTCACCGTCGCCAAGAAGGTCCTCGGCGACACCGCCGCCGCCTGACCCCCGGCTCACGCTGAACCCCTGCACGACACCGACAAGGAGAACGCCATGGAGTACCGCCCCCTCGGACGCACCGGAATGTCCGTCAGCCCCCTCGCCCTCGGCACGATGATGTTCGGCCCCTGGGGCAACGAGGACCGCGCCGACTCGATCCGCGTCATCCACGCCGCCCTCGACGCCGGCATCAACGTCGTCGACACCGCGGACGTCTACTCCGGCGGCGTCTCCGAGGAGATCGTCGGCGAGGCCCTCCAGGGCCGCCGCGACGACGTCGTCCTCGCGACCAAGTTCTTCATGCCGATGGGAGACGGGGCCAACCGCTCCGGCGGCTCGCGGAAGTACATCATGCGGGCCGTCGAGGACTCGCTCCGCCGTCTCGGCACCGACTACATCGACCTGTACCAGGTGCACCGCCCGAGCCCGACGACCGACGTCGAGGAGACCCTCGGCGCCCTCACCGACCTCGTCCGCCGGGGCAAGGTCCGCTCGATCGGCTCGTCGTCCTACTCCGGCAGCCAGATCGTCGAGGCGCAGTGGGCCTCCCGTGAGCGCGGACTCGAGCGCTTCGTCACCGAGCAGCCGCCCTACTCGATCCTCGTGCGCGGCATCGAGGAGGACGTGCTGCCCGCCGTGCAGCGCCACGGCATGGGCACCCTCACGTACAGCCCCCTCGCCGGCGGCTGGCTCTCCGGCCGCTGGCGCAAGGACGCCGCCGGCACGCCGACCTCCTCGGCCCGCCCCAGCGCTCGCTTCGACATGAGCACCCCCGCCAACCAGCGCAAGCTCGACGTCGTCGAAGAGCTCGCCCTCCTCGCCGAGGGCGCGGGGATCACCCTGATCCAGCTCGCGATCGCCTTCGTCATCCGCCACCCGGGCGTCACCTCGGCGATCATCGGACCTCGCACCATGGAGCAGCTGGAGTCCCAGCTGCCCGCCGCCGACATCGCCCTCTCCTCTGAGGTCCTCGACCGCATCGACGAGCTCGTCGCGCCCGGCGTCACCCTCAACCCTGACGACAACAGCTACGGAGCCACCGAGCTCTCCGCCGCGGCCCGCCGCCGCTGACGTCGTCATGACATCGAGCCAGCTCGCTACGGCCATCGCGGCCGCCGACCATGCGGCGGCCGCGCGGCTGCACGAGCACGTAAACGCTCTTTGGGCCGCGAAGAACGATCCCGATGCAACACGGGCACTCCTGCGCTGCTTCGCGGACGAGCTGGAAAACGTCCGTTCACGGCTGCACGACGCTCTCGAGCCGATCTGGTGGAATCGCGTCGGCCTTGATCAGGCCCTGCGCACCTACGCGGACGCGCAGGTGTGGGCTCGAAGCAATGCCGACTGCGATGAACTCTCGCGGCTTTTCGTCAGGACGATGACCGCGCACGGCGACTGGTGACCAGCGGCCTCATCCAGCCGCTGGCGGCGGCCGCTTCAAGGACCACATCTGCCCACCCGGCAACACGGCGTCGAATTCGCCGGAGTTGATCGGGCCGTTCCGAAGGACGTCCACGACCATGACAGCCCGCACGAGACGCGTCACGCGTGTCAGCACAGAGGGGCAGAGCACCTCTGCCCAGGCTGTGAGCAGCGCACGATCCTTCCCGCTCCACCGATCTCGGGCGGGCGCATGAGCGAGAGGACCGAGCCGTTGCACGCCATCGTCGTCGGAGGCTCCCTCGCAGGCCTGGCAGCGAGTCTCGCTCTCGCGGCGGCGGGCGTGAGAATCACTGTCATCGAACGCGCGGATGCTCGCCCCCGCTCCGGCGGGGCGGTCGGCGTCAACCAGGACCACCTCGAGCGGGTGACCGGTCTCCCACCGAGAGACCTCCACCGTGCGTCCTCGGCACCGGAGTCCTGGACGGGACTGCACGGCCGTCTGCGACAAGCCGCCGAGCAGTCACCGCTCGTGCACCTCATCGATCGCACCTCCGTCAGGGACGTACACCAGAGCCCGACGGCCGTAGAAGTGCACGCAGGCGGGCGCACGATGCGGGCCGACCTGCTCATCGGCGCAGATGGTCATCGCAGCATCGTCAGGCGCGCCGTCGCTCCTCACCACCCCGACGCCGCGTACGCGGGATATGTTCTCTGGCTCGGCATCGCACGCGAAGACGAGCTGCCCGCTACCGAACAGTGGCCCGACGACGCCGACATCCTGGACAGCCGAGACGCCGTCCTCATCGGATATCCCCTCGAAGGTGAAGATGGCCATCGTCGACCCGGTTCCCGGCGACTGGGATGGGCGTGGTTCGACCCCACCCGCAACGATCTGCTCCGCCGCCAAGGCGCTCTCCACGACGGCGTCGTCATGCACAGCATCCGCTCGACGGACGTTCCCGAGCGGACCCTGCAAGAGCTCCACCGCGACGCCACACAATGGCCGCAGCCGTGGCGGGACGCCATCCGCCGCACCATCCGCAACCAGACCGTCACCGGCACCCCCATCGCCGAGTACGTGCCGCAGAAGATCGTCGAAGGACGTATCGCACTGACCGGTAACGCGGCGCACGTGCCGACCCCCATGACCGGACGTGGCTTCGACGTCTCCCTCGACGACGCCTCAGCCCTCGCCTCAGCGATCCAGGACGCGACACCCATCACAGTGCCGTCCGCGCTCCAACAGTACGAAACCGAACGACTGGACGCCGGCAGAGCCATGGTCCGCGCCGGACAGTCGTTCAGCGAGTGGTTCGGACGACACTAGAGAATCGGGCACGCCCCCTCCGACGACGAGTGCCACTCGGCACTCGAGGAGCAAATCCAGCGGCTCCGCCAGTCAATCGGTGAGGACGACTGACCAGCCGCCCGGTCCCCATACAAGACAGTTGGTGCAGCAGCGTCACGCCTAAAGTGGCGCGCATGGAACGAGCTCGCACAGTCGCGTCCGCTGTCGCGGTCAGCGCAATCGCGGTCCTTGTCTCCGGATGCGGGCCGACTGAGTACCGCGGCTACGACAGCGACATCGACGGGGTGCTCTGGCGCCAGATCGCCGCCTTCGAGGACCCCCTATCTCTCGAGCTCTACCAACCACTCACCAACGAGCCCGAGCCCTACCTCACGGCGCTAAGCGGGATGAGATGGGATGGGGAAGCGTCCACAGCGGCCGAGCTGGACCTCAATGCTGGCGGCGTCGTACTTCACGATCTCTCGTCCACGCCCACCTCAGCGAACGCCTCGGTCTTCATCGCGTCAGGTCCTCGCTCCCCCGCCGACGACAGGGGTCCGAGCGAGGTGTACACCTGCTACCGCATCGAGACCGCTTTCAACGGTGACCCCATGCCCTCCGCCGGACGCGTCCTCCTCGACAGCT
The DNA here is from genome assembly GCF_004345345.1 of Rathayibacter sp. PhB179. Classification (NCBI taxonomy): domain Bacteria; kingdom Bacillati; phylum Actinomycetota; class Actinomycetes; order Micrococcales; family Microbacteriaceae; genus Rathayibacter; species Rathayibacter sp. PhB179. The sequence goes on along the minus strand of NZ_SLVD01000014.1, from coordinate 62,833 downwards.
GTCCGGAGCCCCTGGTGTCGTTGCTGGCCGAGGACGCGGCCTTCGCCAGCGGCGAAGTGTTCGACGGATAACGGAGCCCACCCTCACTGTCTCGTAGAGCGACCTCCTAACGGAACACGCTGGGCAGCGTGTGGCTGTGGACGGCGCGGGTGGTGGCTGCGGTGCGGTTCTTCCGCTTGCCGCCGACCGCGGCGCAGGCGTGGTCGGATCTGCTGGTGAAAGAGGCGGTCGCGACGTGCTTCCACGATCTACACACGGACGGCTACCTGCCGCGAGCGTGGTTCCACGACATCTTCTGCCGGAACCTGCCGATCACTCGTCTGGCGTGGGACCGGCTGGGTACTGGAACCGTGACGCGGGCGATGCTGACGAAGAACGCGATGCGCCGGTTCCCGGCGATGCGGCGGGCGCAGCGGCGGCGGCAGCCGGCCCCGGCGGGGCGATGACTCGCGCTCGCGCCGAGGACGGCCGGCGGTCCCTCGGCCAACCGGGGCGAATGGCGGGGTCCGCCGCAGCGGAGCAGGGGCGTTGAGCCGCTCGACGCTGCAAGGGTCAGCGTAAGACGGTCCGCATGTTGGGGGCAGTCCCAGTCGGCGGTGTCACAGTGACGCCATGACCACTCCCCGCACTCCCCTGGCTCGAGCTGCGCTGATCAGCAATGGCATGGTCTGGTTCGGGCTGTCGCTGATGCTCTTCGCGATCGCCGGCGAGCAGACGTACGCCGCGTTCACCGGGCAGTGGTTCAACGTCGTCGGATGGGTCCTCCTCGTCGCCGTCGCGACCGGACTCGCCGTCGCCGGGGTGATCGAGAACCGCAACATCCGAGCGGGTAAGAAGCGCAAGCCGCGCTCTCGCTTCGGAGCCTGACCCTGCTTCATTACTTCTTTTACTCATTCACTCATCGACTCATAGGAGTGGATGAGTCGGGGGGGTCGAGGGGGTTCTCCCCCTCGGGGGCCGGCCCGTTTCGGGTCGGCCCCCGCGCGGGTCAGAGCATGTAGAGGTGGTAGCCGATCGCGGTGCCCTCGCTGAGCGGGCCGAAGGTGTCGGCGTAGGCCTGGGGTTCGGGGCGGTTGGTGATGAGGTCGAGCGCGACGCGCTCCTCTTCGGACTCGTCGCTCATCTCGTCGGGTTCGTTCTCCCACTCGCGGAGCACGCGGTGTGCGGCGTCGGTGACGCGGTAGAGCGCCCAGAATCCGGAGAACGTGCCTTCGGCTTCGCGCTTGAAGACGAGGCAGGTGGCGGTGGGCCAGGCGTAGCGGGCGGCCGCGGTGAGCAGCGCCCGGACGGCGGCGTGCAGGTCGCGGATCTCGCCGGACTCGGCGGCAGCGTTGACGGCTTCCTCGGCGGCGCGCAGCGCCGGGGTGTGTCCCCACACGTCGACGTCGACGGGGGCCGGGGTGGTGGGTGTGGTGGTCATGGGTTTTCCCCTCTCGTTTTTCTGCCGAAGCGGCGACGTGTCGCCGATCAGGGCGTGAAGTGGTGCGGCAACCGGCAGGGCGCGGGGGTAGAGAATTTCCGCGCGATGGGAGGGAGCGAAGCTCCCGCGTGCGGAAAATCTCGGAGGGAGCGGTCGGCGCAGCCGACTTGCGCTCCACGTAGCGCCCGTACGATGCCGCAGGTGCTTCGGCAGAAGAACGAGCGCGCAGCGATCGGAGCGCAGCGGGGAGCAGGGGCGTGCTCTGCACGCCGGCGCCCGTCGCGGCGCGGCGGAGTACGCGGCCGCGCAGCGTCCGCTCGAGCAGTCCTGGCCACGCGAGCTCCTGACCGCTGGCGGATCCCGTTCGGCCGGCGCCGGCTCAGGTGGGGGGTCGAGGGGGGAAGCGTCCCCCCTCGTGGACCGGCCCGCACTGGGCCGGTCCACTCGGCGGCGGCTAGCTCAGCCCGGCAGCCTCAGCCGAGGTGGTGTCGCCGGTGACGACCTGCTCGACCGGAGACAGCGCGTAGCCCCACGCGGCGAGCTGGCGGAAGTGAGCGGCGGCGCGGGCGTCGCCGCGGCGCCAGGACTCCTTGCTCGTGTTCGCCTCCTGCCCTGCAAGGACGACGGCCAGTGCGACCAGGCGGGCCTTCGCGGTGTTCGCCTCGACCAGCGGAGCCAGCGCGTCGGCGTGGTAGCCGGAGGGCTGGGGGACGCCGAGGAGGGTGTGCGCGAGAGCGTTGCCGTTGCTCATCCCGCCCGACACCGAGGGGCGGTGCGCGGTCAGACCCAGGGCGATGATGCGCTCCGCGTCCTTCGGGAGGGTCTTGCGAGACAGGAGCGTCGCGATCCAGTCGCGGCGCACCGTCTCCGCGGCGATCCAGGCGCGGTTGTTCGCGAGGAGGATGCGGCGCTCGGCGGACTTCTCGGCCTTCTCCTCGTCCGTCTCGGGTGCGGCGGGCGCGTTGTAGGCGTAGCTGAATCCGTGGGCCGCGGGGTCTTGGATCGCGTAGGAGACGTGGGTGTTGCCGTCGTAGATGGTGCTCACGAGGACGCCGCGCGGCTCGATGGTCGCGATATGCTCAGCGGTGACGCGCTTGCCGTCCTCCGTGCGCAGCGGGTCGATGACGACCCACGCGCTGCCCTCGCCGTCGACCTGCTCGCGGGTGAGGATGACGAATCCCGCGGCCTCCTGGTTGGATTCCTCCACGAGGACGGCGACGCGGCGGGCGCGCGCCTTGCGGTAGCGCTCCGCGGTGTGGGCGAACTGGACGGGGTTGGTGGTGGCGACGGTGATGAGGTCGGCGCGGGCTTCCTCGTCGTCCTCGAATTCGAGGATGACCGCGGCCTGGTCCAGGGTCAGCTCGTGCTCGTGCAGCGCGGTTCGGGCGGCTGCGGACTCCTCGATCGCGAGTCCGGCTTTCACGGTCGCGGGCTTGGTGCCGGTGCGCTTGGCGATGCTCGCGGCCGACAGGCCCTCGAAGGACAGCTGCGCCCATGCCGCGGTGCGGTCGGCGGTGGTGAGTTCGGCGCGCTGGTCGTTTTCGATGATCTGCTGCACGATCCGGTCGGCGGTCTTGTCGTCGCCCTCCACGACGTAGACGGGGATCGTCGCGAGGCCGATTTCACGGCTCGCGAGGGTGCGGCGCTGTCCGGCGCGGACGATGACGTTGCCGTGCTCGTCGCGGCGTCCGAGGACGGGCGAGAGGATGCCGCTCTGACGGATGGAGTCGAGGAACTCCTTCGTCAGCGGGGCGCTGGTGCGGACGTTCTGCTCGATCACGAGGGCGGTCGGGTCGAGGTGCTCGATGGTCCCGGTTGCAGTGGTGTTCACGATGGTTTCTCCTCAATCAATGTGCAATCATTGAGGCGACAGGTCCCGTGGTTCTAGTACAACTACGGGGCTTTTGTCGTCTTCCTGATCGTTTTTCTTTGCCTCTCCGGCGGGATGAAACCAATTGAGTGGAGACGCCGTAGTGACGGGCTTTCCGGGCGAAATAAGGGCGCTTGCGCCCGCGTCCGGAAAGCTCGGCACGGAGGCGTCGGAGCGAGATAGGTTGAAACCGCGGAGAGGTGAAGAATCTCAATCAGGTTGTCAACAGCGCCGCAGGCTCCTCCGACCGGCTCCGTCCGGTCGCTCTAGCGACAGCGCGCAGCCGCCGTCGACGTAGCTGGTGAGTGCGCGGAGAGTGGTGGACTCTGGATGCATGTCTCCCACTCGTCGAACGCTGTTCTTGACCGCGATGATCGTCGCCGCTCTCTCATCGTCCGGATGCGCAGCCGCAGGAGGCGAGACTGCGACGTGGGCACTTGCTGACCCATCAGCCGTGTCTGCCCAGAGCGACCGCATCGACCTCTTGGTGAGTCGACTCGAGTGCGCATCTGGAGTCACGGGTGAGACGTTGCCGCCCGTGGTCTCGTACAGCGCGGAGGAGGTCGCCGTTCGAGTGGATGTAAAGGCGAATGGGAATGCTGCGGCGAACTGCCAAGGGAACGACCTCGTTCCGGTCTCCGTGGAGCTACGGGAGCCGCTCGGGGAGCGGAACCTCGTCGATGGCGCCTGTATGGAGGGCGATGCGACGAAGACCGTGTTCTGCGAGGACGGAGGAGTCCGCTTCAGCGGTCAGTCGTAGCTGAAGCAAGGAACGCGAAGCTCACGCTGCGAGGAGAGATGGCGTCGAGCGAGTCGTTTGAGATTCCTTTGGGGCGATCGGCGCTGTTGTATTTTCCCCAAAGTCAGCCCCAAAGGAAGGCGGGGGCGTGTAGCTGCGGTCGTCTCGGAACATCGCCCAGATGACGTCGAGGCGGCGGCGCGCGAGGGCGAGGATGGCCTGCTTGTGCGACTTCCCCTCGCCGCGTTTGCGGTCGTAGAAGACTCGCGACTCGGTCTTTTGCTGCACGCTGACCATCGCTGCGAGGTAACAGGCACGCAGCAGCCGCCTGTCATAGCGGCGTGGCCGGTGGTGATTGGTGCTGATCTTGCCCGAGTCGCGCGGCGCCGGGGCGAGACCAGCAACGCCGGCGAGACGGTCGGCGCTGACGTAGACGCTGAGGTCAGCGCCGGTCGATGCAAGGAACTCGGCAGCGAGTAGCGGCCCGAAGCCCGGCATCGAGCGGAGGAGCTCAGCGGCACGGCTGGACTCGACACATGCGGCGATGAGCTGGTCAATCTCCGCGATACGGCTTTCAAGAGCGATGACATCGAGTGCGAGTCGGCGGGCGAGTTCCGCCGCGATCGCCTGGCCAGGGAGCACGCTCTGCTGGCTCTTCGCCGCGGAGACCGCGGTCGCGGCGGTCGCGACCGCGGTCCGGCAGCCCTGCGCGCGAAGCCACCGCGCCAGGCGCGACTCCCCCATCTTCCGGATCGCGTCCGGCGTGGCGTAGCCGGTGAGCAAGAGGAGCGAGGCGCGGCTGGCGGAGTAGTTGAAGGCTCGCTCGAGCGCAGGGAAGTACTCGAGCAGATGCCCGCGAAGCCTGTTTATGGCCCGGGTTCGGTCGCAGACGAGGTCCCTCCGGTGCGCGGTCAGCGCGCGCAGCTCGATCCGGGTCTCATCCGCGACGCTCAGCAGTTGCAGGTCTCGGCGCATCCGCGCCTGGTCGGCGATGATCGCCGCGTCCTTCGCGTCGGTCTTCCCGTCGCCCCTGTATGCCTTCGCGGCGTGGTGCACGGCGTGGCCGGGGATGTAGACGACCGGCAGATCGTGGGCGGTGAGAAGCCCGAGGATCAGTGCTGCTCCCCCACTGCTGAGGTCGATCGCCCACAGGCACTCGTCGCCACCGGCGAGATCGGTCACAGTAGCGATCAGTTCGAGCAGCGCCGCCTCGTCGTTGGCGACGCGGGCGGAGTGGAGCTTGGCGCCGTCTGCGTCGATGACGACGCAGTGATGGTGCCCCTTCCCCGCGTCGATTCCTGCCCAGATCTGCGGCATGGCCGCTCCCTTCACAACTTCAGGTGGTGGTGATGGTCACGCCGACTTTTCCTTACGCAGCGATCTGTTCGCTTCTCTCAATTAGCGGTCGAACCATCGGGTGGGCGGCGGGCGGCCATTCTTCACGAGCCGTCACAGCGGCGAAAACACGGAAGCCATACCCGCCGTCCTCGGACGATCGACACACTACGACTGCGCCGAAACCGCCCGAGCAACAAGGTAAGGAAAACGGGTAATCCGGCCGCGTAGCGGCTCCTGCCGGCGGTGCTCCGTCACCGCTGCGCGAGCGCGAGCTCGCGCCCCCGGAACGGGGAAGACCGGGGAGTGTGAGGGGGTCGCCCCTCACGGGCCGGCCCAGAAGGCCGGCCCGCACCGCGCGGCTACCGGTCGGCGGGCTCGGAGCAGTTGGCGCAGTCGCACGGCCCGCCGGGGTTCTCCACCCGCTCGACGGCCGCGATCTGCGCGGCCTGCTCCGCCGGGGAAAGCGCCTGCCACCCCTCATCCGCTCGCCGGTTCAGCTCGATGCGTGCCGCACGCTCATCCAGCGTCTCCGGCGTCGGGGTGAGGAAAGCGACCAGGGCCGCGCCGGTGTCCTGACTGTCGGCGGGGGTGAGGAACGCGATCAGCGCGGCGGCGTAGGCGGTGCCGTCATCGGTGACAGGGAATCCGCCCGGGGCTCCTTCGCCGGGAAGGGTGAGCGTGTTGCGGATGTGAGCGAGGATCTCGGCGTCCGGGGCGGTCGCGTCGTCGTCGGACTCGGCTCGGCGGGTGTCGAGGATGAGGGCGAGCTCCTCGGCCGTGGCGCGGCCGGTGTCGGTGCGGGTCATGGTGTGGTCCTCTCGGCGGTTCAGGAACGGGGCGACGCGGCGGATCGCTGCGCGGCGGGCGTGGGCGACGCAGTGGCGGAGCGAGCCGCTGGTGATGCCGTGCAGCTGGTCGGAGTGCCACGCCTCCCAGATGCCGGACTTGCGGCGGGTGACGTGCACCGAGGGCGTCGTCTTGGGGTCGGTGCCCACGACGCGGATATCGACCGCGCGGGTGTTGGCAAGGGTGAGGTAGGTCTTCGTGGTGGTCTGCAAGTCGGTGGCGGTCTGCATGGTGTGGGTGCTCCCTCTGGCTGATCGTTTTTCTTTGCCTCTCCGGCGGGAAGAACCGTTTGAGCGGAGGCGGCGTAGTGACGCCGATAGCGGGCGAAATAAGCCCGCAGGGCGCGTCCGCTATCGGTGGCACGGAGCCGGTGGAGCGAAATAGGTTGAGACCGCGGAGAGGTGAAGAATCTCAATCAGGTTGTCAACAGCGCCGCAGGCTCCTCCGACCGGCTCCGTCCGGTCGCTCTAGCGACAGCGCGCAGCCGCCGTCGACGTAGCTGGTGAGTGCGCGGAGAGTGGTGGACTCTGGATGCATGTCTCCCACTCGTCGAACGCTGTTCTTGACCGCGATGATCGTCGCCGCTCTCTCATCGTCCGGATGCGCAGCCGCAGGAGGCGAGACTGCGACGTGGGCACTTGCTGACCCATCAGCCGTGTCTGCCCAGAGCGACCGCATCGACCTCTTGGTGAGTCGACTCGAGTGCGCATCTGGAGTCACGGGTGAGACGTTGCCGCCCGTGGTCTCGTACAGCGCGGAGGAGGTCGCCGTTCGAGTGGATGTAAAGGCGAATGGGAATGCTGCGGCGAACTGCCAAGGGAACGACCTCGTTCCGGTCTCCGTGGAGCTACGGGAGCCGCTCGGGGAGCGGAACCTCGTCGATGGCGCCTGTATGGAGGGCGATGCGACGAAGACCGTGTTCTGCGAGGACGGAGGAGTCCGCTTCAGCGGTCAGTCGTAGCTGAAGCAAGGAACGCGAAGCTCACGCTGCGAGGAGAGATGGCGTCGAGCGAGTCGTTTGAGATTCCTTTGGGGCGATCGGCGCTGTTGTATTTTCCCCAAAGTCAGCCCCAAAGGAAGGCGGGGGCGTGTAGCTGCGGTCGTCTCGGAACATCGCCCAGATGACGTCGAGGCGGCGGCGCGCGAGGGCGAGGATGGCCTGCTTGTGCGACTTCCCCTCGCCGCGTTTGCGGTCGTAGAAGACTCGCGACTCGGTCTTTTGCTGCACGCTGACCATCGCTGCGAGGTAACAGGCACGCAGCAGCCGCCTGTCATAGCGGCGTGGCCGGTGGTGATTGGTGCTGATCTTGCCCGAGTCGCGCGGCGCCGGGGCGAGACCAGCAACGCCGGCGAGACGGTCGGCGCTGACGTAGACGCTGAGGTCAGCGCCGGTCGATGCAAGGAACTCGGCAGCGAGTAGCGGCCCGAAGCCCGGCATCGAGCGGAGGAGCTCAGCGGCACGGCTGGACTCGACACATGCGGCGATGAGCTGGTCAATCTCCGCGATACGGCTTTCAAGAGCGATGACATCGAGTGCGAGTCGGCGGGCGAGTTCCGCCGCGATCGCCTGGCCAGGGAGCACGCTCTGCTGGCTCTTCGCCGCGGAGACCGCGGTCGCGGCGGTCGCGACCGCGGTCCGGCAGCCCTGCGCGCGAAGCCACCGCGCCAGGCGCGACTCCCCCATCTTCCGGATCGCGTCCGGCGTGGCGTAGCCGGTGAGCAAGAGGAGCGAGGCGCGGCTGGCGGAGTAGTTGAAGGCTCGCTCGAGCGCAGGGAAGTACTCGAGCAGATGCCCGCGAAGCCTGTTTATGGCCCGGGTTCGGTCGCAGACGAGGTCCCTCCGGTGCGCGGTCAGCGCGCGCAGCTCGATCCGGGTCTCATCCGCGACGCTCAGCAGTTGCAGGTCTCGGCGCATCCGCGCCTGGTCGGCGATGATCGCCGCGTCCTTCGCGTCGGTCTTCCCGTCGCCCCTGTATGCCTTCGCGGCGTGGTGCACGGCGTGGCCGGGGATGTAGACGACCGGCAGATCGTGGGCGGTGAGAAGCCCGAGGATCAGTGCTGCTCCCCCACTGCTGAGGTCGATCGCCCACAGGCACTCGTCGCCACCGGCGAGATCGGTCACAGTAGCGATCAGTTCGAGCAGCGCCGCCTCGTCGTTGGCGACGCGGGCGGAGTGGAGCTTGGCGCCGTCTGCGTCGATGACGACGCAGTGATGGTGCCCCTTCCCCGCGTCGATTCCTGCCCAGATCTGCGGCATGGCCGCTCCCTTCACAACTTCAGGTGGTGGTGATGGTCACGCCGACTTTTCCTTACGCAGCGATCTGTTCGCTTCTCTCAATTAGCGGTCGAACCATCGGGTGGGCGGCGGGCGGCCATTCTTCACGAGCCGTCACAGCGGCGAAAACACGGAAGCCATACCCGCCGTCCTCGGACGATCGACACACTACGACTGCGCCGAAACCGCCCGAGCAACAAGGTAAGGAAAACGCGTGGAACGGGCCGCATTGCGGCCTCCCATTGGCGGCGCTCCGTCGCCGCTGCGCGAGTGCAGCTCGCGCCCCGGCACGGGGATCCGGGGAGTGTGAGGGGGTCGCCCCTCACGGGCCGGCCCGCAGGCCGGCCCGCCGCCTCTCAGCCCTCGCCGTCCTCGCTCTCGTCGTCGTCGGCGTCGAGGATCGCGGCGATGTGGTGCGCGGTGGTGAGTACGCGAGCGGCGGTGCCGCGGATCACGTCGGCGTCGCAGTTGCTCCACGATGCGACGTAGCCGACGCTGTACGCGCTCGTATCGAACCCCGCCAGTCCAGCGGTAACGAAGGCGACGGACTCGGCTTCGACCTCCATCACGCCGCGGTGCTGCGCGTACTCCTCCAGGTCGTCAACGTGACCCATCAGCACGTGCGCCGTCTCGTGGATCAGTGTCTTCGCGGCCTGCTCGGGCGCGAGGGTGTCGCAGACGACGACGATGCACTCCGCGGGATCGGCGTAGCCGTGCGTCCCCTCGGGAAGGGTGCGGCGCTCGAGCGTCCAGCCTTCGCCCTCGAGAGCGGCCGTCAGGGCCTCGATGGCGCCGTGGTCCTGATCGCCGGTGAGCTTTTGCGCGATGTCGCGGGGATCCTCGGCGCCCTCCGCCAGGTCGGTCTGTTCGATCGCGAACACGGACACGAGCGGGTAGTACGTCTGGGTCTTCTGCCCCTTCTCGTCGGTGCTGGTCGTGGTGCCTTCCTCGGGCGCTTCGTCAGCGGCGATCTTGCGCTGAGCGAAGCCGAAGATCTTGATCGCCTTCTCACCCTTGCGCACCTGGCGACCCTTCGCCTGCCACGCCTTGAACCCCGCGACCGCGGAGGCGTCCGGGCGCTGAGCGAGGATCAGCAGCAGATTGCCCAGGCTGTAGCGGTGGAACGAGGACGCGAACGCGAGGAACCGGCGCCACTGGTCGGAGTCGCGCAGGGCTTCGACCTGCTCGGTGATGCTCTCGTGCAGCGCGGTCGCCTGCTCGCGGCGCTCCTCCGGCGTCGTGCGCGGCGGGCGCTTCTTGGTCGTTCCGGGCTTGCGGGTCTTCGTGGTGGTGGTCACGGTCGGTTCTCCCTCGGTGGGGATCAGCGGGGTGACATTCTCCGTGGGTCTAGTACACCTGCGGGTCTGTCTGGCTGATCGTTTTTCTTTGCCTCTCCGGCGGGGAAAACCGTTTGAGTGGAGGCGGCGCAGTGACGCCGATTCCGGGCGAAATAAGCCCGAAGGGCGCGTCCGGAATCGGTGGCACGGAGCCGGTGGAGCGAAATAGGTTGAGACCGCGGAGAGGTGAAGAAAACGGGTGGAACGGGCCGCCTCGCGGCCTCCCATTCGCGGCGCTCCGTCGCCGCTGCGCGGGCGGAGCTCGCGCCCCGGAACGGGGGCGCTGGGGAGTGTGAGGGGAACGCCCCTCACGGGCCGGCAGGGCCGGCCCGCCCCGCCTAGCTCACGGCGGCTACCTCCTCGGCGGCTGCGACGTCGGCCGCGGGGCGGTGCCCCTGTATGTCGGCGTAGGCGACGGAGTAGGGCCTGGTCCCGCCGTTCCAGTCGAGGGCGACGGTCACGGTCTTGGGGTTCACGCGGGTCACGGTGCTCCACCCGAACTTGTGCTCGATCGCGTCGCCCTTGGCGATCGTGTCGCGGCTGTGGATCGTGATCGCACCGGCGGCGGCCTGCGCCTCGCGGACGGTGCTCCAGTAGTCGCGCTCGTTCTCGAGCTGCGCCCGCTCGGTGCGCAGCCGGTCAAGCCGCGCGCCGGTGGCGGGGGCGGTCGTCTCGATGTGGCCGCCGCCAAAATTGTGCGAGCCGCCCTCGATCCGGCGGGTCAGGAGCCTGAGGTCCGTGTCGAGCCGGTCGATGCGGCGGGCGACCGTGCGCGGAAGGTAGCGGGCCTCGGTCGTCCGGGCCGCGACGTCGGCGCGAGCGCGGGCGCGGGTGGCTTCCCGGTCGGCCTCGACGCTGCGGCCGAACGCGGCGTCGGCCTTGGTGATCGCGGCGCGGTGGCGGTTCTCGGAGTGGTGGCCGATCTTGATCAGCTCGCCGCCCTCAGGCAGGCGGCGCAGGGCGCGTCGCGCGGCCTCGTCTGCGTCGTCCGCCTGCGCGGCGCGGCGGTCGGCCTTGGCGTCGAGCGCGTCGACGCGGGCGGCCTGGCGCTCGATCTTCGCGCCCTCGACCTCGGCGGCGGACCGGAAACTCTCGTCAGCTTCGACGGTCACCTCGTGCCCTGCCGCGCGCAGCGCGGCCGCCGCGCCGTTGATGGTCGACCACTTCGGGAGGCGGTCGCGGGACTGCGGGACGTACCAGGCGCCGATGGAGCGGCCCCAGCGCCAGCCGGACGCCTTCAGGATCTCGGCGGTTCCGTCGCCGCGGCTGGTCCCCTCGATGAGGGTTCCGGCCTCGGGAGTGTGGGTGATGGTGAGCATGTCGGTTCTCCTTCTCATCTCGGGGGGGTCAGTCGTTGGCGCGGTAGTCGGCGGGCGTCTCGCTGCGGTCGTGCAGCGCGTACGCGGCGGGGAACAGGTCGAGCGCTCGGGCGACGGCGACCGGCACGACGACGAAGGCGCCGGACGCCATGTAGCCGACTCGGCCCGCGGGAAGCGGCTCGGTGCGCTCGAAGTGCTGCAGCGTCATCCCGGCCAGCGACGCGCCGCCCGCGCGGGTGACCAGGTGCACGGCCGGGGTCTGCTCGGTCACCGGATCGCGGCCCCCGGCGCCGACGATGACGACCTCTCGCGTGGTCCAGCTGATGCCATCGATGCCGGGGCTGTGGGTGGTCGTGGTGATGACCTCGGTACGGATGCCGCGCTGCTGGCTCATGGTGTGTCTCCCTCTGGCTGATCGTTTTCTTTGCCTCTCCGGCGGGAAGAACCGTTTGAGTGGAGGCGGCGCAGTGACGCCGCGATCGGGCGAAATAAGCCCGCAGGGCGCGTCCGATCGCGGTGGCACGCAGCCGGTGGAGCGAAATAGGTTGAGACCGCGGAGAGGTGAAGAAAACGGGTGGAACGGGCCGCGCAGCGGCCTCCACTCGCGGCGCTCCGTCGCCGCTGCGCGAGCGAAGCTCGCGCCCCGGACCGGGAAAGACCGGGGAGTGTGAGGGGGTCGCCCCTCACGGATGGCGGCGCCGGCCCTCGGGAGCGGTGGCCTTCCGCAGTTCCGCGGACGCCGAGTTCGAGTCGACCCGCTGGTCTCTGCAGTTTCTCGAGGCTCTTATCGCGCCTCGCGCCACCTCGAAGGAGCGGCAGAGGAGGCGCGGCGCCGCGGCGTCAGCTCGCGGCGTCCGGGTTACTGGATCGCTGAATCGTGATCTGTGCTGGCGAGGTGTCGGAGGCGCTCGAGCTTGTCGATCGCTGCGGCCGCTTGAGAGCTGGGGTGGGTGATGTCGCGTCGGCCGTGTTCAGCGGCGGCCTCGCCGCTGGGGAACAGCGACACGTCGCTCGTGTAGGTGAGGCAGGCCGGGTCGAGGCGGTGACGGAGGACACCGAGGCGCACGGCGAGTAGATTCGCGGGGTTCGCGTGGCCGAGCCACCCTGCGCACGCGCATCCCTCATCGAGGTGGCAGAGGAACACCGCGGTCGGCTGGTCGGGGACGTCGGCGTCGTATCGAGGGAGCTTCGCGTACTCGTCGGCGTCCCAGATCCCGGAGGGCACGTTGACGCGATAGGGGCAAGAAGCGCAGGGAGTGGAGCGCGGAACGATCGGTTCCTCGCGCGGGAGTTGGTCGGTCATGCCTGTCCTGAGCGGTGTGGGGTTTCCTCGCGAGCGGTGGAGCTCCACGAGGCGGAGTGGGAAGTCGACGACGCGGTCAGCGATCCGACTTATCGTCGGCAGAGTCGGTGCTGCGGCGCGGCGCCCGCCGCTCGGCGGTGGTGAGGACGGCGGTCGCGCGGGTGAGGTTGGGGCCGATGGCGTCAGCTTCGAGGACGCGGCCGCTGCGGCGGCTCTCTCCCTCGCCCCAAGTGACGGTGCGCTCGTAGCCGACGACGATCACGGCGTCACCTCGGTGGAGAGAGGCGAGCACGTGCTCGCCCAGCTCGAACTTCGCTTCCACGAAGTGCGTCGTCGGCGCCTCGTGCGCAGTCCACTCCCCCGCCCGGTATTCGCCGGTGTTCTCGATGACGCGCAGCTTCACGATCTGCACGCGCCCGGCCTGTACAGGCTCGGGGTCGGTGGCGAGGTTGCCGGTGATGGTTCTGGTGCTCATTTGGCGTCTCCTGCTCGTGTGGTTCGTTCGTCCCGTCGACATCGACGAAATCTTCTTCTCGGCGTCAGCCGTGGGTGTGTCAGTGGAGACCGGCTCGATGCCCCAAGACGCCAGAGCGTCGCGCCGGGTGACCTCGACCGGCGGCTCGGACAGCGCTCTGCGCTGTTCGAGCTCGGCGCGCGTCGAAGCGTAGGCCGGAAGGCGTCGCTCGTCGCCGTAGGCGGCGCGGTAGAGCCGATCGGCCAGGAAGTCGAGCGCGTCGATCTCTCCCTGCCGATCGGCCTGCCCAGCGAGATACCCGGCCCGGTACTCGTCGCTTGAGGCGTCCGGGCCGTTCACGCGGCGTGCTTCTCGATGAGGTCGGGACGGAACCCCGACCAGTGATCCTGATCGCTCGCAACGACCACGGGAGCGGCAGAGTAGCCCAGCTCCTCCGTGATGTACGCGAGCGCGGCGGCGTTGGTGGTGATGTCCACGACGGTGTACTCGATGCCCCTCTTCTCGAGCACCCGGTAGGTCATGGTGCACTGCACGCACGACGGCTTCGAGTAGACAGTCAGCGCCATGAGTCTCACTCTCCTTCCGCGATGTGGTGGGCGTCGCCCTCGTCATCGTCGGTCGAGTGCTGCGTGATCCATAGGTCCGCGGCCTCGTCCCCTCCGAATGCTCGCAGGAGTCCGGCCAGCGCGTCGACCTCGACACAGGTCAGCCGCACTGCCAGATCGTCGGCCAGGTCCTCGCGTGAGAACACGGACACGAACTCGGCCAGCGCGTCGGGGAAGGTCCGTGCCTGCGGTTCGGTAGTCGTGGAGTCGTTCATGGTGGGTCCTCTCGTCGTCAGTGCTCTCAGGTCTGGGCGGCGATCTTGTCCTGCCCTTCCCCCTCGTTTCTTTGCCGGGATTCTCAATCAAATTTGTCAAGCCAGCGGGGGTGGTCTGGCTCGTCTGTTCTTCCTTCTCTCCCAGCGTTTTTTTGCCTGGAAGGCACGTAGTGCCGAGCAGGGTCGGAGGCGGGAGCGCAACCCGGAGGGCGGCGGCGGAGAGGTTGTCGGCGCGATGTGAGGGAGCGCAGCGACCGCGTGCCGAGAACGTCGGAGGAGCCGGCCGCGCAGCGGCTTGCGTGGACGCCGCAGGCCCGTACGCTGCCGAAGGCTTCCAGGCAAAATGCGCGCAGCGCTCAGCACCGCCGCCGACCAGAGGTCGGCGTCCGCTCGTGTCCGTGAACCGCGACGCTCGTCGCGGCGGCGGTCAGTGGTCTTCGGTGAGGTGGCGGTAGATGGTGCCGCGTGAGACGCCGAAGGTCTCGGCGATCTGCTGGACCGTGTACGTCTTCTCGTCGTACATCGCGCGCGCCTGCTTCGCCTTCGTGGGCGTCATCTTGAAGCGCCCGCCGCCCTTGCGACCGCGGGCTCGAGCGGCGGCGAGGCCGTCGTGGGTGCGCTCCACAATGAGGTCGTGCTCGAACTCCGCGATCGCGGCGAGCATGTGAAAGAACAGCCGGCCGCCCGGAGTGGTGGTGTCGATGCCCTGGGAGAGAGCCTTCAGTCCGACGCCGCGCTGCTGGAGGCCGTCGGCCACCTCTTTCAAGTTCCGCACCGACCGGCCGAGGCGGTCGAGCTTGGTCACGACGAGGGAGTCGCCCTCGCGGAGGTAATCGAGAGCGTCCTCGAGCGCGGGACGCTTCGCGAGCACTCCGGAGGCGTGCTCCACGAACACCTTCTCGCAGCCGGCCGCCGTGAGCGCGTCGGTCTGGGCGTCAGGGTTCTGGTCTCTCGTCGAGACGCGCGCGTATCCGATTGAAGCCATGGCTGACTGTACTGCGAACGTACTTAGTGGGTCATAGCTCTCGGACACGGGCCGTGGAACACGGCGCGCCGATCGCGGCGCTGCGCTCCTCGGCTGTCTCGTGAACGATCGTCCACGGACAGGCTGCCGAGCAAGGTGGCCGCGCGTGACATCCGCCGTTGAAGGCGGCTCCCATCGCACACGTGCAATGATCTGCGTATGGATGCAGATAGTAGGAGATGCGGCCGCGAGCCCGACAGTGCGTTCGTGGAGCTCGCGGTGGAGGTGTTCGCGATGCTGGCCGATGCGACGCGGGTGCGATTGATCCTCGCTCTGCGAGACGGCGAGAAGTCGGTGAACGAGCTGGCGGAGGTGGTGGCGAAGTCGCCGGCGGCGGTGTCGCAGCATCTCGCGAAGCTGCGACTGACGCGGATGGTCACCACGCGTCAGGACGGTACGCGCGTGTTCTACGGGCTGGCGGATGAGCACGCGAGCCAGCTCGTGACCGATGCCATCTTCCAGGCCGAGCACTCCCTCGGCGGGACACCTCGTCATCACCACGCGCGGTCGGATCAGGCGTCATGAGCGCCGCTTCCGCCCCCCGCGGTAGTCACGATGCGCATCTCGACGCCCACCACGACCATGACCACCACCACGAGCACGCCGGGGAACACTCGCGCGGCCCGGAGGGGCACTCGCACCCGACCGGGTTCAAGGGATTCCTGCACGGGCTGTTCGTGCCGCACTCGCACGATGCTCCGGATTCGATCGATGACGCGCTGGAAGCGAGCAAGGAGGGGGTTCGGGCGCTGAAGATCAGCCTGGTCATCCTTCTCGCCACGACCGTCCTGCAACTGGCCGTGGTCACGATCTCGGGTTCCGTGGCGCTGCTGGCGGACACGATCCACAACTTCTCGGACGCCCTAACAGCCGTGCCGCTCTGGATCGCGTTCATCCTCGGACGCCGAGCGGCGACCCGCCGCTACACCTACGGCCTCGGACGAGCGGAAGACCTCGCGGGTCTGTTCATCGTCGCCGTCGTCGCCCTCTCGGCGATCATCGCGGCCTGGCAGTCCATCGATCGTCTCGTGAACCCGCAGCCTCTCGAGAACCTGGGCTGGGTCATCGCCGCCGGTGTCATCGGGTTCGCGGGCAACGAGGCCGTCGCGATCTACCGCATCCGCGTGGGCCGTCGAATCGGATCGGCCGCGCTCGTCGCGGACGGCGTCCACGCCCGGACTGACGGCTTCACCTCGCTCGCGGTCGTCGTCGGCGCGATCGGAGTGCTGCTCGGCTTCCCGCTCGCCGATCCCCTCGTGGGTCTGCTCATCTCCGCGGCAATCATCGTGCTGCTGTGGGGCACCGTCCGCTCCATCGGCCGGCGACTGATGGACGGCATCGAACCCGACCTCCTCGACCGGGCCGAAGCGACCCTCCGCCACACACCGGGCGTGCTCGAGGTCCCCCGACTGCAACTGCGCTGGGTCGGCCACCGCCTCCAGGGCGCAGCCACCCTCGTCGTCACGGACGGCACACTCGCCGAAGCGACCGCGGTGATCGACGAAGCGCGGCACCGACTGGGACACGCGCTCCCCAACCTCGACGAGATCCACCTGCAGCCGACCCTCGTAGCCAAACACTGACCGGCCGGCGCAACCGCCGTCACGGCACCCTCTGACAGTCGTGACGAGATCGGGAATTCCCTGCGGGTTCCGCCCGTTGTCCAATACCCCCGGGGGGTATAGCTTCGGGAACGGGTCGGAAGCGACCAGGAGGAGTCATCATGGCGCAGCACCACTCACCGGCACACGAGCACGAGGCTAAGGCACCGAGTGAACCAAACTCGGCCGCGAACATCGGGCACCACGTGAGCACAGCGCCCGATGGACAGGCCGGGCATCAGATGCAGGGCTCGCCGGACCCTCATGCCGGCCACCAGATGACGCCCGGCGCCGATGCGCACGGCGGGCACGGCGGGCACGGCGGGCACGGCGGGCACGGCGATCATGTGGGGCAGTTCCGGCGGTTGTTCTGGATCATGCTGGTCTTCGCGGTGCCGGTGGTGGCGTTCAGCGGCATGTTCTCGACGATCCTGGGTTACGCCCTCCCTCCCGTTCCGGGGGTGGAGTGGGTCTCGCCGGTGCTCGGGACAGTGATGTACGTGTGGGGCGGGCGGCCGTTCCTGCAGGGTGCGGTGTCGGAGCTGCGCTCGAGAACGCCCGGGATGATGCTGCTGATCGCGTTGGCAATCACGGTCGCGTTCCTCGCTTCATGGGGTGCGAGTGTCGGGCTGCTGGATCACGAGCTCGATTTCTGGTGGGAACTGGCGCTGCTGATCGTGATCATGCTGCTCGGGCACTGGATCGAGATGCGCTCCCTCGCGCAGACCTCCACCGCGCTGGACTCACTCGCGGCGCTGCTGCCGGATGAGGCGGAGCGGGTGCGGGGCGAGCAGGTGGAGAAGGTGTCTCCGAGCGAGCTGGCGCAGGGGGATGTCGTGATCGTGCGCCCCGGGAGCCGGGTGCCGGCGGATGGCCGGGTCATCGAGGGCACCGCGGATGTGGACGAGTCGATGATCACCGGCGAGTCCCGTCCGGTGAGCCGCGGGCCGGGGTCCACGGTCGTCGCCGGCACGGTCGCCACGGACACAGCACTGCGCGTCGAGGTGACGGCGGTCGGGGACGACACCGCCCTGGCCGGGATTCAGCGTCTGGTCACGCAGGCGCAGAACTCATCCTCCCGCGCGCAGCGCATCGCGGACGTGGCGGCCGCGTGGCTGTTCTGGTTCGCGCTGGGCTCCGGCGTGATCACGGCGATCGTGTGGTCGCTGCTGGGCAGCCCCGACGACGCAGTGATCCGCACGATCACCGTCCTGGTGATCGCCTGCCCACACGCACTGGGCCTGGCGATCCCGCTGGTGGTATCCATCGCGACCGAGCGCGCCGCGAAGGGCGGCGTCCTGGTGAAGGACCGTCTCGCGCTGGAGAGCATGCGCACAGTGGACACGGTCCTGTTCGATAAGACGGGCACCCTCACGAAGGGCGAGCCGACCCTCGCGGCCGTCCACACCTCCGGGGAGGTGTCGGAGGAGCAGCTGCTCGCGGTCGCCGCGGCGGTCGAGGCGGACAGTGAGCATCCCCTCGCTCGCGCGATCATCGCCGCCACCACCACCCGTGGTGTGACGGTGCCGAAAGCGACCGGGTTCCAGGCGTCGACGGCGGTCGGAGTCACCGCGACCGTCGAGGGCGCGGCCGTGAGCGTGGGGGGTCCGTCGATGCTGGCAGCGCACCAGGCGGCTGCGCTGGAGCAGACCCGAGCGTGGGAGGCGGAAGGGATGATCATCCTGCACGTCCTGCGGGACGGGAAGGTCCTCGGTGCTCTCGGGCTGGCGGATGAGGTGCGGGAGGAGTCCCGGCAGGCGGTCGACGCGCTGCACGCGATCGGCGTGCAGGTGGTCATGATCACCGGTGACGCCGAAGCCGTCGCCCGCACCGTCGCCGACGAGCTCGGCATCGATCGGATGTTCGCCGGCGTGAAGCCTGAGGACAAGGCCGCGAAGGTCATCGAGTTGCAGAAAGAGGGCCGTCGCGTCGCGATGGTCGGGGACGGCGTGAACGACGCTCCCGCTCTCGCGCAGGCGGACGTGGGCATCGCGATCGGCGCCGGCACGGACGTCGCGATCGCCTCCGCCGGCGTCATCCTCGCGTCCGATGATCCGCGATCGGTGTTGTCCGTGATCGAGCTGTCCCGGGCGAGCTACCGGAAGATGAAGCAGAACCTGTGGTGGGCGGCCGGCTACAACCTCCTCTCCGTCCCCCTCGCCGCGGGAGCGCTCGCCCCGATCGGATTCGTTCTGCCCATGTCGGTGGGGGCGCTGCTGATGTCTGCATCGACGGTCGTCGTCGCGGTGAACGCGCAGCTGCTGCGCCGGCTGGATCTCACCCCGGAGGCGAGCACCCGCGCAGCGCGCGAGCGCGGCACGGATGCTCCCCGTCACGAGGACGCGCGCAGCACCGTCCAGCTCGCGCCGTAGTCGCTGCTGGCGACGATGCCGCGCTCGTCGGCGGCGAGGATCCACGACTCCTCACCGCCGACGACCGCGAACGCCTCCGGGATCCCTGTCAGGGTCCCGTGGCTGTCCCAGCCGCCCTCGAGTGCTCCCGTCCAGAGCGTCCCCTCGACGTCGACCCCGACGAGGGCGCCTTCCGGTGTCCCTTCGACCAGATACAGGGCGGGAGCGCCGTCCACAACGCGGAAGCTCGCGCCCGCGTCGTCGCTGACCTGCAGTCCCGCGTCGGTGCTCGCGAGCACCCGGTCCGGGCGCTGAGGGTCCACGGTCAGATCCCGCAGCGCGAGGGCGGCGGTGTCGGTCCAGGTGGCGCCGGAGTCATCGCTGCGGCGGATGATCCCTGTCCCCGCGTCGTACCCGTAGACGCGGGTGCGGGCATCGTCGAGGCTGATGGTCGCGAGGTCGTGGAAGTCTGTTTCACCACTGAGGGACAACGACTCCCAGGTGCGAGCCGCGTCGGTGCTGCTGATCAGCCCGAGGCTGGGGCCGGCTGCGGCCGCGTCCGCGGGGTCGGGGTGCCCGGAGGCGTAGAACACTCCGTCGGACGTGATCGTGAATCCCATCGTGTCCTGCGCGCGATCAGCGATCGGCCCGTCCGCTGACGGGGCCGCTGTGGAGGCCGCCGGATACGTGTCACCGAGGATGTCGGTGTCGATCACCCAGACGCCGGAGTGCGCCGCGGCGTAGGTGAGGCCGGTGACCGGGTCCCAGCCCAGGCCGTGCACGTGCTCCAACCCTTCGGGGGCCGCTGGCCGGTCGGTGACCGCCGAAGCGGTGCAGCCGGTGAGCGCGGCGAGGGCGGCAGCCGCGGCGAGGACACCGGCCACGTGGGAGGGGTGCCTGCTCCTGCCCGCTGGTGCACCGCCGGTGAGGGGTGGGGTGTGCTCAGCCAAGGTCGACTCCGATCTCACTCATGAACGCCTCGGCGTCGATGGAAGTCCCGTCGACGCGTGTCTCGAAGTGCAGGTGGCAGCCGGAGGAGGCGCCGGTGGAGCCGACGAGCGCGATGACGTCGCCGGCAGCGACCTGCTCGCCCACCTCGACCAGCAGCTCGCCGTTGTGCGCGTACCCGGTCTGGATGCCGTCGTCGTTCTCGAGGAGGATCCAGTTGCCGTAGCTGCCCGCGTAGCCGACTTCTTCGACCGTTCCGTTGGCCGCCGCGAGCACGGGAGTTCCGCACGGCGCCGCCAGATCGGTGCCCTTGTGGAACGCGCTGACACCGGCGACAGGCGCGTCAGGGCGAGGACCGAACGTGCTGGAAATGCGTCCCGCGACAGGGAGAACCCACGCCCCGCTGAGAGTTCCCGCGACCGTTTCCTCCTGCGCGGCGTCCTCGATCAGTTCGGTGGCGACCACGGTGGGGACGAGCACTTCGGGTTTGGCTTCCGCTGCGAAGGCGTCCCGGGTGACGGTTTGCTGGACTGCGCCGGCGGCGACGAACGTCTGAGGCTGCGCCGCAACACCGGGCGCGGCACTCGAAGGGTTTCTGCCCGTGTCGACGGCGAACGCGGGCATGGACGAGGTCGCGGCGATCATCGCGACCAGTGTCATCGCGCACACGGCCGAGAATCGAGGCCGCGCTCCGCGCATTCCTGCGGGCGCGGGACGTGGCCGCGCCGCGGCGCGGGCGGCGCGTTGCAGCTCTCGCGCATCCGACAGAGACGGAGCAGCGTACGTGCGCCGCCGACCTGAAACGCCGGCCGGCGGCGGAGCGTCTGGACCGGCGGATGCGGTGGAGCGGTTCGCGCTTCGCCGGCTCGTGGAGTGGTTCGGGCTGAAGCCGATCACCGGGCGCCTCCCGGCCCAAGCGGAACGGTGAACGAAGTGACGTGGTGCATGAAGGAGCATTTCTGATCGTGCGCACGGGGGCGCGAAGAGGAGGGACCCGGGGATCGCCAGGTACGGCGACCCCCGGGCGGGCGCGGCGAAAAGCGCGCCCGGGCGGGCCGCAGCTACGGCTGCGCCTGCCCTGGGGAAAGGATGAGTCGGGTCAGCGGGTGGCGAGGAGGTCTTGCATGGTCGCGATCTCCTCCGTCTGCGTCTGCACGATCGTGTTCGCGAGCTTGATCGCGTCGGGGTTCTGACCGTCGTTGATCTCGGTCTTCGCCATCTCCACCGCGCCCTCGTGGTGCTGCATCATCTGCTCGAGGAACAGCTTCTCGGCGTCTACGCCGGTGGCGTCCTCGAGGGCGGACATGTCTTCGTCGGACATCATCCCGTCCATGCTGTGGTCCATCCCGGACATCGAGTCATCGCCGCCCCAGGCGGTGATCCACTCCTCGAGCTGGGTGATCTCCGGGCCCTGCGCGTCCTTGATCTGGGTCGCGAGGTCGGTGACGTCGGCGCTGATGCCGTCCTTCGCGAGGATCATGTCGGCCATTTCCACCGCCTGTTCGTGGTGGGGCTTCATCATCGTCGCGAACGTGACGTCCTGGTCGTTGAAGTCCTGCCCCGCGTCCGCAGAGGAAGACGGCGCGGCCGTCGCGGAAGAGCTGCTGCCGCTCATCCCGTTCATCCCGCTCGTTCCCGAGGAGGTATCCGAGGAGCAGGAGGCGAGAGTGATCGCGGTGGCCAGGACGAGAGTGCTCGTCAGAAGAGTGCGCGTGGTGGTCATGAGGGTCGTGTCCGTTCAGTCGGTGTGAAGAAGTCGCCAGGAACCGCGCGGAAAAGGGCGCGGTGGTGTGACTGCCGCAGACGCAGCAGCAGCGGAGGCGACTCAGGTTCGACTGATCGAGAGGACCGTCAACGACGGCAAATAGATGTGGAAGCGTGCCCTCGGCAGCAGACGCACCAGCTGCGGACCCGCGTCCAAGACGCGCGCGTACAGGGCCGGCGTCCGCGCCAGGAGCACCAGGGCGGTGAGCAGGAACACGATCACGCAGGTGGCCGCCATCAGCGCGCAACTCATCGCGCAGCTCTCATCGCACGGGATCATCGGGACCAGCACGCCGGGCGTGGAATCACCTGCCGAGTGATGCGTCTCCGCTGGGCGTGCCACCGGCGACGCCTCGGCATGCGCGGCCGACTGGGCGTAGGCGTGGTCGCTGACCGCCGTCGTATCGGTGTGGCTGCCCATCATCGACTGCATCGCGAACACGCCCAGCAGCAGAGCCATCAGCGTGAGAACGACCATGACGGCGCGCATCACCGGCGCCGGCGTCGACGAGAGGATCCGCATCATGAGCCTCACCTCCCGCGTCGTCCATCGCTGCCGCAACGTCGCCCAGAGAACGACGAAAAATACCCCCCTAGAGTATGCAGAGAGCGACCAGATCGGCTGACAGGAGCCTCCGTAACGGGAAGGACACCGTGACTCACGACTCGGACCGGGAGAGCACCGCCACTCACGGCTACATTTCCGACAAGGACCAGTACCTGCGCCGACTGCGCCGCATCGAGGGGCAAGCACGCGGGCTGCAGAACATGGTCGAGGACGAGCAGTACTGCATCAAGATCCTCACCCAGATCTCCGCCATGACCAGCGCCCTCGAATCCGTCGCCCTCGGCCTACTCGATGACCACCTCAACCACTGCGTCCTCGAAGCCGCGACGCTCGGCGGCGACGAAGCGAAGATCAAGCTCCAAGAAGCATCCGACGCCATCGCCCGACTCGTCCGCTCCTAAGCCAACGCCAACGTGGGCAGACCAAGAGACCTTTCCCCGACAGGGGTGACACGCCGCCGTACGAGAACGCCGCCATGGAGCGCGGCAAACCACACCGTGGACGAGCCCGGGGCGGCCGGTCACCGGTGAGCGATTGCTCGCGCGGGCGGAACACGTTGCGCGGATCGCCGTTGATTGATGTGCCGCTCCTCTACTTGTGCAGAGGAGTCAAGGGGCGCCGCCCGTCCAGCCGTCGCTTCCACTTTCGTCAGATAATCGACAGATGTCCCGAACGACGACGCCTCGCGCTGGGCAGCACGCGTGGTTCATCCGCTACGTCAGCACGAGCGAAGGGTGGGCGCCGGAGACGATTCGCGGACATGTGGAAGAGCGCACCGCCACGGGGTGGATCCTGCAGATCGGCGCGGAACGGCATGAGGTCGCCGAGAGCGAGTGGGCCGTCTACTGCCCCTGAGCCGGCGCCGGGCAGGAAGCTTCGCTGTCAGCTCTCCTCGGATCAGGAGGACTGACGGCGCTTCGGAGACGGAGATGACGAAAGCGGGTCCCGTCTCCTTTTCGCCTGGGGGACGTTCTCAGAGGCGTGAGCGATCGGCGCCGCCAATCGACTCGATACGCTCGGCGAATGATCGACGCACGCCCTCGCCCCACGCGTCGCCGATGGCCGGTCGTCGTCGCCGTCGTTGCTGCGGCACTCCTGTATGCGACTGTCGTGCTGACGTACGCAGGCGGCATTCGGGAGTCGAGCGATGGCTGCGAGACGGTCATCGCGGGCGATGACCCCGTCACCGTGAAGCTGCAGCCGGCGGCAGTGAATGCGGCCCGTCAGAGGCTCGAGTTCCAGCTGACCCTGGTGCCTTCCGAGAGCCTGACCTCCTCCGACGGCTACACGGCCACCGAGACGATCAGCTTGGTGACCTTCCCGGTCGACGGATCGAGCGTTCTGACGTTCCCGGCGGGTGAGGTGCTCGAGAGCTCGACGCAATCGGACTACGCCGAGGGAATCGTCGAGGAATGGCCCTTCGACAGTTACCGGGCCGACCTCACGACCTTCGCTTTCACCGGCGAGGATGACCATCAGGATGGCCACGAGCACACCGCTCTCCCCACCCGAGTCTGCCTCGACGATGCCGTGCCGGGATGGCAGCTGCACACCGTGACGATCGAGCACCCCGCGAACACCGTGCCCACGGCTGGCGGCCTTCGACCACTGCCCTCCGTGGAGATCACGGCGACCCGCTCGGCGAGCACGGTCGCCTTCGGGATCGTGCTGCTCGGGTTGATGGCGGCCACTCCGGTGCTGGTCCTGTTCGTCGCCATCAGCGCATACACCGGCCGCCGAAAGGTGGAGGCCACCCTCACGAGCTGGATCGGCGCGATGCTCTTCGCCGTCATTCCGCTGCGGAACTTCCTGCCCGGTGCGCCACCGGTCGGTTCTTGGATCGACTACCTCGTGGTGCTGTGGGTGATCGCGGGGCTCGTCACTGGACTTGCGATCTATATCCTCGCGTGGAATCGCTGGGGACACGGGGCCACCTCAGGGACGTCGAGTGTCTCCGGATCCGACGGTCCCTGAGGCGCGGTATGGGTGTGCTGCGCTGCCAGTCCCCTCACGTTGTAGCGCCCGTCGCTGTTGCCTTAACCGGCCCCCGCGACCGAGGTCCGCCTGCATGACGAGCCGGTCCTGGTGTCTCTCTACGAGCTTCCTGACAGGCCAACCTCGGGCTTCGCGCACCCGCAGATTCTCGTCGTGACAGGTGAAACGGACGATTCATCCCAGGCAAATTAGTCAGCGGTGACTGTATTGTCCTCGCATGATGATCGCCGCTTCGCGTCTCGACGGCGTAGGCGCCGGGCTCGACCTGATCGCGTGGGTCGCGGTCGGCGGTGGGGTGGTGGTGTGAACCGCCGATCGGATCGCAACTCGCGGACAAGATCCACCGTTCTATCGACTCTGCTCTGGCTCGCGATGATCGCGGCCGCGTCCGGTGCTGGTCGGCTGCTGGATGGGTGGGGCTGGTTGGTGCAGCTCGCTTTCGCGGTCGGCGTCACCCTCGCGGTCCCGGCCGGGGCTCGAGCGCTCCGGGCGCATCCGGTGCTTCCGCCGGTCTTGGCGAGCGTGACTGCCGTCGCCGTCATCACCGCGATGTTCGTCCCTGCTCGTGCCCTGCTCTTTCTCGTCCCTACGGTCGGCTCGGTGCAAGATGCGCAGCTGCTTGCTGAGGCAGGTTTCGCCTCGATTGCTCAGCAGGGCCTGCCGGCCGTTGCTGATACCGGCATCGTCTTCCTTCTCGTCGGTGGGGTCGTGGTGCTCGCCTGGGCGAGCGACCTCTTTGCATTCTCGGTGCGCCTGCCCGCGTTGGCGGGCGTTTTTCCGGCTGTGCTGCTCGCGGTTCCAGCGGTGATTGATCCTGCGGAGGTGTCCTGGGCGAGCCTGGTCGTGACGGGTCTTCTCTATGCGGCGATTCTCGCTGTGAGCGCCCGCCCCGAGCGCAGGTATCGGCTCACGCTCGCCTCGGCCGCGCCTTCCGTGGCCGTTGCCGGCGTGGTGGTGCTCGCGGCAGCGGCCCTCTCGGGCTCGGCCGCCGGATACATGCGCACGTCAGCATCCTCGGACATCTCGGGAACGCTGTTCAACGGATCGATCAACCCAGTTGTCGCACTGGGCGCTGATCTCCGTCAACCGAACCCCGTGACCGTCCTCCGCTACGCGACCGACTCCGATCTGCCGGTCTATCTGCGGGTGCTCACCGTCTCTGACTTCGAGGGGGAGAATTGGGCGCCGAGCGACACGGAGGAGACCTCGCCGATCGACGCGCCGATCACTCCGGAGGGTCTGACGGAGAGCGTCCCGCGCACGACGGAGCAGGTCGAAGTGTCCATCGAGACTCTGCGGAGCCAGTGGCTTCCCGTTCCGTACCCGGTCGCCTCACTCGAGGGCGTCGGTGATGGCTGGCTGCAGGACGTGCAGGACGGATCCATTCGCGGCGACACGACTACTCGTGCAGGCGACGAGTACCAAATTCAGGCCTTGCGCCTTGATCCGGATCCGCAACAACTCCTCAACGCCCCGGCTCCGTCCGGACTCGATCGGTACCTCTCCCTCCCGGACGACGTGCCCGAGATCGTGGGCACCACGGCTGTGGAGGTGACGGCCGATGACACGAACGCCTACGACCAGGCGCGGTCGCTGCAGTCCTTCTTCCGCTCCTCGGAGTTCACTTACTCGGAGGACACTCCGGCAGAGGAAGGCTACGACGGCGATGGAGTCGGTGTGCTCGAGGATTTCCTGAGGGTTCGTGAGGGCTATTGCGTGCATTTCGCGTCGGCGATGGCCGTGATGGCGCGCCAGCTCGGCATCCCCTCGCGACTTGCGATCGGTTATCAGCCGGGCGCTGTCGTTCCGTCGCAAGATACTGACTTGACCACCTACCGTGTGATGTCCTCCGATCTGCATTCCTGGCCGGAGCTCTACTTCGAAGGCGTCGGCTGGCTGCCCTTCGAGCCGACCCCCAGCCGTGGTGCGCCCGCGTCCTACACGCTCCCGAGCGCGACATCAGCTACCAGCTCGACCACGCCGGGCGCTGCCGCCGCGCCCGCGCCGAGCGCTACTCCGCAAGCCAGCGCCGCGCCCACCGCGACGGCACCGGCCTCCTCCGTTGCAGGAGAAGCCGGCGGAACGGCAGGGACACCCTCAACGCCGGCGGTTGCCGCCTGGGTCTTGCTCGCACTGCTCTTGCTTGCGCCGTGGCTGCTGCGGATCGGCCAACGCGCCGCCAGGCGGCGGGCGGCGGCGGCAGGGTCGACGGAGGCTGCGTGGTCGGAGGTCCTCGCGAGCGCGCGGGACCTGGACGTCCCGGTCAAGGAACACAGCACCCTTCGCGTCCAGGAGGGCTTCGTCGCGGACGCGATCAAGGGGGATGAGCAGGCTCGCGACGAACTCCGCAGGCTCCGCCGGGCGCTCGAACGTGTGCGCTACGCGCCGGAGGCGGACGATGGCGGCACCACATGGGAGGCCGCCTCACGCGTCGTCGCCGCGCTGCAAGCGGACGCAGGTGTGCGACACCGGCTCTTCGCCGCTTTCGTCCCGAGATCGACTCTCGGAATGCTCACCCGGATCCGGCGCCCCAGAACCGACCTGTGATCACGAGTGACGGTGGAGTCTCCTTCTCTTGACGTTCACGCGCAACGGCTGGGGAGAACCCAGCGCGTTGAGTCGCGTTCACCCGGCAGGCGTCTGCTGTCCACTCGTGCGACTCCGTGGCGGAGTGACCTGGAGCTGGTCTGTTTGGGCCAAGAATCTTCAGGGAGTTCACGACGTGACACGACTCTTCCGCTCCGCGAACCGCGGGCGCTCCGCGGTGGCCCTCACGGCCGCCGCTCTGATCTGCGGAGCGGCCCTCGCCGCTCCCAGCATCGCCACCGCTGCCGGCTCCGCTGACCTCTCAGCCACCGGTGGCGCCGCCCGCATCTCCCCGGTCGACGCCGACCTCTCCGACTCCCTCCGCGCCGAGATCAAGGATCAGGACGCGAAGAACGTCATCCTCCTCATCGGCGACGGCATGGGCGACTCCGAGATCACCGTGGCCCGCAACTACCAGTACGGCGCGGCCGGCCGCTTCCCGGGCATCGACGCCCTCCCGATCACCGGACAGTACACCACCTACTCGCTCTACCGCGCCGACGACCCCGCCACCGGTGCGGTCAAGGGCGCCCCGGACTACGTGCCCGACTCCGCCGCCACCGGCAGCGCCTGGGCGACCGGCACCAAGACCTACGACAACGCGGTCTCGGTCGATATCGACCAGAACCGGAAGGACACCCTGCTGGAGATCGCGAAGGCGAACGGACTGAAGACCGGCAACGTGACCACGTCCGAGATCCAGGACGCGACGCCCGCTGTGCAGGCCGCGCACGTGGACGCGCGCAGCTGCTACGGGCCCGACAGCGCAAGCTGCGGGAACGACGCGCTCGAGAACGGTGGACTCGGCTCGATCAGTGAGCAGATCCTCGGCACTCGCGCCGACCTGACCCTTGGTGGTGGCTCGGCAAGCTTCGGTCAGACCGCGAAGGCCGGCGACTGGGCCGGTCAGACTTTGTTCCAGCAGGCGGATGAGCGCGGCTATCAGGTGCTCGGCGATGCGACCACCGCCGGCACGGCCGCCCAGCTCGAAGCCCTCACCGTCGCCGACCAGGACGCTCCCGTCCTCGGTCTCTTCGGCTCGGGCAACCTGCCCGTCCGCTACGCGCCGACCCCCGCCACTGTCGGAGGCGGCGACGCCGCTCCGCAGACCTGCGTCGCCAACCCGACGCGCCCCGCGGACCAGCCCACTCTTCGCTCGATGACCGAGAAGGCGATCGACCTACTCGACACCGGCGACAAGGGCTTCTTCCTCCAGGTCGAGGGCGCCAGCATCGACAAGCAGGACCACGCCGCGAACGCTTGCGGTCAGATCGGTGAGACCGTCGACCTCGACGAGGCCGTTCAGGCCGCTCTCGCCTTCGCGAAGGCCGACGGCAACACGCTCGTCATCGTCACCGCCGACCACGCCCACACCAGCCAGATCGTGGACAGCACGCCCCCCACGTCGCTCAGCACCGCGCTGAAGACC
Organism: Rathayibacter sp. PhB179; assembly: GCF_004345345.1. Lineage (NCBI taxonomy): Bacteria > Bacillati > Actinomycetota > Actinomycetes > Micrococcales > Microbacteriaceae > Rathayibacter > Rathayibacter sp. PhB179. The sequence continues at coordinate 34,825 of NZ_SLVD01000014.1, read as the reverse complement.
GCTGACGGCAGCACGATGAAGGTCTCGTACGGCACGGGCGCCGAGGGCAGCTCGCAGCAGCACACCGGCTCGCAGCTGCGCATCGCCGGCTACGGACCCGGCGCGGCCAACGTCGCCGGCCTCACCGACCAGACCGACACGTTCTTCACCATCTCGAACGCGCTGGGCCTGGACCGCGACGTCGACTCGCTGAGCTTCAACGCGACCGCCGAGCTCTCGGGCACTACGTTCGCGCCCGGCGAGAAGATCACCCTGACCGCGAAGGATTTCAACGGCGACACTCAGCTGGTCGGCTCCGCTCCGATGTTCACGGAGCGCACCGCGACGCAGGATCTCGTCGACGGAGGCCTCGTCGTCTCCGCGAAGGCGCCCACCACCCCCGGCGACTACACCGTCACGGTGACCGGCGCCCAGACCGGCAAGGCCATCTCACTGCCGTTCACGGTCACCAAGTAGATCCGCGCGCGCCGCTTCTTCACTACTGAAGAGCGATGACGCAGGAAGGGCCGCCCCTCGGGGCGGCCCTTTCTCGTGTACGTGGACAGCAGATGGGAGAAGGTGTTCGGGTCTGCTGTCACCGCGTGTTGCGATCCGGTGCTGCAGGTGTGGCTCGGATACCACTCATCGGTGAGGAGGTCATCGCCCAGGCGATGAAGCCGCAGGTGGTGAAGATGTCCGCGACGTTGAAGATGGAGAACCATTCGACGGCGAGAAAGTCGATGACTTCGCCGGTCAGCGGACCGTTCTGCGCGCGGGAGATGCGATCCCACAGATTTCCGAGCGCGCCGCCGGCCACGACCGCCAGAAAGACGGTGCCCGGCAGTGAGGAGCGTCGGATCAGCCTGAGCGCGATCCACACGCAGAGCGCGCTGATGATCAGCATGAGGCCGATGACGAGCGGCGCTCCGACGTCGGCGCCGATTCCGAAGGCCACTCCGGGGTTGAAGTGCAGCTCGAGACTGAAGCCGGGCGCAAAGGGGATCACGCTGCCGTCGGAGAGCGAGTCGAGCGCCCAGATTTTTGTGGCCCTATCGATGGCGAAGGCCCCGACAAGAGCTGCAGCGACGAGGACGATCCGCCCGACGCCAGGCGCGGCAGTAGTGGTGGGTGTCTGCATGTCAGGCGCATCCTGTGCTGTTCGAGGACCGGCAGGTCATGGGTCGGAGCGTGATCGGTTCGGGGGTCATGGTTCTCGATTCGGTCCGGTGAGGTGCGTGCGAGCGAGCTCGGCGACTGCATGCGCCAGATGAGGGTCTTCTCCGCGGGCGAGTCCTGCGTACTCCACAAGGACGGTGCCGTCGTCCTGCGCTGTCGCTTTCACCCATACGCGGCGGCGAGCGACGAAGAGCGAGGTGAGAAGACCGGCGACGATGAGGATGGAGAAGACGAGGACCCAGGATTCCGTCGGGTCCGCGTTGATGTCGAACGACGCGAAACGCAGGACACTCTCACCGCCAGTGGCCGCGGAATCGGCGGCGTCGAACGAGATACTGCCCAGGCCCCCGGGGAGCTCGGCTGTCTCTCCGGGTTGCAGGCGGAGGGAGGCCGTGCCGGTGGATCCGCCGGTGACCCGGGTCAGGTCATCCGTGTTCAGCGTGTAGACGGACGCGGGGATCCCGCCGTCGAGGCCAAGGTCACCGGTGAAGACGTCGAGGGAGAGCACGGGCAGGACGAGGTCGGGATAGTTAGAGGTGGAAGCGCCGGACGGCAGCTCCGCTTCGCTGGGATAGAAGAACCCGGTCATGCCGACCTGGGTCGCGAGCCCGTCGGGGACTTTGACGACACCGATGGAGGTCATGTTCGAGTCCTGCGGCAGGAACGGGACGGGCTCCGAGAAAACGATCCGTCCGCCGGGATCTCGCATCGTGATGGTCGGGGCGTACCCGTTGCCGAGAAGGTAGATGTTGCTGCGTCCGACGGAGATCGGTTCGTTGACCTTGATCCTCGACGACTCTGCATCGGAGGGACCCAGTCTTGTGCTCACGGAGGCGGTGAAATCGATCGGCTGCCCCAGGGCGCTGCGATTCTCTTCCTCGTAGGTGACGGACAGATCCTCCAGCTTGAGAGTGAAGGGGTCCAGTTGCTCGGGAACGAAGAACCGGCCCGGGTTGAAGGAGTCGTACGAGGCGAGGGTGTTCGAGAGGGACTGGCCCTCCACGATCACCCGCTGGCCGGCGTACCCGAAGCCGCCGCCGAAGCCCACGCACACGAGAAGGCCGACCAAAGAGAGGTGGAAGACGAGGTTTCCCGTCTCGCGCAGGTAGCCGCGCTCCGCCGCGACGCTCGCGACCACGCGACCGTGTCGCTCCGTGTCGTAGCGGGCGGTGCGGTATCCCGCCTTCCTCAGCCTCACCTGCGCTGAGGTGATGGACTCACCGGCCGTCGGCTCCTCCACGACAGCAGTGCGGTAACCCACGAGACGTTCAAGTCGCACGGGAGTCTTGGGTGGGAGCGCGCGCAGAGCAGCCACGTGGTGCTTCGTTCGAGGGATGACGCAGCCGATGAGAGAGACGAAGAGAAGAAGGTAGATGCTGGAGAACCAGATCGACGTGTAGGTGTCGAACGCCTGCACCTTCTCCAGCAGCGGTGCGATGTCGGGGTTGTTGATGAAGTACTGCGCAACACCGTTCGGGTCCGATGAACGCTGCGGCACCAACGACCCCGGGATCGAGGCGATCGCGAGCAGCAGGAGCAGGAACAGCGCGGTCCGCATGCTGGTCAGTTGCCGCCAGACCCAGCGGATCCACCCCACCGGACCGAGCCTGGGCTCACGTATCTCGCCGCGGTCCTCAGCGACCGCGTCGATGTGATCCGCAGGCCGGCTCGGGCCCACAGCCAAGCCCGCCTCAGCATCAGAACGGCTGCGGGACGATGCGCTGTCGGTCATTTGACCGGCTCCTCAAGTGGATCGGGGGTCGGTCAGTCGAAGAGGTTGCTCAACCAGCTCTCGCGACCACGGCGGCGCCCGTCACCCTGGTCCCCGCGTCCGTGATCACGATCGCGGTCGCCCCCATGCCCTCGATCCCGGTCGCTGCCGTGTCCGCGATCACCGCGATCATGATCGTCGCGGCGCGACGGTGTGCCGTACGGCTGGCGGGCGTCGTCAGATGAGGCGACGGACCGTTCGATGATCTTGTCGATTTCACCGCGGTCCAGCCACACACCGCGGCATTGCGGGCAGTAGTCGATCTCGATGCCGGAGCGCTCGGAGATGACGAGGGTCGTGTTGTCGAGGGGGCACTGCATAGGAAGCCTTTCGCCGAGAGGGGTGAGGGTTCAGTCGTTGACGGGCACGCGGATGATGAGCCCAGCGGCGACAGCGATGCCGATACCGACCAGGTGCAGTGACGACCAGATGACGTCGAGGAAGGTGAAGGGGAGGATGGGGTTCCACAGCACGACCATCGGTGCGAGCCCGATCAGCCACCACCAGGCGCGGGCTTGGATCGCGAACCACGACATCACCGCCGCGAGGATCGCGACGGTGTAGAGCACGAAGATGTACTCCTCGGTGCCCACGAGTGCCAGCCCGGCGAGCAGCACGATCGCGAGGATGATTCCCGGCGCCAGAGCCATCTTCGCCCTGCTGCGATCCGGGTATCGAGAGGCCGCAGCTCGAGAAGGCGTTCGCCCCTGGTGGGAGCGGGGAGCGGGCCCTCGTCCGGTGCGGCGCCGGCTCTTCGATGGTCGGCTCATCTGCCGATCATACGATCATTCGACACTGACCGCTGTAAGGTCAGTGCATGCTGACTATTGCTTCGCGTCTCGACGTCATGAATCGGTTGGGCCGAGCGATGGCGGATCCCACTCGTTCCCGGATCCTGCTGTCGCTCATCGAGCAGCCGGGTCATCCGGGAGAGCTGGCGGAGGCTCTGGGGTTGACCCGTTCTAACGTGTCGAACCATCTGACGTGTCTGCGTGGGTGCGGAATCGTCGCAGCGATCCCGGAGGGCCGCAGCACGAGATACGAGATCGCGGATCCTCACCTCTCGAAGGCACTGATGGTGATGCTCGACGTCGTACTCGCTGTGGAAGACGGTGCAGGGTGCACGGACGAGAACTGCGACGTCCCGATGTGCTGCGAGGTGAACGCGTGAGCGCTGAGTGCTGCGGCGACGGTGACGAGTCTGCTGCCTCTCGACGGGTCGTCAGGGCGCGGCCGCGACCGACCGGGGATGCGTGCTGCGCCGTGGAGGAGACTCCGGCCGTGGTGACCCTCGGTAAAGGTCCGGTACCCGCTGACTCCCACATGCACGATGAGGGCGGTGAGGATGACGAGCACTCCGACGGGGATGAGCTCGCGCCGTGGTGGCGCGATCGAGGTGTCCTGATCCCGGTCGCGGCCGGAGTTCTGCTCGCGGTCGGCTACCTCCTCGAGTGGACCGGGTTCCCGGTCGCGGGAACGATCGTGCTGGCGGCGAGCCTGCTGGCTGGAGCGTCGACGTTCGTTCCGAGCGCGGTGCGGCGCCTGCTGCGCGGGAAGCTCGGTGTGAGCCTGCTGATGACGATCGCGGCCGTCGGCGCGGTCCTCCTCGGCCACGTCGGAGAGGCCGCCGCCCTGGCCTTCCTGTTCTCCATCGCGGAAGCCCTTGAAGACCGGGCGATGGACAAGGCGCGCGACGGGTTGCGGGCGCTGCTCGATCTGATCCCGCAGACGGCAACCGTCTCCCGTCTGCACGGCGACGTGACCATTCCGGCGCGGGAGCTGCGCGAGCTCGACATCCTCGTCGTCCGTCCGGGTGAGCGGGTGGCAACCGATGGTGTCGTGGTGTCGGGGCGCAGCAGCCTGGACACGTCTGCGATTACCGGCGAGTCGATACCGGTCGAAGTGGGTCCAGGCGACGCCGTTACCGCCGGTTCCATCAACGGGGGCGGTGCTTTGCAGATCGAGGCGACCGCCGCTGGAACCGACAACTCGTTGACGACGATCGTGAAGCTCGTCGAGCAGGCCCACGCACGAAAGGGTGACCGCGCCCGTCTGGCTGATCGCATCGCGAAGCCTCTCGTGCCCGCCGTGTTGATCCTCTCCGCAGGCATCGCCCTGTTCGGTGTCCTGATCGGGGACCCGGGGACGTGGACGGAGCGCGCTCTCGTGGTCCTCGTCGCCGCCTCGCCGTGCGCTCTGGCGATCGCCGTTCCGGTGACCGTCATCTCCGCGATCGGCTCGGCGAGCCGGTTCGGTCTGATCATCAAGTCCGGCGAAGCCTTCGAACGACTGGGCACGGTGCAACTCGTCGCGTTCGACAAGACGGGCACTCTCACCCGCAACAGCCCCATCGTCACTCATGTCGCCACCGCGGACGGCGTCACCCGCGACGAGGTCCTCGCCCTCGCGGCAGCACTGGAGAAACGCAGCACCCATCCCCTCGCTGCGGCGATCGTCGCGGCGGCACCCCTCCACCCTCAGGCAGATGATGTCGTCGAGCATCCTGGAGACGGCCTCACGGGCACTGTCGACGGCACCCCGATCCGGGTGGGAAGCCCGCGCTGGGTGCCCGCCGACGCTCTCACCGCGCAGCTCGAATCGATGGAATCCGAAGGGATGACAGCGGTCGTCGTCGAACAGGCCGATTCGGTTCTGGGCATCATCGGCATCCGAGACGAACTAAAGCCGGAAGCGGCCGCCACCATCGCGGAACTCAAACGTCATCACATCGGCGCCCTGATGCTCACCGGCGACAACACCCGCACCGCGCACGCCCTCGCGCAGCAGGCCGGGATCTCCGAGGTGCGTGCGGAGCAGAAGCCTGACCAGAAGGCCGCGGCGATCGAGGAGTTCCGTCGGCATCGACGAGTCGCGATGATCGGTGACGGGATCAACGACGCGCCCGCGCTGGCGACCGCGGATGTAGGAATCGCGATGGGCGCCACCGGGTCCGCGGCCGCCATCGAATCCGCAGATGTCGCCTTCACCGGCACGGACCTGCGCCTGATCCCCGCCGCGCTGCTCCACGCCAGACGCGGTCGACGCATCATGACCGCGAACCTGATCCTCGCTCTCGGCGTGATCATCGTCCTCTTCCCCCTCGCTCTCACCGGTGTGCTGGGGCTGGCAGGAGTGGTCCTCGTGCACGAGCTGGCGGAGGTCGTCATCATCGCCAACGGAGTGCGCGCGGCCCGCCGCCACACCCCGCTCACTCCACAGCCCGCGCTACAAGCGAGCAGCCGGTGACATCACTGACCGAGCTCACGGGAGTCTGCGCCGCCGCCCGGACACCGCGCCGTCCGACGCGTCTTCGGAGAGGACTGCTACTGTCCCCCCTCGAGCGCCTCGGCATCCCGCCCAAGGTGTTCACGGCACAGCGTGGCGCGCCGGTCCCGAGGCGTGTCGCCTCCCGCACCGCCCCCTGACGGTTTGGATACCACCTTGGCCGACCCCGCCGCTACCTCCTCCGACTCTGCGAACCCTCCCGAGACATCACCTCGTCGGCCGAGTCGGCGGACCGTGATCCTGGGAGCCGTGAGCGCGGGCGTCGGCGTCGCCGTGCTCGGTGCCGGCGGCTACGCCGCGTACCAGGCTCTTGCACCCCGCGACTCCGACGTCGCCGGTGTCGCTGGCGACCCGGAGGCGATGCCTGCGGAGCGTGAGCTGCTGGCGGGCGTCCCTGAGCCTGTCCCCTCGTTCGGGCCCAACGGCACCCACTGGCCCTCCCGGACGCCGTGGATCACCGGCGATGTCGACCTTGAGGTGGAGGTCGAGTGCTCGTGGTCCGCGATCAGCGACGCGATCACCGCCGCAGTGGAGGGGACGGGTCCGTCCGAGACGGTGCGGATCCTCGTCGCTCCCGGCGAGCTCGCCGGCGACGGCGCAGGGTCGAGTTCGTCACCGATGATGCAGGACGTCGGATCCCTCGACCGTGAGAACCGCATTCTCGTCTACCCCCGTGACGGTTGGGGCACGGTCACCACCAGTGACGCCTGGCGTCTTCTGCGCGTGCACGGCGTCGCCGTGGGCGGCATCGTCACCACCGGGGGGTTCCTCGCCTCCGGCTGCACCGGTTCTGCGTTCACCCGCATCACGACCACCGCGTACAACGTCTACGGCATCGACGACGTCGAGTTCACTGAGAACATCGAGCTCGTCGAGATCGTCGTCCCGGACGCGCAGCTGCGAGACGAAGACGTGTCCAGCATGCGCACCCCCACGGATGGCGCCGGCGGTCTGCGTTTCATCTACCGCATCGGCTGCCACACCGCTCCTGCCTACAAAGCGGACGGATCCGACGCCCACACCGACACGGTCCAGCTCTCTGGGCAGGGAGGCAACTACTACGGCGACATCACGAGCATCGACTGCATCGACTTCGCCTCCTCGAATACGGCGTTCCAGATCGGCTCGGCCGCGGGAGTGCGCTTCGAGCACTGCCTCGTCGTGGGCGCAGAGACGGTCCAGCGGGTCTTCCCGCTGCTGGAGGGCGCCGACACCGGTGGGAACTTCGGCGCGGTGAACGGCCCCGGAACCGACTTCGGCTGCACCGCCGTGGACAGCATCTTCATCGGACCGGTGGGAGCGGCGACCTGGGCGTCCGTGTCGAACTCCACCGTCGGCTACGAGAGCACCGGCGACGCCCCCCAGGACGGCGAATGGATCATCGACCCGTCGATCCTCGGCTGGAGCGCGGATGATGTCCGCGAGCGCAGCCCCGCGATCACGGGCGACTACCTCACCTCCATCTGGACCTAACTCGGTGACAGGACGGATCGCGGTCGGCTGGACAACCGGCAGGAGCTCGGGGGCGTCGGCCAGTAGCCTGTGCCGAGAGCGGCGCGACGCGATATCGCGATCCCGCTGCTCGAGTGGACGGGTGATGTGATGACGACTCGCGGCGCGCGGACCGTGCGCGGCATCGTCGCTGCGCTCGTTGCGACACTGCTCGCGTTGGTGTCTCACTCGATCGCTGACGGATCAGCCCCCAGCCGGCTCGGCGTTCTCCTGGCACTCGCGTTCGCGGTCCCGGTGTGCATCGCTCTCGCCGGCCGACGGCTCTCGCGCGTGCGCCTGAGCGTGTCGGTGCTGATCAGCCAGTTCGCGTTCCACGCGGCGATGATGCTGGGCAATCCGGCGACCACACCCGCGTCGCCCGCCGCGCCGGAGCGCGCCGGGCACCACCAGAACGCGGGCGTTCCGGCTCTTGACCTGGCGAACTCTGTGACCCACGCGGACCACAACACCCTCATGTGGGGAGCGCACCTCCTTGCCGCGATCGCGACGATCTTCGCGCTGCGGATGGGCGAACGCGCGTTCTGGAGCATCCTCCGGCGTCAACGGTTCGAGACGGTTCAGGCGTTGTTCGCGTTCACGCTCGAAGCGGTACCCACCGGCGAGAGAGCCCCGGCGACTGCTGCAGTGACGGTGCGCCCGCGGCTGGTGACGTTGTCGACGATGAGGCATCGAGGGCCGCCGGTCGCTGCTGCCTGAGCGCAGCCACCGCCCGCACTCTTCTCACCCTTCTCGGGCTGCTTCGTCGCGCCCGCCCCACGGAAAGATTTTCTTGTGTCCACACGATTCACTCTCACCGCGGTGACCGCGCTCAGCGCCGGCATCGCCCTTGCAGTAGCCGCCCCGCTCTCCGCGTCCGCGCACATCAGCATCACCCCGAACGCCACCGATCCAGGAGCCTCGGAGAACTTCACGTTCAAAGCCGTGAACGAGTCCGAGACCGCGATGACGACCGCGGTGACCGTGTCCCTCCCGACCGACACTCCGATCGTGTCGGTGCGCTACCTGCCGACCCCGGGGTGGAGTACGTCGGTCGTGGAGAGCACACTCCCGGAACCGGTGACGGTCGGCGGGAACGAGATCATCGAGGCGCCGACCAGCATCGTCTTCACCGCTGATGCGGGGAGCGAGATCCAGCCGGGTCAGTTCATGCAGTGGACCGTCTCGCTGGGCCCGATCCCGGAGACCGGGAGCCTGCTGCTCCCGGCCGTGCAGTCCTACAGCGACGGGACGAGCGTCGACTGGGTCTCGACCGCGGAGGAGGTCGAGGCCGATACCTCGTTGAAGTCCGCCCCTGTGCTCTACGTGCAGGACGAACCGGCTGAAGACGATCACGGCGGATCGAGCACCACCGCCGATTCCACCGATAGCGTCGACGCCACGGCGTCTGCGTCCGGGATGGGTGCTGAGTCGGGCCTGGCCCTCGGGCTGAGCATCGCGGCCCTGCTGCTCGGGGTGGTGGGGGCTGCGTTCGGCGCCATCGCCCTGTTCGGTCGGAAGCGAGCGCGCGGATGACCGGTCGCCTCGCCGGGAGGGCCGCGGTCACTGCAGCCGCGACGCTGCTGCTCGCCCTGGTCGTAGCGCCCGCGGCTGCAGCTCACGACTCGGTGCTCGGCAGCAGCCCCTCCCCCGACGAGCAGGTGACGGAGGTGACGGAGGTCTCGTTGTCCTTCAATGACACCCTGCTGGATCTGGGAGGCGCGAGCAACGCGTTCGCGATCCAGGTGCTCGGCCCGGACGGCCGCTACTACTCGGGGGGATGCGTCGCCTTGGACGGGTCCACCGTGTCGGTGCCGGCGGCGCTCGGGGCGCCGGGCGAGTACGAGGTGCGGTGGCAGGTGGTGTCCTCCGACGGTCACCCGACCTCCGACAGCTACACCTTCGACTACGCTCCCGACGCTGCCGCGCCCGCCGCCGAGGGCGCCGCAACGGCTGCCCGCTGCGGAACCGATGGTGAGAGCGAGAGCACCACGCAGACTCCAGCTGCCGCGTCCGATTCGGGGTTCGATGCGGCTCCGGTGATCACGGGGCTGTCCATCGGAGTCGGCGCGATAGCGGTCGCGACGGCGATCACGGTCTTCGTGATCGGCCGGATGCGACGCCGCAGCTGACCCGACGGGCCCGCCCCCGCTTGGGGCGGGCCCGTCATCCCCTGACAACGTACGAACGAACGAAGGGCACGCTGATGACCCTCGCGTCGCTGTTCGCGAGCCTCCCGGACGCGCCGCCGTCCCTGGACAGCTTCCTCACTCTCTCCGCCAGCGCATTCCCGGTCTGGGGCTTGTTCGGGATCCTGCTGGCGGGCGTGTACGTCATCGGGGTCGCGCGGCTCTGGTGGACGCGGCGACGGTGGCCGTGGTGGCGGATGGTGAGCTTTCTCCTCGGGTGCGCGATCCTCGTGGTCACGATGGCCAGCGGTCTGGAGGACTACGGCCGGGAGATGTTCTCGATCTTCATGTTCCAGCAGCTGACGTTGATGATGGCCATTCCGCCGCTGCTCGTGCTCGGCTCGCCGGGCACCCTCCTGCTGCGCGCGACACCGCATCGATGGCCGGGACGCGTCGTGCTGCTCACCGCTCTCGCGCTGCTGCGTGCGCGCACGTCACGGCTGCTGTTGCATCCGGGGTTCACCATTCCGCTGTTCCTGCTGCTGTTCTACGGGCTGTACTTCAGCGATCTGGACGAGTTGCTGCTGGACAGTGCTGCCGGTCATCTCGGGTTGGAGGTGCTGTTCTTAGCAGCCGGTGTCGTGTTCGCTGTTCCGCTGCTGTCGGCGGATCCGCTGCCGGTGCGTCAGACGCATCTGGGGCGCATGTTCGACCTGTTCGCGGAGATGCCGTTGCACGCGTTCTTCGGGGTCATCGTCATGATGTCCGCGAGCGCGTTCGTCGCCGCGTTCCAGGCTCCGGCGTCGTGGGGAGTGGATCCGATCGCGGACCAGCAGATCGCGGGCGCGCTCGCGTGGTCCTACGGGGAACTGCCGAGCCTGCTGATCGTGCTGCTGCTGCTCGTGCGGTGGCAGCGGGATGACACTCGGGCCGCTCGAGCGGCGGATCGCGCCGGAGATGAGAACGGCACCCCAGACCTGGATGCGTACAACGAGTACCTGCAGGGCTTGAATCGGCGGGCAGGTGCCCCTCAATCACCACCCGACGTGCGCTGACGCCGTGACGAGGCGGGCCGTCGGATGCCACTCAGAGTGAGGACGGCGGCCGCCAGGACAGGTGCGAGGACGCTGAGGGTGATACCGCCTGCAAGAGCGGTACGCAGGGACATCGCTGGAGTGACGGCGGCGACCAGGGGCACTGTGTCGGTGAAGGCTCCGGGGGTGAACGCCGGGATCCGGGCCCCCGTGGAACCGTCGGGGAGGATCGTCTGGCTCTGCCCGACGGTGGAGACGTTGACGATCGTCCTGCCGGTCTCGATCGCGCGCACGCGAGCGATCGCGAGTTGCTGCGCGGACTCGTCGGTGCGCCCGAAATCGGCGTTGTTGGTCTGCGCGAAGATGACCTGCGCGCCTCCGGCGATCATCTCGTCGAAGAGACGGTCATCGACGATGTCAAAACACAGCGACACTCCGGCGATGGTGCCGGCGACCGCGACCGCCGGTGAGAGCGCACCGATCTCGTAGTCCCGCTGTACCAGGCCGATCAGATCCGGTGCCAGACGCGACCAGAACGCTCGGTCTGGGACGTACTCCCCGAACGGCACCGGATGCTTCTTGTCATAGAGACCAGCGGCTCCATCCGGTGTCCAGACGAGGGAGCTGTTGTAGTAGCGGCCCTCGCGGGTGGTGATCGCTCCGACGATCACCGGCGCTTCAAGCTCGGCAGCGAGCGCGGAGAGTCGCCGGGCGGTCGCCGGTGAAGTGAGAGGGTCCTCGTCCATGCTGTTCTCCGGCCACAGCACGACGTCCGCGACCCCCGCCGTTCGCGGGGTGGCGTTGATCTGCGCGTCGAGCAGCTCACCCGGATCTCGGGCATCGAAGTAACCGGCGGGCCCCGCCCCCTGCACGGCCGTGACGCGCAGCTGCCCGGTCGGCACTGCCTCCCACACGGGCACCGCCACCAGCGCGGCCCCGACTGCTGTCGCCGCCAGAGCAAGGACCGCCGGCCGGTCCGGGAGCCACTGCTGCAGCTGCAACAGGAACACGATGCACGCGACGACAACGAAACTGAAGCCGCTCACCCCGACCCAGGCGATCACGGGAGAGAGCGGACTCTCCGACTGCGAGTACGCCAGCCTGCCCCACGCGAACCCTCCGTACGGCCACGACCCGGCAACGACCTCCCGACCCACCCATACGCCGGCGACACCTACGGGGAGCAGGATCAGCCGCCCCAGCCGGGTCGGCCAGAATCGTTCGATCAGAGACCACAGTCCCGAGATCGCGCCCGCGCCCACCGCGAAGAACGCGGCTTCGAGGAGCGAGAGCGCCAGCCACGGGACAGGGCCGAGGTACTCCGACGTCCAGGCGACGTGGGTGAGGTAGAACACGGTTCCCGTGACCGCACCGAGCACCGCTCCCGCCCGAATCGTCCGGCCGCGCAAGAGCGTCATCAACACGGCCACACCGAGCAGGGTCGCCGGCCACACGCTCACACCCGGGAAGCCCGCATCCAACAACACGCCCGCGAGAGCAGCCCTCACCAGATCCAGGGCGCGACTCGACCGGGCCGGCGCGCGAAGCGGCACGCTCACTCGAACCGGCACACTCAGGGACAGGCGGGCGATCACTCAGCAGCCGGCGGCTCACCGCCGACGCTCGCAGTGCTCGGCGTCGTCCGGCGCACGAGGAAGAGGACGACGACCGCGAGCACCACGAAGAATCCCAGCGCGATGCCCACCAGCACGAACGCCGGGATGGGGGCGACGTAGGGAGCGAACAGAGACTCCGGCGCGGCTGAGACCGTCGCGGTGTTCGCGCAGGCCGGCGGCTGAGCGACGCCAGTCCTCGCCGCGGTCTCAGCGGGGCGCTCGTACGTGAAGCCGTACTCCGCGGTCGAGACGTGCCCGTCCTCGGTGACGATCTTCGCCGCCACGAGGTACCGGCCGCTCTCGCCCAAAGCGATGCCGGTGGTCACGGACTCGTTGTTCACATCGGCGCAGCCGTTGGAGTAGAACAGGTTGTCGTCTTCTCGCACCACCTGCACGAGTGAGACGTTGTTGGTCGGGTCGGAACCGACCTCATGCCCGAAGGTGAGCGTGACTTCCGACGGTGCCACGGTGACTGTCGCGTCCGCGGAGGGACTGCTGGATTGAACTCCCGTGTGAGCCGCTGCAGGCGCAGCCGGAAGTAGCACGGCGAGTGCAGCAACGGCAGCCAGGACGACGCCGAACAGGACGGGGCGACCCCGTCGGGTGGGGGCGGAGAGCGGCATCAAGTCGTCCTGTTCCGTGTAGCGGGGCTCTCCAAGGCGGAGACGCGGGAAGGAGCGCAGTCTGCGACCCGTCCGCTGATGATCTTCGATCCCTAACCTCGTAGCCACCAACAGCTGTTCTTGGTACGCTACGTCGAAATTTGCCTGCCTACACCGCAGGCTTCTTCGACGCTACCGGGAAGATGCCATCGTGACGAACCTGCAACCAGACGCCTCGCGCGCTGGTGTGCAGCGAACCCTCACGCTGCTCTTCCTCGTCGTCCTGACCGCGCTCGCGCTGCTGCTCGGACATCCTCTCGAGCGCCTCCACGACGCGGTCCCCGCCGACACCACGGTCGCCGCAGCCGCGACGACGACGGGGGACGCCGAAGTTCTCACCTCGAGCGTGGCAGCGCTCACCGATGCCGCGACGCTGGGTGGTGTCGCTGAGCTGTGCGCGCTGCTGGCGGTCGTCTGCGCGGTCATCGTGATCGTCGTCGCCCTCGCCGCCCGCGCACGGCCCGGGCAGGGCTCCATCGCCAGTACGGCACCACCGGCATCCGCACCGTCGTTCTTCACGACCGCTGCACGAGCACGGCTGAGCCTCTCCGCCAGCTGCGTCCCTCTTCGGCTGTAGGCCGTCGCCGCCGATCTGAGCCCCGTCTCGATCGGCGCGCACTTGCGCGCCCGCGACACGGAGTCAGGTCACGACGACCGACCTCTCGCCGACCCTGGACGTGCAATGCCCCTCTCTTCCTCCGTTCCCCCGCCCACCCCCGGAACCCGCCGCGCCGCCATCGCGCTCGAACACCGAACCCGCCCGCCCCGTCGCCGACCGGCCCGTCCGACGCCGCAGCCCCAACCAATCTCCCGCCGAGTCCTCCCGGCGGCGGCCGCGTTCTCCGCGATCGCGCTCGCCACCGTCATGGCCCTCCCGGGCACGCTGCTGCCCGCCTCCAGTGCGGCCGCCTCGCAGACCCCGGGAGTCGCCGCCGCGGTCAGCGCGCAAGCCTTCGTCGCCTCCGACCTGCCTGACAGCATCGTCATCCGCGACAACTTCACGGCCGCCGCTGCACCCGCACGCATCGTCGAGGTCACCACCGAGACGACCGACGCCGTGGGCCCCCTCGACGCAACTGACGACGATTCGGAAGCAGCGACCGAGACCGGGTCCACGGCGACCGAGCTCTCCAGCGGCTCCGTGCGCTGGCCCTTCCCTGTCGGCGTGCGCATCTCCGATGACTACGGCCCTCGAGTGGCGCCGTGCAGCGGCTGCTCCACCTTCCACAAAGGCCTGGACATGACCCCCGGCGCCGGCACTCCGATCAGCGCCGTCGCCGACGGCGTGGTCCGCGAGACCGGCGAGACCGACACCGGATTCGGCAACTACGCCGTCATCGACCACGTTGTCGACGGCGAACTCGTGAGCACCCTCTACGCCCACATGGAGTGGGGATCCCTCACCGTCACCGAAGGGCAACCCGTGAAAGCCGGTCAGCGTCTGGGAGCCGTCGGCTCCACCGGCCAGAGCACCGGCCCCCACCTGCACCTCGAGGTGTGGGAAGGCGGCACCGACCCCATCGACCCCTACGCCTGGCTCTCGAACAATGCGGGATAGAACCGCACCGCGATCCACCGACAAGTGCAAGACTGTTCATATGTTCACTAATGCAGCTATTAAGGGTGGTGCTCGTGGGATCTGATCACGCTCACGGGTCCGCCGTGTCCGCCGCCGGCAAGCACCGCCGGCCCCTCGTCATCGCGTTCTGCCTCACCGCGGCGTACATGGTGGTCGAGTTCGTCGTCGGGTTCTCCGTCAACTCGCTCGCTCTCATCTCCGACGCTGCCCACATGGGCACCGACGTCCTCGGGCTCGGAATGGCGCTGGCGGCGATCACGCTCGCCTCCCGCCCCGCGACCTCGCAGCGCACCTACGGCTTCTACCGGCTCGAGGTCCTCGCGGCGTTGGCGAACGGGATCCTGCTGTTCGCGGTCGCCGGGTACGTGATCTTCGAGGCCGTGCAGCGCTTCTCCGAACCGCCCGCGGTCCCGGGAGCGCCGCTGCTGATCACCGCGGTGATCGGGCTGATCATCAACCTGATCAGCTTCCGGCTGCTGATGGCGGGATCGAAGGAGAGCCTGAACCTCAAGGGCGCCTACCTCGAAGTGATGGGCGACCTGCTCGGATCCGTCGGCGTGATCGTCGCCGCGATCATCCTGCTCACCACCGGCTGGCCGTACGCGGACCCGATCATCGGTGTCGGCATCGGACTGTTCATCCTGCCCCGCACCTGGAACCTCACCCGCCAGGCGCTGCGGATCCTGATGGAGTCCGCTCCCGACGACGTCGACATGCCCGCCATTCAGCGCGACGTCCTCGCCGTCCCTGGCGTGGTCGCGCTGCACGATCTGCACGTGTGGACCATCACCTCCGGGATGGACAGCGCGAGCGGGCACATCGTCCTCGAACGCGGCGCCGACTACGAGAAGGTCCTCGCCGGGGTCCTCGTCGTCCTCAAGGACACCCACCACATCGAGCACGTCACGATCCAGTGCGAGCCCGAAGAGTTCTCCGAGACCACGAACCTGATCTAGGCAGTGATGAGCACCGACACCCCCGACTCCCCGCCCGCCGCGCCCGTCACCGCGCTTCCCGTCGACGCGATGCCCTCCACCGTGATGATCGAGGATCTCGCCGACGTCTTCGGGCTCCTCGGCGATCCCGGACGCCTGCGGATCCTCATCACCCTGCTCCCCGGCACGCGCACCGTCGGCGAGCTCGCCGAGCACAGCGGTCTCAGCCCCTCCGCGACCTCGCACGCGCTGCGACTGCTGCGCTCGCACCGCGTCGTCGAGGTGCACCGCGAAGGCCGGAGCGCGTCGTACACGATCGCTGATGAGCACGTGCGCGAGTTCCTCGAACGCGGGCTCGAGCACATCGGTCACACCGTCCTCGTGCACACCCTTCCCCGCACCTCCCACACCGAGACCGACGAGCGCTCCGGCACGGACTGCTCCCGCGAACCCTGACCCGAGCAGCCCCTACTCCACCGTTTCTGCCGACCTCCGGCCTGACAGAAAGCACCCCATGAAAACCAGCACCAAGGTCAACCTCATCGCGATCGGCGCCGTCGTCCTGATCGTCGCGGTCATCGCGGCGATCACGACGTTCCGCCCGTTCTCGCCCTCACGCGAGGAGGTCGCCGCGTCGACCGCGGTGCTGGAGGAGAACACCCACCGTCTCGACGTCGCCGAGAACGGGGAAGTGACGTTGGTGGAGTTCCTCGACTTCGAATGCGAGGTCTGCGGGCAGGTGTACCCGACCATCGAGGAACTGCGGGAGGAGTACGCCGGCCGTGTCACGTTCGCGACCCGCTACTTCCCGATCCCCTCGCACCGCAATTCGAAGAACGCGGCGATCGCGGTCGAGGCCGCCGCGCAGCAGGACCGGTTCGAGGACATGTACGACCGGATGTTCCAGACGCAGGCCAGCTGGGGCGAGAGCCAGGACTCCAAGGCCGACGTGTTCCGCGGCTTCGCCGAGGAGCTCGGGCTGGATATGGCCCAGTTCGACGCCGACGTCGCCGACCCGGCCACCGCCGAGCGCGTCGATTTCGATTTCCAGGCCGGTCAGGACCTCGGAGTGCAGGGCACCCCCACCATCTTCGTCAACGACGAGGCGATCGATCTTCAACGACTCGACGACATCAAGGCGGCCCTCGACGCCGCGCTCGCCTCGTGACCGGCGTCCCGCGACGCACCCTGCTCACCTTGCCGATGGTCGCGGCCGTCGCGCTGGCCACGACCGGCTGCGCCCAGGATGAGCTGTCGGAGCAGTACCGGACCGGGTCGAACAAGAACTACGTTGCCGGCGACGGGACCGTCGTCGAGTGGCCGGCCGAGACGCGAGGCGAGCCGGTGGAGTTCACCGGGCTCAGCGAGACGGGCGAGACGATCACGGCCGAGGACTATCGCGGCACGGTCCTGGTCGTGAACTTCTGGTACGCCGCCTGCGCCCCCTGCCGCGCGGAGGCACCCGATCTGCAGGCCCTGTACGAGCAGTACACCGGGCAGGGCGCGGAGTTCCTCGGCGTCAACGTGCGCGACCAGGCCGACACCGCGGCCGCCTTCGCCCAGACGTACGGCATCACCTACCCCTCGATCGTCGACGTCGACGCGGGCGCGCAGCTCGCGTTCTCCGGGAAGTTCGCTGCGAACGCCGTCCCCACCACCATCGTCCTGGACGCGGAGGGGCGTCCCGCGTCCCGCATCCTCGGACGAGTCACCGCCCGCTCCATCCTCGACACCCTCATCGCGGACACGATCGCGGAGACGGCGCCGTGAATTGGAGCGAGACCGTCTTCGCCGGCCAGCTGCTGCTCGCCGCGCCCATCGCGATCCTCGCGGGACTGGTGTCCTTCGCGTCTCCGTGCGTGCTCCCCCTCGTTCCCGGCTACCTCGCCTACATCGGCGGGAACCCCGACCTCGCCACCGGAAGCCGCCGCCGGCTGCTGCTCGGGGTGGGACTGTTCATCAGCGGCTTCGCCGTCGTGTTCACCGCCTACGGCGCCGCGTTCGGTGCCCTGGGCACCTGGCTGCTGCAGTGGCAGGACGTGATCACGCGGATCCTGGGGGCGTTCGTGATCCTCATGGGCGTCGTGTTCATCGGCCAGATCCGCTTCCTGCAACGCACCATCAAGCCTCGATGGAAGCCCGCGACCGGCCTGCTCGGCGCGCCCCTTCTCGGCGTCGTCTTCGGCCTAGGCTGGACGCCCTGCTTCGGACCCACCCTCGCCGCGATCTCCGCCCTCAGCCTCGACGGCGCCTCCGCCGGCCGCGGCGCCCTCCTCGGGCTGCTCTACTGCCTCGGCTTGGGGATCCCGTTCCTGCTCATCGCCCTCGGCTTCTCCTGGGCGAGCACCGCGACAGCGTTCCTCAAACGCCACATCCGCACCATCAATCTCCTCGGCGGAGCGCTGCTCATCCTCATCGGCATCGCCATGCTCACGGGCCTGTGGACCGAGGGGATCTACCGCCTCCAGAACCTCATCAACGGCTTCGTCACCCCCATCTGACCCCGCACATGACGCACCCCCACCGGACCTCCCCGATCGACGAGACGAGCCACCCCGCAGTGCCCAGCACACACCCCGCCCTCGACGCCGCACCGCAGCGCCCCTCACGGACGACCCGCGTCGCGCTGATCCTCGGCGCGCCCCTCGCAGCCGGCGCCGCACTGCTCGCCCTCGCCGCGACCGGCGCCCTCGATCCCGATCGGCTCCTCATCGACCCCGGCGTCGTCGCCACTCGCGGCCTGCCCCTCGCCCGCGTCCTGCACGACCTCGCCGCGACGCTCACCGTGGGCCTGCTCCTCGTCGCCCTTCTCCTGCCCCGCTCGAACCGTCCCGGGGACGCGGTTCGGGAGACGGCGATCCGGTGGGCGTCCTGGGCGGCGGCCGGCTGGGTCCTCTCCGCCGCTGCGGTCCTGGTGTTCACCGTCGCCAACGCGATCGGCGCCCCCGTCAGCTCCCCCACGTTCCCCGCGCAGCTGTGGTTCTACATCACCCAGCTCGAGCTCGGTCAGGTCCTGCTGCTCTCCCTCGCCGCCGCCGCGGCCGTGCACGTGATCACCCTGCTCACCCCCGACCGGGCGTGGAGCGGTGCCGCGTTCGCGCTCGCCTTGTTCGCGCTGCTCCCGCTTGCGTTGACCGGTCACGCGGCCGGCGCCGACGAGCACATCAACGCCGTGAACAGCCTCGCCGTGCACCTGATCGGTGTGACCCTGTGGGCTGGAGGCCTGCTCGGCGTCGTCCTCCTAGCCCGACGCCTCGGCGCGGCCCTGCCCGACGTCGCCGAGCGGTACTCGCGGGTCGCCGGGTTCGCGTTCGCCGCCGTCGCCCTCTCCGGGATCATCAACGCTTCCCTCCGCCTCTCCGACCCCACCGATCTCGCCACCCCCTACGGGACGCTGCTGATCATCAAGACCACCGCCCTGCTGGCACTCGGGGCTATCGGCGCGTGGCACCGCACCCGCATGCTGCCCGGCCTGCGAATCGAGAGCCGGCGTCGCCGGGCGTTCCTCCGCCTCGCCGCGGTGGAGCTGGTGATCATGGCCGCCACGATCGGCGTGTCCGTCGCCCTTTCCCTGTCCGAGCCCCCGATCGGTGACGCGACGGTGAACGATCCCCGCCGCAACCTCCTCGGCTACCCCTACCCCGACCCGGTCACCGTCGGCCGCCTGTTCACCTCCTGGCACCTGGACTGGATCGGCCTCGCCGCCGCCGTGACCGTGGCCCTCTGGTACCTGCGCACCCTCACCCAGCTGCGCCGCATCGGCCGCACCTGGCCTCTCCGGCGCACGATCGCCTGGTGCGCCGGCGCTCTCGTGCTGCTCTGGGCGACCAACGGAGGACCCGGCGTCTACGCGCAAGTGCACCTCAGCACCCTCCTCGGACAGCACCTGCTTCTCGCCGCCGTCGTCCCCGCGCTGCTCGTCGCCGGGAGACCAGTCGAACTTCACCGCGCGAACCGCGCCGCACACCTGCCGCCGTCCACCCCCGCCCGCGCTTCACGCCGGCCCGGGGTCCTCGGGCAGGTGCTGCGGCGGCCCAGCGTCGCCGTGGTCCTGTTCCTCGCGAACCTCGCCGCGTACTACGGCACCGACTGGCTGCAATGGTCACTGTTCTTCTACCAGGGGCGCGCCGCGATCATCGCCACCAGCATCACCACCGGACTGCTGCTCGCCACCGCCCTCTCCCATCGCCCCGAACGCACCAGCGACGCCATCGAGCAGCTGCTCACCCTGCTCGCCACCGTGGCCGGATTCCTCATCCTCGGCTGGACGCTGCGCGACACCGGCAGCATCCTCGCTCCGTCGTGGTGGATCGCGATGCTCTATCCCGACGACACCGTCCTCTTCGATCAGGGCCGCGCGGGCGCGGTCGCCCTCATCGCCGCCACCGTCACCGCCCTGACCACCAGCGCACTCCTCAACCTCGCTCGACGACCCCGACGCACGACGGAGGCCTCCGCATGACCCGCCACCACCACACCCCGCGCCGCAGGGTCCACCGCTTCGCGGTCTCCGCGGTCGCCCTCACCGTCCTGCTGGCCGTTCTCACTCCCGCTCCGGCGATCGCGGCGGAGTATCCGAGCTGGGAGGACGTCGAAGCGGCCCGCTCCAGCGAGACCAGTAAGCAGACGCAGATCGGGGAGATCACCGCCCTGCTCACCGGACTGCGCGACAACGCCGACACCGCGCGCAGCGCCCAGGACGCGCGCGTCGCCGACTACGAGAAAGCGCAGGCGACTCTCGACGACGCCACCTACCGAGCCGACGAGCTCCAGACCGCCGCGGATGAGGCGACAGCCCTCGCGGAGCAGTCCCGGAAGCAGGCCGGCCAGCTCGCGTCCACCCTCTCCCGTGCCGGCGGCACGAACCTCACTCTCGCGCTGCTGACCAGCCCCGACAGCGGCAGCCTGCTCGATCAGCTCGCATCGATGACCAAGCTGACGGAGAAGACCGACGCGATCTACACGACCGCCCGCACCGACTCCAACACCGCCACCGCCCTCACCGCCCAGGCAGAGATCGCCCGCGACGCTCTCGCGGACCTCGCGGCCGCCGCGGACGCCGCTCTCGCCGACGCGATCGCCGCGCGCGAGGCCGCCGACACCCGAGTGCAGGAACAGCAGGACTACGAGAGCACCCTCCGCAGCCAACTCGCCGTCCTCACCGAGAACCGCGCCGCTACCGAAGCCGACTACCAGACAGGCGAGGACGCGCGCCGCGCCGCGGAAGCAGCCCGAGCAGCCGAGGAAGCCGCCCGCATCGCTGCCCAGGCCGAAGCCGCCCGGATCGCCGAAGCTGCCCGCGCCGCTGCGCCAGCCAGCAGTACTCCGGCCGGAGGCACCGCACCCGCAGGTGGCGGGGCGCCGGTCGCCGGCCCTTCTTCCCAGGGGTGGGTGAAGCCCGTTTCGGGCCGCATCAGCAGTCCCTTCGGACCCCGCCCGCAACAGCCCGTCGCTGGCGTGAACCCGTTCCACTACGCGACGGACATCGTCGCTAGCTGCGGTACCCCCGTCGCCGCCGCCTCCAGCGGCACCGTCTCCTACTCGGGCGCCTTCGGCAGCTACGGCAACTGGGTCCTCCTGGATCACGGCAACGGGATCCAGACCGGGTACGCCCACAACTCCACCCTCCTCGTCGACGCCGGCCAGACCGTCACCGCGGGCCAGATCATCGCTCTCGTCGGCACCACCGGCGCGTCCACCGGCTGCCACTCCCACTACGAAACCCGCACCGGCGGCGCACGCGTCGACCCTGAACCGTTCATGCGAGCCCGCGGCGTCACCCTCGGATGACCGCCTTCTCCCCCACCGTCGCGGCCCCCCATCGTTCACTGATGTCGCCTCCGCGGCGACGTCAGTGATCGCGGCTGCAGTGCCTGGTCTGTATTCGGGTTACCGACTGGACACTGCAGCCGTGTCCCTCCGACCAGGTGGAGCATCCTCCTCGACACCCGCCCGATTTCCGCGCCAACACCTCCCGCTCGTCACCAAGAGCTCCATCGACGAGCTGACCACGGGGTCGAGCCTGTGCACGCCGAGCATCGGTCGGTGGTGCCCTCGCCCTGGTATCTACCGGGTGGGAAACGTGCTCTGAGGAATCGTCCGGAGGTCCGGCCTCAGATGGTGGCGGGGGTCGCTGTCATGATGACCGGGTGTTGATCGCTTACGTGGACGAGTCCTACACCCAGGACTTCTACTTCATCGGTGCTGCCGTGACGACGCAGGAGAAGTGGGAGCAGCTCGAGCACGGCTACGCGGCCCTTCGGGAGCAGATCGCCGCAGATCACGGGGTCCCGGCGGATGTCGAGTTCCACGGGCACGAGCTGATGGGCGGCGCCGGCGAGTGGGCTCCCCTGCGGGGGAAGCATCGTGAGGCGGCGGGCATCTATGCGGCCGCGCTGCGGATCGCGCAGGAGGCCGAGGTCCGTTACCTGTTCCGTGGGGTGGACGTGAAGCGGCTGAACGCTCGGTACCGGTACCCGGAGCAGCCGCACAAGGTCGTGTTGCAGCACCTGCTGGAGCGGGTGAACGAGTACCGCCGTGACGTCTTCTCCTTCGACACGGAAGAGGTGATCGTCGTCGCTGACGAGATCGCGACGCAGGAGGAGCACCGGCGGCAGTTCGAGAGCTACCGACTGCTGGGAACGCCGGGCTACCGGCGGAGCCGCCTCGATCTGATTTCGTCCCCGATCCAGTTCGCGTCCTCGAGGAACGCCGCCGGGCTACAGGCGGTGGACCTCGCGGTCTACCTGCATCGGCGCCGCCAGACGGTGACGGAGAAGCATCCGAAGTCTGCGGCGACGATGGCGCGGTTGAGTGGCCTGGTCAGCGCGTCGACGTCGCACGACTGGATCTGGACGCCTTAAAAACTAAGACCCCACCGAGGCGGGGTCTTAGGCTGGCAACGTTCCGGGAACCGGCCCGTTGTGACGATCACGATACACGCGGATCCTGGACGAGTCACGGCCTCGCGGGCGCCGCCTCTCGGTAAGGATCGTGTCGCGCCAACGGCCGGCCTCTGGCCCGTACGTCATCTGTGCGATGCGCTCCCGAGTACCCACGCGCCGGAATCCCGCGCGGTCGTGGAGGGCGAGGCTGGCGGTGTTCTCGGGGAAGATGCTCGACTGGATCATCCACAGGGTTGCGTCGTCCGCCGCGGCGATGAGCGCGGCGAGCAGCGTCGAACCGACACCGCGGCCGCGGGCGGCGGCGGCGATGTAGACGGAGTGCTCGACCACTCCCCTGGTAGACGGGCCGGGCCGAGACCTTCGACAGCGCACTCCAGCCGAGGATCTGTTCTCCGTCGACGGCGACGAGTCGTCCGACTTCCAGCTTTCCCGCATCGAACGCCTCCCAGGTCGGCGGTTCGGCCTCGAAGGTGGCGTGCCCGGTCGCGATGCCCTCTCGGTAGATCGTCTCGACCCCCGCCCAGTCCTCGGAGAGCATCGGCCGAATGCCGGTCATGAGCAGCAGCTTCCTCCGGCGGATCCGATGTCGGTGGAGCAGACGCCGGTTTCAGGGAGCACAAGCTGCACGCGCCGGGCGGCGGCGTGATCGCCGGCGAGCTCGTCCGCGATGGAGCGGACCTGCTCGTAGCCGGTGACGAGCAGGAAGGTCGGCGCCCTGCCGTACGACTTCATCCCCGCGATGAAGAAGTTCGGCTCGGGGTGCGCGAGCTCCGCGACGCCGTGCGGGTCGACAGTGCCACACGAGTGCAGATTCGGGTCGATCAGCGTCGCGAGGGCGCGGGGTGCCTCCACGATCTCGTCGAGGGAGACGCGGATCTCGCGCAGCATGTCGAGGTCTGGCCGGAACCCGGTGGCCTGCACGACGACGTCGGCCTCGATGCTCTCGCGCTCCTTCCGGCGGCGCCCCATCACAGTGACGCGGCCGGTGGCGGTCTTCTCGAGGCGGTCGATTTCGAAGTGGTCGAGGAGGGTGATCGCGCCGTCGCGGACGAGCTGGTGGACGGTGCCGCCGAGCTTGCCGCGCTCCTCGAGCTCGTCGTCGCCCGAGCCGAAGACGCGCAGCGGGCTGGTGCCGCGGATCGCCCAGGTGACGTTCGTGCCCGGTTCCTCGCGGGCGAGTCGGGCGAGCTTGATGAGGGTGTTCGCGGCGGAGTGGCCGGCGCCGACGACAAGGACGCACTGTCCGGCGAAGCGGGCGCGGTCGGCGCCGAGCACGTCGGGCAGTGCGTGGCTGAGGTGCTCGGCGACGTCGGCGGCGCCGATTGGATCGAGGCCGGCGGAGGCGAGGGCGTTGGGGGTCGAGTAGGTGCCGGAGGTATCGATGACGGCGCGGGCGGTGACGTCGACGGCGCCGTCCGGGGTGTCCAGGCGCAGCAGGAACGGGGTTCCGGCGCGGCCGGTGGAGCGGGTGCGGTCCATGCCCTCGCGGGTCACGGCGGTGACGCGGGAGCGGTACCGGATGACCGGGGCGAGCTGCGGCGTCGCGGCGAGGGGCGCGAGGTAGTCGCGGACGAACTCGTGCCCGGTCGGCAGCTTCTTCGCCGCGGGCGCCTCCCACCCGGCGGCATCGAGCAGGCGTCCGGCAGCGGAGTCGACCAGGTACTCCCACGGCGAGAACAGGCGGGTGTGCCCCCACTGCTGCACCGCGGCACCGGCACTCTCGCCCGCTTCATAGACCACGACGTCGAGGCCTCGCTCGAGCAACTGCGCGGCGGCGGCGAGGCCGACGGGCCCGGCGCCGATCACAGCGACGGGCAGGCCGGTGAGGCGGCGCTCATCAGCGCGGGGTGGGACGGTCAGCAGCATCGTCATAGCGGGATCCTCGGCTCGTCGGGTCAGCGGCCGGCGGGCAGCAGCTCGGCCAGCAGCGCTTCGACGCGGGCCTTGATGTCGTCGCGGATCGGACGGACCTCGTCGAGCGACTTGCCCTTGGGGTCGGTGAGCGACCAGTCCTCGTAGCGCTTGCCGGGGAAGATCGGGCAGACGTCGCCGCAGCCCATGGTGATGACGACGTCCGACTCGCGCACCTGCTCGGTGGTCATCAGCGTGGGGACGGCCTGCGAGATGTCGATGCCCTCCTCCGCCATCGCGGCGATCGCCATCGGGTTGATCTGATCGCCCGGCTCGGACCCGCCGGAGAGGACCTCGACGGCACCGTTCGAGAGGGCGCGCAGGTAGCCGGCGGCCATCTGCGAGCGTCCCGCGTTGTGGATGCAGACGAAGAGGACGGTGGGGGCGGTCATCGGAACTCCTGAGCTGAAGCGGAACGAGGGCGTCGGGCGGAACGGGCGACCGCATCGATCAACGTCGATGCATGCATGGCCGACTATATCGACAGCCGTCGATCCGTGGGAAGATGGGGCATGGCTGTTCTCGAGATGCTCCCCCTGACGGACGTCGCTGCCTGCTGCTCACCCCTGACCCGCGAGGCGATGAGCACAGAGAACGCCGAGATGCTCGCCCGCTCGCTGCGGGCAATCGCGGACCCTGCACGGCTGCGGCTGATCTCGATGATCGCCGCTCACGACGGCCAGGAGGCGTGCGTGTGCGACCTCACCGAGCCGCTCGGGCTCGGCCAATCCACCGTCTCGCACCACCTGAAAGTCTTGGTCGACGCCGGGATCTTGACGCGCGACAAGCGAGGGACCTGGGCCTACTACCGCCTCGTCCCCGGCGCCCTTGAGTCCCTCGCTGGGCTGATCGCCGCAGTCTGACGTCGTCGTCACGCGACGGTGAGCACTTCCTTTACGAGACGGCTCGATCCGCCTCGTTCGACGGCCGCGCCGCGGCGCGTTCAGGCGCGAGGCGTGGGATCAGGCGGACGAAGACGACCATGCCGACGAGCTCCACGAGGGTCTGCGTGACGACGACGACCGGCGCGAGCGCGAGCGATGCGGGCAGCGCGAGCGCGAGCGGCAGAACGACGAGGGAGTTGCGGGTCGCGCCGCTGAACACGAGTGCGCGGGTCGCGGAGTACTCGAGGCGGAAGAGTCGCGCGACGCCCAGGCCGGCGGCGGCCATGACGAGGAGGAAGCCGGCGTAGATCGGGACGAGGACGAGCAGCTGTCCGGCGGCCGCGCCGACGGCGCCGGCCTGGGAGGCGACGACGACGAACAGGGTCCCCATCATCAGCGGCACCATGAGCCCGAGCATCGTGGACTCGATGACCCGGCCCGCCCGGTGTCGGCGGCCGAGTGCCTGCACGAGGGCGGCCGCGGTGAGCGGTACGACGATGAGCAGGAGGAATGCGCGCGCGAACGGGCCAACCTCGACCACTGCGATGCCTTCCGGTCCGAGGAAGAGCAGCAGGTACAGCGGCAGGAGCAGGATCTGCGCGAGCATCAGCAGCGGCGCCGCGGCGAGCAGCCGGTCGGACGCGCCGCCGGCAAGGCCGGCGAAGACGATCACGTAGTCGATGCACGGCGTCAGCAGCACCAGCAGCACCCCGAACAGCAGCGCCTGGCTGTCGGCCACGAACCGAGACAGGCCATAGGCGACGACGGGAACGACGACGAAGTTCAACACCCCGACCGCCGCGAGGAAACGGCCGTCACGCAGAGACCGGCCGATCGCAGCGAACGGGACGCCAAGGAACGTGGCGAACAGCAGCAGCGCGAGCACCGGCTCGATCGCGACCTCCAGACGGTGCGCGGCGGGCAGCAGCAGCCCGAGCGCAGCGCCAGCCGCGATCGCGACGAGATAGAGGGCGATCTGGCGATGTTCGAGCCATTCGACAAACGCGCTCACGGCAGCAGACCGGGAAGTAGGAGGGGCACGAAGTGCAACGGTAAACGTTCGAGCCGCTTGAAGGTCAAGCGGGGGCTCCGGCCGTAGGGTCGGCGTGTGCGGATCTCGGACGTCAGCAAGCGCAGCGGCGTCTCCGCGACGGCGCTGCGGTACTACGAGTCCATCGGACTCATCACCCCCGGCCGCAGCAGCAACGGGTATCGCGACTACGACGCGGACGTGCTCGCACGCCTGGACCTCATCGAGTCCAGCAAGGAACTCGGCCTCCCGCTCGAGGACATCGGCCGTCACCTACGCGCCCTCGAAACCACCTCCTGCACGGACGTCCGTAACGAACTGCGCCCGCTCCTCGCGGAGCGGGTACGGCAACTGGACGAGAAGCGGGCGCGGCTCGACGAGCTGCGCAGTCGCCTCAGCCGCGCGGACCACGACCTCGCCGCGTGTCCCGACCGGGACGAGCGTTGCTCCACTGAGTGCATCTTCCGCGCCCGATAGCGGCCCACTGCTTCCGCCTGAGCCGGCCCGCAGCGTCAGCGCCGCGGAATCGGCAGGGCCTGCTGGCGAGGAGTTGTAGCTGGTTTGGTCGCGGAAGATCGCCCAGATGACGTTGATGCGTCGTCGAGCGAGAGCGATCAGCGCTTGCTTGTGCGACTTGCCCTCTCCTCGTTTCCGCTCGTAGAACGAGCGCGAGACCGGGCAGTTCCTGGACGCGATGAACGCCGCTTGGAAGCAGGCGTTCAACAGCCGCCGGTCGTAGCGCCGTGGCCGGTGGTGGTTGCCAGAGATCTTCCCGGAGTCGCGCGGCACGGGAGCGAGGCCCGCGAAGCTGGCCAGCCGGTCGGCCGTCTCGAACGCGGCGAGGTCAGTACCGGTCGCGGCGAGGAAGTCCGCAGCGAGCCTGCGCCCGAACCCCGGAATCGAAACCAGCAGATCCGCTGAGCTACTGTCCTGCAGAACGGCTTCGATCTCCGCATCGATCTCCGCGACCTCGTCCCGGATGCGGAGCAGATCACGCGCGGACCGGCTCACCAGCCGAGCCGCCGCCCCCTCCCCCACAACGACCGACGTCTGCTCGCGAGCAGCATCGACCGCTGTCTTCGCCACGGCCGCGGACTTCCAACACCCCTGCCCCTTCAACCACGACGCCAGCCGGCTTTCCCCCATCCGCCGGATCGCGGAGGGCGTCGCGTACCGGGTGAGTAGCACCAACGGTCCCCTGGTCGTCGCGTAGTTGAAGGCCCCCTCGAGCGAGGGGAAGTAGTGGACCAGGATGGCGCGCAGCCGGTTCACGGCGCGGGTGCGGTCGTGCACCAGGTCCTCCCGGCGCGCCGACAGCAGCCGCAGCTCGGCGGTGACCTCGTCGGCCTGGCGCATGAGCGTTACGTCTCGCCGGGTCCGCGCCTGGTCGGCGATGATGACCGCGTCCTTCGCGTCCGTCTTCGCCTCACCCCGATAGGCGCCCGAGGCGTGGTGCACGACGCGACCCGAAATGTAGAACAGCGGCTGCGCGTGGGAGCTGAGCAGCGTCTGCAGCAGCCCCGTCCCACCGTGGTTCAGGTCAGTCGCCCAGGCGACGTCGGTGCCACCCGGCAGGGACGCGACGTCGCCCATCAGGGTCAGGATCGCCGTCTCTCGGTTCTTGAACCGTTGCGAGAGCAGCTTGGTTCCGTTGGCGTCGATGACGACGCAGTGGTGTTCGGTCTTGCCGGCGTCGATACCGGCCCAGAGTTGGGGCACGCAGTGTCCTTCCGTTGAGGGGTGCGGTGCGCCGTGAACGACCTTGCCGGCATGTCCTTACGGGGCGATCTGGTCGCGTTTCTCAATGAGCGGTCCTGCCGTTGCGGGGTCCCGGGCGGCTAATCCCGGCGTGCCATCAGTCGGCTGAAGGCGGTCAGCCATACCCGAGACCCCTGGCGCGTTCCGGAGCCTACAACTGCCCCGAATCCACGGAAATAACGGTAAGGAAGGCGGTTTTCCGCCCAGGCAACCGGAGGGCGCAGTGCAACCCGCAGGGCGCTAGGGGAGAGAGTTTCGGCGCGAAATAAGGGAGCGCAGCGGCCGCGTGTCGAAAGTCTCGGAAGAGCCGGTGGCGCAGCCACTTGAACGGAGCCCGGAGGTGGCTACGAGGGAGCGAAGCGGACGAGCCGCCGAAGGCTTCCCGGCAAAGAAACGTGAGCCCATCGGGTGAACATCAGCGGCCGGCACCGCCGGCTGGACGCTTAGGCGGCGCTCCGTCGCCGCTGCGCGAGTGCAGCTCGCGCCCCCGGAACGAGATGGCGGGGAGTGTGAGGGGGGTCACCCCTCACGGGCCGGCCCTCCCCCTTCAGCTCGCCACCGCCTCCGCACTGGCTGCGACGTCGGCGGCAGCGTGCTGAACGACTGGGCGGTCGGCTATTGGGACGGTGATCCGATTCGTAGTGTCGGACTCGTGAATCCGTCTCGACACCTTCCTGCCATCGGAGCTCCGGCTACCCAGGCGCTCGAGGAGGCAGCCGTGCATGACTGGCCGGACGCGCTCTCTCCTTCGGGAACTGGCCCTCTCGCGTCGGAACCGTCGCCGATGATCGGCGCGCGGTCGGCCATGACAAGCCGTCCGCAAGGGGTGAGCTACATCATGTCGATGGGGCCGTCTACCTGAATGGCCGCAGGGGCGGGCGTCTGGTCGGCCGGGGGTTCTCGATGAGGCTGCTCGCGATCCGAGGAGCGCAGAAGCGAGCAGGCGTGCCCGCGAACAAGCGCCGCTAAACCAGGATGAATGGCTCCCACTTCTCGCAACGCCTCAAGAAGCTCCAGCAGAGCGTCCTGGGGGTCTGCGCGCTCCGTCGAGTAGCAGGAGACTTGAGGCTTGGCCGTTGCCGCACGATCGCGCATGTCCGCGCCCTTCGCTCATCCGTTTAGGAGGACAGCAGCAGGATCAGGGTCGCTAGTCTCACGGTAGAGGTAGCGACTTTGTGTCCGCCGCCCCCAGATCAGGGCGCACGGGAAACGACCCTCCGGATGCACCGACAAGGAGCATCGGCTCCAACCAATCTCGGCACCTGACTACGCGGGCGCTCGGAGTGCAAACCTGTCACACTGAGGCATTTCCCGCCCCTGACACCCGGCGAACCCTTCACCATGAGGAGCTCTCCAGGATGGGCGTTCTGCGCTACGACCACCGCACCTTCGAGTTCGAGGACCGTCTCCTCGTCCACCTCCAGATCGTCGTCGGCCTGAAGCTGCGCCGCGCGGAGTGCTTCTATCTCTCATGGCTGCCCGGTCACGGGTCCGGAATCGGCCGTCAGGCGATCTGGATCGCAACAGGAGTAGCCCTGCACTTCGACTACTCCGGCACCCGGCTCCCTTCCGTGAACCGCGACTGGATCGAGCACCTTGTCGCGAGCTCCCACAGCGGTATGGGCTTGAACCTTTCGGACGAGGCAAACCGTGAACCCGCTGCACTGCAATGAGGACAGGCCGCACCTCGGCGGCATCTATACCTTCCACGTCCGAAACGCCGGCGTAGGGAAGCATCTGCGATCAGCTCCCGTCGCGGTCAGAAGCTGGGCTGTCGTCCTGACTGGATCACCTCTGAACTCCGGCGGGCGGGGGGCCCGCGGTGAGCGAACCCGATGACCTTTCGATTCTGCTCTCCTCGCTCCTGGAGCTGTTGCCGTTCGACGACGCGGCCGCCGCGTCGCTGGGCTCTCCGTTCGATATCGAAACGTTGGCCGCGACGAGTGACCTCGGCGCCTCGCTGGATGAGACGCAGCTTGATCTCGGCGAGGGCCCGAGCTGGCAGGCCTTCCACAGCCACCGCCCCATCGCCGTACCCTTCGTCGACGGCGACGCTGCTGCGGGCTGGCCGTTTTACGCCTACGCGCTGGCCGGAGCCGGCATCCGCTCCGTGCTCGCCCTCCCCTTGTCATTCGGCCCCCTCCATATCGGGGCTATCACACTGTTCAGCGCCACCTCGGCGCAGGCGAGCACGGAGAGCCTGCAGCTCGCTAAGAGCATCGCGACTCTCTTGGGCAGAACAGTTATCGCTCGAGCCCTCGCCGACGCACACGCCGGCACGGTCTCGCGAGATCCCTCCCTCTCCCGCCGGGAAGTGCACCAGGCCACCGGCATGATCATCAGCCAGACCAAGACCACACCCGCCGACGCACTGCTCCTTCTCCGCGCCCACGCCTTCCGAACTTCACGCACAGTCAGGGCCGTCGCCGCCGACATCGTCGCCTGCCGCCTCGATCTCTCCCCCGGCCCCTCCCACTCCCCCGACCCCGATCACTGAAAGCAGGCCCCCCAATGCCCGCCTTTACGCGCACTGAACTGCTTCTCGAGACTCTGACCGTCGTCGCCGACACCCTCGTCGACGACTTCGATGTGGTCGAGTTCCTTCACGACCTCGTCGAGCGATGCGCGGCGATCTTCGACGCCGTCGACGTAGGTCTCGTCCTCGCCGATTCCCACGGCGACCTCGTTGTCATGGCCTCCACCAGCGAACGCCTCCACCTAATCGAGGTCCTGCAGCTCTCCGCTGGCGACGGCCCCTGCGTCGATTCCTACGAATCCGGCAGCGTCGTCACCGCCGGCGACCGGGAAAACATCACGCTTCGATGGCCCGCATTCGCTCTCGCCGCACAGGACTCCGGCTACCAGTCCGTGCATGCCGTGCCCCTCCGGTTGCGGCAGAAGACGATCGGGTCGCTGAACTTCTTCAGCGACAGCCCGGGCGTGTTCGAAGTGAAGGACGTGCTCGTCGCCCAGACAATCGCTGACGTCGCCACCATCGGCCTCGTTCAGGAGCAGGCGATCAGAGAGGCCTCCCTCGCCCGCGCCCAGCTACAGCACGCCCTCGACGCCCGCATCGTCATCGAGCAAGCCAAGGGCATCATCGCGCACAGCCGCAACGTCGATATGGAGAGCGCCTGGCGGACGCTGCGCCAGTACGCCCGCTCCCACGAATCCCGCGTTTCCGACATCGCCAAAGCCGTCGTCGAGGGCCTCGTCGTCCTCTGACCGCGATGAGTGGTTCCTCGACCAACTCAGAATCGAGTCAGGTGTTCCTGCTCGGTACGAGCGGCGAGAGCAAGCCGTCCGCGACGATGCTCCGCTCATCTCTTCCTGCCGGCGGATGCGACCTGTCTCGACGCGCCCCATCCGCACTACTCGCGGGAATACGGCGCGGAGGAAGCGGCGTCATGAACATCTGCCAGTCGGCAACGATCGGCCACCGCGTCGCGCTTGTGGA
Organism: Rathayibacter sp. PhB179; assembly: GCF_004345345.1. Taxonomy (NCBI): domain Bacteria; kingdom Bacillati; phylum Actinomycetota; class Actinomycetes; order Micrococcales; family Microbacteriaceae; genus Rathayibacter; species Rathayibacter sp. PhB179. The sequence continues at coordinate 3,226 of NZ_SLVD01000014.1, read as the reverse complement.
TCGGCGGCTACTGCGACAGCTCGCGGTCGAGGCGATCGAGGAGTGCTTCGAGGGACATCTCGAACTCCTCGTCGCTACGGTCTTCGCTGAGCAGAACACGTAGTCGACGTACTTCGGGAGCGATGTCCAGCGAGACGTTGCCGTCGCCCTGCGGGATGTCTGCGTCGCCTTCATCGAGGGGCTCCTCCGCCGGCCCGGCCTCGGCCCCGTGAACGACTGACTGCAGAAGCAACTGGCCGAGCAGGAAACTACTGAACGCGCGGTACGCGCCAACAGCCTGCTCGTCGGTGAATCCGCCGATGGTCAACGCCTCGAGGAAGGTGTTGACGACCTCGATGCTCCGCAACGGCGGCCTCAGCCACGGCGCGGCCGGATGCCGAGTCGCGACCAGCGGGAATGCCCGAGGGTGGTCGGTGGCGATACGCCGGACCTCGTGCGCGACCGTTTGAAGGAACTCCTGCCAGTGCTGGCCCTTCGCCTCGACGAGGCGCTCGGTGAGGTCTCGCATCAGCATCGCGATGACGCCTTCGAGCAGATCCTCCTTGCCGTGCACATACCGGTACAACGACATCGCCTCGACGCCCAGCTCTTGACCGAGCGACCGCATCGACAGGCCCTGAGCGCCAAGGCGATCGATCTGATCGAGAGCAGTCGTCACGATCAGATCCCGGCTCAGCTTCCCTCCACCCGGGCTCGCTTGGCCTTCTTTACTCGAGTCCGCCACGGAGAACACCTTCCTGAAGTACCTGATCGCCCCGCTAGCAGGACGACAGTGTGAAACGCAAGCACCACACACATCTTCAGTTTAGCCCAGTTTACACCGTAAGCTTTTTTTGGTAGCTTACGTTGTAAGCAACCTTTGCGGCTGTCGCGCCCTCGCGTGCTCATGCCTGATGAGAGGCAATTTTGGCCAACCACAACACGACAGCTCGCGCCGTCACCACCGACAACGACATCGCGAAGGAGTCGCTGATCGGCACCGAGCGCGGCGGCCGCGACTCGAACATCTCCTGGGGCTCCGTGGTCGCAGGCGTCATCACCTTCCTTGCCGTCACGATCCTGCTCTCCCTCGTCACGGCCGGCATAGGCCTCGGCGGATCTGGTCTCGGCGCCGGCATCTGGAGCATCATCGCGCTCGCACTTGCCCTCATCGCCGGAGGCTTCGTCGCCGGCGCGCTGGCACTTCGCAGCGGCCTGCTGCACGGCTTCCTCACCTGGGCCACCTCCCTCGTCGTCGCTCTCGCCCTCGTCGTCGGGCTGGGCGCAGGAGTTCTCGGTGCCGCGGGCGGAATTGTCGGCGGCGTCGTGTCCTCCGCCTCGCAGGCTGCGTCGGGAACCGACCTCAACCAGGTCGCGGACGACGCCGAAGGCGCTGTCAGTGAGGAAGACGTGCAGGACGCCCAGGATCAGGCCGGCCAAGCCCTTGACAACGCGCAACAGGTCGCTGATGACGCCGCGGAAACCGCACAGACCGCGTCCTGGTACGCCTTCGTCGGACTCCTGCTGGGCGCGATCCTCGCCGCTTTCGGCGGAACCCTGGGCGTTCGCAGCGTTCTCTCGCGCCGCGACCGCACCACCGTCGCCGCGAAGAGCACCCACTAACACCCCTCCTCCCGGGAGCAGTTCCCGAGGGATGCCCCCGTTGGCCGGTCACCAGGAAGAGGCTCTGATGCACGACGCCGTCCACGCCGCAACCGTTGACGAACTCATTCGAGCGGTCGAAGAACTGCGAGTGGCCGAAACCATCGCCTCCCGGCAGCAGGTTCGAGGAATCGGACTCCGGGGGATGGAACGGGCGGCCGTCGTCTACATCGAAGAGTTTGGCCAGGCTGAGCAGAGCGCGACACCCACCGGGCTCTCCCGCTACCTGGGGATCAGCACAGCAGCTGTCACGCACGTCCTCGACAGACTCACCAAAGCCGGGCTGATTCGGCGCGAACGCTCCGACACCGACCGACGCCAGATCACCCTTCACCTAGCCGTCGAGCACGGAGACCCGCGCCTAAGCGATCCACTCAGCACGCCACTGCACAGCATCGCCACGTCCCTCGAAGCCGGTGAGCGGCGAATCATCCTCCGCTTTCTCACCGAACTTCGCGGGCTACTCCCCCGACCTCACTAGACCTCACACCCGCAACTAATCGTCACTCTCCATCCCGAGCCGGCTAATTCCCGGATGAAAGCGAGCACATCATGATCGACAGCAGCAACATCAACGACCTGATCGGCGCCGACGTGCGCGGCACCGACGACAGCAAGATCGGAACCGTCGGCCAGATCTACATCGCCGACGACTCGCAGACCCCGACCTGGGTGACCATCCGCACCGGTCTGTTCGGCTCCGGCGAGTCGTTCGCCCCGCTCGAAGATGCGACCTTCGAGGGCGGCGTCCTGCGCGTCGGCTACGAGAAGGCCTTCGTCAAGGACGCGCCCCGCGTCGACGACGACGGCGCCCTGAGCGCCGACGAAGAGCAGACGCTCTACAACTACTACGGCCGCGGCGACTCCTACGCCACTCCGACAGAGGCGCCCCTCTACGACCAGGACGCCGACCGCACCGCGGACACCGACCGCACGCAGAACACCGCCGGCACCGAGGGCTATGACACCTCCGGCCCGACGACCGACGATGCGATGACCCGCTCTGAGGAGCGCCTGCGCGTGGGCACTGAGAAGGTCGAAGCCGGGCGCGCGCGCTTGCGCAAGCACATCGTCACCGAGCAGGTCACCAAGACCGTCCCGGTCAGCCACGACGAGGTCCGCGTCACCCGCGAGGCGATCACCGACGCCAACGTCGGCGACGCCCTCTCCGGCCCGGAGCTCAGCGAAGAGGAGCACGAAGTGATCCTCACCGGTGAGCGCGTGGTCACCGCGAAGGAGACCGTGCCCGTCGAGCGCGTCAGCCTCGGCACCGAGACCGTCACCGAGCAGCAGCAGGTCACCGAGGACGTCTCCCACGAGGAGATCGAGCTCGTCGACCCCACCACGACGACGTCCGACGAGAGCATCGTCGACCGCGACACCCGCTCCTAGTCGCCACCGGCGGCGGCCCGGCACCCCACCGGGCCGCCGCCACCACCCGCACCGCCCCCAGACACCTTCCACACTCGTCCGCCCGCGGACTCGCGCCTGAAAGGCTCCCCCATGGATCTCCCCGCCGCTCTGCAGAACGGACTGGCCGCGGTCATCGCGTTCGTCCCGCTCGCGCTGCTGTTCCTGCTCATCC
>NZ_SLVD01000013.1:0-106236 GCF_004345345.1 Rathayibacter sp. PhB179 | reverse complement strand
ACCACGACACCACCATCTTCGAACCACACCCGCCCAGCCACAAGCAGTTTTCCCTCACCACCGAGACGCGAAGCGGCTTCGCCGCTCGATACGCCCCTGCGGGGCTACTCGACCAGCATGGGGTGAGGGCGGGCCCCGATACGCCCCTTGCGGAGCTACTCGGCCGAGTCGTCCTCGGAGGGCTCGGCGACCTTCCGGCCGTCGGCGCCGGAGGCGTCGCCGTCCACGTGCAGGTCGGTGTCGCCGGGGATGCTGAAGTCGCTCAGGGGGTCGAGCGGCCCGTCCTCGTGGCTGGCGGAGTCGGGGGCGTCGCTGGTCTCGTCGCGTGCGGTCATACCTGCACCCTACGAGCGTCCGACGAGCCGCTGCACCGCGGTCACCGGGATCGACAGCCACTCCGGGCGGTTGCGCGCCTCGTAGATCGCCTCGTAGATGGCCTTGTCGAGCTCGAAGGCGTCCAGGACGGCGCGGTGCGCGGTGACCGCGTCGCCCGCCTCCTCGGTGTAGCCCTCGAGGAAGGCGCGGCGGCTGGCCAGCGCCCAGGTGGCCCGGGAGTCGCCCGGGGACGCCTGCTCGTGCGCGCCCGCCGCGTAGTCGAAGGAGCGGAGCATCCCGGCCACGTCGCGCAGTGCGATGTCCGGCAGCAGCCGCTCGTGCATCGGCCGCAGCGGCTCGCCCTCGAAGTCCAGCAGGACCCAGCCGCGGCCGGGCACGGCCAGAACCTGGCCGAGGTGGTAGTCGCCGTGGATGCGTTGCAGCCGCGGCCACGGGGCCTGCTCGGCCGCCTGGAAGACCGCGTCGATCGCGTCGGCGTCCTCGGCGATGACGGGCACCTCGGAGGAGGCGATCCGCAGCCGGCGGCGCATGGTCGCGATCATCCGCTGCACGACCTCGGGCGTCGCGTCCTCGGTCGGCATCACCTCGGCGAGGGTGTAGTGCACCTGCGCGGTCGCCAGGCCCAGCTCACGCGCCGGCCCGGTGAAGTCGGTGTCGCCGGCGACGGCTTCGAGCGCGACGCGCCAGGCGTCCTCGACGCCCGGCAGGAACTCCTGCGCGAAGGCGAGGTGACCGAAGGCGCGGCCGGTCGGCTCGCCGCGGTCGTCCCACTCGCCGGTGACGTTGCCGATCACCGGCGGGACGAGCGTGCTGCCCGCCGCGTTCAGCGCCGACTGCACGGTGACGTCCGGGTTCTCGCCGTGGTGCAGCGCGCGGAAGACCTTGACGATCACGGGGGTGCCGGCCGAGCCGTCCTCCGCGGTGGTCTGCACGATGATCGAGGTGTTCGACTGCTCGCCGCTGAGGATCCGCGACGACGCGAATGCGCCGATCACGGCACCGGGCTGGCGGTGTCCCTCGGCGCGGGCGCCGCCCAGAGCACCCTGCGCGTCGGAGGAGCCGCCGTCGGCGATGAGCTCGAAGAGCGCCCGCGCGAACAGCGGGTCGCGGGGCCCGTCGTAGACGAAGCGGGTGCCGTCGCTCTCGATCAGCGCGTCCTCGAGGCCCGCGACGGGCGCCGAGCGCACCGTCACCGGCACCTGGTAGAGCACCGGGCTCGAGCCGGCCCGGTCGATGACGAGGTGCACGACGACGTCGCCGTCGGCGCGCTCCAGGCGCCACTCGCCCCGGATCTCCAGCTCGGGGCGGCGCCCCTTACTCGCGTACCACCGCTGATCGGCGACCCAGGCCGCGGCCCGGTCGATCGACAGTCCTGCGCTCATCTCTGCACTTCCCCTCGGTCGGCACCCCGAACCTTACGCGGCGCGATCGACGCTCCGGTGGGGCTTGCGGCGCGCCCACCCGATCCGGATCCCCGGCTCAGGAGTCGCGGGTCTCCTCCGCCAGCCTGAGCACGTCCAGGATCCAGGCGTACTCGAACGCCACCTCGCGCCAGCGCTCGTAGCGCCCGCTCACGCCGCCGTGCCCGGCCGTCATCTCGATCTTCAGCAGTGCCGGCGCGCCGACCTCGCGCAGCCGTGCGACCCACTTGGCCGGCTCCACATAGAGCACGCGGGTGTCGTTGAGGCTCGTTGTCGCGAGGATCCGCGGGTACTGCACGCCCTCCCGCACGTTCTCGTAGGGCGAGTACGACTTCATGTAGGCGTAGACCTCGGGGTCGTGCAGCGGGTCGCCCCACTCGTCCCACTCGATCACGGTCAGCGGCAGCGACGGGTCGAGGATCGAGGTCAGCGCGTCCACGAACGGCACCTGCGCCAGGATCCCGGCGAAGGCCTCCGGGGCGAGGTTCGCGACCGCGCCCATCAGCAGGCCGCCGGCCGAGCCGCCCTGCGCGACGAGGCGCTCGGGCGTGGTGAAGCCCGCCTCGACGAGGTGACGCGCGGAGTCGACGAAGTCGGTGAAGGTGGTGCGCTTGGCGAGGGTCTTGCCCTCCTCGTACCAGGAGCGGCCCATCTCGCCGCCGCCGCGGACGTGCGCGATGGCGAAGACCACGCCGCGGTCGAGCAGCGAGAGCCGGGCGATCGAGAAGCCCGGGTCGATGCTCGCCTCGTAGGAGCCGTAGCCGTAGAGCAGGAGCGGCGCGGGGGCCTCGTCGGGCGCCGCCGCATCCTTCCGCCAGACCAGCGACAGCGGGATGCGCGTGCCGTCCCCGGCGGTCGCCCACTCGCGGCGCTGCTCGTAGCGGGCGGGGTCGTAGTCGCCGAGCACCGGCTGCTGCTTGAGCACGGTCCGCTCGCCGGTCGCCACGTCGAGGGTGAGCACCGTGGAGGGGGTGACGAACGAGGTGTAGGCGAGCCGCAGCGCGGGCTGCTCCCACTCCGGGTTGCCGGCGAGGCCCGCGTCGTACAGCGGCTCGTCGAAGACGATCTCGTCCAGGCGCGCGCCGCCGTCGCCGTCGATCAGGAGGCCGAGGCGGGTCGCCCCCGCCTCGCGGTAGGAGACGACGACGTGCCGCGCGAAGGCGTCGACGCCCTCGATCCGCCGGCCCGGGGTGTGCGGGACGAGGACGCGGCGCTCGGCCGCCCGCTCCTCGGGGGAGAGCGCGAGGTCGGCCGGCTCCTCGACGATCTCGAAGTCGAGCGCGCCGTCGTTGTGCACGATCAGCAGGCGGTCGCGGCCGTCGACGACGGCGTGGTCGACCTCGTACTCGACGCCCTCGCGGCGCGGCCAGACCGAGCGGAACTCGCCGGCCGGGTCCTCCGCGTCGAGCAGCAGGCACTCGCTGGTGATCTTGCTGCCGATCTCGATGACGAGGAAGCGGCGGCTGCGGGTGAGCCCCACGCCGATCCAGTAGCGCTCGTCGGGCTCGGAGAAGACGACCTCGTCGGCGGTCGACTCGGTGCCGACGGTGTGCCGCCAGATCGTGTCCGGCCGCCAGGACTCGTCGACCGTGGGGTAGAAGACGAAGCGGGCGTCGGCGCCGAAGGTCGCGCCGCCGCCGGTGCCCTCGACGATGTCCGGGAGGTCCTCGCCGGTGCTGAGGTCGCGGATGCGCAGGGTGTAGCGCTCGTCGCCCTCGACGTCGGTGCCGAAGAGCAGGAAGCGCCCGTCGCTGGACACGTCGAAGCTGCCGAGCGAGAAGAAGTCGTGGCCCTCGGCCTCGATGTTGCCGTCGAGCACGACCTGCTCGCCCTCGAGCGGTCCGCCCTCGGCGATGGAGGGCGGGGTCCAGTCGTCCGGGCCGGAGATCGGCGCGCGGCAGTGCACGCCGTACTGGCGGCCCTCGTAGGAGCGGGAGAAGTACCACCAGGCGCCCTCGCGGACGGGGACCGAGAGATCGGTCTCCTTCGTGCGCGAGCGGATCTCGTCGAAGAGCCGCTCGCGGAGCGGGGCGAGGGGAGCGAGGAGCGCGTCGGTGTAGGCGTTCTCGGCCTCGAGGTGCGCGATCACCTCGGGCTCCTCCTTCTGCCGCAGCCACTCGTACTGATCGACCACCAGATCGCCGTGGTGACGGCGTTCGAGCGGGACACGGCGGGCGACGGGAGGGACGGGCGCGGTCATCGCTCCAGCCTAGGCCGACCTCGCGCCCCGCCGCGGGCCTGCCGCCGGGAGCGCCGTCCGCGTGCGCACAATGGACCATGGCTCAGCGTGCGGACCGGACGAAGGCGGAGGCGCCGCGGCGCGTGCAGACCGAGGTGGAGCGGAAGTACGACGTCGACGCGGACACCGCCCTGCCGGACCTGATCGGCGCAGGCACCGTCGCCACGGCGCTCGCCGAGGAGCCCGTCCGCCTCCGGGCCCAGTACTTCGACACCGCCGGCCGCGCCCTGTCCCGCGGCCGGATCACCCTCCGCCGTCGCGAGGGCGGCGAGGACGAGGGCTGGCACGTCAAGCTCCCCGGTTCGGCCGGCCGCACCGAGATCCACGCCGCGCTGACAGCCTCCCGCACCGTGCCGGCCGAGGTCCGGGAGCCGGTGCTCGGCCACGTCGGCCGCTCGCGGCTCGAGCCGCTCGCCACCCTCGAGACCGTCCGCTCGATCATCCGCGTCGCCGACGCCGCCGGCCGCCGCCTCGCCGAGATCGCGGACGACCTGGTCATCGCGCACGACCAGCGCTCGGGCGTCGAGCGGCGCTGGCGGGAGTGGGAGGTCGAGCTCGTCGACGTCCACGGCCCCGAGGGCGAGGCGGTGCTCGACGCGATCGAGGAGCGACTGCTCGCCGCCGGCGCCCGCCCCGCCGAGAACGCCTCGAAGCTGGCCCGGGCCACCGGCGGTCCGATCGAGGACGCGCACCCCGCACCCCAGGACGGCGGGGAGGCGGCGCTCGCCGCGATCCGCGAGCTCCTCACCGGCCTGCGCGCCGTCGATCCGCGGGTGCGCCTCGAGGCCGACGACGCGCTGCACCGGATGCGCCTGCACACCCGCCGCCTGCGCAGCGTCCTCGCCGCCTCCCGCTCGGTGCTGGAGCGCGAGGCCCTCGATCCGCTGCGCGACGAGCTGCGCTGGCTCGCCGGCGTCCTCGGCGCCGCCCGCGACGAGGAGGTCCTCGCGGCCCGGCTCCGCACCGCCGTCGACGAGGCGGGGGAGGGACTGCCCGCGAAGGCCGTCGCCGGCACCACCCTCTTCGACGCGATCGAGCGCCGGCACGCGATCGCCCTGCAGCGGGTCGCCAAGACCCTGCGCGGCGCCCGCTACCTCGCCCTGCTCGCCGCGCTCGACGCCCTGCTGGCCGACCCGCCGCGGACGGCGAAGGCCGGCGCGAGCGCGAAGAAGCTCGTCCGCCGCTCCCTCGCGAAGGAGGTCTCGCGCGTCGATGCGGCCCGCACGGGTGGAGACGACGTCGAGGCCCGGCACGAGCTGCGCAAGGCCGCGAAGCGCCTGCGCTACGTCGTCGAGGCCTGGAGCGCAGTCGTTCCGGACGCCGTCGGCGCGAAGCAGCGACAGATCGCGAAGGCGGCGAAGGCCGTCGCCGACGCGCTGGGGGAGGAGCGCGACGCCCTCGCCGCCCGCGACGTGCTCCGCGCGCACGCACTCGTGGCGGCCCGCCGCGGCGAGCCGGCGTTCGCCCTCGGCGTCGCCTCCGCCCGCGAGGAGAGCCGGGCTCACGAGGCCGCGCGAGCCGGGGACGCGGCCCTGGAGCGGCTGCACTCCCTGTCAAGCTGAGCAGGACGGTCATCCGCACGAAACGGGCGGCGGATAATGTGAATCATGCCTTCCGTCCGTCCTCTGCCGTCAGCCCTCCTGCGTCCGCGCCATTTCGACCGTGACGACGTGGTCGTCCATGCCGGTCTGTTCTCGCTGGTCAACTCGAGTACGACCCCGCAGGCGGCCTGGACCGAGGACCTGATCGCGCTCGGCGAGGTGCTCGACGAGGCGGAGTTCCCCTACCGCCTCATCCGCGGCACGAAGGGCGCGCCCTTCCTCGCGATCGACCGCTCGCTCGGCGCCGAGCTGGCCACGCTGCTCGCGCGCGCCTTCGCGACCGAGCCGTTCTACGTGAAGACGCTCGACAAGCGCGGCACCCCGCCGCTGCTCCTGGCCGAGGGCGCGATCGCCCCCTACCCGCGCGCCGCGGTCTTCTCGCTCTTCCGCCCCCGCGTCTCCTCGAGCGGCTCGCTCCGCTACGGCGCCCGCAGCGGCGTCCGCCTGGAGTTCTGGAAGGTCGGCGAGGAGGAGATCACCACTCCCGCCGAGAACGCGCTGATGCGCAGCAGCCTCCCGGTCGCCGAGGCGATCGACGCGCACGTCGAGGCCTACGGCCGCACCTGGCCAACCTTCGAGGGCATGTTCGAGCCGCTCGTCAGCGACATCCGCTTCGACGTCGACATCGTCTTCTCCTGGGTCGACGGGACGGACCTGGAGTTCCAGCGCGCCCGCGCCGCCCGGATGGCCAGCTACGTCGTGGGTGAGGGCGACGACGCCCCCGCGCGCTTCCGTCAGATCGACGAGCTCAAGTACGCCCTCCGCAGCGTCTACATGTACGCGCCGTGGGTCCGGCACATCTACATCGTCACCGACTCGCCGCGCCCGCGCTGGCTCGACGAGCACCCCGACGTCACCCTGGTCCGCAGCGAGGACCACTTCCGCGACCTCTCGGTGCTGCCCACGCACAACTCGCACGCGGTCGAGAGCCAGCTGCACCGCATCCCGGGCCTCGCGGAGCACTTCCTCTACTCCAACGACGACATGTTCTTCGGCCGCCCCGTCGACCCGTCGATCTTCTTCTCGCCCGGCGGGATCACCAAGTTCATCGAGGCGACCACCCGCATCGGGATGGGCGACTCCAACGCCTCCCGGAGCGGCTTCGAGAACGCCGCCCGGGTGAACCGCCGGCTGCTCCGCGAGCGCTTCGGCGCGATGACGACCCGCCATCTCGAGCACGCCGCCACGCCGCTCCGCAAGAGCGTGATGGCCGAGCTCGAGACCGAGTTCGAGCCGGAGTTCACCGCGACCGCCGCGAGCCGCTTCCGCTCGGCGAGCGACGTCTCCGTCACCAACTCGCTGTACCACTACTACGCGCTGATGACCGGCCGCGCGGTGGTGCAGGAGAACGCCTCGGTCAAGTACGTCGACACGACGATGCACCAGGGCCTGAAGGACATGAAGAAGCTGCTGAAGAACCGCGGCGTCGACTTCTTCTGCCTCAACGACGGCAGCTTCCCCGAGATCTCGGCGGAGGCGCGCACCCGCGCCGTGATCGACTTCCTCGAGGAGTACTACCCGATCCCGGCGCCCTGGGAGCGGGTGGACTGAGCATGGCCTGGGCGATCGGCGGAGGGGTCCTCGGGCTGCTGCTCGGGCTCGCCAGCGCACTCGTCTTCCCGGGCATCGGGGTCGGCGCGGGCATCGGCGTCGGGATCGCGCTCGGCGCGGCCCTCGCCTTCGCCGGGCACCTGTTCGCCCTCGACCGCAGTCGTCCCAAGCGCTGACGTCCGTTCTGCAGGCGATCCGCGGCTCCGGAGCCTCGGTCCCGCGGACGGGATCGTCTCTCGGCGCGGATCGCCTGCAGACCGGACGCAGTCCCCTAGGCGCTGACGCTGACGGGCTCCGCGACGGGCGGGTAGAGCGCCTCGACCTGCTCGAGCGGTGCGGCCGTGGCCGGCGCGATCTCGACGCCGTGCGAGGCGAGGATCCGCTCGGTCTCGTTCGCCGAGACGTAGGACACCTCGGTCGAGGCGCCGATCGGCACCACCGAGTGCAGCACCGTGCCGTCGTAGACGTGGATGAGATTGAAGGCCTGCGCCGAGTTGCGGGCGCGGGTGCCGCCGACCGGCACGTTGAGGTCCTGCGTGTAGCAGGTGGCCGACGCGACGGAGACGGGGATGCCGGCGAACGTCGCCGTCGAGGAGTAGTGCAGGTGGCCGGCGATGATGCTGCGGACGTCCGAGCCCTCGAGCACCTCCGCGAGCGCGGGCTGGTCGCGGAGCTCGACGAGCACCGAGAGGTCGAGGACGCTCGGGACCGGCGGGTGGTGCAGCGCCAGGATCGTGCCGTGCGGTGCGGGGCTGGAGAGCTCCTCCGCGAGCCAGTCGAGCTGGGCGTCCGAGATCTCGCCGTAGTGCGCGCCCGGGACGGTCGAGTCCAGCGCGATGATGCGCAACCCGTTCACGTCGTGCACCCGGTCGATCGGCTGCGTGGTGGGCAGCTGGTCGAGCAGCCCGGAGCGGAAGGCACCGCGGTCGTCGTGGTTGCCCATCACCCAGATCACCTCGGCACCGAGGCGGGCGGCGGCCGGCTCGACGACGGCGCGGAGCTTGGCGTACGCCTCGGGCTCGCCCTTGTCCGCCAGATCGCCGGTGATGACCACGGCCTCCGGGCGACCGCCCGAGGCCTCCAGCTCGTCGAACAGGCGGCGGAGCTGGGCCTCGCTGTCGACGTCGGAGCCGTACAGCCCGCCGTCTCCTGCGATGAAGTGGGTGTCGCTGAGGTGAAGGATGAAGTGGTTCGGCCGGGGGTACTCGGCCTGGCGGACAGTCATGATCCTCGGGTTCCACGATCGGTGGGGCCGGCTCGATCGAGTCGGCGTCGGTACGGGATGTCGCATGGTGCTGTACTGCTGGTCCGCGGGCTGGGAACTGCTCCCGCGAGGCTCAGTCCATCATCGCGGGGTGAACGGCGGGCCAACGAGGCCCGGCGCGTCATCGAACGGTTTTCCCAGATTCGGCGGCGGACAGTGGCTCCGCCCTCAGGAACCGCTCACCGGGTGCGCACTCGACGCACACCGATCGCCCACGCCCCGCATCGGCGTCGCAGAGGGAGTCGTCAGAGCTCGAGCAGGAGCCGCGCGTAGAAGGCGATCGCGCGCTCGAACTGGTCGACCTCGACCGACTCGTCGGCGCCGTGGATGCCGAGCTGCTGCTGCGGGCTGATCTCGAACGGGATGAAGCGGTAGACACCGTCGCTGATCGCGTGGAAGTGGCGGGCGTCGCTGCCGCCGGTCTGCACGTAGGGCGCGACGATCGCCTCGGGGAAGACCTCCTGCACCACGCGGCGGAGCACGTCGTACGGGCCGCCGTCGCCGGGCTCGCCGGTGGGGGAGACGGGGGAGGGCTCGTGCGCGACGCGCACCTCGATCTCGACCTCGGGGTCGTCGATCACCGCGCGGATCCGCTCGACGACGCCGGCGACGGTGCCGCCCGGGTTGATCCGCACGTTGGCGACCGCGCTGGCGGTCGACGCGAGGACGTTCGCCCCGGTGCTGCCGCGCAGCTGCGTGATCGCCACGGTCGTCCGCAGCATCGCGGCGGAGCGGTTGGAGTGCGCGGCCAGGGCCGCGACGACGGCGTCCGGGTGCTCGTGCGGCTTCGCGTACCAGACCGCGTGCGCGGCGTCGGCTCGGGGCGCGGCGGCGCGCACCAGCTCGGCGATCGGCTCCGGAAGGGTCGAGGGGAACGGGTTCTCGGTGAGGCGGTGGATCGCCCGCGCGAGCCGCTGCGTGGCGAGCATGCCGGGCAGGGGCGGCGGGGCGGAGGCGTGCCCGCCCGCGTCGCGGCAGGTCAGCTCGAGGTTCATGATGCCGCGCTCGGTGACGCCGATGACGGCGATCGGCGTGGTCACTCCGGGCACGATGCCGCGGCGGACGTTGCCGCCCTCGTCGAGCACGAAGCGGGGGCGCACGCCGCGCGCCCCGAGCAGCGCGACGATCGACGGTGCGCCGTCCCCCGCCGTCTCCTCGTTGTGCGTGGAGACCAGGTAGACGTCGCGGCGAGGACGCTCTCCCCGCAGGACGGCCGCCTCGACGGCCTCAAGCAGGGCGACGAGGGAGCCCTTGTCGTCGAGCGCGCCGCGCCCCACGACCGCGGTGCGGCCGTCCGGGCGGAGGACCGTATCGGCCGCGAACGGCGCGATCGACCAGTCGTCGGGGGTGACGCTGACCACGTCGTAGTGCGCCATCAGGACCGACGGCTCGCCGTCCTCGGTGCCGCGCCAGCGCCAGACCAGGGAGTGACCGGCCACGGTCTCGCGTTCGAGGGCGGCGTGCAGGGCGGGGTAGAACTGCTCGAGCAGCTCCTGGAAGACGCGGAACCGGCTCCAGTCGGTGTCGGACTCGTCGGAGTGCGACACCGTGTCGACCCGCAGCAGGGCCTGGAAGCGCTCGAGCGCGGTCGTCGTCACCGGGCTAGCCTACGACGGCGGTCCCGACCCCCCGGACCCGGCGAGCGGAGGTGCGGCATGGGCGTGCGGCCGCCGACCGATCCGCTGCCCGAGGTCTGCGTGGTCTACGTCCTCCGCGAGTCGCCCCGCGGGACCGAGGTGCTGCTCGGGCGGAAGCTCCGCGGTCTCGGCGAGGGCCGGGTCGTCGCTCCCGGCGGCAAGCTCGAGCCGGGGGAGTCGCCCGCCGACGCGGCCGTCCGCGAGCTGGCGGAGGAGGTCGGCCTGCGCGCAGATCCTCGCGACCTCGAGCCCCGCGGCTCCCTCGACTACTTCTTCCCGCACCGCCCCGCGTGGAGCCAGCGCTCGCACGTCTTCGTCTGCCGCCGCTGGTCGGGCGAGGTGGTCGCCTCGGGCGAGCTCGCCGCAGCCTTCGTCCCACTCGACGAGGTCCCGTACGGCCTGATGTGGGACGACGCGCGCTTCTGGCTCCCCGCGGTGCTGAACTCCGGCGCCGTGGTCGACCGCACGTTCGAGTTCGGCGCCGACCTCGAGCACGTCGTCGATCGGTCCTGATCCCGCCGTCCGGTCGCTTCGGCGCCAGATCTTTGACGCGTTCCCGGTGATTCGTCGATCGTTCTCGGGCGGAGAGGGAGCCCGGCCCCGGGTGAGCCCCGCGCTGAGGAAGAGGTGACGGCGATGAGGACTCGCCTCCTGCGGAGGACGGCGGCTGCGCTGGTCGTGCTGACGACCCTGCTGGGCATCGGTGCGCTCACGACGGCGCCCGCGGCGGCGCTGACATCGGGGACGAAGTCGAACGAGCCCTGGGTGGTGCAGGTCTACGACAAGATCGTGGGAATCCAGACCAACACCTGCACCGGCACGGCGATCGCCGCCGACTGGGTGCTCACCGTGGACCACTGCCCCGTGAGTCACGTCTACTACCGCTACGCCCCGTCGCCGACGGAGGACGAGGTGACGGAAGTGGTTCCGGTGGCGGAGTCGATCTCGCTCGCCCCCGCGGACATGAAGCTCCTCCACCTCTCCCGCCCGCACGCGCTGCCGCACTACCCGCGACTGGTGCCGGGCGGCTACCGGGTCGGCTCGGTCGGCCACCTCTACGGGCTGGGTCCGGACATGTTCCCCACGCAGAGGACCGAGAAGGTCTGGATCAGGAGGGTGGGACGGATGCCGAACGGTCTCATCGGCTTCCACTCGACAGCGACGACCGGCAGCACCGAGCAGATCGGCGAGACCGGCGACTCGGGCGGGCCGCTGATCGTGAACGGGAACCTCGTCGGGGTGTTCTACGGGACGACCCTCCCCGGTGAGCGGGTGCCGATGATGGGGTACACCGATGTGCGACCGGCAGTGGAGAAGCTGAAGCAGCTGCAGGGGCGCGACCGATCCCCCCGGGAGGCGGCCTCGGACGCGGCGGCGGGCATCACCGAGGTCTCGGTCGTCCGCGGGTACGTGGAGGCGACGATGAGCGAGGGGCTGGTCCGCTCCGGGAAGCGGGTCGTCGTCTGGGTGAACGGCCGCTACGCGGGTGACTACAACGAGGGCAGGGGCTGGTACGCGTGGAAGTACGACGTCCCGGGCGGCACGAAGATCGTGCCCACCACGCCCGTGAAGGACGGCGACCTCGTCCAGGTCGGCGAGCTGGCCTCGGGCGTGGACGTCGCTGCGGCCGACCTGCTCTTCCAGTCGACGCTCACCGGCGTCGACAGCGTCCAGCGGACCGGTGACCGGGTCGCGGTGACGATGAGTCGCGCGCTGGTGAACTCCGGGAGGCGGGTCGTGGTCTGGGTCGACGGCGTCTACCGGGCCGAGGTGCTCGACGACGTCTCGCTGTACGCGTCGAAGTCCAACATCGACGGCGCCTCGATCGTCACGCCCGACGGCACCGTTCCGGAGGGCGCACTCGTCCAGATCGGGGTGCTGCCCGCGGGGACCGACCTCGATCAGGCCGAGGTCCTCGACGCCCGCGTCCTCTGACGACGGCGCGCACTCCGACGGCCGGTTAGAGCTCGAGCACGTCGCCCGGCTCGAGGGCGTGGTACTCGCCGCCGCCCTCGCGGGTCGCCCAGCCGAGGCGGTCGTGGCCGAGCTTCTGGCCCGCCTCGGACAGCACGCGCTCGTGCGTTGCGAAGGCGTGCCGCGGTGCGAGCTCGAGGACGTAGTCGATCGACTCCGCGATCTTCATCCAGGGTGCGCCGCTGGGGGCGGCCAGCACCTCGACGTCGACGCCGGCGGGGACGGTGAAGGAGTCGCCCGCGTAGTAGAACCGGCCGTTCACCAGCACACCGACGTTGTCGATCACCGGGATGGAGGAGTGGATCACCGCGTGCCGGGAGCCGAAGAAGCGCAGCTCGAACGGCCCGACCTCGACCACGTCGCCCTCGGCGATCGTCTCGACGTCGAAGCCCTCGGCCGCCGCGGCGACACCGGCCGGCCCGAGGATCCGCAGCGCCGGGTTCGCGGTGCGCAGCCGCTCCAGCTGCTCCGCCGTCCAGTGATCGGCGTGCTCATGGGTGATCACGACCGCGACGGTGTCGGCCGAGCCCTCAAGGGGCCGCGTGAAGGAGCCGGGGTCGAGGACGAGCCGCGAGCCCGCCTCCTCGACGAGGACGGTGGCGTGCTCGAGCTTGGTCAGTCGCATGCTCCGAGCCTCTCGCGGGGGCGACCGCGGTGCAAGACGGTCCCGGGGAGCGCGCCGTCCGCCCGCTCGATTTGCACCGGTGCGGATCCGTGTGCAACACTCTTCGAGTTGCAAAAACGCGGCCCCATCGTTTAGCGGCCTAGGACGTCGCCCTCTCACGGCGGTAACGCGGGTTCAAATCCCGCTGGGGTCACCACGGCAACACGAGAAGAACCCCCGGTCATGGCCGGGGGTTCTTCTCGTTTAACGGCCCGCTCCCCGGGGAGAGACCGTCGGAATCCACTGACCCCCGGAAGGTCCCCATGCAAGAGCTGCCCGTCTGGTTCGTGACCGGCTCGTTCGTCGTCCTGAGCCTGATCCTGGCCGCGGACCTGCTGCTGGTCTACAAGCGCCCGCACGTGCCGAGCCTCAAGGAGTCCGGCCTCTGGGTCGGCTTCTACGTCACGCTCGCGCTGATCTTCGCCCTGGTGATGCTGCTGCTGGGCGGGGGAGAGGTCGCCGGCCAGTTCGTCGCGGGCTGGCTGACCGAGTACAGCCTGTCGATCGACAACCTGTTCGTCTTCGTGATCATCATGGGCCGCTTCGCGGTGCCGCCGAAGTACCAGCAGGAAGTGCTGATGGTGGGCATCATCATCGCGCTGATCTTCCGCGGGGTGTTCATCCTGCTGGGCGCGCAGCTGATCGAGAGCTTCAGCTGGATCTTCTACCTCTTCGGCGCCTTCCTCGTCTACACCGCCTGGAACCAGGCGTTCGGCAAGGAGGACGAGAACGAGGGCACCGACAACCTCCTCATCCGTCTGCTGCGCAAGCGCGTGAAGATCTCGGACGAGTTCGACGGGTCGAAGATCCGCACCGTGAAGGACGGGAAGAAGTACTTCACGCCGATGCTGATCGTGTTCCTCGCGATCGGCTCGACCGACCTGCTCTTCGCGCTCGACTCGATCCCGGCGATCTTCGGCATCACCGAGAGCCCGTTCATCGTCTTCACCGCGAACATCTTCGCCCTGATGGGCCTGCGCCAGCTCTACTTCCTGCTCGGCGGCCTGATCGACAAGCTCGAGTACCTCAAGTACGGCATCGCGTTCATCCTCGCCTTCATCGGCGTGAAGCTCGTGCTGCACGCCCTGCACGAGAACGACCTCCCGTTCCTCAACGGCGGCGAGCCGCTGCCGGTCTGGGACATCGACACGATCACCTCGCTCGCCGTCATCGTCGTCAGCATGACCGTCGCCACGGTCGCGAGCCTGGTCAAGATGCGCCGCGAGCACTCCCACATCGAGCTGCACGACGGCCACCCGGAGGTCGTCGCCGACGCCGACGGGCAGGACCGCGCCGAGAAGAAGTGAGCCCGGTCCCGTGACTGCGACGACGAGCACGACCAGCATCGATCTGCCCCAGGGCGTCCTGCACCTGACGGTGTCGAGCAGCACCGATGTCGGCGCCGTCCGGCGGGTGAACGAGGACGCCCTCCTGGTCTCGCCGACGCTGGTCGCCGTCGCCGACGGCATGGGCGGGCACGCCCGCGGCGACCTGGCCAGCTCGACCGCCGTCGAGAGCCTGCGGGCGAGCGCGGCCGAGGCGATCGGCCCGGTCTCGGACGTCTTCGCCGTCGTCGAGACGGCCAATGCCGCGGTCCGCGACCTCGACGTCGGCAGCGCCCTCTGCGGGACGACGCTCACCGGTCTCACCCTCGTCCGGCCCGACGACGGCGGACCCGCCTCCTGGGGCCTGTTCAACGTCGGCGACTCCCGGGTCTACCGCTGGGACGGCGCGGGGATCCAGCAGCTGACCGTCGACCACTCGGCGGTGCAGGAGCTGGTCTCGGCCGGACTGCTCAGCCGGGAGGCGGCGGAGTCGCACCCCGACCGCAACATCGTCACCCGGGCGCTCGGCGCCGACGACGAGGTAGAGACGGACGTCTGGACCCTGCCGATCGTGCCCCGGGCGACCTACCTGCTCTGCTCCGACGGCCTCACCAAGGAGCTCTCCGACGCCCGGATCGCCGAGCTCTTCGCCCGCCGCGACGCGGGGGACCTGCACGGCGGCGATCTCGCCGAGGAGCTCGTGCGCGCCGCGGTCGACGCCGGCGGGCGGGACAACGTGACGGTCGTCGTCGTGGAGGCCGTGCTCGCCCCCCGACCGGACGCCGAGGCCTGACCCCACGGGCCACGCCCCTCGAACAGGTGGCAGCGACTCCGGCTCCGAACTGCAGAGCCGGGCTGTCGATGGGCATACTGGAGGGATGGACACCGTCGAGGCTCTCGATCGCGCGAAGACGCGCTTCGCGGAGGGCGACGTCCGAGGGGCCGTCTCGCTGCTCGAGCGCTGCGTCGAGGCCGACCCCGTCTGGATCGACCCCCGCGTCCTCCTGTCCGAGCTCTACCGGAGGTCCGGCGACCTCATCGAGGCCGGCCGCTGGGGCTACCTGATCGAGAACTGCGCCGCTCCCGAGGAGCGCCGGGCGTTCGAGCGCGCCCTGGTGCGCACCGACGAGGACCCGTTCGAGTTCGCGGAGCGGGCCCTGGTGCGTCCGCTCGAGCTCGCGGCCGAGTCGCCGCACGCCGCGATGATGCTCGCAGAGCTGCCGGCCCGGATCGACGAGGCCGAGCGGTTCGAGCAGGAGTCGCCCGATCCGCTCGACGGCGACTGGTTCGAGCACGAGGCCGTGCCGGTGAAGCGGCGCTCCGGTTTCGTCGGGATGGTCGGCGCCGCGGTCGCCGCGGTCTTCGTCGTCGGCGGCGTGGTGGTCGGCGCGGCCGCTCTGCTGGTGGTCCCCGCGGTGCTCATCGCGATGCTCGTCGCGCCCTGACGGCCGCTGCCGCCCTCCCGATCCGCTCGGGCCGTGCCTCCCTGCCGCTCGTCGGCGCGGTGCTATCCTCGGTCAATGCTGTTCGGCCGGCTCCTCCTTCTCCGCCGCGACGAGACCTCGATCTGACAGGCCTCCCTCGTCGCGGTGTCTCTCGCGGGCTGACCACATTCCTGAGGAAGAGAAACCCGTCATGAACGACAGTTCCCCCGACACCGCCGCGCCCTCGGCCGCCGAGACCCCGGCCGCCGAGCGCCCGCGCACCCTGGCCGAGAAGGTCTGGGACGACCACCTCGTCGCCAAGGGCGAGGACGGCACGCCCGACCTGATCTACATCGACCTGCACCTGGTGCACGAGGTGACCAGCCCGCAGGCCTTCGACGGCCTCCGCCAGGCCGGCCGACCCGTCCGCCGCCCCGATCTGACGATCGCGACCGAGGACCACAACACCCCGACCGTCGGCATCGACAAGCCGATCGCCGACCTCACCAGCCGCACCCAGATCGAGACCCTGCGTCGCAACGCCGCCGAGTTCGGCGTCCGCCTGCACTCCCTCGGCGACATCGAGCAGGGCATCGTGCACGTCGTCGGCCCGCAGCTCGGACTGACCATGCCCGGCATCACGGTCGTCTGTGGCGACTCGCACACCTCGACCCACGGCGCGTTCGGCGCGATGGCGTTCGGCATCGGCACCAGCGAGGTCGAGCACGTGATGGCCACGCAGACCCTGCCGCTCAAGCCCTTCAAGACCATGGCGATCACCGTCGAGGGCGAGCTGCGCGAGGGCGTCACGGCGAAGGACATCATCCTCGCCGTGATCGCGAAGATCGGCACCGGCGGCGGTCAGGGCTACGTGCTCGAGTACCGCGGCTCGGCGATCCGCGCGCTCTCGATGGAGGGCCGGATGACGATCTGCAACATGTCGATCGAGGCGGGCGCCCGCGCCGGCATGGTCGCGCCGGACGAGACGACCTTCGCCTATCTCCAGGGCCGCCCGCACGCCCCCGAGGGCCAGGACTGGGACGACGCGGTCGCCTACTGGCGGACGCTGCCGAGCGACGAGGGCGCCGTCTTCGACGCCGAGGTCGTCCTCGACGCGGACGCGCTCGAGCCGTTCGTCACCTGGGGCACCAACCCCGGCCAGGGCGTCTCGCTCTCCCAGGCCGTGCCCGACCCCGACGCGATCGCCGACCCGAACGAGCGCTCCAACGCCCGCCGCGCGCTGGAGTACATGGACCTCGAGGCCGGCACCCCGATGAAGGAGATCCCGGTCGACGCGGTCTTCATGGGCTCCTGCACCAACTCCCGCATCGAGGACCTCCGCGCCTTCGCGTCGATCATCGCCGGCCGCACCAAGGCGCCCGGCGTCCGGGTGATGGTCGTCCCCGGCTCCGCCCGCGTGCGGATCGAGGCCGAGGCCGAGGGCCTGGACAAGGTGATCACCGCGTTCGGCGCCGAGTGGCGCTTCGCCGGCTGCTCGATGTGCCTCGGCATGAACCCGGACCAGCTCGCCCCGGGGGAGCGATGCGCCTCCACCTCGAACCGCAACTTCGAGGGCCGGCAGGGCAAGGGCGGCCGCACCCACCTGGTGTCGCCACTGGTCGCCGCCGCGACCGCCGTCCGCGGCACTCTCTCCAGTCCGTCGGACCTGGAGCCCGTCCGCGAGCTGGTGGAGGCCTGATCATGGAGAAGTTCGAGACCGTCACCGGCATCGCCGCGCCGCTGAAGCGCAGCAACGTCGACACCGACCAGATCATCCCCGCCGTCTTCCTCAAGCGGGTCACCAAGACCGGCTTCGAGGACGCGCTCTTCCACGGCTGGCGCCAGGACCCGGAGTTCGTGCTCAACCAGCCGGCCTTCCAGGGCGCGCAGATCCTCGTCGCGGGCCCCGACTTCGGCACCGGCTCCAGCCGCGAGCACGCCGTCTGGGCGCTGCGCGACTTCGGCTTCCGCGTCGTGCTGTCGTCCCGCTTCGGCGACATCTTCCGCGGCAACTCCGGCAAGCAGGGGCTGCTCGCGGCGGCCCTGGCGGAGAGCGACATCGACCGGCTCTGGGAGCTGATCGATGCGACGCCGGGAATAGAAGCGACCGTCGATCTGGTTGGTCGTACGGTCACCGCCGGTGGCGAGACCTTCCCTTTCGAGGTCGACGACTACACTCGTTGGCGCCTGATCGAAGGGCTGGACGACATCGGCCTGACCCTGCGCGACGAAGCGCTCATTTCCGAATTCGAGACCCGTCGCGCGAGCTGGCGGCCCAAGACATTGCCGGTGAAATAGCGTGAACACACTTCTTCAGGACGCCAAGGCGGCGGGAGCACAGGATGCGAAGGCGGCGGGAGCCCGTGTGGGGATGACCACCGAGCGGATCACCATCCACGGCGGGCGGCCGCTGAAGGGCCGGATCGAGCTCAAGGGCGCGAAGAACCTCGTCACCAAGGCGATGGTCGCCGCGCTCCTCGGTGAGACCGCGTCCACCCTGCGCGACGTCCCCGACATCAGCGACGTCCGCGTCGTCAAGGGCCTCCTCGAGGTGCACGGCGTCAAGGTGAAGCAGGGCCCGGAGGTGGGCGAGCTGATCCTCGACCCCTCCAACGTCGAGTCCGCGCACTTCGCCGACATCGACGCCCACGCGGGCTCGAGCCGCATCCCGATCCTCTTCTGCGGACCGCTGCTGCACCGCCTCGGCGAGGCGTTCATCCCCGACCTCGGCGGCTGCCGCATCGGCGACCGCCCGATCGACTACCACCTCGAGGTGCTCCGCAACTTCGGCGCCATCGTCGAGAAGCTGCCCTCCGGCATCCGGATGTCGGCGCCCGAGGGCCTGCACGGCGCCAAGGTGTCGCTGCCCTACCCGAGCGTCGGCGCGACCGAGCAGGTGCTGCTCACCGCGGTCCGCGCGTCGGGCATCACCGAGCTGTCGGGTGCGGCGATCGAGCCCGAGATCATGGATCTCATCAACATCCTGCAGAAGATGGGCGCGATCATCTCGGTCGACACCGACCGCGTGATCCGCATCGAGGGCGTCGACCGCCTGGAGGGCTACACCCACCGCGCGCTCTTCGACCGCAACGAGGCCGCCTCCTGGGCCGCCGCGGCCCTCGCGACCGACGGCGACATCTTCGTCGGCGGCGCTCGCCAGCAGGAGATGACGACCTTCCTCAACGTCTTCCGCAAGGTCGGCGGCGCGTTCGAGATCGCCGAGGACGGCATCCGCTTCTACCACCCCGGCGGCGAGCTCAAGCCGGTCATCATCGAGACCGACGTGCACCCCGGCTTCATGACCGACTGGCAGCAGCCGCTCGTCGTGGCGCTGACCAAGGCCAAGGGCGTGTCGATCGTGCACGAGACCGTCTACGAGCAGCGCTTCGGCTTCGTCGACGCGCTGGTCGAGATGGGCGCGACCATCCAGATCCACCGTGAGTGCCTCGGCGGCCAGGCCTGTCGCTTCGGTCAGCGCAACTTCATGCACTCCGCGGTCATCTCCGGCCCGTCGAAGCTGCACGGCGCCGACATCGTCGTGCCCGACCTGCGCGGCGGCTTCTCGCACCTGATCGCGGCGCTCTCGGCCGAGGGCACCTCCTCGGTCTCGAACGTCGGCATCATCAGCCGCGGCTACGAGAACTTCCTCACCAAGCTCGAGCTGCTCGGCGCCGACTTCTCGCTCGACGCGTAGCCTGCGGCGCCGGAGCACCTCCGGCACGTGACACCGGCTCCAGCTCGCAGAATCCCCCCGATCCTGCGAGCCGGAGCCGTTTATACGTGCCCGACGTCTCGTCGCTGCTGGTCGGCTCACCTCCGGCTCGCGGAACCGTCTCCGGCTTGTCGGATCGGCCGGATCCCGCGAGCCGAGTCAGATCCCGCGAGCCGGAGTCGCTTCCGCCGGGTCTCGACACGCCCCTGCGGGGCTGCTCGACCAGCGTCGGCGCGTGCACCGCGCCGCCCGTTGGCGTGGGCGGCGGGGGCGGCGGAGCCGGGATGCGAGGATGGGCGGGTGTCTGAACGAAGCCGCCCGTCCATCTTCTGGCTCCTCGCGGCGTTGGTGATCCCGACGCTCACCGCCTCCGTGGACCTCCGGGTCCGCGACATCGACAAGATCCCGCGCAAGGGCGCGTTCGTGTTCGCGCCGAACCACTACAGCGAGATCGACCCGTTCATCACGGGCTGGGTGCTGTGGCGGGCCGGGCGCGCGCCGCGCTTCCTGGCGAAGGCGTCGCTGTTCAAGATCCCCGTCGCCGGAGCGATCCTGCGCGCCTCGGGGCAGATCCCGGTCGAGCGGGCCGGCTCCGTGCGCGGCAGCGAGCCGCTGAAGGCGGCGAAGGAGCTGGTCGACCGGGGCGGCTCCGTCCTGATCTACCCGGAGGGCACGCTCACCCGCGACCCCGAGCTCTGGCCGATGCGCGGCAAGACCGGCGCGGTGCGGATGGCGCTGCAGTACGGACTGCCCGTCGTGCCCGTCGCGCACTGGGGCACCCAGCAGGTCATGGGCCGCTACTCCAAGAAGATCACCCTCTTCCGCCGCAAGCGCGTCGACGTCCTGGTCGGCGATCCCGTCGACCTGTCGGCGTTCCGCGGGCGCAGCCTCGACTCCGCGACCCTCAACGAGGCGTCGACCGTCGTGATGGCCGCGATCACCCGCCTGCTCGAGGAGCTGCGAGGCGAGACGGCACCGGAGAAGCGCTGGAACCCGGCCGAGCACAATCAGAAGGGCACGGGACGCTTTGAGCAGGGGCAGTAGGGCCGAGAAGGCGCCGATCCCCGTGCCGCGCCGTGTCGCCGTCCTCGGCGCCGGCAGCTGGGGGACCACCTTCGCCAAGATCCTCGCCGACGGCGGCTCCGACGTCGTGATGTGGGCGCGGCGGGCCGAGCTCGCCCGCGAGATCACCGAGGCCAAGCGCAACAGCGACTACCTCCCCGGCATCAACCTGCCGCGCAACATCCGGGCGACCCCGCGGATCGAGGAGGCGCTCGAGGGGGCCGACCACGTCTACCTCTCCATCCCGTCGCAGACCCTGCGCGGGAACCTCGAGGCGATCACGCCGTTCCTCACCGAGCGGACCGTCCTCGTCAGCCTGATGAAGGGCGTCGAGAAGGGCACCGGCCAGCGGATGAGCGAGGTGATCTCGCAGGTGCTGCCGATCGATCCGAGCCGGATCGCGGTCGCCTCCGGGCCGAACCTCGCGCTCGAGATCGCGAAGGAGCAGCCGACCGCGGCGGTCATCGCCTCGGAGAGCCTCGTCACCGCGCAGGAGGTCGCGCTCGCCGCGACCAACCGCTACTTCCGCTCCTACGTCAACACCGACGTGATCGGGACCGAGTTCGGCGGCGTGCTGAAGAACCTGATCGCCGTCGCGATCGGCATCGTCGACGGCGTCGGCTACGGCGAGAACACCAAGGCGTCGATCATCACCCGCGGCCTCGCAGAGATGACCGACTTCGCCGTCGCCTACGGCGGGCGGCCCGAGACGATGTCCGGGCTGGCCGGCCTCGGCGATCTCATCGCGACGTCGAGCTCGTCGCTCTCCCGCAACAACACGGCCGGGCGCCTGCTCGGCCAGGGCTACAGCTTCGGCGACGTCGTGAAGTCGATGCAGCAGACGGCGGAGGGGCTCTCCTCGGTCGCGCCGATCCTCGAGCTCGCCCGGGCCCGCGGAGTCGACATGCCCATCGTCGAGCAGGTGTCGCAGGTGCTCGCCGGTACGCTCGATCCGAAGGACATCGCGCCGCACCTGACCACGGATTCGGACGAGCCCCAGGGTGAGAGGAACCTCGATGACCAGCAAGCTCGCAGTGGCCGTTCTGTTCGGGGGGCGTTCAAGCGAGCACTCGATCAGCTGCGCAACGGCGGCGGGGGTGCTGCGGGCGATCGATCGTGACCGCTTCGACGTGATCCCGGTCGGGATCACCGCTGACGGCGCGTTCGTGCTCGAGGAGGACCGGCCGGAGAAGTTCGCGCTCGACGCGAGCGCCCTGCCGCGGGTCGAGGACAACGGGACGCGCGTGCGCTGGCCGGAGTCGGCGCTCTCCCGCGAGCTGACCGTCACCGCGGCCGACGGCTCCGTCCGCTCGCTGGGCGACGTGGACGTCGTCCTGCCGATCCTGCACGGCCCGTGGGGCGAGGACGGCACGGTCCAGGGGATGCTCGAGCTGGTCGGTCTGCCCTACGTCGGGTCGGGCGTGCTCGCCTCGGCGCTCGGGATGGACAAGCACTTCACCAAGACCGTCTTCCGCGCCGCGGGCATCGCGGTCGCCCCCTGGTACACCGTGACCGAGGCGGAGTGGCGTGAGGACCCGAGCGACGCCGCGTCGGCCCTCGACGAGCTCGGCCTGCCCGCCTTCGTCAAGCCGGCCCGTGCCGGATCGAGCGTGGGCGTGAGCCGGGTCGACGAGCGCTCGCAGCTCGACGCCGCGCTCGAGGAGGCGTTCTCCCACGACTCCCGGGTGCTGATCGAGTCCGCGATCGTCGGCCGGGAGGTCGAGATCGGCGTGCTCGGCGCGCGCCGGGGGGAGTCCCCGCGGGCGTCCGTGGCCGGCGAGGTCGTCGTCAGTGGCGGCGGCTTCTACGACTTCGAGGCGAAGTACCTCGGCATGAAGGGCGTGGAGCTGGTCTGCCCGGCCGAGCTCACCGAGGACGAGCTCGCCGAGATGCGGGCCCTCGCGGTCAGCGCCTTCACCGCGATCGGGGCCGAGGGCCTCGCGCGGGTCGACTTCTTCCTCACGGCCGACGGGTTCGTCATCAACGAGATCAACACGATGCCCGGCTTCACGCCGATCTCGATGTTCCCGCGGATGTGGGGCGCGAGCGGCGTCGACTACCCCGACCTGATCAGCGAGCTGCTCGACCTGGCGCTCGAGCGCGTCCCGGCCGCGGTCCGATGACCGCGGCGGGCCTCGGGCTCCGGCTCGAGCCGGGCCCGCGGGCGCCGTTCGAGCAGATCCGCGAGGGGATCACCGCGCAGGTCGCCGCGGGGTCGCTCCTGGTCGGCACGCGGCTTCCTGCGGTGCGGACCCTCGCCGAGGAGCTGGGCGTCGCTCCGGGGACCGTCGCGCGGGCGTACAAGGAGCTCGAGGCCGCGGGGATCGTGGAGACGCGGGGGCGCGCCGGGACGGTCGTGTCCGGTGGCGTCGACTCGGTCGAGCACGAGCTGCAGTTGGCGGCCGGCGCGTACGCGGCGCGGGCCCGGGCGCTCGGAGCGACGCCGGAGCGGGCGCTGCAGGTCGCGGCCGCGGCCCTCCGCGGGCCGGACTGACGGGGCGCTCGCGTTCGATATGCAGGCGATCCGCGGACGTCGACGGGAGCCTGTCCCGCGGAAAGCCTTCTCCGTGGCATGGAACCTGCAGATCGGACGTCCGAGATCAGCCCGCGGGCGTGCTCGGCGGGTCGAGGGTGTCCGTGTCGGAGACGTTCGTGCAGGCGCGCTCCTGCGGCAGGTAGGAGACGGCGTTCGCGAGGTCGACGACGGCCGAGGTGCCGGAGGCGCGGCTCTGGTCGACGGTGATCTCGACCGCCGGATCGCGGCCGTAGGTGGTCAGCGTGTAGACGTCGTCGGCGGCCTGCGACTCGTCGATGATCCAGTCGACGCCGCTGACCGAGACGCAGAGCTCGGTGGTGGGGCCGGGGGGAGTGACACCGCAGTGCAGGATGACGGCGGCGGGGGTGCCCCAGGCCGCCGTGCCCTGCGCGTTCGTCTCGCGCTCGGGCAGCTCGGCGACGACGTCGGGCAGGCGCACCGAGACCTCGGCGCAGCCCTCGTTCGTCGCGTCGTCGGCCGGCTGCAGCGCCACGGCGGCCGAGCAGCCGCTCAGGAGCAGGACGGCGGAGGCGGCGACCAGGGAGGTGCGGAGGAGGCGGGAGGACATCGACGGCAACGCTAGCGTGTGAACCATGGCACCGGATCCGAGCCCCACCCTGGCCGAGCTCAGCGAAGGCGAGGTCCTCGCGCGGATCCTGCCGAGGCTCGGCGGCGGTGCCGAGACGCTGGTCGGGCCGGGCGACGACTCCGCCGTGCTGCGGGCGCCGGACGGCCGCTTCGTGGTCACCACCGACATGATGGTGCACGGCCCGGACTTCCGGCTCGCCTGGTCCACGCCGTTCGATCTCGGCTGGAAGGCCGCCGCGTCGAACCTCTCCGACGTCGCCGCGATGGGCGCGCGCCCGACCGCGCTGGTGGTCGCCATCGCGGCGCCGCAGCGGCTCGGCGTCGACGTGCTCGAGGGGATCGCGGACGGTCTCGCAGCGGGCTGCGCGGCGATGGCTCCCGGCTGCGGCGTGGTCGGCGGCGACCTGTCCGCCTCCGCGACGCTGACCCTGGCGATCACGGCTTTCGGCTCGCTCGACGGCCGGCCGCCGGTGCTGAGGAGCGGCGCGCGCCCGGGCGACGTGATCGCGACCGCCGGGCCGCTCGGCGTCTCCGGGCTCGGCCTCCGGCTGCTCTTCGAGCGTGCCCGGACGGGCGGCGAGCCCGACGCGGCCCTCGCCCAGGCGCTCCGCTCCGAGCATCCGGAGGTGCTCGACGCGCAGCTGCGGCCGACACCGCCGATCGCGGCCGGCATCGCGGCGGGCGGCGTCGCCACGGCGATGATGGACGTCTCCGACGGCGTCGTCCTCGACGCGCGGCGGATGGCCCGGGCGAGCGGGGTCGTGCTCGATCTCGATCCTGACGCCGTCGACGCCCACGCCGGCCCGCTGACGGCCGTGGAGGGGATCGACGCGGCACTCGCCCGCGCGCTCGTTCTCGGCGGCGGCGAGGACCACGCGATGCTCGCCTGCTTCCCGCCCGGCACTGCGCTGCCGCCGGGGTTCACCGCCCTGGGCACGGTGCGCGAGGGCGCGCCGGAAGTTCGGCTCGGCGGAGTCGCGCTGGACGAGCGCGGCGGCTGGGACCCCTACCTGGGCTGGGACGGCGCCACGGGCTGATCCGCGGCGGCGGGCGGCTCGGCTACTGGCTCGCCGCCGGCGACGCCCACCAGATCGTCGTCTCGCCGTAGTCCTTCCGCCGGTCACGCTCGAGCCCGGCGGGCCAGCGCGGCTCCGGGCTGCGCGAGCTCCGCTCGACGACGACGACGGAGTGCTCGGCGAGCAGCGGGAGGACACCGGCGAGGTCGGCGGCCAGCTCGTCCTCGGGGAGGTCGTAGGGCGGGTCGAGGAAGACCGTGTCGGCGTTGACCGCGGGGGAGCCGTCGAGGAACGAGCGCACGGAGGCGATCACGACCTCGATCCGGGGCTTCGGGCGCTTGTTCGAGGCCGCGGCCGTCGCGATCGCGCGGGCGTTCTCGCCGGCGGTCTTCGCGGCCTTCGGATCGCGCTCCACCAGCAGCACGGACGCGGCGCCGCGGCTGGCCGATTCGAGGCCGAGCGCCCCGGAGCCCGCGTAGAGGTCGATGACCGTCGCGCCGTCGAGGGCGTCGCGCGCCTCGAGCGCCGAGAAGATCGCCTCGCGCACCCGGTCGCTCGTGGGTCGCGTGCCGGCGCGGGGGACCCGCAGGGTGAGCGATCCGGCGAAGCCGGCGATGATCCTGGTCACCGTTCCGAGCATAGGACTCGAGCCGAGGGCTGGGAGCCCCCCGGAAGCCTGAGCCGTTTTCCGGTTCGCACTGCGAGAATCACCAGTTATGACGTCCCTCGATGAGACCCGCTCCGCAGTCGGCACGGCATCGGAC
Source organism: Rathayibacter sp. PhB179 (assembly GCF_004345345.1). Taxonomy (NCBI): domain Bacteria; kingdom Bacillati; phylum Actinomycetota; class Actinomycetes; order Micrococcales; family Microbacteriaceae; genus Rathayibacter; species Rathayibacter sp. PhB179. Next base: position 81,122 of record NZ_SLVD01000013.1, on the reverse strand, counting down.
CGCGGTGCGGCTCCCGGGTCGGCGATGACCCGCGAGGAGTTCAGCGCCCACTGCGCCGCGATCCTGAAGAACCTGTGCAGCGTGATCGACGGCAAGGACGCCGAGGTCTCGATGGCCCTGACCGTGTTCCTGGCGGGCGGCCACCTGCTGATGGAGGACGTCCCCGGCACCGGCAAGACCGTGCTGGCGAAGTCGCTGGCGGTCTCCGTCGGCGGCACCGTCTCGCGGATCCAGTTCACCCCGGACCTCCTGCCCTCCGACGTCACCGGCGTCTCCGTCTTCAACCAGGCCACCCGCGACTTCGAGTTCAAGCCCGGCCCGGTGTTCGCGAACGTGGTGATCGGCGACGAGATCAACCGCGCCTCGCCCAAGACCCAGTCGGCGCTGCTGGAGTGCATGGAGGAGCGCCAGGTCTCGGTCGACGGCGTGACGCACGTCCTGCCGCGGCCGTTCGCCGTGGTGGCGACGCAGAACCCGGTCGAGATGGAGGGCACCTACAGCCTCCCCGAGGCGCAGCGCGACCGCTTCATGGCGCGGCTCTCGCTCGGCTACCCCGACGAGCGCGCCGAGCTCGAGATGATCCGCACCCGCGACGCCGCGAGCCCGCTGGAGGAGCTGCGCCAGGTCGTCGGCCACGATCAGCTCACCCGGATGATGGACTACGTCCAGTCGATCTACGTCGCCCCGCCGGTGCAGGAGTACGTGGTGGCGATCATGCAGGCGACCCGCATCGATCCCGAGCTGCGCCTCGGCGGCAGCCCGCGCGCGACTCTGCAGCTGATCGCCGCGGCGAAGGCGCTCGCCGCGATCAACGACCGCGACTTCGTCGTCCCGGACGACATCGACGTGCTCGCGGTGCCGGTGCTCGGCCACCGGCTGCTCCCGGCGACCCGGCTCCCCGGCCGCTCCGGCACCGGCGCCTCGCACTCCGTCACCGAGATCGTCCAGCGCATCGTCGCCGCCACCCCCGTCCCGTTCAGCGGCCGTGCCGACTGAGCCGGGCGGTCCCCGCTCCGGCGCACCCCGGTCCCGTGAGCCCCGGCGGCGCGGCGCGGAGCGGCCGGCGCGGCGCATCGGCGCGCTCCCGGCCGTCCGCGGGGTCGCGCTCACCCTGCGCGGTTGGGCCCTGGTCGTTCTCGGCGCGCTCGGGATCGTCGTCGCGCCGATCATCGAGTTCCGCGAGCTGCTCTTCGTCGGGATCGTCCTCCTCGGCCTGCCCGTCGCCGCCGTCCTCGCGCTGCTCGCCGTGACGCCCGTGCTGCAGGTGCAGCGGCGCTTCGCCCCGCAGGTCGTCGCGGTCGGCGACGTGGTCGACGTCGACGTCGTCCTCGACAACCGCGGCGCGGCCCTGCGGGCCGGTGCCCGAGCGGAGGACCGGCTCGACCGGGTCGAGCGCGGTCTCGTCTCCGGCCGCACCGTGGCCCGCGGCGCCTTCACCCTGCCGGCGGTCGCGCAGCGGGGGAGCGGCTCGAGCCGGGTCCGCGCCCGCTACCGCCTCCCCGCGGGGCGGCGCGGCATCCACCGCATCGGTCCGCTGCGGCTCCTCCGCGGCGACCTCTTCGGCCTGGCCGTGCGCGAGACGATCGCGGGTGCGGCGCAGCCCTTCGTGGTCACTCCGCGGGCCGTCCCGCTGCAGAGCGACGTGCTCGACGCCCACGGCGCCGGCGGCTCCAGCCCGGTCGCCCACGCCACCGCCGGGGCCGGGACCGACGACGTGATCCCGCGCGACTACCGCCCCGGCGACGCCATGCGCCGCGTGCACTGGCGGGCGAGCGCCCGCTCGGGCGAGCTCAAGGTCCGCCAGGACGAGCAGAACACCGACCCGCACGCCTGGATCCTGCTGGAGACGCGGGCCGCGCGCATCCTCGACGAGCGCGGCGGCGACGACCGCCTGGAGTGGGCGGTCTCGATGACCGCCTCGCTCGCGGTGCACCTGCTCGAGCGCGGCTTCGAGACGCACCTGATCGAGACCGGCGCGCCCGACCAGCCCGTCCGCTCCGAGGACGAGCGCGAGGCCGCGCACGACGTGCTGCTGCGCCTGGCCGAGCTCGCCCCCGCCGCCGAGTCGGTCGAGGCGGTCGGCCGCATCGCCGCCGAGATGCGCGATGCGGGCGGCAGCCGCCCGGTCTTCGCCGTCCTCTCCCGGCTGCACGAGGAGGACCTCGCCGCACTCGCCTCCCTCGCCGCCCATGCCCGCCCGGCCGTCGCCTTCCTCGTCGGCGGCACGCCCGAGGAGGAGGCCGCGCTGGCCTCCCTCGGCTGGTACCCCGTCCCGGTCACCCCGCGCACCGCCGTCGAGGAGGCGTGGGCCCAGGCCCTCGCGCTCCGGGTGGTCGCGTGAGCCGCCGCGGGCGCGACGCCCGCTCGGGCTCGGTCCTGCTCTCCGTCCTGCTCTGGCTCTCGCTCGTCACCGCGTCCTCCGGCATCGGCCGCCTGCTCGAGGGCATCGGCTGGCTCGTCCAGCTGGCCGTCGCGGTCGGCGTCGTCCTCGCCGTCCCGGCCGCCGCGCGCGCCGTCCGCGCGCACCCGGTCGTCCCGCCGATCCTCGGCACCCTGGCCGCCGTCGGCGTGCTCACCGCGATGTTCGTGCCCGGGCGGGCGCTGCTCTTCCTCGTCCCGACGCCGGGAGCGATCGCCGACGCGCAGACACTCGCCCAGGCCGGCTTCACCTCGATCGCCGAGCAGGGCCTGCCGGCGGTCGCCGACAACGGCATCGCCTTCCTCCTCGTCGGCGGTGTGGTCGTGCTGGCCTGGGCCGCCGACCTCTTCGCCTTCTCGGTGCGGCTGCCCGCGCTCGCCGGTCTCTTCCCCGCCACCCTGCTGGCGGTGCCGGCCGTCATCGACCCGGCCGACGTCTCCTGGCCGAGCCTGCTGCTCACGGCGCTGGTCTATCTCGGGATCCTCGCGGTCAGCGCCCGTCCCGAGCGCCGCGCACCGCGCGGGGGCTCGCTCGGCGCCGCCGTGCCGTCGATCGCGATGGCCGGGGTCGTCGTGATCGCCGCCGGGCTCGTCGCCGGCTCCGCGGGCGGCTTCACCCGCGTCTCCACGCCGTCCGGCGTCTCGGGCACGCTCTTCAACGGCTCCATCGACCCGGTCGTCGCCCTCGGCGCCGACCTCCGCCGCCCCAACCCGGTGACGGTGCTGCGCTATTCGACCGACTCCGACCTGCCGGTCTACCTCCGCGTGCTCACGGTCTCGGACTTCGAGGGCGAGGACTGGGCGCCGAGCGACACCGAGGAGACCGCGGACATCGCCGCTCCTATCGCTCCCGCCGGTCTCGGCGAGGCCGTTCCGCGCGAGACCGAGGAGGTCGACGTCTCGGTCGAGACCCTCCGCAGCCGCTGGCTGCCGGTGCCCTACCCGGTCTCCGAGCTCAGCGGCGTCGGCGACGGCTGGCTGCAGGACGTGCAGGACGGCTCGATCCGCGGCGACGCCACCACCCGCGCGGGCGACGAGTACCAGGTGCAGGCGCTGCGCCTCGAGCCCGATCCCCAGCAGCTCCTCGACGCGCCCGTGCCCACCGGGTTCGAGCGCTACCTCTCGCTCCCGGAGGACGTGCCGGAGATCGTCCGCAGCACGGCGACGGAGGTCACGGCGGACGAGGTCACCGCCTACGACCGGGCCCGCGCGCTGCAGACCTTCTTCCGCTCGTCCGAGTTCCGCTACTCCGAGGACACCCCCGCCGAGGAGGGCTACGACGGCGACGGCGTCGGCGTGCTCGCCTCCTTCCTCGAGGTCCGCGAGGGCTACTGCGTGCACTTCGCCTCGGCGATGGCCGTGATGGCGCGGGAGCTCGGCATCCCCTCCCGGCTCGCCATCGGCTACCAGCCCGGCTCGGTCGTGCCCTCGCCGGGCACCGAGCTGACCAGCTACCGCGTGCAGTCGTCCGACCTGCACGCCTGGCCGGAGCTGTACTTCGAGGGCGTCGGCTGGCTGCCGTTCGAGCCGACGCCGAGCCGCGGTGCCCCGGCCTCGTACACGCTGCCGAGCGCGACGACCTCCGCCCCGTCGACGACTCCCGGGGCCGCAGCGAGTGCCGCGCCCGGCGCGGCGCCCGGCGAGACCGCGACGCCGACTCCCACGGCGTCCACCGCGACGGCGACGCCCGGGGCCCTCGGCGGCTCCACGGCGTCCACCGCCCCGGTCGTCACGCTCTGGTCGCTGCTGGTCCTGCTGCTGCTCGTGCCCTGGCTCCTGCGCGTCGTCCAGCGCGCCGTCCGCCGGCGCCGGGCGGCCGACGGCTCGCTCGAGCCGGCCTGGGCCGAGCTGGTGGCGAGCGCGCGCGACCTCGGTGTCCCGGTCGAGGACGGCGAGTCGCCACGAGCCCAGGAGGCTCTGATCGGCGCCGCCCTCGGCGAGGACGAGGGCGCACGGTCGGCCCTGCGGGAGCTCCGGCAGGGGGTCGAGCGCGTCCGCTACGCGCCGGTGCTCGCGGAGCAGTCCGCGGGCTGGCGCGCGGCGACGACGGTGGTCGCCGGACTGCGCTCCTCCGTCGGCACCGGCCGCCGCCTGAGCGCGGCCGTCGCGCCGCGATCGGTCCTCCCGGGCCTCGCGCGGGTCCGGCGTCCGAGGTCCGACCTATGATCGTCGGGTGATCCCGGACCCCCTCGACGCCTCGCTCGCGCCGCTGATCGGCCCGCGCACGGCCAAGCCGATCGAGAAGGCGTTCGGCTACCGCACGGTCGGCGAGCTCCTCGGCCACTACCCGCGCCGCTACGCCAAGCGCGGCGAGCTGACCGACGTGTCGCGGCTGCCGGTGGGCGAGAACGTGACGATCGTCGCCGAGGTCCGCGAGGTGCGCTCGCGCGAGATGAAGAACCGCCGCGGCGGACTGCTCGAGGTGATCATCTCGGACGGCACGGGCACACTCTCGCTGACGTTCTTCGGCCAGCCCTGGCGCGCCGCGCAGCTGCGCCGGGGCGTGCGCGGCATCTTCGCCGGAACCGTGTCGATGTTCCGCGAGACGAAGCAGCTCACCCACCCCGACTACCGGCTCTTCGACGACGAGGAGGTCACGGCGCACGGCCCGATCGCGAAGTCGGCGCTCACGAAGGACTGGACCGAGCGGCCGATCCCGATCTACCCCGCGACCAGCACGATCGCGAGCTGGCAGCTACAGGCGGCGATCGACGTGGTGCTCGACGACCTGAAGTACGTGCAGGACCCGATCCCCGCCGAGGTGCGCGCGGACCGCAAGCTGCTCGACCTCGGCGCCGCGCTCGAGCTGATCCACCGGCCGCAGCGTGAGGGCGAGGAGGTCCCGGCGCGCGACACCCTGCGCTTCCACGAGGCGTTCCTGCTGCAGCTGGCCCTGCTCGAGCGGCGGGCGGCGGCGCGCTCGACCCCGGGCACCCGGCGGGTCGCCGAGCCCGGCGGTCTGCTCGAGCGCTTCGACGCCGCGCTGCCGTTCACGCTGACCGACGACCAGAGGACGGTCGGCCGGGAGATCGCCGGCGACCTCGCGGCCGAGTCGCCGATGTCGCGGCTCGTGCAGGGCGAGGTCGGCTCGGGCAAGACCCTGGTCGCGCTGCGGGCGATGCTCGCGACGGCCGAGAGCGGCGGGCAGTCCGCGCTGCTCGCACCCACCGAGGTCCTCGCCGGTCAGCACCTGCGCTCGATCGTGCGCACCCTCGGGCCCGAGCTGGCGGCGGAGCTCTCGCCGACCCTCCTGACCGGCGGCCTCGGCGCCGCGGCCCGGCGCGCGGCCCTGCTGCGGATCGTCTCGGGCACCGCGAAGATCGTGGTCGGCACGCACGCCCTGCTCGGCGACAAGGTCTCGTTCTACGACCTCGGTCTGGTGGTGATCGACGAGCAGCACCGCTTCGGCGTCGATCAGCGCGACGCGCTGCGGCGGAAGGGGGCGCAGCCGCCGCACGTGCTCGTGCTGACCGCGACGCCCATCCCGCGGACGGTCGCGATGACCGTCTTCGGCGACCTGGACGTCTCGACGATCCGCGAGCTGCCGGCCGGCCGACCGGGCATCACCAGCCACGTGGTGCCGCTGGCCGATCACCCCGCCTGGATCGCCCGGGCCTGGGAGCGGGCCGAGGAGGAGATCCGCAAGGGCCACCAGGTCTACCTCGTCTGCCCGGCGATCGAGCCGGGGGAGGCCGCGGAGGGTCCGCTCGCCGGTGAGGACGAGCCCGCGGCCACCCCGCTGTCGACGGTGTCGGAGACGATCGAGGGCGTCCGCGGGCACGCCCTGCTCGGGAAGCGGCGCTCGGCCGCCCTGCACGGCCGGATGACGGCGGAGGAGAAGGACGCCGTCATGCGGGCCTTCGCGGCCGGCGAGATCGACGTCCTCGTCTCGACGACGGTCATCGAGGTCGGCGTCGACGTGCCGAACGCGTCGATGATGATCGTCCTCGACGCCGAGCGGTTCGGCGTCTCGCAGCTGCACCAGCTGCGCGGCCGGATCGGGCGCGGCGGCGTGCCCGGCGTCTGCCTCTTCGTCACCGCGGCCGAGGCCGGCACGACCGCGCGCGAGCGGGTCGAGACCGTCGCGGCGACCCTCGACGGCTTCGAGCTGGCCGAGGCCGACCTCGAGCTGCGCCGCGAGGGCGACGTGCTGGGCGACTCGCAGTCCGGCGGGCGCTCCTCCCTGCGCCTGCTGCGTGTCGTGCAGGACTCCTGGCTCATCCTCGAGGCGCGGGTGCTGGCCGAGCGGCTGCTCGAGACCGATCCGGTGCTCGCGACGCACGACCGCCTGCGCGCCGCGCTCGAGCGGCGCGTGCAGGAGCGCGACCGCGAATTCCTCGGCAAGAGCTGACCCCCGACGGGGTGGTCGGGGCCCGGCCGGCCCGCCGGGGCGCCCGATACGCTGGGGGCATGGCCCGCATCGCCGTCGTCCCCGGCTCGTTCGACCCCGTCACCCTCGGGCATCTCGACGTCATCGAGCGCGCCGCGCGCCTCGTCGACGAGCTGCACGTCGTCGTCGTGCACAACCCGTCCAAGACCGCGCTGCTGCCGATCGCGCAGCGCGTGGCGCTGATCGAGCAGTCGATCGCCGAGGCCGGCATCGAGGGGTCGATCGTCGTCGCCTCCTGGAGCATGGGACTGCTCGTCGACTACTGCACCGACGTCGGCGCGAGCATCCTGGTGAAGGGCATCCGCTCGCAGGTCGACGTGGCCTACGAGACGCCGATGGCCATCGTGAACCGCAACCTCGCGCACGTCGAGACCGTCTTCCTCCTGCCGGACCCCGCGCACGCCCACGTCTCCTCCTCGCTGGTGCGCCAGGTGTCGGGACTGGGCGGCGACGTCTCGCCCTACGTGCCGCCGGCCGTCGCGGCGTACCTCGCCTCCTGACCGCCCGCTCGCATGGTCCGGGCCCGGGCCGCAAGCGCCCCGGGGGCGTGCGCTCCGCGTCTCCGGCGCCTGGGACAATGGCGGAATGAGTGCGATGCGCGTGGCGGCCTGGGTCCTCGAGGGCATCCCCGAGGTGGTCCCGGGGGACGACCTGCTCGAGCTGATCCTCGCGGCGGTCGCGGCCGCTCCCGAAACCGACCGTCCCGTCGACGGCGACGTCCTCGTGGTGACCAGCAAGGTGGTCTCGAAGGCCGAGGGCCGGGTCGTCGCGGCCGACGACCGCGAGGACGCCATCACCGCCGAGACCGTCCGCGTCGTCGCCACCCGCGCGCACGCGCACGGGGTCACCCGGATCGTGGAGAACCGCCTCGGCATCGTCCAGGCCGCCGCGGGGGTCGACTCCAGCAACGTCGCCGAAGGCACCGTCCTGCTGCTGCCCGAGGATCCGGACGCCTCGGCCCGCGCGCTCTGCGCCGGTCTGCGCGAGCGGCTCGGTGCGCGCGTCGGCGTCGTCGTGAGCGACACGCTCGGACGTGCCTGGCGGGTCGGCCAGACCGACGCCGCGATCGGCGCGGCCGGCCTGCTGGTGATCGACGACCTGCGCGGCGCCGTCGACGCGCTCGGCCGGACGCTCGCGGTGACCATGCCCGCGGTCGCCGACGAGATCGCCGCGCTCGGCGACCTGGTGAAGGGCAAGGCGACCGGGCACCCCGTCGCCGTCGTCCGCGGCCTCGACCGCTTCGTCAGCGGCCTCGATGCACCGGGCGCCCGCACGCTGACCCGCACCGGTCCGGACGACATGTTCCGCGTCGGCGCCGACGAGGCGCACGCGGAGGGCTACGCCGAGGGCCACGCGGCCGGGCTCGCGGCAGCGGCCGGGCGGGTCGCGTCGTGAGCGGCGCCTGGACCGCCGTCGTCGTCTACCGGGGCCGCGGCACCTCCAAGACCCGCCTCGAGCTCGTCGCGCGCTCCGCCCTCGCCGAGGCGTTCCTCCTCGACACCCTGGCCGCGGTCGGCGCGGCGGAGGCCGTGGGCGCCGTCGTCCTCATCACCTCCGACATGTCCGCGGCGGAGCGGGCCGCGCTCGAGCACCCCGGCCTGCACGTCGTCGGCGATCCCGGACAGCTCAATCCCGCCGTCGCCGCTGGCATCGCGGCGGCGCAGGACCACCGCCCCGGCTCGCCGGTGATCGCGCTGACCGCCGACCTGCCCGCGCTCACCGCCGCGGATCTCGACGCCGCGCTCGCCGCCGCCGGCGACACCCCGGCGATGGTCGGCGATCGCGCCGGCAGCGGCACGACCGCGCTGCTCCTGCCCGGCGGGGCCGGCCCGGAGCCGGCCTTCGGTCTCGACTCGCGGGAGAAGCACGTCGCTGCCGGCTACCGCGTGCTCGGCCTGCCCGAGTCCTCGACGCTTCGGCTGGACGTCGACACCGTCGACGACCTGCGCCACGCGGAGTCGGTCGGGGTCGGCGCCTGGACGGCGCGCGAGCTCGCCGACGCGGCCTGAGCGCCCGGGACACGTCAGTCGGCGAGCAGTCCCTGCTCGAGGGCCGAGGTCAGTGCACGGTCCACGGTGAGCGGCTCTCCGTCCACCGAGCGGATCGGCACGGCGCGCCGGGTGCTCGACACCAGCCAGGCCGCGTCGGCGCCGGCCAGCGCCGCGACGGGCAGGTCCCGCCGCGCGGAGGAGAGGCCGCGCCCCTCGCCGATCGCCAGCACTCTCGCCACCGTCGTCCCGTCGAGGATCCCGGCGCCGGCGGCGGGCGTCACGAGCACCCCGTCCGCGAGCAGGACGAGACTCGAGGTCGCGCCCTCGAGCAGGAGGCCGTCGCTCGTGCGCCAGACCACGTCGTCGGCGCCCCGCCGCTTCGCCTCGCGCAGTGCGGCGCGGGTGACGGCGCCGGAGGTTGTCTTGACGCCGCTGAGCAGCCAGGGGGCCTCCTCCTGCACCCCGTGCGGGTAGCCGCGGTCGAGCACGGCGACGGCGGCGCCCCGGTCACGCAGCTCCGAGGAGTCGGTGGTCGGCTCCGCGCGGACCGTCGCCCGCGCCGTCGTGGTGTCCCGGTAGCCCGCGACCAGCCGGATGCTGAGGTCCTCGACCGCGTCGTGCTCGGTGACCGCGAGGGCGATCGCCGCGGACCACACCTCGGCGGACGGGATCTCGAGCCCGACGGCCGCGGAGGAGGCCGCGAGGCGCGCCAGGTGCTCCTCCTGCCCGCGGGCACGGCCGCGGATCACTGCCAGTGTCTCGAAGACGCCGTCGCCGCGCAGATAGCCCGGCTCGTCGACGCGGACGAGGCCGGCCCCGGGATCGCGGAGCAGGGGAGTGCCGGAGTCGTCGATCTCGACGAGGACGGGGGAGGTCATGCCCCCATCCTGGACCGCGGGGCGGCGCGGCGTGCGGCTCAGCGGGCGGTCAGACCGCGCGCCACGTCCTCGGCCGTGAGCAGCTCGCGCGGCGACTCCGCCCGCGCTCCGGCCGCGCCGAGGACGTCGACGGCGGCGAGGGCGTCGAGGTCCAGACCCGTCGGCCCGGCCAGACTCGACACCGCGACCTGGAAGGTCCGGTAGGCGCCGAGCGGGGCGAGGCCCTCGCGGTCCTCGCCGTCGACGATCCGGCGCACCAGCGCGGTCTGGTCGAGCAGGTACGCGGTCGCCGCGAGGGTCGTGCCGTCGGGGCTCCAGGCCGCGATCTTCCAGAACCGCAGCGGGATGCCGATGCTGCGGTAGACCGGGTCGCCCTCGGCCAGCACCGGGCCGGTGAAGACGTCGATCCGGGCGCGGTTCGCCTGCGCGTAAACGAGGACGAGGTCCTCGAGGCCGAGCCACAGCTCCTTGGACTGGTTGAAGCCGCTCGCCTGCGGCGCCGCGTTCGTGTAGCAGAAGCTGTCCACGTTGCCGGCGCGCGCCTCGGCCGGGTCGCCCCAGACGGGGTCGCGGCGGCGGACGAGGTGGCCGCGGTCGAAGTCGTTCCGCGCGTACACCTCCGGCCCGGTCTGCTCGCTCGCTGGCACGCGCTCGTCGAGATGCCAGTCGTCGCCGCGGCCGAGGTCGAGCAGCCGCGCCCCGTCGATGTTCACCGCGGTCGAGAGCGCGAGCCGGCGCTCCGGGTCGAGGAGCACCTCGAAGTGCGTGTACGGCAGCTGCCGCACCACGCGGTCGCCGGAGGGACGGGGCGCCGCCAGCGGGGCGCCGAGGAAGCCGGGATCGAAGCCGCTCACTGGTCGACCTCCGCCGTCGGGGTGACGGTGGGCGTCGCGGTCGGCGGCGGCGTCGGAGTCGCGGTCGGCTCCGCGGTGGGCTCGGCCGTGGCGGTCGGAGCCGTGGTCGCCGTCGGAGCGGGCGCCTGCGTCGCGGGAGCGGGCACCAGGGCGCCGTTGCTCACCAGCAGCGTGATGCTGGAGTAGCGGGCGATCGTCGTCCCGGCGCCCGGGTCGGTGCCGGCGACGGTTCCGGCGGGCGTCGCGGCGTCGACGGTGGCGCCCTCCTCGACGTCGAAGCCGAGGTCCTCGAGGACCTCGGTCGCGTCGTCGACGGACTGCCCGGCGACGTTCGGCACGGCGATCTGCCGGCCGTTCAGCAGCGCGCTGCTCGGCTCGGCGAAGTCGTCTCCGCCGTACTTCTCGTCGGCGGCCGTCATCACCCTGTTCCAGATGTAGTGGCGGATGTTCGATGCGTAGGGCCGCGACTCCAGGTCCGAGTTCGGGAAGCGCACCTCGCGCATCGAGACGTGGCCGTCGATGTTGCCGACCCAGACGACGGTCGCGACGCGAGAGCTCGCGCCGTCGATCCAGGTGGATTCGGCGTTGTCGGTGGTTCCGGTCTTGCCGATGTGCTCGATCCCGTCATCGGGATCCGACTGGGCGGCCGTACCGGACGTGACGACGCGCTGGAGCGCGTAGTTCGCCACGGCGGTCAGCTCGGGCGAGAGTGCCTGGTTGCAGGTCGACGTCGGCGGCTGCACGCCGACTCCGGTCGCATCCGTGATGGAGTCGATCGCGATGGCCGAGCAGGCGGAGCCGTTGTTCGCGAATCCGGCGAAGGCGGTGACCATCGAGATCGGCGAGATCAGGGTGTCGGAGCCGAGGATCGAGGACGGCTTGTAGTCGATCACGCCGCCGTCCGCCGCCTTCACTCCGAAGGCGACCGCCTGGTCGCGGATCGCGCAGAGATCGAGCTGCTGCGCCATGGAGACGAAGACGGTGTTGATCGAGCGCATCGTGCCCTCGAGGACGCTGTAGGTGCCGTTCTCGTTGTCGTCGTTGCCGACGGCGGGATAGGACAGGTCCTCGCCGCCGTTCGGGTCGCAGCTCGCCGTGAAACCGGAGAAGCCGCGCTCGCGGCCGTTCACCGTCTCATAGAGCGTGTGCCCGTTGGCGAGCCACTGCGCGAGGGTGAAGACCTTGTAGGTCGACCCCACCTGGAAGCCGGCGGAACCGCCGTAGGCCGTGTCGGTGTTGAAGTTGATCGCCGAGAAGTTCGCTCCGTTCACGGAGCCGGCGGCGTCGTAGTCCTTGTTCTGCACCATCGCCAGGACGCGGCCCGTGCCCACCTCCATCGAGACGGTCGAGCTGCCGATGTTGACGTCGTTCGTGGGCACCTTCGGCACTGCGGCGTTCGTGGCCGCCGTCGCGACGTCCTGGAGCTCGCGGTCGAGCGTCGTGTAGATCTTGTAGCCGCCGCGCTGGAAGTTGGCGAAGCGGGTGTTCTCGTCGTCGCCGAAGGCGGGGTCGTTCTGGATCACCCGGGTCACGTAGTCGCAGAAGAAGGCGGCGTTGCCGGCCTGCTGGCAGCCCGTGGGCGTCTCCTTGATCGCGGGGACGACCTCCTCGGCCACCGCCGCGTCGTGGTCGGCCTGGGAGATCTTCCCCTCCTCGAGCATCCGGTCCAGGACGTAGTCGCGCCGGACCTTGTTCTCGGGGATGTTCTCCGGTTGGTCGATCCGGAGGCCGTTGGGGTTGTTCACCGTCGCGATCAGGCTGGCGGCCTGGGCGAGCGAGAGCGTCGCCGCGGTGCTGGAGAAGTAGTACTCGGCCGCGGCCTGGATCCCGTAGACCTGCCCGCCGAAGCCGGCGATGTTGAGGTAGCCGAGCAGGATGTCGTCCTTGCTGTACTTCTTCTCGAGGTCGACGGCGAGCTTCATCTCCTTGAGCTTGCGCGCCGGCGTCGTGGCGGTCGCCTCGTCGTAGGCGGCCTGCGAGGCGGCGGCGTCGGTGTCGCTGAGCGCCTCGGCCTTCTGCACGAGGACGTTCTTGACGTACTGCTGCGTGATCGAGGACCCGCCCTGCAGATCGCCGCCGACCACGTTGCTCAGTACCGCGCGGATCGTGCCCTGCAGGTCCACGCCCCCGTGCTCGTAGAAGCGCGGGTCCTCGGTCGAGACGGCCGCGTCCTTCACGAACTGGCTGACCTGGTCGAAGGCCACCTCCTCGCGGTTCTGCGCGTAGAAGGAGGCGAGGAGACCGTCGGTCCCGTCGGCGTTCTTCGCGTAGATCTCGGTCTTCTGCGCCAGCTGGCCCAGCTCGAGGTACTCGGGCACGGTCTCGAAGAGGCCGATCGGGTTGTTGGCGGCGAGCCCGGTGACGGCGAGGGCGGGAGTGACGCCGACGGTGATCAGCAGCCCTCCGGCCAGGCTCGCTCCGACGACACCGAGGACGCGGGCGAGCACGCCGCTGCGGGCGGTTCCTTGCGCAGACATGGCTACGAGAGTAGGCGACGAGTCTGTACCGGCGGTGCCGCGCTGCGCCGCGTCGGCTCGGAGTACGGTGAGCGGATGAGCCGGCAGCAGCGATGAGCACCCCCGCAGACACCGCGACGAGCCGCCCGCGCGCGGTCCTCGTGGTCGCGATCCTCGCCTCCTTCGTGGCGTTCCTCGACGGCACCGTCGTCAACGTGGCACTGCCCGCGATCACCCGCGAGCTCGGCGGCGGGCTCGCCGTGCAGCAGTGGGTGGTCGACGGCTACCTGATCACCCTCGGCGCGCTGATCCTGGTCGCCGGCTCGCTGGCCGACCGGATCGGGCGCGCCCGCAGCATGACGATCGGCCTGATCGGCTTCGGCGTCACCTCGCTGCTCTGCGCGCTCGCGCCGACGGCGGAGGTGCTGATCGTCGCGCGGATGCTCCAGGGCGCCGCCGGGGCGATCCTCGTGCCCAGCTCGCTCGCGCTGATCATCGCGACGGTCCACGGCGCCGCGCAGGCGAAGACCATCGGCGCGTGGACCGCGTGGACGGGCACGGCGACGATCGCGGGCCCGGTGATCGGCGGGCTGCTGGTGGACGCCGGCTCCTGGCGCTACGTCTTCGCCCTCAACCTCCTCCCGATCGCGGTGACGCTGCTGCTGCTGCGCCGGCTCGGCCACGTAGACTCCGGCACCCGGGTGCCGATCGACGGCGTCGGCGCGGTGCTCGGCGTGATCGGCCTCGGCGGGCCGGTGTTCGCGCTGATCGAGCAGGAGCGGCTCGGCTTCGGGAACCCGCTGGTGCTCGTGGCCCTGATCGGCGGTCTGGCCGCCCTGGTCGCCTTCGTGCTCTGGGAGCGGCGGACGCCGAACCCGATGCTGCCGCTCTCGCTGTTCGCCTCGCGCAACTTCACGGTCGGCAACGTCTCGACGGCGTTCGTCTACGGGGCGCTCTCGTTCGGCTTCTTCGCCCTCGGTCTCTACCTGCAGCAGGGACTCGGCTTCTCGGCCACGCTCGCCGGCCTCGCCACGCTGCCGCCGACGATCCTGCTCCTGCTGCTCTCGCAGGTCGCCGGCTCGCTGACGGCGCGGTTCGGGCCGCGGCTCTTCATGGGCGTCGGCCCGCTGGTGGCCGGCGTCGGCTTCCTGCTGCTGGCCGGCGTCCGTCCGCCGGCCGACTACGCCACCCAGCTGCTGCCCGGCATCCTGCTCTTCGGGCTGGGCCTCGCGATCACCGTCGCCCCGCTCACCTCCACCATCCTCGGCGCGGTCGACAGCCGGCACAGCGGAGTCGGCTCCGCCATCAACAACGCGGTCTCGCGGATCGCCGGGCTGGTCGCGATCGCCGCCACCACCCTGATCGTCGGCGACACGCTCGACGCCGAGGGCTTCCGCCGCGCGGCGATCGCGACCGCCGTGCTGCTCTTCCTCGGCGGGCTGGTCTCGCTGCTCGGCATCTGCAACCCGATGCGCGACGCGGAGCCGACGGCCGCGCGCTGACAGGTCGGCCGCCCCGGACGGCTCAGCCGTCGAGCTCCGCGACGTCGTAGCCGAAGATCGCGCCGTCGGCGTCCTCCTCCGCGATGCCGGCGTAGGCGAAGCCGAACGGGTTCTCGCCGTCGACGATCGCGTTGTAGACGCCGTCGAAGGAGAAGCGGCCGGTCACCGGATCGACCGGGGTGAACCGGCCCGCGTCGCGGCGGAGGTCGACGCGCTCGTTCGGGTCCGAGAAGTTCACGAAGGCCTTCGAGGGCATCGGACCGCGCGAGATGGTGACGGTGCCGGTCAGCGGCGGGAACTCGACCCGGTCGCCGACGCGGGTCCCGCGGTACTGGCGGGGGGTGAAGACGATCGTCCCGGTGATCTCCGTGGTCGAGGCCGCGGCGCCGGGGGAGGCGAGTGCGGCTCCGACCACGGGAGCGGCCCAGGCGCCGGCCAGCACGGTGCGGCGGCGGAGGGCGTCGGCGGGGGTGGGGGCGTCGGTCATCGGTGTCTCCTGTCGAAGAGCGCCTCCGGAGGGGCGCCGGCTCTGGCCGGGGATCGCGCGGATGCTGCGGGGCCGTCCTCAGTCTTCGTCGTGCTCCGCGCGGACTCGCCCGCGCCGTGGCGACCGTCTGTGCCCCTTCCGAGGGTGGAAGGCGGCGTGGAAGTGTCCATCAGTCGTCGGACAGGGGTCCCGTGTCGAAAAAGGTTGTCGCTACATGGAATACTCGATCCGTCGATGCGCTTGCATACATCGGACGGGGACGAGCTTCCCGCGCGATTCACACTCTCGAGGAGAAACCATGAGCGACACCACCACCATCCCCGGATACCGCGCCGGCACCTGGGTCATCGACCCCACGCACAGCGAGGTCGGCTTCAGCGTCCGCCACCTGATGATCAGCAAGGTCAAGGGCAAGTTCGAGCGCTTCACCGCCACCTTCACCACCGGCGAGAACCCGCTGGACTCCAAGGTCGAGGCCACCGCCGAGGTCGCCTCCATCAACACCAACGAGCCCAACCGC
Organism: Rathayibacter sp. PhB179; assembly: GCF_004345345.1. Classification (NCBI taxonomy): domain Bacteria; kingdom Bacillati; phylum Actinomycetota; class Actinomycetes; order Micrococcales; family Microbacteriaceae; genus Rathayibacter; species Rathayibacter sp. PhB179. The sequence continues at coordinate 65,626 of NZ_SLVD01000013.1, read as the reverse complement.
GACGGACACCTCCGCACCGGCGACTTCTTCGAGGCGGAGAAGTACCCCTCGATCCACTTCGTGTCGACCGCGGTCCGCGCGAACGGCGACGACTTCCTCGTCGACGGCGAGCTCACCATCAAGGACGTCACCAAGCCCGTGACCTTCGAGGTCGAGTTCGGCGGCTTCGGCTCCGACCCCTACGGCAACTACAAGGCCGGTCTGACCGCCAAGGCGACCATCGACCGCACCGACTTCGGTCTCACCTACAACGCCGCCCTCGAGACCGGTGGCGTGCTCATCGGCGAGAAGGTCACCATCACGCTCGACCTCCAGGCCGCGCACCAGGCGTAGTCCGTCCCACCACGACCGAGACCGCCCCTCCCCACCGGGGAGCGGGCGGCCTCCGTCGTTCCAGGCCACCCCTCCGCCACTCCACCCCTCCGCCACCCCGGTACCTCCGGCTCGCGAAACCACCTCCGGCTCGCGATTCCTGCCGGTTCCCGCGTGCCGAGGCGGTCTCCGCGAGCCGAACCTCCGGCTCGTGATTCGCCCTCCGGCTCGCGATTCCGCCCCGTTTCCGCGCGCCGCGACGGTTTCCGCGAGCCGAACCTCTGGCGGGAGAACCTCCGGCTCGTGATTCCGCCCCGTTCCCCGTGCCGAGGCGGTTTCCGCGAGCCGAACCTCCGGCGGGAGGACCTCCGGCTCGTGATCCGGCCTACGGCTCGTAGTTCTGCGGGGTTCCGGCGTGCCGAGACGGTTCTCGCGAGCCGAACCTCCGGCGGGAGGACCTTCGGCACGCGAAATCATCTCCGGCTCGTCGTTCTGCGCGGTTTCCGCGTGCTGAGGACGTTTCCGCGAGCCGAACACGTCAGGCGCGATGAGCTTCGGCTCGTGATTCGAGCTCCGGCTCGTGGTTCTGCGGGGTTTCCGCGTGCCGGGGCGGTTTTCGCGAGCCGAACCTCGGGTGGGAAGCCCTCCGGTTTGCGATTCGACGGTCGGCTCGCGAAATGATCTTCGGCTCGTCGTTCTACGCAGTTTCCGCGTGCCTGGGCGGTTCTCGCGAGCCGGAGCTTGGGCGGCGAGGCCTTCGGCTCGCGATTACGCGTACGGCTCGTGGTCTGGCGGGGTTTCCGAATGCCGAGGAATGTTCGGCGAGCCGGAGGTCCGGTGGGAGGATCTTCGGCTCGTGATTCGACCTCTGGCTCGCGGTTCCTCACGGTTCCCGCGTGCCGAGGTGGATTCTGCGAGCCGGACTTCGCCGTCGAGCAGCTTCGGCTCGCGGAATCAGCTCCGGCTCGTCGTTCTGCGCGGTTTTCGCGTGCCCAGGCAAGTTTCGCGAGCCGAAGCTCGGGCTGCGGGAGTCGCGGCTCGCGATTCCACGTCCGGCTCGTCGTTCCGCACGGTCTCCGCGTGCCGAGGCCGGCTCTGCATGCCCGAGACCCGCGCGTCGGCACGGCCGTGCCGCACCGGGCTAGAGGATGCCGAGCTCGGTCAGCTGCTCGGAGATGCCGGCGCCGTCCGGGGCGTAGACCCACGGGGTGCCGCTCGTCTCCGAGAGGTCGGCCGCCTTCGAGCGACCGCCCGCGAGCACCGCCTCGCCGTTCGAGAGCTGGCGGATCGCGATCGCCGCGACCTTCTCGGGGTGCTCGTGCGCGAAGTCGGAGTAGATCTCCTCGTCGTGCTGCCCGTCGTCGCCGACCAGCAGCCAGCGGACGTCCGGGAACTCCATGGCGAGGCGGCGGAGGTTCTCCTCCTTGTGCTGCTTGCCGCTGCGGAACCAGCGGTCGTGCGTCGGCCCCCAGTCGGTCAGGAGCAGCGCGCCCGCCGGGTAGAGGTGCCGCGACAGGAACCGCGTCAGCGCCGGCGCCACGTTCCAGGCGCCGGTGGAGAGGTAGATGACGGGCGAGCCCTGGTTCTGGCGGGAGAAGCGGTCGAGGAAGACGGCCATCCCCGGCGTGGGCATCCGCGCGTGCTCGTCGAGCACGAAGGTGTTCCAGGCGGCGACGAAGGGCCGGGGGAGCGCCGTGACCATGACCGTGTCGTCGACGTCGGACACGACGCCGATCCTCGCCTCCGGCCGCACGATGAAGACGGGGGCCTCGACCGGCGCGCCGCCCTCGACGGTGAGGGTGATGCGGTGCCAGCCCGGCTCGAGCGTGATCGGGATGTCGGTGTCGATCACGCCGCCGCGGTCCGCGACCATCCGGTGGCTCTGCCCGTCGACCGAGACCGAGACGACCGCGCCGCTGATGTAGAGACTCGTGAAGCTGCGCCAGCCGCGGACGCTCTCCACGGGCTGGACCTCCTCCGCCCCGGGCGGGGTGGGCCGGGTGTAGAGGACGCGCGCGAGCACGCGGAGCTGCTCGGTGGTGCCGTAGCCGGTGTAGGGGATGATCCGCGGCACGTAGCCCTTGCGCGTCACCCGGCGCATGCGCAGCGCGTGGATCCGGTCCTCGATGCGTGCGGCGCGGTGCAGGACCTCGGCCGCCCCGGCGCTCATCGGTTTGCTCTCAGGCGTCAGCGGCATCCGCCCAGTGTGCCAGACGGCCCCGACGGCCGGACGCCCCCGTCCGGCGGGCGCCGCGCTGCGCCGGAGGAGGGACGCCGGTCCGGCTCAGTCCTCGACGGGCTCGATCAGCTCCGGCCCGTTGCTGCCCACCTTGCCGACCGCGGCGCCGACGCGGTGCACGTCGAGCTCCTCGGCCAGCTCGGCCGCGCCGTCGGACGCCGCGCGCAGCAGCGAGCCGTCGCCCGGGGTGAGCGGGTCGAGCCAGTCCTCGATCAGCTCCGGCTGCAGCAGCACGGGCATCCGCTCGTGCACCTCGGCCACCGCGCCCGCGGACGGGCGCGTCAGGATCGTCGCCGACAGCAGCCACGGCGCCCCGGGCTCCGCCGAGCGCCACCACTCGTACAGCCCGGCGAACAGCACGAGTGCCCCGCCGCCCGGGGAGACGAACACGGGGGCCTTCGCGCCGTCGGCGCCGACCCGCCACTCGTACCAGCCGGAGGCCGGCACGATCGCCCGTCGCGCGGCGAAGGACTCGCGGAAGGAGGGCTTCTCGGCGACCGACTCGATCCGCGCGTTGAAGAGCGGCGCACCGGACGGATCCGCGGCCGAGCGGGGCACCAGGCCCCAGCGCGCGCCGGCCAGGCGGCGGCGCGGCGGCTCGCCCTCCTCGACGCCCTTCATCGACTCCGCGACGACGGCGATCCGCTGCGTCGGCGCGATGTTCCAGGACGGGCCCGGAAGATCCGCGCCGGGCTCGTCGATGTCGAAGAGCGCGACCAGGTCGGCGCTGGTCTGCGAGAGGACGAAGCGTCCGCACATGGGTCCTCCTGGGGTGCCGCTGCGCGCCCACCCTACGCGGGGCGAAGAAAGCGAGAGACATTCGGTGATTCGACGCGAACGGCACGTCCGCGTGCGTACGATTGTAGAAACCGATACCGAAGGAGCTTCGCCGTGCCGCTTGGAAACCTCGTCGATCGACCTTTCGGAGAGTCGCCTCAGGTCCGCAACGAGCCCGTCCAGGTCCGCAGCGCGGCCCGGCTGGCCTCCCTCCTCGACGCCGCCGCGGCCGTGGTCGACGAGGTCGGCTTCGACCGCCTGACCACCGCGATGGTGGCCGAGCGCGCGGGCGCCGCGATCGGCACCGTCTACCGCTACTTCCCCGACCGCATCGCCGTGCTCCAGGCGCTGCGCGAGCGCGCGCTCGAGCGCTTCCGCAAGAAGGTCATCACCGACATCCGCGAGAAGCACCCGGCGGACTGGTGGGGCGCCGTCGACTGCGCGGTCGATGCGTTCTGCGACATGCACCGCACCGAGGCCGGCTTCCGCTCGATCCGCTTCGTCGACACGATCCACGCCCCCGAGGTCGCGGGGGAGGCGTTCGAGGCCGGCTTCTTCGCCCGCCGCTTCGCCGAGATCCTCGCCTCCGAGTACGGCCTGCCCGGCGGCGCCCAGCTGTCGTTCCGCCTCGAGGTCGTGATCGAGGTCGCGGACGCGATGCTCACCCGCGCCTTCCTCATCGACCCGGCCGGCGACCAGCGCTTCATCGACGAGGCCCGGGCGCTGCTGCGCAACTACCTCTCGATGCACTACGGGCCGATCGAGCCCTGACCGCGACGGCCGCCGGCGGCCTAGCTCTTTCCACGCTCCGGTGCAACACTGCGCCATCCGGGTTGGCACGCGTCTCCGAATGATGTTTTGCTGATCGCCAGGTTCTGACCGGGACCACGGGACAGGGAAGAGCAGGACCGTGATCGAATTCCGCGGAGTGAGCAAGCAGTATCCGGACGGCACGCGGGCGGTGGACGACTTCTCGCTCGTGCTGCCCTCCCGGCAGACGACCGTCTTCGTCGGCTCGTCCGGCTGCGGCAAGACGACGATCCTGCGGATGATCAACCGCATGATCGAGCCGACCGGCGGCACGATCGAGATCGACGGCGAGGACATCTCGCGGCTCCCCGCCGTGTCGCTGCGCCGCCGCATCGGCTACGTCATGCAGAACTCGGGCCTCCTGCCGCACCGCCGGGTGATCGACAACATCGCGACCGTGCCGCGGCTGAACGGCGTGGCGAAGAAGCCCGCCCACGACCGCGCGCTCGAGCTGATGGACACCGTCGGGCTCGACCGCTCCCTCGCGACCCGGTACCCGAGCCAGCTCTCCGGCGGTCAGCAGCAGCGCGTCGGAGTCGCGCGCGGTCTCGCCGTCGACCCCAACATCCTGCTGATGGACGAGCCGTTCGGCGCCGTCGATCCGCTCGTGCGCGCCGACCTCCAGCGCGAGACGCTCCGCCTGCAGCGCGAGCTCGACAAGACGGTCGTCTTCGTCACCCACGACATCGACGAGGCCTTCCTGCTCGGCGATCAGGTCGTCATCCTCGAGAAGGGCGGCCGGATCGCGCAGAAGGGCTCGCCCGCCGAGATCCTCGCGAACCCCGCCAGCGAGTTCGTCGCCGGCTTCGTCGGAGCCGACCGCGGCAAGCGCTCGCTCTCGATCGAGGAGCGCGACGGCGCCCGGATCGTCGTCGACGGCGACGGACGGCCGACCGGCGTCCTGCGCGCGCAGGACGGCGTCGGCGCGTGAACTGGGTCGTCAACAACACCGATCAGATCGTCGCGAACCTGCTGGCGCACCTCGCGCTCTCGGTCCCGCCGATCCTGCTCAGCTTCGTGATCTCGCTGCCCTTCGGCTGGATCGCCAACCGCTACCGCTGGAGCCGCGGCACGCTGCTCACCGGGCTCGGCGTGCTCTACGCCATCCCGTCGCTGGCCATGTTCATCCTGCTGCCAGCGCTGCTCGGCATCCCGCTGCGCTCCACGGCGAACGTCATCATCGGCCTCACGCTCTACGGCATCGCGCTGATGGTGCGGACCACCTCCGACGCGCTCTCGGCGGTGTCGGAGGACGTCACCCAGTCGGCGACGGCGATGGGCTACTCGGCCTGGGCGCGGTTCTGGAAGGTCGAGTTCCCGCTCGCCGGTCCCGTCCTGCTCTCGGGCCTGCGCGTCGTCACGGTGAGCACGGTCAGTCTCGTGACGGTCGGCGCGGTGCTGGGCATCCAGAGCCTCGGCCTGCTCTTCACGGACGGCTTCCAGCGCGGCATCCAGGGCGAGATCATCACCGGCATCGTGCTCACGATCGTGCTGGCCCTCGTGCTCGACGGACTCCTCGTCCTGCTCGGGCGACTGCTGATGCCGTGGACCACCCTCGACCGGAGCCGCTCCCGCCGCAGGAGCGCCGCGAGCGCGAAGGCGGTGACCGCGTGAACCTCATCGCCCAGGCCTTCGCCTGGATCGGCGACCCGACGCACTGGGAGGGCATCTACGGCGTCCCGACCCGCGTCGCACAGCACCTCGGCATCAGCCTCATCGTGCTGGTGATCGCCGCGGCCATCGCCATCCCGCTCGGCTACCTCATCGGCCACACCGGCAAGGGCAAGGGCATCGCGGTGCCCGTCGCCGGCGGCCTCCGCGCGCTGCCCACCCTGGGCGTGCTGGTGCTCGCGGCGATGAGCCTCGGCCTCGGCCTGGGCGCCCCGCTGATCGCGCTGGTGATCTTGGCGATCCCGTCGATCCTCGCGGGCGCCTACTCCGGGCTCGAGGCGGTCGACCGCCGCACCGTCGACGCCGCGCGCTCCGTCGGCATGACGGAGTGGCAGATCCTGGCGAAGGTCGAGATCCCGCTCGGCCTGCCGCTGCTGATCGGCGGTCTCCGCGTCGCGGCGCTGCAGATCATCGCCACGGCGACGCTCGCCGACTACATCGGCGCCGGCGGTCTCGGCCGCTACATCTTCCAGGGCGTCAAGGCGGGCGACTACCCGCAGATGCTCGCGGGCTCGATCATCGTGATCGTGCTCACGCTGCTCAGCGAGGTGCTGTTCGCGGTCCTCCAGCGGATCGCCGTGCCCCGCGGCGTCGTGCTCGGCCTCGGCCGCGCCAGGACCGAGCGCTCAGGTTTCCGCGCGTCGTCACTCCGACGCCGCGCGGTGGTGGGAATCCCCATCGACGAAGGGAAATAAGAGATGTTCACAGCAACCAAGAAGGGCCGTGTCGTTCTCAGCGCACTCGCGGTCGGCGCCGTGGTGGCGCTGGCAGGGTGCTCGTCCAGCGATCCGCTCGACGAAGGATCGGGAGCGACCGCCGGCGGCGACACCATCGTCATCGGCTCGCAGGACTACTACTCGAACGAGATCATCGCCGAGATCTACGCGCAGGCCCTCGAGGACGGGGGGATGACCGTGCAGCGCGACTTCCGCATCGGTCAGCGCGAGATCTACCTGCCCGAGATCGAGAGCGGCTCGATCGACGTGTTCCCCGAGTACGGCGGCAGCCTCCTGCAGGCGCTGGAGCCGGACACGACCGCGACCACGGCCGACGACGTCTACTCGGCGCTCACCGACGCCCTGCCCGACGGACTTCGCGCGCTCGACGCCGCGGACGCGAGCGACCAGAACTCCTACACGGTCACCCAGGCCTTCGCCGACCAGTGGAACCTGACCGACATCGCCTCGCTGAAGAACGTCACCGACCCGATCGTGCTCGGCGGCAACTCCGAGCTGCAGACCCGTCCCTACGGGCCCGACGCTCTGCAGTCGAAGTACGGCATCGCCACGACGTTCCAGGCGATCGAGGACAGCGGCGGATCGACGACCGTCGACGCGCTGGCCAGCAACCAGATCCAGATGGCGAACATCTACACCGCCGACCCGAACATCGAGTCGAACGACCTGCTGCCCCTCGCCGACCCCGACGGCCTGTTCGTCGCGGACAACGTGGTGCCGATCGTCTCCGACAAGGTCGACGACGACGCCGCCGAGATCATCAACGGGGTCAGCGCGAAGCTGACCGCCGACGACCTCGTCGCGCTGAACTCCGAGAGCGTCAACGAGCAGAAGTCGGCCGCGGCCATCGCGACCGAGTGGCTCACCTCGGCCGGCCTCCTCGGCTGACCCGAACCGCTCAGGCCCGGAGGCGCGTCACTCGTCGAGGTGACGCGCCTCCGCGCGTGAGAGGAGCTTCTTCACGCCGAGGACGACCAGCACGAAGACCACGATCGCTCCGACGAAGAGGTAGCCCGCGTAGTGCAGGCTGTCCGACAGCTCGCGGTAGCCGCCCGCCGCGGCGGCCCCGACGCCGACGTAGGCGAACGACCAGAGGATGCACGCGGGCGTCGTCCAGGCCATGAAGGTCCGGTAGCTCATGCCGCTCATCCCGACGGTGAGCGGGATGAGGGAGTGCAGCACCGGGAGGAAGCGCGAGAGGAAGACGGCGATGCCGCCGCGGCGCGCGAGGTAGCGCTCGGCCCGCAGCCAGTTCTTCTCGCCGAGGCGGCGGCCGAGGCGCGACCCGCGGATGCGCGGTCCGAACCAGCGGCCCAGGTAGAAGCCGACCGACTCGCCGCAGAGCGCGCCGATGATCACGGCGATCGCCAGCGCGACGAACTGCGGGGGAGAGGTCACGCCGGTCGCGCTGACGATCACGATGGTGTCGCCCGGCACGATCAGCCCGGCGAGGATCGTCGTCTCGAAGAAGACGGCGAGGCCTGCCAGCAGGGTCCGCCAGACGGGCGGCACGCTCACGACGAAGGCGAGGATGCCGGTCAGAGCGTCGTTCACGGGCGCGTGCGGTCCTGCATCTCAGCGGACCCGCTTGAGCAGCGACCAGAAGGTCTCGACGATCGAGCCCATGTCGACCCGGTCGTCGAGCAGCCACTGCACCTGCAGTCCGTCGGACAGCGCCGTGATCATCTTGCCGGCCAGCTCCGGATCGATGTCGGCGGCGATGAGCCCCTCGCTCTGGTCCTCGCGGACCCGGGCGGCGAAGACCTCGTTGACGGTCCGGTAGCGCTCGATGAAGAACTCGTGCGCGGGGTGCGACTCGTCGGTCGCGTCGGCGGAGAGCGTCGCGTAGAGGTGGACGAGACCGGGCACCTCGCTGTTGTGCCGGATCAGCCTGACGACCTCCTCGATCGCCTGGTCGCCCTTCTTCTCCAGGTCGTAGACGGCGCGGTCCGTGTCGTCGCGCTTGCGGAGGACCTCGGCGAAGAGCTCCTCCTTCGAGTCGAAGTAGTGCAGCAGCCCCGCCTGCGTCAGGCCGACCTCCTCCGAGATCTCGCGCAGCGAGGCCTTGCGGTACCCCTGCCGCGAGAACACCTCGAGAGCGGTCTGCAGAATCTCCTCGCGCTTCGCGACGCCCTTGGCGTAGCTCCCCTTGCTCGGCATCCCTCGATCGTAGGGGGCGCGGCCGGGCGGGAGCCGCGAGCGTCGCGCGGTGACGGCGCACGATCTCTCACAGCGGACGCGGGACGCCGGGGCGACTGGGAAAGACCTGTGAAGATGCGAGCTCGACAGCGGGAAGCATCGGCGCACGTGGTCGCTCGCCGTCGAGAGGTCCGTCGCCGACCCTCCGACGACCGGGGGTGCTGCTCGACCGGACCCACGGGCGAAGATCTCTCGACGTGGAGACGCTCTGTCTCGACGTCGAGACGTCGCTGACGCGCGGGCCGTCGGCGGGCGGCTCGAACCGCCCCGGAAGGGTGTCGCCAGGGGCCCCGCGGGAGGCGCACATCCGCCCCATTACTGGGATCCGGGGGCATCGCGCCCCTCCGGCCGACCTAGGCTCGGAGCCGTGAACGAACTCCTGGACCCGCTCCTCCTGTCGCGCTGGCAGTTCGGCCTGACGACGATCTACCACTTCCTCTTCGTGCCGCTCACCATCGGCATGGCGCTCACGGTGGCGATCTTCCAGACCTGCTGGGGGCGCACCGGTCGCGTGCACTACCTGCAGCTGACGAAGTTCTTCGGGAAGATCTTCCTGATCAATTTCGCGATGGGCGTGGTCACCGGCATCGTCCAGGAGTTCCAGTTCGGGATGAACTGGAGCGACTACTCCCGCTTCGTCGGAGACGTCTTCGGCGCCCCGCTCGCCTTCGAGGGCCTGCTCGCGTTCTTCCTCGAGGCGACGTTCATCGGCCTCTGGATCTTCGGCTGGGACAAGCTCCCGGCGAAGCTGCACCTCGCGACGATCTGGCTCACCACGCTCGGCACGACGCTCTCGGCCTACTTCATCATCGCCGCGAACGCCTTCATGCAGAACCCGGTCGGCTTCCGGATCAACGAGGCCAAGGGCCGCGCCGAGCTCACCGACATCTGGGCCCTGCTGACCAACAAGGTCGCGCTCGCCGCGTTCCCGCACACGATCTTCGCCTGCTTCATGGTCTCGGCCGCGGTGATCGTCAGCGTCGCCGCCTACCACCTCTCGCGCAACCAGCACCTCGAGACGATGCGCCCCGCACTGAAGTTCGGCGCCTGGATGATGCTGATCAGCGGCGGTCTCACCCTCTTCACCGGCGACTCGCTCGGCCTCGCGATGGTCGACACGCAGCCGATGAAGATGGCGGCCGCGGAGGCGCTGTACAAGACGTCCACCGGTGTCGACGCCTCGTTCTCGATCTTCACCTGGGGCACTCCCGACGGCTCGAGCGAGCTCTTCTCGATCCGCATCCCGTATCTGCTCTCCTTCCTCTCGACGCACACCTTCACCGGCACCGTCGAGGGCATCAACGACCTGCAGGCGCAGTACAGCGCGGTCTACGGCCCGGGCGACTACACGCCGATCATCTGGGTCACCTACTGGTCGTTCCGCTGGATGATGGCGCTCGGCGTCCTCGCCATCGGCGTCGCCGCCGCCGGCCTCTGGTTCACCCGCAAGGGCCGCGAGCCGAAGCAGTGGATGTGGAAGATCGCGATCTGGGCGGCACCGCTGCCGCTGATGGCGATGATCGTCGGCTGGGTCTTCACCGAGATGGGCCGCCAGCCCTGGCTCGTCTTCGGCCTGCTGAAGACCGCGGACGGCGTCTCGCCCGGGGTCAGCGGCCTCGAGGTGCTGATCTCGCTGATCGCCTTCACCGCGATCTACGGCACCCTCGCGGTCGTCGAGTTCCGGTTGATCAAGCGGGCGGCCCAGGCCGGCCCCGACGACGCCCCCGAGATCGACGAGGAGAGCGGTCGCCCGCAGCTCGTCGGCACCGTCTACTGAGAAGGGCACTGCGCACATGGACCTCGGATCGCTCGATCTCGCCACGCTCTGGTTCTGGATCGTCGCCGTCTTCTTCATCGGCTACTTCGTCCTCGACGGCTTCGACTTCGGCGTCGGGATGTCGCTGCCGTTCCTCGGCCGCGACGACACCGACCGCCGCGTCCTGATCAACACGATCGGGCCGGTCTGGGACCTCAACGAGACCTGGGTCATCGTCGCGGGCGCTGCGATGTTCGCCGCCTTCCCCGAGTGGTACGCGACGCTCTTCAGCGGCTTCTACCTGCCGCTGCTGCTGATCCTGCTGGCGCTGATCGCCCGCGGCGTCTCCTTCGAGTACCGGCACCAGCGTCCGGAGGCCGCCTGGAAGAAGCGGTTCGACACGATGATCGTGGTCGGCTCGGCCGTGCCCGCGTTCCTCTGGGGCGTCGCGTTCGCGAACATCGTGCAGGGCGTGCCGCTGGATGCGGACCACAACTACATCGGGACGGTCTTCGATCTGCTGAACCCGTACGCGCTGCTCGGCGGCGCGACGACGCTCCTGCTCTTCTTCACCCACGGCGTCGTCTTCGTCTCGCTGAAGACCGACGGCGAGATCCGCGAGCGGGCGCGCCGACTGGCGACGCGGGCGGGACTGGTGACCATCGCGGTCGCCGCGGTGTTCCTCGGCTGGACGAACCTGGCGCAGGGGAGCGGCCCGTCCTGGCTGCTGTCGATCGCCGCGGCGACCGCCCTGGTGCTCGCCTGGGTCGCCAACGTGCGCGGGAGGGAGGGCCGCGCCTTCGCCCTGCTGGCCGGCACGATCGGCCTCGCGGTGCTCGCGCTGTTCACCACGCTCTTCCCGGCGGTGATGCCCGCCTCGAACGACGTCGCGAACAGCCTGACCATCGAGAACGCCTCGAGCACGCCCTATACCCTGACGGTGATGAGCTGGACGGCGCTGGTCTTCGTCCCGCTCATCGTGGGCTACCAGGCCTGGACCTACTGGATCTTCCGCAAGCGCATCACCCGGAGCCACATCCCGGTCGACGCGCACTGACCGATCGCGACCGTGAAGCCCCTCGACCCCCGACTGCTCCGCTACGCCCGCTCCGCACGAATGTTCCTCGTGCTCGGCGGGGCGCTCGCGCTGGCCCGCACGGCGACCGCGGTCGCGTTCGCGTGGCTGGTGGCGCAGCTCGTCGCCGGGGCGGTCGACGGGCGCTCGGCCGCCGACCTGGCGCCGTCACTCGCGGCGCTGCTGGGGATCGTGGCGGTGCGCGCGCTGCTGGCCTGGGCCGTCGAGGTGAACGCCGCGCGGGGCGGCACCGACGCGAAGGCGCAGCTGCGGTCGGCCGTCCTCGCCTCGCTCGTCGCGCTCGGCCCGTCCGGCCGCACCGGTGGTTCGGGCGGCGTCGTCGCCCTGCTCGGCGGCGGGCTCGACGCGCTCGACGGCTACTTCGCCCGCTACCTGCCGCAGCTGATCGCGACCGCGATCACCACGCCGATCCTGACACTCGTGGTCTTCCTCGCGGATCCGCTCAGCGCGCTCTTCCTCGTGGTGACGCTGCCGCTGATCCCGGTCTTCATGATCCTGATCGGCTGGGCGACGCAGGCGGTGCAGAAGCGGCAGTGGAGCCGCCTGCAGGCGCTGGCCTCGGGCTTCGTCGACACGGTCGGCGGACTGGCCACGCTGAAGATCTTCGGACGGGCGGAGCGGCAGAGCACCCGCATCCGCGCGCTGACCGAGGACTACCGCGTGCACACGATGAAGGTGCTGCGGGTGACCTTCGTCAGCAGCTTCGTCCTCGAGCTGGCCGGCTCGCTCTCGGTCGCGCTCGTCGCGGTGTCGATCGGGCTGCGGCTGGTCGACGGCTCGCTCGGACTCGCGATCGGGCTCTTCGTGCTCGTGCTGGCGCCCGACGTGTTCCTGCCGGTGCGGCAGGTCGGTGCCGAGTTCCATGCGGCGGCGGACGGCGTGCAGGCGGCGGACGAGGCCTTCGCGATCATCGAGGCGGCCTCCGCCGTGCCCGCCCGCTCCGCGGCCCCGGGACGCTCCGGAGCGCTCGAGCTCCGCGCTCTGGGGGTCGACGACGGCGCGGGCCGGGTCCTCGCGCCGGTCGACGCCGTTCTGCCTCCCGGGTCGATCACCGCGCTGACCGGTCCGAGCGGCTCGGGCAAGTCGACGCTGCTCGCCGCTCTCGCCGGCTTCGCCCCGGCGACCGGCGCGATCGTCCTGGGCGGGGCCGCGGTCGACGACGCCACCGGCCGCGACTGGCTCGCCTGGTCGGGGCAGCGGCCCGATCTGCTCCCCGGGACCGTCGGCTCGAACGTGGCGCTCGGCTCGCGCTCGCCCGACCCGGCGCGCATCGACCGGGCGCTCGCGATCGCGGGGGCCGACCTCGACCCCGGCCGGCGGATCGATGCGGACGGCACCGGACTGTCCGGCGGGCAGGCGGCGCGGGTCGCCGTGGCCCGGGCCGTGCACCGCGTCCTCGAGCGCGGCTGCGCCGTACTGGCTCTCGACGAGCCGACCGCCGCGCTCGACGAGGAGTCGGAGCGCGCGCTGCTCGCCGGGCTCCGCTCTCTCGCCGACGAGGGCGTGATCGTGCTCGTCGCCACGCACCGCCCGGCGACCATCGCCGCCGCCGACGCCGTGCTGGCGCTCGCCCCCGCCGAGGCGGTGCTCCGGTGAACCGCACCGAGGTGCTGCGGGCGGCGATGCCGGCGCCGCGGCGCTTCCTCCCCGGACTCTCCTTCGGGCTGCTGTCGTCCGCGTCGGTCGTCGCCCTGCTCGCCTGCTCGGCCTGGCTGATCGTGCGGGCGGCCGAGCAGCCGCCGATCCTCTTCCTCTCGATGGCCGTCGTCGGCGTGCGCGCCTTCGCGCTCTCGCGGGCGTTCTTCCGCTACCTCGAGCGCCTCTCCGGGCACGACGCGGCGTTCCGCGCGCTGGCCGAGCTGCGCGCCGGCGTCTACGACCGGCTGGTCCCCGTGGCGCCGGACGGCCTCGGTCGGGTGCGCCGCGGCGATCTCGTCTCGCGGGTGGTCGCCGACGTCGACGCGCAGCAGGACGTGCCGCTGCGGATCGTGCAGCCGCTGGTCGTCGCCGCCGTGGTCTCCGCCGCCGCGGTGGTGGGCGTCTGGCTCCTGCTGCCCGCGATGGGCGCCGTGCTGCTCGGTCTGCTCGTGCTCGCGTTCGTCGGCGGAGCCCTCGGCTCGGGGCTGGTCTCGGCGCGCGCCGACCGCGAGCTGGCGCCGCTGCGCGGCGAGCTGGCCGAGCGCCTGAACCTGCTGGTCACCCGGCTCGACGTGCTGATCGCCTTCGACGCGGCCGACGACGCGATCGCCGACGTCGCGCAGGCGGAGGCGGCGCTCACCCGGGCCGCTCGCCGGCGCGCGGCGTCGACCGGGCTCGCCGCCGCCGTCCTCGCGCTGTGCTCCGGCGGCGCGGTCTGGGCGGGTCTCGCGCTCGGGATCCCCGCGGTCGGCGAGCTCGGCGGCCCCGCGCTCGGGGTGCTCGCCCTGGTGCCGCTAGCCGTGTTCGAGGTCGCGGCCGCCGCTCCGCTGGCGGTGCAGAGCGCGCGCTCGGCGCTCTCGAGTGCGCAGCGGCTCGCGGACCTCGACGCGCAGGCCGCGTCGCCGGCCCTGGCGACCGACGCCGACGTCGATCCGTCGGCCGCCGTCCCGCTCGGCCGCGACATCGTCCTCCGCGACCTCTCGGTCTCCCGGCCCGGAGCCGCGACGCCGGCGCTCCGCGACGTCTCGCTCGAGCTGCGCGCGGGCGAGCGGATCCTCGTCACCGGTGGCAGCGGCTCGGGCAAGACGACGCTCGCGCACGCGCTCGTCCGCTTCCTCGACCACACGGGCTCCTACCGGATCGGCGGAGTGGAGGCGCGCACGCTGCCCCAGAACGAGCTGCGCCGGCTGGTCGGCCTCGTCGAGCAGCAGCCCTACCTCTTCGACGAGACGATCCGGCAGAACCTGCTCTTCGCCCGGCCCGAGGCCGACGACGCGGTGCTGACCGCCGTCCTCGAGCGGGTGGGCCTCGCCTCCTGGACCGCGGCCCGCGGCGGTCTCGACGCCCGGGTCGGCGAGCGCGGCTCGCTCGTCTCGGGCGGTCAGGCGCAGCGCCTGGCGCTCGCCCGCGCCCTGCTCGCCGACTTCGACGTGCTGGTGCTCGACGAGCCCACCGCCTCGGTCGACGCGCCGGTCGCGGACGCGCTGCTCGCCGACCTGCTGCATGCCGCCTCGGGCCGCACGGTCGTGCTGATCGCGCACCGCGTCCCCGCGTCCCTCGCCGTCGACCGGCGGATCACGATCGCGGACGGCACCGCGGCCAGCGCCTGATCGAAGGACCGAGCCGCCGCAGCGCGGCCGTCAGCGCGTCGCTCGTGCCAGCGCCGACACGCGCGCCAGGCGGTCACCCTCGACGGCCCAGCGGTCGAGAACCGCGTCGGCCCGCGTGCGAGCAGGGCCCGCCAGCGTGGACAGCAGGGGAGCGATCACATCGACGGCCAGGGGATCGCCGAGCTCGTCGACCCGCGAGTCCCGAGCGAAGCCCTCCAACCGGGTGAGATCGGAAGCCCGCAGCAGCGCCACCCGCGACTGCAGCAGGACGACCGCCGCCAGCCGCGTCTCGAAGACGGGCGGAGCCCACAGCTCCGACGACAGCGCGGTCACGTCGTCGTGCTCGAGCCCGCGGAACTTCTTCAGCGCGTCCCGCACGGTCCCGCGCACGGCGCCGACGGAGGCCCCGGTGGAGTCGAGCCTCGCGCCGAGCCGCTCGCGCACGTCCTGCGCTCGCCAGACGTCGCCCTCGTACTCGAGCGCCGTGCGGATGAAGTCGCCGGCGTCGCTCACCCCTCCATCATGCGACGGGCGGGGGAGCAGCGACGAACCGTGCGCCGCTGCGGGCCGCACGCCGGAGGTGGCGGTCCGCCCACGGCAGCGGGCCGCGCCGTCCGGGAACGCCGACGGCCCGGCCCGTGCAGGGGGTGCACGAGCCGGGCCGTCGGGAGGGGCCCGCCGCAGGGCGGGACCCGATCAGAGGGGCAGCGAGGTCACCGCGCTCAGCGGCTCGACCACACCGCCTGGTTGCGTCCGTCGTACTCGACGAGGTTGCCGTCGTCCTGCATGACGAGGCGGAACGGGGCGACCGCGCCGGCGCGGGGCGTGACCGTCCAGGTGCCGATGCCGTCGCCGCGGACGACGGCCATGAAGCCGTCCTCGTAGAGGTTGAACGAGCTGCCCGCGCCGGACGTGCCCGTCGACCAGATCGGACCGGAGCGGACGTAGACCACGAAGTTGCCGTCGCCCTGCATCACGGCGCGGTAGACGCCGTTGGCCGAGCGGAGGAGGCTGCCGGCGGCGAGTCCGTTCTCGGCGTAGAGGCTCGAGCCGGGCAGCTGCGCCTGGCTGGTCCAGAGCACGGTGTCGACCTGGTCGACGATGATCAGCGATCCGGCGTTGTTGATGCCGAGCCGCAGGTCGCTGCCGCGGGTGCCGGAGGACCACTGGACCGAGTTGTCGGGACCGTAGATCACGGCGTTGCCGTCGGTCTGCAGCACGAGGCGGTTGCCGGCGCCGCGGGTGCCGGTGTTCCAGACGACGCCCTGCGGGCCGTAGCCGACGAAGTTGCCGTCGGTCTGCATCACGGCGCGGAAGCGGCCGTCGGCCGAGGTGAGCTGGCGTCCGCCGCGGAGGGTCTCGCCGGTGAAGAGGGTGTCGGTCGCCGGCTCGGCGATCCTCCCGTTCACGCTGCTCGCCCAGGCGGGGGAGCCGTTCTCACGCGAGACGACGAGGTTGCCGTCCTCCTGGATGATCAGGTACGCACCGGGCTCGTCGTTCGTGCCGGTGCTCCAGACGGGCCGGTCGTCGGCGGAGTAGATCACGACGTTGCCGTCGGTCTGCATCGCGAGGTGGTCGCCGCGGCCGGCGGTGCCGGTCGCGAAGACGACGCGGCCGTCGGGCGCGTAGGTGACGGCGTTGCCGTCGGTCTGCATCACGAACTCGTAGGCGGGTCCGGGATCGTCGGAGACGATGCTCTCGCCGCGGGCGAGCTCCTCGCCGCCCTCGAGCGCGTTGTAGTACGCGCCGGCGGCGCGGGACTGCGGGTCGGCGTTCGTCTGAAGCGCAGGAGCCGAGTCGGAGGAGGAGGAGGAGGAGAGCGTCTGCTGCACCGCCTCCTCGGCGAGCGCGGGCGTCGCGGTGAAGAGGAGGGCTCCGGTCGCGACGAGCGCGACGAGCCCGGAGCCGACGAATCGGGAGGGCCCGGCGGAGCGGGAGGAAGAGGGAGGCGTCATCGCAGATCTTTCTCGAGAGGTCGGCATCGCCGAGCGGATCCTCGAATGCTCGCACGCGGGGGCGGGATCGGGCGTGCGCTCGGGACGCCGTGTCCCGGTGGAGCGGGCGTCGGCATCACGGAGGCGCTCGCTCGCTCGTCGCTCGGACTCGGGCCTTCACGACGGCGGCCCGGTTCGTGCGGGATGCGCACGACCGGGCCGTCGGAGCAGGGCCGACCGCCTCGGCGGAGCCCGCTGTCCGCTGCCGTCAGCGGCTGGACCAGACGACGTGGCCCTGACCGTCGTACTCGACGAGGGCGCCGTCGTTCTGCATCACGAACCGGAACGGTCCGACCGCACCGGAGGCGGGACCGTTCGTCCAGAGCACGGTGTCCTTCCAGTCGTAGATCGACGCGACTCCGTTCTCGGCGACGTGCAGCGCGTTGTCGATGCCGGAGGTCCCGCTCTGCCAGACAGTGCCCGTCGGACCGTGGACGACGAGGTCCCCGTTCGACTGCATCACCGCGAGGTACCGACCGTCGTCCGAGCGCAGCACGTCACCGGCCGAGAGGTAGTTCGGTGCGTACAGGACCGACCCCGGCAGCTGGGACTGGCTGTCCCAGGCCAGGTCGCCCTCGTCGTCGACGAGCATCAGCACTCCGCTGTCGTCGAGCTGGACGGTGAGAGTGTCGTCGCTGGTGCCGGACGTCCACTCCACCGAGCCGTCGGCGCCGAGGACGACGGCGTCACCGTCGTTCTGCAGGACGAAGCGGTTGCCCGCGCCGTGGGTGCCGGTGTGCCAGATCACGCCGGAGGGCCCGGAGCCGACGAGGTCCCCGTCGGTCTGCATGACCGCGCGGAACAGCCCGTTCTTCGAGGTGAGCTGGTCGCCCGGCGCGAGGGTGCCGCCGGTGCCGAGGGTGTCGTGCGGCGGTTCGGCGGTCGTCCCGGCGCCGGCGGACCAGGCGGGAGCGCCGCTCGTCGAGGATGCTGCTCCGACGGCGCTCTCGGCGAGGGCGGGTGTCGCGCCGAGGAGCTGGGTTCCCGCCGCGACGAGCGCGACGAGTCCGGAGGCGAGGGAGCGTGGATGTGAGGTGGACGTCATGGCAGTTCCTTACTCGAGAGATCGGCACCGCCGTCGACGAGGCGGCATCGCCGAACGGTCTTCCCTCTCACCGAAGCACTGCTGCTGGACTTCGATGCGTTCCGGCGCGGGGCGCAGGGTCGTTGTCGCGTCGTCCCGCTTCTGCGCTCTGAGGGGGAGTCGCGCAGGGCTGGACCTTGCGCGTGAGAACGCCGATGGCCCGGCGCATGCAGGGTGTGCACGAGCCGGGCCGTCGCAGGGGGACGTCAGCGCGTCCGCCGACGCGTCGATCCCGGCGGGGTCAGCGGATGGACCAGATCGCGTGGCCCTGTCCGTCGTACTCGACGAGGTTGCCGTCGCTCTGCATGACCAGGCGGAACGGGCCGTCACCGCCGGCGGCGGGCTTCGCCGTCCAGGTGACGGCGCCGTTGTCGGCCACGACCTGTGCTCTCCCGTTCCGGAAGAACTGGAACGAGCTCTCGACACCGGAGGTGGCGGTCTGCCAGATCGCTCCCGTCGGGCCGTAGACGACGAAGTTGCCGTCACCCTGCATCACGGCACGATAGGCGCCGTCGTCCGAGCGCAGCCGGTTGCCGGTCTGGAGGTCGTTCGGGGCGTACAGGACCGACCCGGGCAGCGCGGACTGGCTGTCCCATACCAGGTCGTCGTCGGCATCGCGGACATCCAGCACGCCGCTGTCCTCGAGCTGGACGGTGAGACCGTCCCCGCTGGTACCGGACGCCCACCTCACCGCGCCGTCGGCCCCGTAGACCACGGCGTTGCCGTCGTCCTGGATGACGAAGCGATTGCCGATGCCGCGAGTGCCGGTGCTCCAGATCGCTCCGGAGGGGCCGTAGCCGACGAGGTTGCCGTCGCGCTGCATGACCGCGTGGAAGAGCCCGTTCTCGGAGGTGAGCTGGTGGCCGTAGGTGAGGGTGCCGCCGGTGGCGAGGGTGTCGGTCGGCGGCTCGGCGATCTTCCCGGCGCTGGCGGACCAGGCCGGAGTGCCGTTCCGGCGGTAGAGGACGAGGTCGCCGTCCTCCCCGAGCACGAGATTCGCGCCCGGTTCGCCGTCCGTTCCGGAGCTCCAGATCGGACGTTCATCGCCCGAGAGGACCACGATGTTCCCGTCCCTCTGCAGTCCCAGATAGTTCACCTGGGTCGGGGAGGCGTTGAGGGTCCCTGTGCGGAACAGGATCCTGCCGTCGTTGGAGCGGAGGACGACGTCACCGTCCTCCTGCATGGCGAAGACGTAGCTTCCGGACGGGTCGGAGAGCACGGTTCGGTCCAGGTTCAGGCTTCCGTCCGGGTTCGTGCCGGTCCAGTAGACCACTTCCCCGGCGAGAAGAGCGTTGTAGTAATCGCGGTCGGGGCCACCGGACGGGGCGGGCCACCGTTTGAAGGCCGGCGTGGTCGGACTCCAGTGAGTCGATGCAGACGCGTCAGGGGCGGCCTCCTGGGCCACAGCAGGTGTCGCACCCAGGAGTACGGCTCCGGCTGCGACGAGTGCGACGATCCTGGAGGCTCGGCGTCGTGGGTGCGTGGTGGATGTCATGGCAGTTCTTTCTCGAGAGATCGGCACCGCCGCTGACGAGGCGGCGTCGCCGAGCGGTCTTCCCTCTCACCGAAGCACTCGTGTTCGAGCTCGTCACGCGTTGGCGTTCGACACGTGCTCTCTGTCGCGCGGTCCGCTTCCCGGCTCTCCGGACGGCGTCGGCGGTCGGCACGCGATCTCCTCGGATGCTGCTCCGAGGGCACGACGACGGCCCGGCTCGTGCTGACGAGCACGGGCCGGGCCGTCGAGTGAGGGCCTCATCGCGACTGCGGGAGCCGGACTGCAGAAGCCGTCAGCGGCTGGACCAGACCGCGTGGTGGTGGGCGTCGTACTCGACGAGGTTGCCGTCGCTCTGCATGGCGAGGCGGAACGGGGCGGTGCCGCCCGCGGGCGTCGCCGTCCAGGTGACGGCGCCGCTGCCGGCCACGACCTGCGCCGTCCCGTCCTTCGAGAACTCGAACGAGCTCTCGACGCCGGAGGTGCCGGTCTGCCAGACCGCCCCGGTCGGGCCGTACACGACGAAGTTGCCGTCACCCTGCATCACGGCGCGGTAGCGGCCGTCGTCGGAGCGGAGGAGGCCGTCGCTCGCGAGGGTGTTGGGGGCGTACATCTGCGCGCCGGGCAGTCCGGACTGGCTCGTCAACAGGACGGCGCCGTCCTCATCGAGTGCGGTCAGGACACCCCTGTCGTCGAGCGTGAGGGAGTTGGCCACACCCCCGGTGTCGGCCGCCCACCTGATCCCCCCGTCCGCGCCGATGATCACGGCGTAGCCGTCGTCGGAGACGAGGAGCTGGTTGTCCGTGCCGACGGTGCCGGTGTTCCAGACGACGCCGTCCGGGCCGTAGCCGACGAGGTTGCCGTCGCGCTGCATGACCGCGCGGAAGAGTCCGTTCGGCGAGGTGAGCTGGTGCCCGCGGGAGAGCGCGTCGTCCACGTAGAGGGTGCTGAACGGCGGCTGGGGGATCCTGCGGTTCACGCTGCTCGCCCAGGCCGGCGAGCCGTCTTCCCGGTAGACGACGAGATTGCCGTCCGCCTGGATGATCAGAGACGCGTCCGTCTCGTTGTCCGTCCCGGTGCTCCAGAGCGCTCGGCCGTCGGCGGAGTAGATGACGACGTTGCCGTCCTCCTGCATCACGAGGCGGTTGCCGCGCCCCGAGGTGCCCGCGTCGAAGACGGCGTGACCGACCTCGTCGTAGACGACGGCGTTGCCGTCGTCCTGCATCCGGAAGGTGTAGCCGCCTCCCGACTGGCTCGAGGCGATGGACTGGCCGGCGAGGAGCTGCTGGCCGGGATTCAGTGCGTCGGGGGCCGACGCGCGGGCGGCGGAGACGCTCGAGGACGCGGTGCTGAGACCGCCCTGAGCGAGGGCCGGTGTCGCGCTGAAGAGCAGGGCCCCGGTCGCGACCAGCGCGACGAGTCCTGAGGCGAGCGGGCGTGGGGAGGTGTGTGGTGTCATGGCAGTTCCTTCTCGAGAGATGGGTGCCGTCGGGGTGAGGGCGGCATCGCCGAGCGGACTGCTTCGATCCTGGCGCGCCGGAGCACCCGGAGTCGCGGCCCGGCGCGTGCCGCGGGGTCCCTGTCACGCTGTCCCGCCTCCGGGGACCGGATCGCTGCCCCGCGCGCCCTCGGGCAGGTCCGCTGAAGCACGACGACGGCCCGGTCCGTGCAGGTCGTGCACGAGCCGGGCCGTTCGGGCGAGCTGCTCCTCGTCGTCGAGCGCTCCTCCGCACGTGTCGTCAGCGGATCGACCACACGGCCTGGTCGCGGCCGTCGTACTCGACGAGATTGCCGTCGTCCTGCATCGCGAGTCGGTACGGCGCGACCGAGCCCGAGGCGGGGGCCGCCATCCATGTCGCGACGCCTTCCTTCGTCACGATCTGCGCGACTCCGTCGCCGTGCACGACGAACGTGCTGTCCGGGTCCGAACCGCCGGTCGACCACGTCGCTGCGGCCCGGTCGTAGACGACGAAGTTGCCGTCGGTCTGCTTCACGGCACGGAACCTCCCGTTGTCCGATCGCAGCAGATCACCTGCGCCGAGATGATTGGGGGCGAAGAGGCTCGACCCGGGGAGGGCGGACTGGCTGGTCCACAGGACGGCGTCGTCCCTGTTCCGGATCGAGAGCACTCCACTGTTGTCGAGGGCGAGGCGGAGGCCTCTGCCCTTCGTCCCGGAGGCCCACTTGACGGATCCGTCCGCGTACAGGACCGCGTTGCCGTCGGCCTGCATGACGAGTCTGCTGTCCGCGCCGCGGGTGCCCGTGTTCCACACGACACCCGCGGTGCTGTAGCCGACGAGGTTCCCGTCCCTCTGGAGCACCGCCCGGAAGCGTCCGTTCTCCGAGGTCAGCTGGTGTCCGCGGAGCATCGACTCATCGGCGTGGAGGGTGCTGAAGGGCGGCTCGGCGATCGGGCCGTTGATGCTGCTCGCCCAGGCGGGGGTCCTGTCCGCGCGCGAGACGAGCAGATTCCCGTCCTCCTGGATGTGGAGGAACGAGTCCGGCTCGTTGTCCGTCCCCGTGCTCCAGAGGGGACGGCCCGCGGCGGAGTAGACCACCGCGTTGCCGTCCTCCTGCATGACGAGGCGGTTGCCCGCACCGGTGGTGCCGGTGCTGTAGACCGAGTGGTTCTGGGGGTCGTAGGTGACGGCGTTGCCGTCGGTCTGCATCACGAAGACGTAGGCGGGACCGGCGGGGTCCGGGTTGGACCTGATGCTCTCGCCGGGGAGGAGCTGCTCACCGCTGACGAGGCCGTCGTAGGCCTGGTGCCCGGGGAGGGGCCTGATGGTCGGCTGCGTGCCCGTCGGGGAGCTCTCCGCGGAGAGCGTGCTGTGCGCACTCTGGGCGAGTGCCGGTGCGCCGCCGAACAGGAGGGCACCGGTCGCGACGAGGGCGACGAGCCCCGAGGCGAGTGGGCGTGGTGAGGTGTGAGGTGTCATGACTGGTCCTTCTCGAGAGGGTGAACCGTCGGTGCGAAGGCGGCGTCGCCGAGCGGACTGATTCGAGGCTGGCACGTCCCCGAAGACCTCGACCGCGTCAGGCGCGTGGTGAACGGCGTCTGGCATGCCGCACACGTCGGGTCGTGGTGACGCCCTCCGAGCAGGACGCCCGGGGAATCAGGGCAGGGGACGGCGGAGGGCGTCCAGGCGCCGGCGCCAGGCGTCGAGCCGGCCCGGCACTGCGGCGAGCGCCGGTCCGTCGACCCAGCCCGTGGCCAGGCGGAGGCCGTGCAGGGCGTTCGCCGTCCACACCTCGCGGCCGTCGAGGTCCACCGGCTCAGCCGGCGCCTCGATGACGTCGACGCCCAGCGCTCCCGCGAGCACGGAGACCGTGCGGGCCGTCACGCTCCGGACCCGGCGGCTGCTCGCGGGCGGGACGACCAGCGCGTCGCCGAGCCACCAGAGCACAGCGCTCGAGGCGCCGTCGATCACGGCGCTGTCGGCACCGAGGATCACGGCCTCGTCCGCGCCGGCGGCGAGAGCACGGGAGCGCAGGAGCGCCAGCCGTGCGATGTCCGGTCCCTTGCGCTCCGGGGTGCGGCGCGGATCCACGGGGCTGGTCCAGAGGACGACGGTGCGGCCCCGCGGCGGGGCATCGCGCAGCCGGAGGCGCAGACCCTCGGCGGTGAGCTCGACGCGGGGGAAGGAGTCGCCGGTGCGGGGGAGCGCCGCGATCGCGGCATCGAGGAACGCCTCGGCGTCGTCGGGGTCTCCGCCGACGGGTCGCCCGGCGTCGCCGACCGCGCCCAGGAACCGCTCCCTGTGCAGCTCGAGACCGCGCACGCGGCCCTCCGACACCAGCCAGGAGTCGGCCGCGAGGAGGACGCCGGCCGGAGCGTCGACCGCGGGACCGAGCTCGTGCCCGTCCCAGACCCGCACCAGCTCGCCGTCCATGACGGCCTACGCTAGCCCAGTGGCCGCTCTCCTCGAGGACCCCGCACTCCGCCGGGAGCTGCCGTGGGTCGATCCCGAGCGCGCCTACCTCGCCCTCTTCGCCGGCGCGGACGCCTCCTTCTGGCTCGACTCCGGTCGCGACGCCGTCGAGGGCCTCTCCTTCCTCGGATCCTCCGACGACGTGCTGACGGTCGAGGCCGGATCGGACGTCTCGGCGGCGCTCGCCGCGGTCGGCGAGGAGCGGTCCGGCGACCGCGCGCTCGGCCGGTACGGCTGGATCTCCTACGAGGCGGGCGCGCCCTTCGTCTCCCTCCCGGTGGCGCCCACCGGTGCGGACGCGCCGCCGGCGCTCGCGCTGATCCGCGGCGATCCGGTGCTCGAGTTCGATCAGGCCAGGAGGAGCCTGCACCTCGTCTCCTCTTCTCGGCAGGAGCCCGAGGCGCGGCGACTCGAGCGGGCGCTGGCGGCGCTCGCCGCGGCTCCGGACGCTTCGGACGAGCCGCGCAGCGCCGAGCCCGCCGGCCACGTGGAGTGGCGGCACGACTCCGAGCGGTACCGAGCCCTGATCGCCCACTGCCAAACCGCGATCCGCGCGGGTGACGCCTACCAGCTCTGCCTCACCAACGAGGTGGTGGTCGAGGGCGCGTTCGACCCCGTGGCGGCGTATCGGCGCCTGCGCCGCTCGAGCCCCAGCCACCACGGCGGACTGATCCGCATCGGCGGGCTCGCCCTCGTCAGCGCCTCGCCCGAGCGCTTCCTCGACGTCACGGCCGACGGCCGCGTCGCCACGCATCCGATCAAGGGCACCCGGACCCGCAGTGCCGACCCAGTCGTCGACGCGGAGCTGCGGGCCGAGCTGCTCGCGAGCGTCAAGGAGCGCGCCGAGAACGTGATGATCGTCGATCTCGTGCGGAACGATCTGGCCCGCATCGCCGCCCCCGCCTCGGTGCAGGTGGACCGCCTCCTCGAGATCGAGACCTACCCGCACGTGCACCAGCTGGTGAGCGAGGTGTCGGCGCAGCTCGCGCCCGGGGTCGGACCGGCGGAGCTGCTCGCGGCGACCTTCCCCGCCGGATCGATGACGGGAGCGCCGAAGCGACGCGCGATCGAGCTCCTGCGCGAGTGGGAGGCCGGGCCGCGCGGTCTCTACGCCGGCGCGTTCGGCCGCCTCGGCGGCGACGGCTCGCTCGATCTCGCGATGACCATCCGCACCCTCGTGCTCGACGGCGTCCGCGCGAGGATCGGCACCGGCGGAGGCATCACCGCTCTCTCCGTCCCGGACGAGGAGGTGGAGGAGACCCGCCTCAAGGCCCGCGCACTGCTGGCCGCGCTCGGAGTCGACCTGCACGTCACGGCGGAGTCGTCGCCCGGCCGCTAGAGGCCAGTAGGGTTGTTGGTCGGACGCAGGCGCCCTCCGAGCGCGCGCCCACCCCCACCCTCACAGAAGTAGGACACACCTGTGGCAGAAGAGACCTCCCAGCAGACCGGCCCGACCGACGAGGAGCGCTACGACTTCCGCGCGCTCCAGGAGAAGTGGCTCCCGATCTGGGAGGAGACCCGGCCGTTCGCGACCGGCGACTCCACCGACAAGCGCCCGCGCAAGTACGTGCTGGACATGTTCCCGTACCCCTCCGGCGACCTGCACATGGGCCACGCGGAGGCGTACGCGCTGGGCGACGTCATCGCGCGCTACTGGCGCCAGCAGGGCTTCAACGTGCTGCACCCGATCGGCTGGGACAGCTTCGGCCTGCCCGCCGAGAACGCGGCGATCAAGCGCGGCCTCAACCCGGTCACCTGGACGTACGACAACATCGAGCAGCAGAAGCGCTCGATGAAGCGCTACGCCGCGTCCTTCGACTGGGACCGCGTGCTGCACACCTCCGACCCCGAGTACTACAAGTGGAACCAGTGGCTGTTCCTCAAGATGTACGAGAAGGGCCTCGCGTACCGCAAGGACAGCTGGGTGAACTGGGACCCGGTGGACCAGACCGTCCTCGCGAACGAGCAGGTCCTCGCCGACGGCACCTCGGAGCGCTCCGGCGCCGTCGTCGTGAAGAAGAAGCTCACGCAGTGGTACTTCAAGATCACCGACTACGCCGACCGCCTGCTCGACGACCTCAACCAGCTCGAGGGCTCCTGGCCGTCGAAGGTCATCGCCATGCAGCGCAACTGGATCGGCCGCTCGATCGGCGCCGACGTCGAGTTCGAGATCGAGGGCCGCGAGGAGCGGATCACCGTCTTCACGACGCGCCCCGATACCCTCTTCGGCGCGACCTTCATGGTCGTCGCGCCCGACTCCGACCTGGCCGCCGAGCTGGTCGAGGGCGCCGAGCCCGAGCTGCAGACCGCGTTCAAGAGCTACCTGGAGAAGGTGCAGAAGTCGAGCGAGATCGAGCGCCTCACCGTCGACCGCCCGAAGACCGGCGTGTTCCTCGGCCGCTACGCGATCAACCCCGTCAACGGCGAGCGCCTGCCGATCTGGTCGGCCGACTACGTGCTGTCCGACTACGGTCACGGCGCGGTCATGGCCGTCCCCGCGCACGACCAGCGAGACCTGGACTTCGCCCGTGCCTTCGATCTGCCGGTGCGGGTCGTCGTCGACACGACCGCCTCGGTCACCGGCGCGATCCCGGTGATCCCCAAGGACCCGGAGGAGCTGGCCGCGCTCGAGAAGGAGTACTCGCTCGACCCGGCCACCACCGGCGAGGCGCTGACCGGCGACGGCCGCCTGATCAACTCCGGCCCGCTCGACGGACTGTCGAAGCGCACCGCCATCGAGCGCGTGATCAAGCTGCTGGAGGAGCGCGGCCGCGGCCGCTCGGCGAAGAACTACCGCCTGCGGGACTGGCTGATCTCGCGCCAGCGCTACTGGGGCACGCCGATCCCGATCATCCACGGCGAGAACGGCGAGCTGATCCCGGTCCCCGAGGACCAGCTGCCCGTGCGCCTGCCCTCGACCGACGGCCTGGACCTGCAGCCGAAGGGCTCCTCGCCGCTCGGCGCCGCGGAGGACTGGGTGAACGTCGCCAACCCGAACGACGGCAGCCCCGCGCGCCGCGACCCGGACACGATGGACACCTTCGTCGACTCCTCGTGGTACTTCCTCCGCTTCCTCTCGCCGAAGGACGACACCCAGGCGTTCGACCCGAAGCTCGCCGAGAAGTGGGCGCCCGTCGACCAGTACGTCGGCGGCGTGACGCACGCGATCCTGCACCTGCTCTACGCGCGCTTCATCACCAAGGTGCTCTTCGACCTGGGCTACGTCTCCTTCACCGAGCCGTTCACGGCGCTGCTCAACCAGGGCATGGTGCAGATGGACGGCGCCGCGATGTCGAAGTCGAAGGGCAACATCGTCCGCCTGTCGGACCAGCTCGACGAGTTCGGCGTCGACGCCGTGCGCCTGACGATGGCGTTCGCCGGCCCGCCCGAGGACGACATCGACTGGGCCGACGTCTCGCCGTCGGGCAGCGCGAAGTTCCTCGCCCGCGCCTGGCGCCTGGCGAAGGACGTCACGACGAAGCCCGATGTGGAGTGGAAGAACGGCGACGCGGCGCTGCGCCGGCAGACGCACCGCTTCCTCGCCGAGTCGCCGTCGCTGATCGAGGCGTTCAAGTTCAACGTCGTCGTCGCGCGGCTGATGGAGCTCGTCAACGCCACCCGCAAGGTCATCGACTCCGGCGCCGGCGCGGGCGACCCCGCCGTCCGCGAGGCGACCGAGGTCGTCGCGATGGCGCTCAACCTGTTCGCGCCGTACACGGCCGAGGACATGTGGAACCGTCTCGGCTACGAGGGCTCGGTCGCGCACGCGCTCTGGCGCAAGGCCGACCCGACGCTCCTGGTCGAGGAGAAGGTCACCGCGATCCTCCAGGTCGACGGCAAGGTCCGCGACCGCATCGAGGTCTCGCCGAAGATCTCCTCCGACGAGCTCGAGCAGAAGGCGCGCGCGGCCACCGGTGTCGCGCGGGCGCTGCAGGGCCGCGAGGTCGTCACGGCCGTCGTCCGGGCGCCGCGCCTGGTGAACCTGGTGACGAAGCCGGCCTAGGCCGTCCCGAGCACCGGTTCACCTCGAAGGGGCTCCTCCACTGCGGAGGGGCCCCTTCGGCGTTCCCGCCTCCGCCGCGCTGTCAGGCGGGCGGCACCGCGCCGTTGCGGATGTGCTGGTAGACGACCGAGGTGCGGACGTCCGCGACCTCGCGGCGCTCGGTGAGGCGGTCGATGACGAAGGCGTAGAGGTCGTCGTTGTCGCGGACGGCGACGTGGATGATGAAGTCCTCGTTGCCGGCGGTGACGAAGACGCCGAGGGTCTGCTCGAGGCCGCTGACCCAGTCGCGGAACGATTCGATGACCTCGCGGGACGGCGGCCGGATGCGCACGGCGATCAGCGCCTGGACGCCGCGGCCGATCGCGGCGAGGTCGACGTCGAGGGTCGTGCCGCGGACGACGCCGCGGGTTCTCAGGCGCCGCATGCTGTCGAGCGAGGTGGTGGGGGAGACGCCGACCGCGGTGGCGACGTCACGGTTGGACATCCGCGCATCCGACTGGAGGAGGCGGAGGATGGCGATGTCGAGCGCGTCGAGGACCACTCCATCGCGGTTCTGCTGGTCGTTCATACGGCCATCCTGCGGGATGCTCGCGCATCCGCCTATCGTGAGCGCGGCCGGTCGGGAGGACCGACCAGAGGAGGGACGACGATGAGCACTGCATTCGCGGGCTACAGCGAGGACGAGATCGACACCGCGGCGCCGACCCGCTCCGCCCGTCTGAAGTGGGTGGTCGTGGTCGACGAGACACTGCCCATCGGGCGCGCGGTGAACGCCGCCGTCTGCGTCGCCGCGGCGACCGGTGCGCAGGTGCCCGGACTGCTCGGTCCTGCGGCGCAGGACGCCTCGGGCTCCGAGCACCCGGGGCTGCCGTGGGCGGGCTGCACCGTGCTCGCGGCCGACGCGGCGACGCTGCGGACGATCCGGGCGAAGGCGGAGGCGCACGAGGGGACGTTCGTCGCGGACATGCCCGCTGCCGCGCAGGACACCCGCGTGTACGACGAGTATCGGGAGGTGCTCGGGGCGACCGGGCCCGAGCTCGTCGAGTACCTGGCGGTCGGTCTGATCGGGCCGAGGAACCGCGTGGACAAGATCGTCGGGCGGCTGCGACTGCTCTGAGCGGTCGGGTCGGGCGTCCTCCACAGGACGGGATGTCGAGCTTCGTCCACGGAGCCGCAGGAGTCGTTGATCGCCCGAACCGGGCCGCCCTAGCGTCGTCGGATGCAGCAGACGAGCCAGGCCGACGACCCCGCGGGGCTGCTGCGCCGTCCGCGGCGAGCGCGCTCGCGCTGGCGGATCGGAGTCGGTGCGGCGATGGTGCTGGTGATCGCGGCGGCGGTCGTCGCAGTGCTCCTCGCCGGGACGCGGGCGAGCGGCCGGACGGAGGTGCTCGCGCCGGCCGGTGCTGTCACTGCTGCGGCGGGTCCGTCCGGAGCGCCCTCCTCCACGGAAGGGAACGCGACGCCCGCGGCGAGCAGCAGCCCCGGTGAGGTGCTCTACGTGCACGTCGCCGGAGCGGTCGCCGCGCCCGGCCTGTATCTGCTCGATCCCGGTGCGCGGGTGGCCGATGCGCTCGCGGCGGCGGGTGGTTTCACGGAGCCGGCCGAGCGGGCCGCCGTGAACCTCGCGCGCCGGCTCGTGGACGGCGAGCAGATCCTCGTCCCGGAGCGGGGTGCGGCGGTCGCACTGGGCGGCACGGCTCCGGCCGCCGGAGGTGCTGCCGCCGCGGGCGGGATCATCAGCCTCAGCACGGCCACGGCCGCGCAGCTCGAGGAGCTGCCCGAGATCGGGCCCGCGACGGCGGCGAAGATCGTCGCCTACCGCGAGGAGCACGGGCCGTTCACCTCGGTCGACCAGCTGCTGGAGGTGCCCGGCGTCGGCGAGAAGACGCTTGAGGCCTTCCGCGAGCAGGTGGCGCCGTGATCCGCGCCCAGGACCTGCGGCTGCTGCCGCTCGCGCTCTCGGCCTGGGCGGCGGCCGCGGCGACCGGGCTGCTGCCGGTCACCGCCGTCCTCGGTGGCGGGGTGCTGCTGTGCACGGTCGCGTGGTCCGTGTGCCTCGTCGCCGTTCTGGCTCTCGGCGTGCTCCGTCGGCGTCGCGCGGCCGTCGTCCTGGCCGGGATCGCGGTGGCGCTCGGGGGAGCGGCGCTGGCCGTCACCTCCGTCGTCGTCACGACTCCGGAGCGGCATCCGCCGGAGCTGCGGGCGGCCGCGGAGTCCCGAGCGGCTCAGGCCGTGCTCGTCCGCGTCGAGACGTCCGCGCGGCCGCTCGTCACCGGTGGGGTGTGGTTCGACGGCACCGCACTGCAGCTGGAGGATCAGCCGATGTCCGCGCCGGTGCGGGTGTTCCTGGCCGAGCCCGGAGGGCGGCTGCCGGTCGGCTCCGAGGTGGTGCTGCGGGCCCGGGCCGAGGAGCCGGGCGTCGTCGGCGAGAGCACGCTCCTGACCGCGAGCGCCGTGCTCGAGCGGCGCCCGCCCGTGGGGGTGGCGGCGGTCGCGGAGGTGCTGCGCTCGGGCTTCCTCGCCCGGACCGCGGTGCTCGGGGGCGACGTGGCGGGCCTGCTGCCGGGCCTCGCGACCGGGGACACCTCCGCCCTGTCGTCCGATCTGGAGGACGACATGCGGACCGCCTCGCTCACCCACCTCACCGCGGTGTCCGGAGCGAACTGCGCGGTCGTGGTCGCGGCCGGCTGGCTCGTCGCCGCGCTGCTCGGCGCCGGCCGTCGGCTCCGCACCGTGTCGGCTCTGGCGGTCCTCGCGGCGTTCGTCGTGCTGGTCACTCCGGAGCCGAGCGTCGTCCG
Organism: Rathayibacter sp. PhB179; assembly: GCF_004345345.1. Taxonomy (NCBI): domain Bacteria; kingdom Bacillati; phylum Actinomycetota; class Actinomycetes; order Micrococcales; family Microbacteriaceae; genus Rathayibacter; species Rathayibacter sp. PhB179. The sequence goes on along the minus strand of NZ_SLVD01000013.1, from coordinate 35,478 downwards.
CGCGGCCGTGATGGCGAGCGTCGTGCTGCTCGCGCGTCTGGGACGCCGGTCGGGTGCGGCGGTCCCGGCGCTGCTGGCGAGTGTCGTCCTGCTGATGCTCGTCGATCCCGCGATCGCGGGGCGGCTCGGCTTCGTGCTGTCCGTGCTGGCGACGGGCGGGCTGCTGCTCGCGGCGGAGCCGATCGCGGACCGCCTGGGCGACGTGCTGCCGCGGCCGCTCGCGCTGGTGGTCGCGGTCCCGCTGGCGGCCCAGCTGGCCTGTCAGCCCGCGGTACTGCTGATCGACCCGTCGATCCCGGTCTACGGGGTGCTGGCGAATCTACTCGCCGAACCGGCGGCGCCGGTGGCCACCGGACTCGGGCTGATCGGCTGCCTCCTGGCGCCGTGGTGGCCGGGCGGCGCCGACGTCGCGATCCGCCTCGCCGCCGTGCCGGCCTGGTGGATCGCCTCGATCGCGCGCGCCGTCGCCACCTGGCCGTCGCCGCGGATCGCCTGGCTGCCCGGGCTCGGCGGGATGCTGGCGCTCACGGTCCTGACGGTGCTCGCCCTGGTGCTGGTCACCCGCTCGCGTCGGCTCGCGCGGGTGCGACAGGTCGCGGCGACCGTGCTCGCGGGGGCGCTGGTCGTCGGGGGAGTGTCGAGCGTGGCGACGCCGCTGCTGCGCTCCGGAGCGGTCCCGTCCGACTGGCGGGTGGCGATGTGCGACATCGGGCAGGGCGACGCGGTGCTGGTCCGCGGCGATGCCGGGGTCGTCCTCGTCGACACCGGGCCGCTGCCGGAGCGGCTCGACGCGTGCCTCGACCTGCTCGGCGTCGACCGCCTCGCGCTGCTGCTGCTCACCCACTACGACCTCGACCACGTCGGCGGCCTGGCGGCCGTCGTCGGTCGCGTCGACGAGGCGCTCGTCGGCCCGGTGGCGGACGAGGGCGACACCCGCGATCGCGCCGACCTCGTGTCCGGCGGGGCAGCGGTGCAGGAGGCGGCGCGCGGCGACAGCGGCTCGGTCGGCTCGCTGCGCTGGCGGGTCGTCTGGCCGGGGCGGGGGACCACCCTCCGCGGTAACGAGGCGAGCGTGACCCTGCGAATCGACATCGCCGCGGACGAGACCGGCGGCCCGCTCTCGCTGGCGATGCTCGGCGACCTCGGCGCCGAGGAGCAGGGGCGGCTCGCGCGTCTGAATCCGGGCCGCGTCGACGTCGTGAAGGTGGCGCACCACGGCTCCGCCGACCAGTCGCCCGCCCTCTACGACGCCCTCGGCGCCCGCATCGGGCTCGTCTCGGTCGGCGCGGACAACACCTACGGCCATCCGACGCCGTCGCTGCTCGCGCTGCTGGCCGAGCGCGGGACCCGCGCCCTGCGGACGGACCTGGAGGGGACGGTGCTGCTCTCCTCCCGACCGGAGGGGGTCGTCGTCTGGACGAGTGGAGCCGCCGCTCCGCTGGCCGCTCCGCTGGCCGCTCCGGACGAGCAGGGAGGTGGGATCACGCGTGTGCTCGGCCGAGGGTCGCCGGTCGCCGGGGAGGACGGTGCTGCCAGAACCCGATCCGCGGGTGTCTTGCGACGGAGTGGACAGCCTGGCGCCACGGATCGGTCGCGGACGTCGCCGACTGCTTGGATACGGGATCGACGTGGCGTGACGAGGAGAAGGAGTCGGCGTGACTCGGAAGGAACGACCCGAACTCCGGAAGGATCAACCCGGCGTCTCGATCTCCCTGGTCATGTTCGCCCACGTGGCACTCCTCCTGTTCCTGGCCGCGGTGCCCCACCAGCCGCCGTGGTGGATCGTCGTCTCCGCGGTCGCGCTGGTCGGAACGGGGATCGGCGCCTTCTCCGATTCCCGCAGGTATCGACGGAAGTACCTGGAGAGGCAGCGACGGCGCGGTCCGTCCTGACGGCGCGACCTCTCCTCGCTTCTCCAGCGGGTGTCCCCGGACTCGTAGAATCGAGGGTCACGGAAGGACGACGGCATGGCAGGCAGAGCCCCGGCGCGCGGCAAGGCGGCCCCCTCGAAGGCGGCGATCCCGCAGCTCGCGTGGAACCAGACGCGACCCGCTCCGATCGTGCTGATCACCGGTCCGGAGCAGTTCCTCGCCGACCGGGCACTGCGGTTCCTCCGCGAGTTCCTGCGCGCCGAGGACCCGAGTCTCGAGGTCAACGACATCGACGCCGGCGGCTACGCGCCGGGGGAGCTGCTGACGCTGGCGAGCCCGTCACTGTTCGACGAGCCTCGACTGCTGCGCGTCTCCAACGTCGAGAAGTGCTCCGACGCGTTCCTCGTCGAGATGATCGAGTACCTCGCCCAGCCCGCGGACGGCGCGACCGTCGTGCTCCGGCACGGCGGCGGCAACCGCGGCAAGAAGCTGCTCGACGCGATCCGCTCGGGCACCGGCGGCGGCATCGAGATCGTCTGCGCGGAGCTCAAGCGGGAGAGCGACAAGGTCGACTTCGCGATCGCGGAGTTCCGCACCGCCGGGCGCACGGCGACCACCGGTGCGGTGCGGGCGCTGGTGTCGGCGTTCTCCGACGACCTGGACGAGCTCGCCTCGGCCTGCCAGCAGCTCGTCTCCGACGTGACCGGAGACATCACCGAGGCGACGGTCGCGAAGTACTACGGCGGTCGGGTCGAGACCACCGCGTTCACGGTCGCCGATGCGGCGATCGCCGGGCGGCACGGTGAGGCGCTCCTGGGGCTCCGGCACGCGCTGGCATCGGGTGCGGATCCGGTGCCGATCGTCGCGGCGTTCGCGAGCAAGCTGCGCACGATGGCGAAGGTCGCCGGGTCCCGCGAGGGGTCCGGTCAGATCGCCTCGCGGCTGGGACTCGCGCCGTGGCAGGTGGACCGCGCCCGGCGTGATCTGGCGGGCTGGACCGGCGACGGCCTGGGAACGGCGATCCTGACCGTCGCGGAGGCGGACGCGAACGTCAAGGGCGCGACCCGCGACCCGGTCTTTGCGCTCGAGCGCATGGTGTCGGTCATCTCGGCGCGCGGGGTCTGACGACCGGCGCTTCTACTGCCGGTGGCGGCGGGTCTCGATACGCCCCTGCGGGGCTACTCGACCAGCATGCACGTGCCGGGCCCGCCAGGCCGAGTTCCTCGGGGAGCGTGCGGGTGTGGAGTGGCATCCCGGGCAGTGCTCCTCGACCAGCATGCACGTGCCCGACCCGCCACCCGGGGGCTCCTCCGACCAGCACGCGTCTACCGGGCCCGCCGCGCAGAACCATGCTGATCGAGTAGCCCGCGGAGCGGGCGTATCGAGATCCGACCCGTCAGGACCCCCGGTCTCAGGGGACGGAGGTCTGCCGGTTCTCCGGGTCGAAGTGGAAGACGGCTCCGCCGAAGAGCAGCTGCGCGACGCCGAGCCCGATCACCGACGCGACGATCACCGCCGTGCCCGCGAAGACGAGCGCCGATCCCCGATAGGCCCTGTGCGCGAGGACGAGGAGCACGATCAGCCCGACGACGTGCGCGACGGCGACCGGTACTCCTCCGACGGCCTCCCCGAAGCCCGCCATCGTCGTCCCCGCGGCGAGGGCCTTGCCCTGCTCCGACTGCGCCTCGGCCATCGCGAAGCCGAACCAGCACCAGGAGAAGAGCGCTGCGGGGACGCCGAGGCAGGCCACGGTCCAGAAGCCGATCCGCGCCCGGTGTCCGGAGGTCCCAGGTCGGGCGGGAGAGGCCGTGGCGTCGAGCGGCGCAGCCACTGTCAGCCCGCCTCGATCAGCCGGGTGAGTCGATCCGCGGCGGAGGAGATCGTCGAGACGGCGACGAGCGTGACCACGCAGGCGACGCCCCAGAACCAGGTGCGGCCGGGAGCGTGCGCGCGACGGCGGTCGAAGGCGAGCCACCAGGCCGCGACGACCGAGACGAGCGCGGCGATCACCGAGCCGAGGGCCATCCTGACCCAGTCCGCGGCTTCCGGCTCCGTCCAGGAGTTCGTCCCGACCACGATCGCGGTCGGCACGACGATCATCCCGAGCAGTCCGAGGAGGATCGCCCTGTCCTGGCTCAGCGGCTTCGCCGTGTCCGTGCTGGTCATGATCCCCCGATCGCGCGCCGGGCAGCTCCCTGCGGGAGTCCTCCGTCACGGCGACGCTACCGGACGCCCTTGCGGTGGTGGGTCTCGATACGCCCCTGCGGGGCTACTCGACCAGCATGTCGTCGCCTCCAGGCTCATCGACCAGCATGTTGTCGTGCGGGCTCGTGCTGCGCGATGTCCTGGCGAGCCGGCGGCAGTCCAGCCGCCGTCCCGCAGGCGAACAGGCGATTCGCGTGCCAGCGAATCGTCGTAGCCGGAACGCGACCCGCTCCAGTCAGCGCGACCCCCTCGGGAAGCCGACCGCGCGACGGACGACGAGGAACGAGGAGTCCGTCGACGGCGAGCGGAAACGACGAAGGGCCCGGCCATCGGCCGGACCCTTCGTCGTTGCAGCGAGACGCAGCCTTACAGCGCGGCGACCTGCTTCGCGATGGCCGACTTGCGGTTCGCGGCCTGGTTCTTGTGGATGACGCCCTTGCTCGAGGCCTTGTCGAGCTTCTTGGCGGCGAAGGCGAGCGCGGTGGCGGCCTTCTCGGTGTCGCCGGCGGCGATGGCGGAGTGCACCGCGCGGACGGCGGTCTTCAGCTCGCTCTTGACGGCCTTGTTGCGCTCGTTCGCCTTCTTGTTGGTGAGGTTGCGCTTGATCTGCGACTTGATGTTTGCCACGTCTATTACCTTCTTCTCGGATGTGTGTGCAGCCGGCTACTCGACGGAGTGCCCCTTCCGGTGGCGTGGAAACGCCATCCCGGTGCGACTGGAGGTCGCCGGCTTCTGAATCACTCCACACACGCCAATGGTGGAGCGCAAGCCAACAAGGAACTTTAGCGCACCCGCCGCCACCCTTCAACCGCGCCGCGCCCGCCGCCCACGCCCCCTCCCGCGAGATGCCACTTGCGTACGCGACACGCCGCGCGAGGCGTACGCAAGTGGCATCTCGCGGGAGGAGCCCGCCAGTAGCCTGACCAGCGATGCCCCGACTCGCCGATCACATCCCCGCCGTTCCGCCCTCGGGCATCCGCCGGCTGTTCGAGATCGCCCTCCGCCTGGACGGCGTGACGCTGCTCGCCGTGGGGGAGCCCGACGTCGCCGTCGCACCGCACATCATCGAGGCGGCCCGCGCCGCCTGGGCCGCGGACGACACCGGCTACGGCCCGAACGGCGGCCTGATGGAGCTGCGGCGCGCGATCGTCGCCAAGCTCGCCCGCGACAACGGGTTCAGCGCCGACGTCGAGCAGGTCTGGGTCACGGTCGGCGCCACACAGGCGCTGTACCAGGCGATGACGCTGACGCTCGGCCCGGGCGACGAGGTGCTCCTGCCCGACCCCGGCTACACCACCTTCACGATGAACGCGCGGATGATCGGCGCGGTCCCGGTGCCCTACACGCTGCGCGCCGAGAACGGCTTCCTCCCCGACCTCGACGAGCTCGAGCGCATCGTCACCGACCGCACCCGCGCGATCATCGTGAACAGCCCGTCGAACCCGCTCGGCATCGTCCTGCCGCGGCCGATGCTCGAGCGGCTGCTGGACTTCGCGGGCCGCCACGACCTCTGGATCATCAGCGACGAGGTCTACGAGTGCTTCACCTACGGTCGCCCGCACGTGAGCCTCGCCGCGCTCGCGCAGGAGGCCGGCCACGACGACGACCGCGTCTTCAGCGTCTTCTCGCTCTCGAAGACCTACGCGATGACCGGCGTCCGCGTCGGCTACCTGGTCACCCCGCCCGGCCTGACCTCGACGATGGTCACCGTGCAGGAGGCGTCGATCAGCTGCGTCGCGACGCCCGACCAGCGCGCGGCCCTCGCGGCGCTGACCGGGCCGCAGGACGCGGTCGCCGACGCCTCCGCGCACTACCTCGCCAACCTGCGGCTCGCGACGGCGCTGCTCGACGAGCGCGGCCTCCGCTTCCGCGAGCCGGAGGGCGCCTTCTACCTCTGGATCGACGTGTCGCACGCGAGCGACGGCGACGTCGCCTCCTGGGCCGAGGCGTTCCTGCTCGAGACCCTCGTCGCCGTCGCGCCGGGCAGTGCCTTCGGGCGCACCGGTGAGGGCTGGATCCGCGTCTGCCTCGCGGCCGACCCCGCCGACCTCGAGCACGGTCTGCGCGCCCTGCCGGCCCCGATCGCGGCGGCGAGCGCATGAGCGCCGACGACGTCCTGGTCCGCCGGGTGCGCCCGGAGGAGTACGCCGAGATCTCCCGACTGCGCCTCGCCGCCTATGCCCACGACTACGAGCTGGGGGAGGAGTACGCGGCGGACGTCGCCGACGTCGCCCGGCACGACCGCGAGGGCGAGGTCTGGGTCGCGGAGGAGGACGGCGCGATCCTCGCGACCGTCACCACCGCGGCTCGCGGCGCCACCCTCTACTCCCTGGGCCGCCCCGGCGAGCTCGACTGGCGGCTGCTCGCGGTCGCTCCGGAGGCGCGCGGCCGCGGTCTGGGCCGCCTGCTCACCGAGTTCGTGGTGATGCTCGCCGTCGAGCGGGGCCTCCAGCGCGTGGTCATGAACAGCGGCACCGACATGCTCGCCGCGCACGCACTCTACGAGAGCATGGGCTTCGTCCGGCTCCCCGAGCGCGAGAACCCGCCCGGGATCGAGCCCACGCGCACCTACGGACTCGACCTCTAGCGAGGACCGCCCGCAGGACATCAGCGGAGAACCGCGCTCATCGCCCATCGGCGACGAGTCCCCTCCACAGCTGACGTTCTGCCCCGCATCCGGCCGGTCCCGGCCCCTCGCCCGCCGCCGCACCCCGGCCGTGGGACACTGGACCCACGATGTCTCCACGTGCACACCTCGGGCTCGAGCCCGCCGCGACCGATCCGGCGTCCATCCGCAACTTCTGCATCATCGCCCACATCGATCACGGCAAGTCCACGCTCGCCGATCGCATGCTCGGCATCACCGGCGTGGTCGAGGACCGCGCGATGCGCGCGCAGTACCTCGATCGGATGGACATCGAGCGCGAGCGCGGCATCACGATCAAGTCGCAGGCCGTCCGCATGCCCTGGGAGCGCGACGGGCAGACCTTCGCGCTCAACATGATCGACACCCCCGGTCACGTCGACTTCTCCTACGAGGTCAGCCGCTCGCTCGCCGCCTGCGAGGGCGCGATCCTCCTCGTCGACGCCGCGCAGGGCATCGAGGCGCAGACCCTCGCGAACCTCTACCTCGCGCTCGAGAACGACCTGGCGATCATCCCGGTCCTCAACAAGATCGATCTCCCCGCGGCCGACCCGGAGAAGTACGCGGCCGAGCTCGCGAGCCTCATCGGCGGCGACCCGGCCGACGTCCTCCGCGTCTCCGGCAAGACCGGCGTCGGCGTCGAGGCGCTGCTCGACCGCGTCACCGAGCTGGTGCCCGCGCCGGTCGGCGACAAGAACGCTCCCGCCCGCGCGATGATCTTCGACTCCGTCTACGACTCCTACCGCGGCGTCGTCACCTACGTCCGGATGATCGACGGCCAGCTCTCGCCGCGCGAGAAGATCCAGATGATGTCGACGCGAGCGACACACGAGATCCTCGAGATCGGCGTCTCCAGCCCCGAGCCGGTCTCCACCAAGGGCCTCGGGGTCGGGGAGGTCGGCTACCTGATCACCGGCGTGAAGGACGTGCGCCAGTCGAAGGTCGGCGACACCGTCACCACCGCCTCCAAGCCCGCCACGGAGGCGCTGCCCGGCTACACCGAGCCGCTGCCGATGGTGTTCTCGGGTCTCTACCCGATCGACGGCAGCGACTACCCGGACCTCCGCGAGGCACTGGACAAGCTCAAGCTCTCCGACGCGGCGCTCGTCTACGAGCCCGAGACCTCGGTCGCGCTCGGCTTCGGCTTCCGCTGCGGCTTCCTCGGCCTGCTGCATCTCGAGATCGTCACCGAGCGGCTCGACCGCGAGTTCGGCCTCGACCTGATCACCACGGCGCCGTCCGTCATCTACGAGGTGACCACCGACGACAAGAGCACCGTCACGGTCACCAACCCGAGCGAGTTCCCGGTCGGCAAGATCGCCAGCGTCACCGAGCCGATCGTCCGGGCCGCGATCCTCGCGCCGAAGGACTACGTCGGCACGATCATGGAGCTCTGCCAGAGCCGTCGCGGCACGCTGATCGGCATGGAGTACCTCGGCGAGGACCGCGTCGAGATCCGCTACCACATGCCCCTCGGCGAGATCGTCTTCGACTTCTTCGACAACCTCAAGTCGAAGACGGCCGGCTACGCCTCGCTCGACTACGAGCCCGCCGGCGACCAGGAGGCCGACCTGGTGAAGGTCGACATCCTGCTGCAGGGCGAGCAGGTCGACGCGTTCAGCGCGATCGTCCACCGCGACAAGGCCTACGCCTACGGCGTGCTGATGACGGGGCGGCTGCGCAAGCTGATCCCGCGCCAGCAGTTCGAGGTGCCCATCCAGGCCGCGATCGGCGCCCGCATCATCGCGCGCGAGTCGATCAGCGCGATGCGGAAGGACGTCCTCGCCAAGTGCTACGGCGGTGACATCACCCGCAAGCGCAAACTGCTCGAGAAGCAGAAGGAGGGCAAGAAGCGCATGAAGATGGTCGGCCGCGTCGAGGTCCCGCAGGAGGCGTTCATCGCCGCCCTGAGTGGTGACGTCGAGACCAAGGACAAGAAGTGAGCGTCCGGCGCTCGAGCTTCGAGGGGCAGCCGCAGGTCACCTACGCGGCGGTCGGCGGGACGCTCGCGCCGGACCTGCTCGAGTACCCGCCGGACGGCTTCACCGCCGAGCGGTTCGAGGCGCGCCTGGGCTCGGGGGCCGAGCGCTTCGCGATCACGACCGCGTCGCTGATGACGTGGGGCGTGCAGCGCGGCAGCGGCATCGCCGTCACCGACATCACCGCCGGCAGCGGCGTGCAGTACACCGGCGTCAACTTCGACTCCGCCGGCACCCCGATCGACCTCGCCAGCCGCCCGACCGAGGAGCAGTTCTCCGCGGACGGGACGCCGTACATCACCGCCGGCGTGACGGCCGTGCTCAAGATCACGCTGCTCGGCCGGACGGTGAACGCTCCCGTGCGGGTCGTCTACGTCGTGGACGAGCCCGATCAGGTCGGCTTCGCCTACGGCACCCTCGAGGGCCACCCGGAGAGCGGCGAGGAGTCCTTCGTGGTCGAGAAGCGCGCGGACGACTCGGTCTGGCTCGTCATCCGCGTCTTCTCGCGGCCCTCCACCGCCCTCTACCGCCTCGGCACCCCCGTCCTCCGGGTCGTGCAGAAGCGGCAGGTCAAGAAGTACCTGCGCGCGCTGCTGCCGGCGCGCGTCAGCTGACGTGGGCAGCGCCCTCCCGCTCGCCGACCCGGCACCGCTCGACGGACTCCTGCCGGCGTCCGTCGTCGACGGCGTGGAGACCCGCGACCTCGGGCTCTACGTGCACGTCCCGTTCTGCCGGGTGCGCTGCGGCTACTGCGACTTCAACACCTACACCGCGACCGAGCTGCGCGGTGCGAAGCAGCAGGACTACGCCGACGAGGCGATCGTCGAGATGGCGCTCGGCGAGGGCGTGCTGGCAGCCGCGGGTCTGCCGCGGCGTCCCGCGGCGACCGTGTTCTTCGGCGGCGGAACTCCGACGCTCCTGCCGGCCCGCGATCTGGTGCGCATGCTCGACGGGCTCCGACGGCACTTCGGCGTGGCCGACGGCGCCGAGATCACGACGGAGGCGAACCCCGACTCGGTGGACGCCGCCTACCTCCGCGAGCTGGCCGACGCCGGGTTCACGCGGGTCAGCTTCGGGATGCAGTCGGCCGTGCCGCACGTGCTCGCGACCCTCGAGCGCACCCACGATCCGGAGCGCGTGCCGCTCGTCGTCGAGTGGGCGCGCGAGGCGGGGCTGCAGGTCAGCCTCGACCTGATCTACGGGACGCCGGGGGAGTCGCTGGCCGACTGGGAGCGCTCGCTCGACTCGGCGCTGGCCAACCGGCCCGATCACCTCTCGGCGTACGCGCTGATCGTCGAGGACGGGACGAAGCTCGCACGGCAGATCCGCCGGGGCGAGGTGGCGACTCCGGACGACGACCTGACCGCGGACATGTACGAGCTGGCCGACGCGCGGCTCGCCGCGGCCGGCTACTCCTGGTACGAGGTCAGCAACTGGGCGCGCGACGACGCGCACCGGTCGCGGCACAACCTGTCGTACTGGCTCGGTCACGACTGGTGGGGCGTGGGGCCCGGTGCTCACAGCCACGTGGGCGGGGTGCGCTGGTGGAACGTGAAGCACCCGGCGGCCTACGCCGAGCGGCTGCACTCCGGCTCGTCGCCCGCAGCCGGGCGGGAGACCCTCGACGCGGCGACCCGCCGGGTGGAGGACGTGCTGCTGCGCTCGCGCCTGGCGGACGGGCTGCCGATCGACGCGATCGACCCGGAGCGCCGCCGCGAGGTCGCGGGGCTGATCGCCGACGGCCTCGTCGACGGCCGGGCCGCCCTCCGCGGGCGCCTCGTGCTGACCCTGCACGGCCGGCTGCTGGCCGACGCGGTCGTCCGCCGCCTCACGGACGGCTGAGTCGCCCCGCTCCCAGCTGATCGAGCAGCCCGCGGAGCGGGCGTATCGAGATCCCCTGTCCGATGTGCGTGGGTCTCGATACGCCGCCTGCGGCGGCTACTCGACCAGCATGTGGTTCCGCCTGCGGTGGCTGCTCGACCAGCAGGTGGCCCCGCCTGCGGCGGCTGCTTCCCTTCATGCTGATCGAGTAGCCCGCGGAGCGGGCGTGTCGAGATCCCGCTCGGTGCCTACTTGAAGAAGGGGATGCTCAGCGGGTACGTGTAGTACTCGCCGGCGCTCGCGCGCACCGAGGCGATGATGGCGAAGACGATCACGAGGATCGGCACCACGATGAAGACGATGAAGCCGACGAGCACGAAGCTCAGGATCGTCCCCGCGACGTACGCGATCAGGGTCGTGAGGTGGAAGTTCAGCGCCGTCTTCGCGTGCGCCTCGAGGAAGGGCCCGCGGCCCTTGAAGACGAGGTAGACGATCAGCGACGGGATGAAGCTGAAGAAGATGCCCGTGATGTGGGTGACGATCGCCCAGGTCTTCTCGTCGGCCGGGTTCAGCGGCGGGGCGGGCGTCGAGTAGGCGGGCGGCGGGGGCGGGGTGGCCGACATGGTGATCTCCGTCTCAGGAATCGGCGCGTCGGGCGACCCCGGGCGCTCGGCGTCCATCGTGGCAGAGACGCAGCCGCACCGGGAGGCGATCCGGGGCAAGCCCCGCCCTCCTTCCTCCTGCGCGGTTATGATTGGCACTCAATCTCGCGGAGTGCCAAGCTCCGCGCGGCGCCACGGCGCCGAGGTGGTCGTGCCGCGAGGCACCCGGAGTCCGGCGGGAGGTCGGTCGTATGGTGACGGAGCGCGGTCTCCAGGTCCTGCGCGTGATCGTGCAGGACTACGTCGCGAACCGCGAGCCGGTCGGCTCCAAGTCGATCGTCGAGCGCCACGCGTTCGGCGTCTCCGCCGCGACCATCCGCAACGAGATGGCGCAGCTCGAGGAGGAGGAGCTGATCGCGGCCCCGCACACCTCCTCCGGCCGCGTCCCCACCGACAAGGGCTACCGCCTCTTCGTCGACCAGCTGACCGACCTGCGCCCGCTGACCGCGGCGCAGCGGCAGGCGATCGAGACCTTCCTCGGCCAGAGCCCCGACCTCGACGAGGTGCTCGTCCGCACGGTCCGCCTGCTCTCGCAGCTCACCAACAGCGTCGCGCTCGTGCAGTACCCGTCCTTCGGGGCCGCGCGCATCCGTCACGTCGAGCTGGTCGCCCTCGCCCCGCGGCGGCTGCTCTCGGTGCTGATCACCGACACCGGCCGCGTCGACCAGCGCGTGCTCGAGACGCCCGAGGACGTCGACGAGCTGCTGCTCGGCGAGATCCGGGCGAAGCTCAACACCGCCGTCCTCGGCCTGGGGCTCGCCGCCGCGGCGGAGACGCTGCAGAGCGCGACCGAGCAGTTCAGCCCGGAGCGCCGCGCCGTCGTCGATCCGGTGGTGCAGACGCTGCTCGAGCAGGTCGGCGCGAACCGGCAGGACCGTTTGGTGATGGCGGGCGCCGCGAACCTGGTGCGTACCGAGGAGGACTTCTCCGGCAGCATCTACCCCGTTCTCGAGGCGATCGAGGAGCAGGTCGAGCTGCTGCGCCTCTTCGCCGAGATGACGCCCGACCCGCGCGGCATCTCGGTCCGCATCGGCCGCGAGAACGCGCCGTTCGGCCTCCAGGAGACCTCCGTCCTCACCAGCGGCTACAACACGGCCGGCGGCCAGGTCTCGCGCCTGGGGGTCCTCGGACCGATCAGGATGGACTACTCCGGCAACATCGCGGCGGTCCGCGCCGTCGCCCGCTACCTCTCCCGCCTCCTCGGCGAGGAATGACCCGCTTCCAGACCCTCGCCGGAACCCCGGCTCCCGACAGGTCCGCCGCGCCCGGCGCACCGACCACGAACGAAGGACGAAGCCCCCTGTGGCCGATCACTACGAAGTCCTCGGCGTCGACCGAGACGCCTCCGCCGACGAGATCAAGAAGGCGTACCGCCGGCTCGCGCGCGAGCTGCACCCCGACGTCAACCCGAGCGCGGACGCGTCCGAGCGGTTCAAGCTCGTCACGCACGCCTACGACGTCCTGAGCGACGCCCAGCAGCGCCAGCAGTACGACCGCGGCCCGCAGGACGGCTTCCCCGGCGGTGGCGGGCAGGGCTTCGGCGGCTTCGGCGACATCTTCGAGACGTTCTTCGGCCAGGGCGCGCAGGGCTCCTCGCGCGGCCCGCGGTCGCGCCGGGAGCGCGGCCAGGACGCGCTGCTGCGCGTCGAGGTCTCGCTCGACGAGGTCATCTTCGGCACCCACCGCGACCTCGAGGTCGACACGGCCGTGCTCTGCGAGACCTGCCAGGGCTCGTGCTGCCAGCCGGGCACCTCGCCGGTCACCTGCGACATCTGCCACGGCTCCGGCCAGATCCAGCGCACCGTCCGCTCGCTGCTCGGCAACGTGATGACGGCCAGCCCCTGCGGCACCTGCCGCGGCTACGGCACCGTCATCGCCACTCCGTGCTCCACCTGCCAGGGCCAGGGCCGCGTGCGCGCGCGCCGGACCATCCCCGTCGACGTCCCCGCGGGAGTCGACACGGGCCTCCGCCTGCAGATGCCCGGCAGCGGCGAGGTCGGCCCGGCCGGCGGCCCGAGCGGCGACCTCTACCTCGAGATCAAGGTCAAGCACCACGACATCTTCAGCCGCAACGGCGACGACCTGCTCTGCACCCTCGAGGTGCAGATGACGGACGCGATCCTCGGCTCGACGACGACCCTCGCGGCGCTCGACGGCGACATCGAGATCGAGGTCAAGCCGGGCACGCAGAGCACCGAGATCGTCACGATCAAGGGCCGCGGCGTCACCAAGCTGCGCGGCAACGGCCGCGGCGACCTCCGCGTCGGCATCCAGGTCGTCACCCCCACCAAGCTGGGGCACCGCGAGCGCGAGCTGGTGCAGGAGTTCGCCAAGCACTACAAGCCGCAGAAGCCGGCCCTCACGCACTTCCAGCAGGGGCTCTTCTCCAAGCTCCGCGACCGATTCCTGGGCTGACCGGATCCGGCGTGGCGCACCACTACATCGACGAGTCGCTCGACTCCGGGGACTTCGTCGCCGGCGGCCGGCTGGAGCTCTCGGGCGCGGAGGCGCGCCACCTCGCGACCGTCAGCCGGATCCGCGCGGGCGAGAGCGTCCGCGTCGGCGACGGCCGCGGCCGGGTCGCCGTGGCCGTCGTCGAGAGCGCGGAGGCGTCGCGGGTCGTCCTCGCGGTCGAGTCGGTCGAGGAGGTGCCCGCGCCCAGCCCGCGCCTCGTGCTCGTGCAGGCGCTCGCGAAGGGCGACCGCGACGAGCTGGCGATCCAGGCCGCGACCGAGCTCGGCGTGGACGAGGTCGTGCCGTGGCAGGCCGCCCGCAGCGTCTCGCGCTGGTCGGGCGTCAAGGAGGAGAAGGGCCGCGAGCGCTGGCGCAGCATCGTCCGCGAGGCGAGCAAGCAGTCGCTCCGCGCCCGGGTGCCGGAGGTGTCGGCGGTCGTCGGCCTCCGCGCGCTCGTGGAGCGGGCCGCGACGGCGCGTGTGCTCGTGCTCGAGCCCTCGGCCGAGGACCGGCTCACCGCGATCGAGCCGGACGGGCGCGACCTCGTGCTCGTCGTCGGACCCGAGGGCGGCATCGCGGCGGAGGAGCTGCGCGCCCTCGCCGACGCGGGTGCCGAGGCCGTCGCGCTCGGCGACTCCGTCCTGCGCACCTCCACCGCCGGCCCGGCCGCGATCGCCGTGCTCTCGGCCCGTCTCGGCCGCTGGTGATCCCCGCCGATCCGCGCGCCCTGGGCGAACGCGCCCCCGTCGTCGCCCTCGCCCCGTTTAAGATGGATGCATGACCGAGCCCACTGTCTTCACGCGCATCGTCCGCGGCGAGATCCCCGCCGACGTGGTGTTCGAGAACGAGCGGATCCTCGCGATCCGGGACATCGCGCCGAAGGCGCCCGTCCACCTGCTGATCTTCCCGAAGACCCCCGAGTACGCGAACGTCGCCGAGCTCGCCGCGGGCGATCCGGAGCTCCTCGCCGAGATGGCCGTCGTCGCGCAGACCCTGGCCGACGCGCACAGCAACGGCCAGTTCCGCCTCGTCTTCAACTCCGGCGAAGAGGCCGGTCAGACCGTGTTCCACGTCCACGCCCACGTCCTGGGCGGCCACCTGACGGAAGGCTCCCTTGCCACCGGTTGATCACGCGGGCGATCGCTCCGCGGACCAGAACCCCACTCGAACCGGCTCGACGGAGCCGACGGTCCCGCAGAGCGACGCGGGCCGGACCACCGGCGGGACGCATCGCGTCATCGCCGTCGACGGAATCGCCATGGTGCGCCTCCTCGGACCTCAGGACCGCCTCATCCGGGCGGTCGAATCGCGATTCCCCGACGTCCGGGTGCACGTGCGCGGCAACGAGGTGACCCTCGACGGCGAGGGCGCCCCCGTCGCCGCGGCGGCGCGCCTGGTGGAAGAACTGGTGCTCATGACGGCAGGCGGCCACGACCTCGACCCGGAGGGCGTGCGCGAGTCCGCGCGCATCCTCGAGAACGGCGGGCCGGTGCGTCCCGCGGACGCGTTCGGCCAGGCCATCCTCACGGCGCGCGGGAAGAGCATCCGCCCGAAGACCCTGGGGCAGCGCGAGTACGTCGACGCCGTCGATCAGAACACGATCGTCTTCGGCATCGGCCCGGCCGGCACCGGCAAGACCTACCTCGCGATGGCCAAGGCGGTGCAGTCCCTGCAGCGCAAGGAGGTCGAGCGGATCATCCTCACGCGCCCCGCGGTCGAGGCGGGGGAGCGGCTGGGCTACCTGCCCGGCTCGCTCACCGACAAGATCGACCCGTACCTGCGCCCGCTCTACGACGCGCTGAACGAGATGATGGACCCGGAGATCGTGCCGAAGCTGCTCGCAGCGGGCACGATCGAGGTCGCTCCGCTGGCCTACATGCGCGGCCGCACGCTGAACTCCTCGTTCGTCGTGCTCGACGAGGCGCAGAACACGACGCCGGAGCAGATGAAGATGTTCCTCACCCGCCTCGGCTTCGGCTCGAAGATGGTGATCACGGGCGACATCACCCAGGTCGACCTCCCCGCCGGATCGAGCGGTCTCCGCCTGGTGACCCGGGTGCTCGACGACATCGACGACATCCACTTCGCCCGGCTGACCAGCGAGGACGTGGTCCGCCACAGCCTCGTCGGCCGGATCGTCGACGCGTACACCGAGTACGACCAGCAGAAGCAGGCGCAGAGCTTCGAGCGCGAGCAGGCCCGCGAGTTCGCGGCCCGCGCCGAGCGCCGGGCGGCCACCCGCTCGACCGGCGACGCGCAGCCCAAGCGCCCGCGCGCCTGAGCGCCGTACCACCGCCTCCCGCCCCGCCGAGCCCCTCCCGATCGAAGGAACACCGCACCCCGTGAGCATCGAGATCAACAACGAGTCGAGCATCCCCGTGGACGAGGCGACCCTGCTGCGCCTCGCGGGCTACGCGCTCGACTCGATGCACGTGCACCCCGACGCCGAGCTCGCGATCGTGCTGGTCGACGAGGGCGCGATGGAGCAGCTGCACGTGCAGTGGATGGACGAGCCCGGCCCGACCGACGTGCTGAGCTTCCCGATGGACGAGCTGCGCCCCGGCACCGAGGACGAGCCGACCCCGGCCGGCCTGCTCGGCGACATCGTGCTCTGCCCGCAGGTGGCGCAGAGCCAGGCCGAGGCCGCCGGCCACTCCATGCTCGACGAGCTGCTGCTGCTCACGGCCCACGGGCTGCTGCACCTGCTCGGCTTCGACCACGCGGAGCCCGAGGAGGAGCGCGAGATGTTCGGCATCCAGCGCGACATCCTCGTCGGGTTCCACATCAGCGAGCGACGCCGCTAGGCCCGGCGTGCTCACCGTCCAGCTCCTCATCGCGGCCCTCGGCCTCGTCGCCCTCGGCGGCTGGCTCGCCGCCACCGACGCCGCGCTCGGCGTGCTCTCCCGCAGCGACGTCCTCGAGATGGCGAACCACTCGCGCAGCTCGCGCGCCCTGCGGGCCATCGCCGGCGACATGAGCGCGCACGTCAACGTCGTCAACTTCACCCGGATCGCGGCCGAGACGACCGCCGCGGTCTTCGTCACCACCGTGCTCGTCGTCGTGGTAGACGCGCTCTGGCTGGCGCTCCTGCTCGCGATCCTGATCATGGCGGCCGTCTCGTTCGTGCTCGTCGGCTCCAGCCCGCGCAGCGTCGGGCGCGCCCACGCCCGCGCCGTACTCGGCTCCAGCGCCTCGCTCGTGCACGTGCTGCGGGTCGCGCTCGGCCCGGTCGCGCACGGTCTCGTCGCGCTGGGCAACCGGGTCACCCCGGGCACCGGCCGCTCGGCCGGCTTCTCCTCCGAGGAGCAGCTGCTGAGCATGGTCGACGAGGCGACCGAGCAGTCGGTCCTCGAGCAGGACGACCGCGAGCTCATCCACTCCATCTTCGAGTTCAACGACACGCTGGTGCGCGAGGTGATGGTGCCGCGGACCGACATGGTGACGATCGAGGCCGGCGCCTCGGTCGGCGCCGGCATGGGCCTGCTGCTCAGTCGCGGCATCTCCCGGCTGCCCGTCATCGGCGACGGCGTCGACGACGTGCTCGGCGTGCTCTACCTCCGCGACGTCGCCCGGCACACCTACGAGCGCCCGGACGACGACGACTCGGCGGCCGACCTCGCCCGCCCCGCGCTGTTCGTGCCGGAGTCGAAGAAGGCCGACGAGCTGCTGCGCCAGATGCAGCTCGAGTCCAACCACCTCGCCATGGTGGTGGACGAGTACGGCGGCATCGCCGGGCTGGTCACGCTCGAGGACCTCATCGAGGAGCTCGTCGGCGACATCTCGGACGAGTACGACCGGGAGGTCGACCTCTTCGAGGAGACCGAGCCGGGCGTCTACCGCGTCTCGGCGCGGCTGCCCGTCGACGAGCTGGGCGAGCTGTTCGACCTCGAACTCGAGGACGACGACGTCGACTCGGTCGGCGGACTGCTCACCAAGGCCTACGGCCGCCTGCCCGAGCGGGGCGCGACCGCCCGGATCGACGGGGTGATCCTCGAGGCCGAGCAGGCGGATCCCCGTCGCGGCACCATCTCGACCGTCATCGTGCGGCGCGATCCCGACTACGATCCCTCAGGCGAGACCGGCACCGGACCGGTCGCGATCGTCGCCGAGACAGACCACCAGGACGAGGACGCACGATGACCGACCCCAGCACTCCCACGACCCCCTACCGGGCGGGCTTCGTGTCGTTCGTGGGCCGCCCGAACGTCGGCAAGTCCACGCTCACCAACGCGCTGGTCGGCGAGAAGATCGCCATCACCAGCTCGAAGCCGCAGACCACCCGCCGCGCCATCCGCGGCATCGTGCACCGCCCCGACGGCCAGCTCATCGTGGTGGACACCCCGGGCATCCACCGCCCGCGCACCCTGCTCGGCGAGCGGCTGAACTCCCTCGTCACCTCGACCCTCGGCGACGTCGACGTGATCGGGATGCTCTTCCCGGCCGACGAGCCGATCGGCCCCGGCGACCGCTTCATCAACGAGCAGCTCGAGGCCTTCCCGCGTGCCCGCAAGGTCGCGATCGTGTCCAAGGTCGACCTCTCCTCGAAGAAGTCCGTCGCCAAGCAGCTGCTCGCCGTCTCCGAGCTGCGCGAGTGGGACACCATCGTGCCGATCTCGGCGGTCACCGAGGAGCAGCTCGACGTGCTCGCGGTCGAGCTGCTGCGCCTCATGCCGGTCTCGCCCGCGCTCTACCCCGAGGAGGCCGTGACCGACGAGGACACCGGCTCGCGCATCGCGGAGTTCATCCGCGAGGCCGCGCTCGAGGGCGTCTCGGACGAGCTGCCGCACTCGCTCGCCGTGACGCTCGACGACATGGTCGAGCGCGAGGACGGCTCCTTCATCGACATCTACGCGAACGTCTTCGTGGAGCGCGACAGCCAGAAGGGCATCATCATCGGCAAGGGCGGCCAGCGCCTGCGCGAGGTGGGCGCGGTGTCGCGCGAGCAGATCGAGCGGCTGCTCGGCCGGCGCGTGTTCCTCTCCATCCGGGTGAAGGTCGCCAAGGAGTGGCAGCGCGACCCGAAGCTGCTCGGCCGCCTCGGCTTCTGAGCCGGTGAGCGCGGCGCCGGATCGGGAGGGGGACGGCAGTCACTCTCCCGGACGACGCCCCGCGGCGACGTCGCCGCGTAGCGTGGGGCTCATGCGTGCGCTCCTGGATCGTCCGGCGACGCTCCCGATCGCGGGAGCCCTGCTCGGGGTCCTCCACCTCGGACTGAGCGCGGACGGCCTGATCGCGCCGGAGCACCTCAGCGGCGGGCTGCTGATCGCGCTCGGCCTCGGCCTCGCGGCCTTCCTGCCGGCCCTCGCACCGTCCCTGGTCGCCGTCGGGGCGGTCACCGGCGGCGGGATCCCGCTCCTCGGCGTGCCGGTGGACGGTGTCCTCGTGGGCCTGCTCGTCCTCTGGTCCACGGCGCGCCGGCTCGGGCCCTGGACGCGGACGCTGACCCTCGTCGGCGCCCTCCTGCTCGCGGGCGTCGCCGGGCTGGTCGCCGCGCTGAGCGGGACCGAGCAGCTGCTGCCGCAGGAGGCGAGCGCCGACCAGGTCCTGCTCTTCCGCGCCGTCGCCGCGCTGGTCGTCGCCGCCCTCCTCGCCGGCCTGGAGGTCCTCGTCTGGCGCGCCGGGGTGCGGCGGCCGGTCGGTCCCGACGACAGGATCGATGCGCTCCTGGTGCGGGTCGCCGGTCCGCAGGACGGCTTCGCCGTCGGAGCGGCCGGCTGGCAGGCGCTCCTCCTGCTGCTGATCTCGACCGTGCCGTTCGCGGCGCCCGACGGCTCGCTCCAGCCGGTCGTCGGCGGAGTGCTGGCGGTCGCGCTGGTCCTGCACCGCCGGGCGCCGGCGCTCTCCCTCACGATCGCCTGGGGCGGGGCGCTCCTGCAGATGGGTCTGCAGCTGGCACCGGGTCCGGCCGACCTCGCGATCCTCGCGGTGCTCTTCGGCACCGGCGCGTCCGAGCGGCGCCGGGTGCGCGCTGCCGGAGCCGTCTCCGCGGTGCTCGGCGCGGTCGTGGCGGTCGTCTACCTGATCATCGTCTTCCGGCTCGTCCAGTCCATCCCCTCGCCGATCCTGACCGGGGGAGCGGTGTTCGGCGGGATCCTCGCCACGCTCGGCCTCTCCTGGACGGTCGGCCTGCTCTCCCGCTCGGTGCGGCGAGCGCGCGAGGGGCAGGCCCTCCGCGCCGAGGCCGAGCGCGAGCGCGCGGCGGCGCAGCGCGAGCTGGACACGGTCGAGGAGCGCAACCGCATCGCCCGCGACATGCACGACGTCGTCGCGCACTCGCTCGCCGTCGTGATCGCGCAGGCGGACGGCGCCCGCTACCTCGGCGCGTCGAGCCCGGAGCAGACCGACGCCGCCCTGCTCACCATCTCCTCGGTCGCCCGCGACGCGCTCGGCGACGTCCGCGTCCTCCTGGCTCAGCTGCGGCACAGCCAGAGCGACGGACCGCAGCCGGAGGCGCGCGACCTGCCGGCGCTGCTCGAGAGCGTCTCCGGAGCCGGGACGCAGCTGCGGTCCGAGCTCGAGGTCGACCTCGAGACCGTGCCGCGCGGCATCGGCCTCGCGCTCTACCGCATCGTGCAGGAGGCGACGACGAACGCGCTCCGGCACGGCCGGCCCGGCTCCCCGCTCGACGTCGCGCTGCGCCGCGAGTCCGGCGAGATCGTCCTCACCGTCCGCAACGCGCGCTGCGCCGACGCGGAGGCCGCCGCTCGCGTGCCCGGGGAGGGGCACGGGCTCGTCGGGATGCGCGAGCGCGCCGCTCTCGTCGGCGGCGTCCTCCGCGCCGGGCCCGACGGCGACGACTTCGTGGTCGACGCGCGCCTGCCCGCCCCCTCTTCCACCGCCCTGCCCGTCGCCTCTGGAGGCCACCCCGCATGACCGACACCATCCGCCTCGTCCTCGTCGACGACCAGGCGCTCTTCCGCGCCGGCATCCGCATGCTGCTCAGCTCCCAGCCGGACCTCGAGGTGGTCGGCGAGGCGTCCGACGGCGCGGAGGGCGCGGAGCTCGTCGGCCGGTTGGCCCCGGACGTGGTGCTGATGGACATCCGGATGCCGGGGGTCGACGGCATCGAGTCGACGCGCCGGATCCTCGCCGACGCCGCGGAGAAGGGCGTGGAGCCGCCGCGCATCCTGGTGCTCACCACGTTCGACCTGGACGAGGCGGCCGCCCGCGCGATCCGGGCCGGGGCGAGCGGCTTCCTGCTGAAGGACACCGAGCCGGGCTTCCTGCTCGCCTCCGTCCGCACCGTGCACGCCGGCACCGCGGTCGTCGCCGCCTCCGCGACGCGCGAGCTCTTCGAGCACTTCGGCGCGCCGGGGAGCGGCCGCGAGACTCCCGCCGCGTTCGGCACGCTGACCGACCGGGAGCGCGAGATCTTCCACCTCGCCGCGCGCGGCCTCAGCAACACCGAGATCGCCCGGGCGGAGTTCCTCAGCGAGGCGACGGTCAAGACGCACATCAGCCGCACGCTCGGCAAGCTCGGGCTGCGCGACCGGGTGCAGCTCGTCGTCTACGCCTACGAGAACGGTCTCGTCGCCTGAGGACGACGTCCGCGCCGCAGTGGGGCCTCGTGGGTGCCGACCCGCGGGCGCAGTGCTACCGTGGTCGCGTGCGCATCGGTCTGCTCCTTCTTAGCCGCCGCGACGAGATCTGATCCTCAGGCCCTCCTCGTCGCGGAGTCCGTCGTCGGCTGAATCAGACCCATCGTCACCACAGACCACCCGCGTGGTTCGATCCGCATCCGGATCCCCGCGAGACGAGAGACAGGCGCGTTCCCGCGCCAGGAGAGCACTCATGAAGAACACCCAGAAGCCGTCGTCGCTGCCGATCGGCAAGTACAAGCCGTTCCACGAGCAGATCGTCGTCGAGCTGCCCGACCGCACCTGGCCGGCCAAGCGCATCACCACGGCGCCGCGCTGGTGCGCCGTCGACCTCCGCGACGGCAACCAGGCGCTCATCGACCCGATGAGCCCCGAGCGCAAGCGGATCATGTTCGACCTCCTGGTCCGGATGGGCTACAAGGAGATCGAGGTCGGCTTCCCGAGCGCCAGCCAGACCGACTTCGACTTCGTCCGCAGCCTCATCGAGGAGGACGCGATCCCGGAGGACGTCACCATCCAGGTGCTGACCCAGGCGCGCGACCACCTGATCGAGCGCACCTACGAGTCGATCCGCGGCGCCCGCCAGGCGATCGTCCACCTGTACAACTCGACCAGCGTGCTGCAGCGCGAGGTCGTCTTCCGCAAGGACCGCCAGGGCATCATCGACATCGCCCTCGCCGGCGCGCGCAAGTGCCGCGAGATGGAGGCGACGGTGCCCGGCACCGCCGTCTACTACGAGTACTCGCCCGAGAGCTACACCGGCACGGAGCTCGACTTCGCCCGCGAGATCTGCGACCGCGTGGTCGAGGTCTTCGAGCCGACCCCGGAGCGCAAGGTCATCCTCAACCTGCCCGCCACGGTCGAGATGGCAACGCCCAACGTCTACGCCGACTCGATCGAGTGGATGTGCCGCAACCTCGCCCAGCGCGAGAACATCATCGTCTCCCTGCACCCGCACAACGACCGCGGCACCGCGGTCGCCGCGGCCGAGCTGGGCTACCTGGCCGGAGCGGACCGCATCGAGGGCTGCCTCTTCGGCAACGGCGAGCGGACCGGCAACGTCGACCTGGTCGCGCTGGGCGTCAACCTGTTCACCCAGGGCATCGACCCGCAGATCGACTTCAGCGACATGGACGGCATCAAGCGCACGGCCGAGTACTGCAACCAGCTGGCCGTGCCCGAGCGCAGCCCCTGGGCCGGCGACCTGGTCTTCACCGCGTTCAGCGGCTCGCACCAGGACGCCATCAAGAAGGGCTTCGAGGCGATGGAGGCCGAGGCGGAGCGCACCGGCGTCAGCCGCGACGAGCTGACCTGGGCGGTGCCCTACCTGCCGGTGGACCCGAAGGACCTCGGCCGCTCCTACGAGGCGGTCATCCGCGTCAACTCGCAGTCCGGCAAGGGCGGCGTCGCGTACCTGCTGAAGACCGACCACGCGCTGGACCTGCCGCGACGCCTGCAGATCGAGTTCTCCGCGGTCGTGCAGGCCAAGACCGACGCCGAGGGCGGCGAGGTCACCAGCGAGCAGATCTGGACGATCTTCCAGGACGAGTACCTGCCCGCGCCCGCGCACCGCGCCGAGGACAAGTGGGGCCGCTTCGAGCTGGCCCGCACGAGCACCTCGAGCGACCTGGGCGGCTCGATCGCCCTCGACGCCGTGCTGCGCGTCGGCGACGAGACGGTCACCGCGAGCGCGACCGGCAACGGCCCGATCAACGCCTTCGAGGCGGTGCTGGCGCAGCACGGCGTCGAGGTCCGCGTCTTCGACTACGTCGAGCACGCTCTCAGCGCCGGCGGCGACGCGCTGGCCGCCTCCTACGTCGAGTGCTCGGTGAACGGCCGCACCCTCTGGGGCGTGGGCGTCGACGCCGACATCTCGACCGCCTCGCTGAAGGCGATCGTCTCGGCCGTCAACCGCGCCCTCCGCGAGGAGGCCCCGGACCGCGAGCTGGCGACGGCCTCGGCCTGACGCTCGCGCTGGGCGACCGCTGCGGTCGTCGCCGAGGCGGCGCGGCCCGTTCCCTGCCTGCGAGTCGCCCGCGGAGCGGGCACGCCATGCTGGTCGAGTAGCCCGCGGAGCGGGCGTATCGAGACCCCCCCGTCCATGCGGTGGTGGGTCTCGATACGCCGCGTGCCGCGGCTACTCGACCAGCATGAGGATGCCGCGTTCCGCGGCTTCCCGATCAGCATGCTGCGCGCCGCTGTGGTCGCCGCCGAGGCGGACCTCCGTCAGGCGCGGCCCTGGAGGATGAGGTTCCAGTAGACCCAGGGGAGCAGGTAGCGGTCGGCGAGGAAGGTGAGGCGGCGCTCCTTCGCGAGGCCCTTCCAGAAGGGGATGGTCGGCTTCGGGCGGTAGCGGTCGTCGAACTCGGCGAAGACGACGGTCGAGCGCGAGACGACGAACGGGCAGACGGAGTAGCCGTTGTAGACCTGGGGGAGCGGCTTCCCCTGGCGGGCGGCGACGAGGTTCTTCGCCAGCGTCTTCGTCTGCTGCCGGAGCGCGCCGCCCGACTTCGAGTTGGTGGTGGCCGCGGCGTCGCCGAGCGCCCAGACCTCGGGGTGGCGGGGGTGGCGCAGCGTCAGCGGGTCGACCTCGACGAAGCCGCCCGTGCTCCCCTCCGCCGCGAGTCCGGTGCCCGCGAGCCAGTCCGGTGCGGACTGCGGCGGGACCGCGTGCAGGACGTCGTAGGAGAGCGTCTCCCGCTGCTCGGTGCCGACGTGCCCGGCGTCGTGGTCGACACCCAGCTGCGCGCGGCGGCCGTCCTCGCCCGCGATGACGACCGTCCGCTTCTCGGCGTCCACCTCGACCAGCTCGCGGCTGTAGCGCACGTCGATCCCGTACTCCGCCACCTTGCGCTCGAGCTCCGCGTCGATCAGCGGCATGCCGAACATCGTGGGTGTCGGCACGGCCAGCACGACGTGGACGTCCGCGAGCACGCCGGTCTCGCGCCAGTAGTCGCAGGCGAGGTACATCGGCTTCTGCGAGGCGCCCGAGCAGGTGCCCGGGCCGCTGGGCTGCGTGAAGACGACCGTGCCGGAGCGGACCCCGCGGAGCACGCTCGACGCCTTCCGCGCGTAGTCGAACTCGTAGTTCGAGACGCCGACCGGCGACGCCATCGCCGCCGTCAGCCCGGGCACCGCGTCCCAGTCCTTCTGGATGCCGGGGCAGACGACGAGGTCGCCGTAGCCGACCCGCCGGCCGGAGGCGAGCACGACCGTCTTCGCAGCGGGATCGATCGCCTCCACCCGATCGCGGATCCAGGTGACTCCCTTCGGCGTCACCGAGCCCTGCGGCCGGGTCGCCTTCGAGGCGGGAGCAGTGCCGCCGGCGACGTGGGAGAACATCGGCTGGTAGAGGTGCGTCTCGCGCGGCTCGATCACCGCGACGTCCTCCACCCCGTAGCGGCGGAGGCGCCCGGCGACCGAGAGCCCCGCGTTCCCCCCGCCGATGATCAGCACGTCGTGTCGGTCGGTCGTGGTGCCCGCAGCGGTCATGCCGCCACCCTAGGTCGGACCTCCGACACGGGCGCGGGCTTCCGCGAGCCGTCCCGACGTGCATCCCCGCCGTCAGCCGCGCTTCCGCCAGCCCAGCCGCGGCACCCGGCTCAGCGCGCGCTGCTCCGGCAGGCTCCAGCCGTAGCGCACCGCCAGCAGCCGGATGACCGCCGTGACCACCACCGCGATCGGCGCCGCGTAGTCGATCACCATCCCGAATCGCAGCGCGACGACCAGCACGACCGTGCCAGCGGTCGCCGCGATCGCGTAGAGCGAGCCGACGTGCATCAGCGCGATCGGGCGGTTGAGCAGGATGTCGCGGATCACCGAGCCGCCGACGGCCGAGACGGTGCCGACGAACACGGCGGGCACCTCCGGCACGCCGAGCGAGAGCGCCTTCGTCGTGCCGATGGCGCCGAACAGCCCGATCGTCAGGGCGTCGAGCGCCGTGATCGTGCCGTCGACCCGGTTGAGCACGTGCTGCAGCAGCATGCCGAAGAGCGACGCCGTCACCGCGACGAGCAGGTAGGCGTTGGTGTGCAGCGCCACGAGCGGGGTCTGCAGCAGCAGATCGCGCAGCACACCGCCGCCGAGCCCCGTCGCCGTGCCGATGATCGTGACGCCCAGCAGGTCGATCCGGCGGTCGCGGAACTCGCCGGCGAACATCGCGCCCTGCAGGCAGCCGATCGCGATGGCGAGGAGGTCGGCCCAGGCGGGGATCTCGAAGAGGGAGGCGGCCACCGAGCCATCGTTCCACGGGCGGGAGCGGGCGGGTGCCGGTCCACCGCGGGGTTGTCAGGGGTGGGGAGGATAATCGAGCGCATGCCCACCTACCGTGACGAAGCCGTCGTGCTGCGCACCCACAAGCTGGGCGAGGCCGACCGCATCGTGACGCTGCTCTCGCGCAGCCACGGCAAGATCCGTGCGGTCGCGAAGGGCGTGCGCAAGACCGGCTCCAAGTTCGGCTCGAGGCTCGAGCCGTTCATGGTCGCCGACCTGCAGCTCTACGAGGGCCGGAGCCTCGACATCGTCACGCAGGCCGAGTCGCTCGGCGCGTACGGCGCGATCATCGCGGCCGACTACGACAGCTACACCGCGGCGAGCGCGATGGTCGAGACGGCCGACCGCCTCACCGACGCCGACGCCTCGCTGCAGCAGTACCTCCTGCTCGTCGGCGCCCTGCGCTCGCTCTCGAAGCACGAGCACGAGCCGGTGCTCACGCTCGACTCCTACCTGCTGCGCGCGCTCTCGATCGCCGGCTGGGCGCCGAGCTTCGAGGACTGCGCGCGCTGCGGCGCCCCCGGCCCGCACGGCGCGGTGGTCGTCCAGCTCGGCGGGGTCGTCTGCGAGGACTGCACGCCCCCCGGCGCCCCGCGCGTCGCCCCGGAGGTGGTCGTCCTCCTCGGCGCCCTGCTCACGGGAGACTGGGAGCACGCCGAGACGACGGAGCCCTCGACCCGCTCCCGAGCGAGCGGCGTGGTCGCCGCCTACACCCAGTGGCACCTCGAGCGCGGACTGAGATCTCTGGAGCACGTCACCCGATGAAGCCGTTCACCCACAGGGACGCCGTCCCGTTCCGCCCCCTCGACTGGACGGGCGTGCACCCGCCGGAGCTGCCGCGCAAGGCGGTCCCGGAGCACGTCGCGATCGTGATGGACGGCAACGGCCGCTGGGCCAACTCCCGCGGGCTGACCCGGGTGGAGGGGCACAAGCGCGGCGAGGCGTCGCTGCTCGACGTGGTCGCGGGAGCGATCCAGATCGGCGTGAAGCACCTCAGCGTCTACGCCTTCTCGACCGAGAACTGGAAGCGCTCGCCCGACGAGGTGCGCTTCCTGATGGGCTTCAACCGCGACGTGCTGCACCGCCGCCGCGACCAGCTCAACGAGTGGGGCGTCCGTGTGCGCTGGGCCGGCCGGAAGCCGCGGCTCTGGGCGTCGGTCATCAACGAGCTGCAGTACGCCGAGAAGCTGACCGAGGGCAACGACGTCCTCACGCTCACCATGTGCGTCAACTACGGGGGGCGCACCGAGATCGCCGACGCGGTGCAGCGGATCGCGGCCGACGTCGCGGCGGGCCGGCTGAAGCCCTCCGGCATCACCGAGAAGACGATCGGCAAGGCGCTCTACCTGCCCGACATGCCGGACGTCGACCTCTTCGTGCGCTCCTCCGGCGAGCAGCGCACCAGCAACTTCCTGCTCTGGCAGAGCGCCTACGCCGAGATGGTCTTCCTCGACCGGCTCTGGCCCGACTTCACCCGCGAGGACCTCTGGGGAGCGATCGAGCACTACGCCGGCCGCACCCGGCGCTTCGGCGGCGCCGTGGACGTGCCGGGCGCGTCCGCCTGACGCGCCCGGCACGATCGGCGGCTCAGCCGTCGGTCCCGCACCGGGTCGGGTCGTCCGGAAGGGTGCCCTCGACGAGGAAGGCGTTCGCGATGGCGGTCGCGCACGACGAGTCCCGGTACAGGGCGCCGTGACCGTCCGCGTCCACCTCGACGAGCGTGCTGTTCGTCACCTCGGTCTCGTGCAGCCGCACGGCGTCCGCGTGCGGCGTCGCCGGATCGTGCAGGTTGGAGGCGATGAGGATCCTGTTCCCGCTCGTGTAGGAGAGTGCCGGATCCAGGCGCTCGTACTCGCCCCACCGGTCGCAGTCCCGGACAGGGTCGTCCGCCTGCTCGAGGACGCCGAGCGGCCCCGTGCTCGTCGGACCCTCACCCGCGACCGGAGCGGCACTCGCTCCGGGGACCGCGGGGACGGCGCAGTAGACGGCGTACTCGAGTGCTCGGTCGACAGCCGAGTCGTCGGTGCTCGCGACGACGTCCAGCGCGTCCGCGTCGCCCGCCACCACCCCGCGGAGGACGGCGACCGTCTCTCCCCACGAGGACCGCGGCTCGTACAGGCTGGTCAGCAGGAAGGACGCGAGTTCGCGGCCGCCCACCTCGGCGGGCGCGCCGTCGGGGCCGGTCGCCGTCCGGGGCTCCGCCGTCAGCGTCTGCAGGAGGGCCGTGAGCTGCTCGGCCGCCGTCGTCGCATCGCCGGTGAAGGGGCATTCGCCGATGCCACCCGAGGTGCAGGCGGCGAGGAGGCGCGTGAGGCTCGCCTCGAAGCCCTCGAGATCGCTCGCCCTGTTCAGCGAGGCGGTGTCCGCGACGCCGTCGAGGATCATCCGGCCGACGGTGTCCGGGAAGAGGGTCGCGTAGACGCTGCCGATGTAGGTGCCGTAGGAGGCGCCGTAGTAGTCGAGCTCCGGCTGCTGCAGCGCCTGCCGCAGCAGCTCGTGGTCCATCGCCACGTCCGTGCTGGACGCGTGGACGGCGAAGCGGCTGGTGCTCGAGCACGCCTCCACCGCACCCGCGTCGTCGGCGGTCATCGCCTCGACGTCGCAGGCGAGAGCCGTCTCGGGGCTGACGCCTCGCGGCTCGATGCCGACCACGTCGTACTTCTCGAAGACGGGAGCGGTCTCCGGCACGGTCGCCAGGCCGAGGGCCATGTTCCGCGCGGAGACGCCCGGTCCGCCCGGGTTGACCATCAGCACCTCGTCGTGCGGTCCGCCCATCGAGACCCTGATCAGGTCGAGGTCCACCGACTCGGAGGTGTCGGGGCGGCTCCAGTCGACGGGCGCTGCGATGCTGCCGCAGGTTACGTCCACTCCGTCGAGCCCCGTCACGGCCTCGCTCGGGCAGTCGAACCAGGAGGGCTCCCCGTGCTGGGTGAACCACGAGGTCACCTGCGCCCGGGGCCCGCTCGTCGAGTCGACCACCGTGCCGGCGGTGCCGGCGGTGCAGCCGGACAGCATCAGCGCCAGGAGGCACCCCGCGCCGATCATCGGATTCTTCTTCATCGTGTCCATCCCTCGTGAATCGCTCGTCACCGCTCATGTCGCCGCGACGCGGTCGTCGGCTCGTGATCCGCACGGCGTCGACTCGTCTCGCGATCGGCGGCGGATCCGGACGTCGCCGCGGCCGCGACGAGGCGGCGTCGCGTGCGAGTGGTCAGCGTAGGGAGCGGGGGCCGCAGAGACCGGGCCGGCGTGCAGTGGACGCTGTTCGGAGATGATCGCGGCGCGGTTGGCCTACTCTTCTCCGTCCGCCTGCCCGCGAGACACCTCGGCTGGTGGGGGGAGTCGGCGTGACGGGCGGGCCCGGTGGCGCCGCTGGCTACCATCGGAGCATGACGATCGGGACCAGCACACTCCGCGTCGGGCTCGTCGGCTACGGACTCGCCGGCCGGATCTTCCACGCACCGTTCCTCGAGGCGCACCCGGACATCGCGCTGGTCGCGATCTCGACCAGCGATCCGGAGCGGGCGGCGGCGGCCACCGCCGCACATCCCGGCGCACGGATCGTCGCCGGCCTCGACGCGGTGCTCGCCGAGCGACCCGACCTGGTGGTCCTCGCGACGCCGCCCTCCGTGCACCGCGAGCAGGCCGAGCAGGTGCTCGCCGCCGGCGTCGCGGTGGTCATCGACAAGCCGTTCGCGCCGAGCACGGCCGACGTCGACGCGATCCTCGCCGCCTCCGAGGCGGGCGGGGCGCCGGTGTTCGTCTTCCAGAACCGCCGCTGGGACGCCGACTTCCTGACGTTGCGCCGGCTCCTCGCGGAGGGAGCGCTCGGCGACGTGATCCGCTTCGAGTCGACCTTCGAGCGCTGGAGCGCCCCGAAGACCGGGCGCTGGCAGACGGCGATCGGCCCGGCGCAGGGCGGCGGCATCCTCTTCGACCTCGGCAGCCACCTCGTCGACCAGGCCCTGGTGCTCTTCGGTCCGGCCGTCGTCACCGCGGCGGAGACCCGCGTCGTGCACGCGGGCGGTGCGAGCGAGGACGACGCCTTCGTCTCGCTGCTCCACGAATCCGGAGTGCGCTCGCACCTGACGATGAGCCGGGTCGCCCGCGCCTCCGCCCCGCGCTTCCGGGTGCTCGGGACGCGGGCCGCGTTCTCGGTCGACGGCCTCGACCCGCAGGAGGGCGCGCTGCGCGGCGGCGGCGCCACTCCGCTGGACGAGGACTTCGGCGTCGTTCCGCAGGGCGCGGAGGGGATGCTGGCCGACGAGCGCGGCACGACGGCCGTGCCGAGCGAGCGCGGGAACTACGCCGCCTTCCTCGCGGGAGTCGCCCGCGCCCTGCTCGACGGCGCTCCGTCACCCGTCGACGTGCAGGACGCTCGAGCAGTGGTCGCGCTGATCGAGCAGGCCCACGCCCTCGCCGCGCGGTGACGCACGACGCGCCCGGTACTGCCGCGAGGTTGGCGATCCGGGCGTCGAGGGGGATCCTCGGAGGGTGAGCACCGCACCCCCGGCCCCCGCCGACCTCCGAGCGCTCTTCCCCGGCGCCCGCGGGTACCACAACGCCTGCACGCTGGGCCTGCCGCCTCGCGCGACCGCCGAGGCCCTGCGCGCGGACCTCGACGAGTGGTCGGCCGGCTGCGGTACCGCCGCGGGCTACGGAGCGGTCGCCGAGCGCGCCCGAGCCTCCTTCGCGCAGATCGCCGGAGTGCCGGTCGACCGGGTCGCGATCGGCTCGCAGACCTCGGCGATGGCCGCCGTGCTCGCCGCATCGCTCCCGGACGGAGCGCACGTCCTCTGCGTCGACGGCGACTTCTCCTCCATCGTCTTCCCCTTCCTCGCCCAGGCCCACCGCGGCGTCGTGGTGCGCTCGGTGCCGCTGGCGGCGCTCGCCGACTCGGTCGAGGACGCCGACGACCTGGTCGTCTTCTCGGCCGTGCAGTCGAGCAGCGGGGCGCTCGCGGATCTCGACGCGGTCGTCGAGGCCGCCGCCCGCCACGGCGTGCGCACGGCCTGCGATCTGACCCAGGCGGCGGGCGTGCTGCCGGTGGACGCCTCCCGCTTCGACGCGACCCTCACCCACGCCTACAAGTGGCTCTGCTCGCCGCGCGGCGTCGCCTTCCTCACCGTCTCGCCCGAGTATGCGGCCGAGCTGCTGCCGGTGCAGGCCGGCTGGTACTCGGGGGAGGACGTCTGGTCCTCCTGCTACGGGCCCGCGATGCACCTCGCCGAGAACGCCCGGCGATTCGACGTCTCGCCCGCCTGGCAGGCGTTCGTCGGGGCGGAGGCGTCGCTCGAGCTGTTCCGCTCCCTCGACCTCGCCG
Organism: Rathayibacter sp. PhB179; assembly: GCF_004345345.1. Classification (NCBI taxonomy): domain Bacteria; kingdom Bacillati; phylum Actinomycetota; class Actinomycetes; order Micrococcales; family Microbacteriaceae; genus Rathayibacter; species Rathayibacter sp. PhB179. The sequence continues at coordinate 4,649 of NZ_SLVD01000013.1, read as the reverse complement.
CGGTCTGGGCGCGCGCCTCCGGGCTGGGCGACCAGCTCTGCGAGCGCCTCGACCGCGCGCCGCAGCACCGCGCGATCGTCTCCTGGCCGGACGAGGACGGCGCCGATCTGGCGCGCCTGCAGGCCGCGGGGCTGCGCGTCTCGGGCCGCGGCGGGCGCCTCCGCGTCGCCTTCCACCTCTGGAACGACGAGTCCGACGTCGACGAGCTCGTCCGGGTGCTGCGGGAATAGCTCCCGGTGGCAGCGGTTGTCCTCGGAGTGAGCGAAGCGCAGACCCCCATCACCGTCGACATCTGGTCCGACATCGCCTGCCCCTGGTGCTACATCGGCAAGCGCAAGTTCGAGCGCGGGCTGGCGGCGTTCCGCGCCGCGCACCCCGACGCGCCGGAGGTCGCGGTCGAGTACCGCAGCTTCGAGCTGTCGCCGGAGACGCCGGAGGACTACCGCGGCGGCACGGCCGAGTTCCTCGCCCAGCACAAGGGCGTCCCGCTGGAGCAGGCGCAGCAGATGCTCGACTCCGTCACCGCGATCGCGGCGGGAGTCGACCTCGACTACCACTTCGAGTCGGTCGTGCACGTGAAGACCGTCCGGGCGCACCAGGCGCTGCACCACGCGAAGGCGAACGGGCTGCAGCTCGAGCTGAAGGAGCGACTGCTCCGCGCCTACTTCGTCGAGGGGCGCGACCTCGCGGACTCCGACGTCCTGGCCGCCCTCTCCGCCGAGGTCGGGCTCGACGCCGACGAGGCTCTACGCGCGCTGGACGAGCAGCGGCATCTCGCCGACGTGCAGTCCGACATCGCGCAGGCCCGCGAGTACGGGATCAACGGGGTGCCGTTCTTCGTGCTCGACGGCCGCTTCGGGGTCTCCGGAGCGCAGGAGCCGACCGCGTTCACCGAGGTGCTCGAGCACGTGCTGTTGCAGCGGGCGGTCGTCGCGTGAGCGATCGAGTGCCGAGCGGGCCGTTCGAGATGCTCGGCGCCGCGGACGTGCCCGTCTGCGAGGACGGTGTCTGCTCGGTGCCGGCTCCCGGCGCTCCCGCTGTCAGCGAGCAGGCTCCTCGATCGTGATGTCGGCGACGGTCGCGCCGTAGGCGGCGATCAGCGCGTCCGCGTCGACGAAGGCGCTCCGGCCGCTCGTGCCGGCGCCCAGGGCGATCCTGCGGCCGACGACCCGCTCGTCCGCGACGACGGGCCAGGCGGTGGTCGAGCCGATCGGCGTGATCGTGCCGCGGCGGTAGCCCGTCGCCTCCAGCGCCACCGACTCGTCGGGCAGGCGGAGCTTGTTCACGCCGACCACCGCGCGCAGCAGCGGCCAGGAGATCTGCCGTCCGCCGGGCACCAGCGCGAAGAGGAAGCCGCCGTCGTGGCGCTTGACCACCAGCGACTTCACGATGGACCCCGGCTCGATGCCCAGCAGCTCGGCCGCCTCGGCCAGGCTCGCCGCCTCCGGACGGTCGACGAGCTCGACGTCGAGTCCGCGCTCACGCGCATCCGCCTCGAACCGCGCCGGGCCGTCCTCCACAGTGCCGTCCTCCACGGTGCCGTCCTCCACAGTGCCGTTCCCGTCCATCCGTCCCCACCTCTGCGCTCGTTCGCCTTCCCCAACACAGGATCTGGGAGAATCGATACCGATGTCCTCCACTCTCATGGCCGCACCGCCCGCGCGCACCGCGCCGGCGCTCCGGATCGGCCCCCTCGAACTCGACGCCCCCGTCGTCCTCGCGCCCATGGCCGGGATCACCAACACCGCGTTCCGCCGGCTCTGCCGCGAGTTCGGCAACGGGCTCTACGTCAGCGAGATGATCACCTCCCGCGCGCTCGTCGAGCGCACCCCGGAGTCGATGCGCCTCATCCGCCACCACCCCAGCGAGAAGGTCCGCTCGATCCAGCTCTACGGGGTCGACCCGAAGACGGTCGCCGAGGCCGTCACCATGCTCGTCGCGGAGGACCGCGCCGACCACATCGACCTCAACTTCGGCTGCCCCGTCGCGAAGGTCACCCGCAAGGGCGGGGGAGCGGCCCTGCCGTGGAAGCTCCCGCTGTTCCGTCAGATCGTCGAGGGCGCGGTGCGGGCCGCGGGTGACATCCCGCTGACGGTCAAGATGCGCAAGGGCATCGACTCCGACCACCTCACCTACCTCGAGGCCGGCCGGGCCGCGGAGGGCGCAGGAGTCGCGTCGATCGCGCTGCACGCCCGCACCGCCTCCGAGTTCTACAGCGGCCAGGCCGACTGGTCGGCGATCACGACCCTCAAGCAGGCGATCACGAGCGTCCCGGTGCTCGGCAACGGCGACATCTGGTCGGCCGAGGACGCGCTGCGGATGATGAGCGAGACCGGCTGCGACGGCGTCGTCGTCGGGCGCGGCTGCCTCGGCCGCCCGTGGCTCTTCGGCGACCTCGCCGCCGCCTTCGCGGGCTCGGACGAGCGCTTCACCCCGACCCTCGGCCAGGTCGCCACGGCCTTCCGCCGGCACGCCCAGCTGATCTGCGAGTTCTTCGAGAGCGAGGAGCGCGGCTGCCGCGACATCCGTAAGCACGTCGCCTGGTACTTCAAGGGCTACCCCGTCGGCGGCGACCTGCGCGCGAAGATGGCCTCCGTGGTCACCCTCGCCGAGCTCGACGAGCTGCTCGCCACCCTCGACCCCGACGTGCCCTACCCGGGCGAGGCGGCCGAGGGCCAGCGCGGCCGCGCCGGCTCGCCGAAGACGCCGTCGCTGCCCGACCGCTGGCTCGAGTCCCGCGAGCTGAACGCCGACCAGCGCGACGCCGTCTCGGCCGCCGAGATCCACCACAGCGGTGGATGACCGCGCGCTCTGGGGGTACTCGCTCGTCGACGTCGAGCGGTTCCTGCCGGAGGACCACAGCACCCGCCGCTCCGACTTCGCCCGCGATCGCGCCCGGCTCTTCCACTCCAGCTCGCTCCGCCGCCTCGCGGCGAAGACCCAGGTGCTCAGCCCGACCGCCGGCGTCGACTTCGCCCGCAACCGGCTGACCCACTCGCTCGAGGTCGCCCAGATCGGCCGCGAGCTCGCCACGAGCCTCGACCTCGACCCCGACGTCGTCGACACCGCCTGCCTCGCCCACGACATCGGCCACCCGCCCTTCGGCCACAACGGCGAGCGCGCCCTCAACACCTGGGCCGAGTCGATCGGCGGCTTCGAGGGCAACGCGCAGACCTTCCGGCTGCTGACCCGGCTCGAGGCGAAGGTGTTCGGCGAGGACGACCGCCCGTACGGCCTGAACCTCACCCGCTCGAGCCTCGACGCCAGCTGCAAGTACCCGTGGCCCGACACCCGCTCCGTCGCCGACCCGTCCGGTCGCGCCAAGTACGGCTTCTACGCCGACGACGAGCCCGCCTTCACCTGGATGCGCGAGGGCGCCCCCGAGGGAGTCCGCTGCATCGAAGCCGAGGTGATGGACCTCTCCGACGACATCGCCTACTCGGTGCACGACTTCGAGGACGCCGTGTTCTCCGGCTACATCGACGTCGCCGCGCTCGGGTCCCGCGTGGACCACGACGACCTCGTCGAGTCGATGCACTCCTGGGTCGGCGGCGAGATCGGCCACGACGAGCTCGTCGCCGCGTTCGACCGCCTCGACTCGCTCGACGTCTGGGTCGACTCCTGGGACGGCTCCCGCCGCGACCAGGCCCGGCTGAAGAACCTCACCAGCCAGCTCATCGGCCGCTTCGCCGCCTCCGCCACCGAGGCCACCCGGGACGCCTACTCCCACCCCGACCTCGTCCGCTTCGGCGGCCACGTCGTCGTCCCCCGCGAGCAGCAGGCCGAGATCGCCGTGCTCAAGGGCATCGTCGCCACCTTCGTGATGTCGCGGAACACCCGCCAGCCGATCTACGCCCAGCAGCGCGAGGTCCTCACCCGACTCGCCGACACCCTCCTCGAACGCGGCGCCGGCGCCCTCGACGCCGGCTTCGCCGAGGACTGGAACGCCGCCGGCACCGACGACGCCCGCCGCCGAGTCGTCGTCGACCAGGTCGCCAACCTCACCGACCAGAGCGCCCTGAGCTGGTTCGAGAGGCTGTGCCACTGACTCGAAGCGGGGCGCAGCCCCGCTTCTCGCCGGACGCCCGTCCCTGCCGGGCGTCCGCGCGGTCGGCTCCTCGAGGTGGTGCGTACCGCAGAGCGGGGCGCGGACGCCTAGTGCGATTCGCTGGCACGCGAATCGCCCGTTCGGCTGCACCCTGCGCCGTGCCCGCCGGAAGGCTGAACTTTCCGGCATCCATGCTGGTCGAGTAGGGCGCGGAGCGGCCGTATCGAGACCGACGTGTCAGGCGGGGTGGTCTCGATACGCCGCGTTCCGCGGCTACTCGACCAGCATGTGGGGGCGGGTCGAGTGCTTCGCACGACGACGGCAGCTGGCCCCGTGGTCCGAGGACGCCCGCCCATGCTGGTCGAGTAGGGCGCGGAGCGGCCGTATCGAGACCGACGTGTCCGGTTCGGTGGGAAGCCCATGCCGATCGAGTGGGCCGCGCAGCGGGCGTATCGAGATCGACCAGCGTCAGCAGGACGAGTCTGCAGGCCCGCTCTGCTGATGACGGTGGGTCTCCTAGGAAAACATGGTGACCTCAGGCCGCGGCTCGTGGTGTGAGTTGGACGTCGTAGCCGAGGGATTTCAGCTGGTTGAGGGCCTT
>NZ_SLVD01000012.1:0-150876 GCF_004345345.1 Rathayibacter sp. PhB179 | reverse complement strand
CGGATCACAAGACCCGGACGGGGTTATAAATTTGGCATTGAACATAGTGCACGCTGTTGAGTTCTCAAGAATCGGACACATCCCGCCTCCACACCTGAAGAGGTGCTTCACAACGGAAGTGATCGAAGATGTTGTATCGAAAGCCGGCATGATTCAGGCGGGCCGTTCGATTTGTTCGTGTCGCCGAGACCGGGTAGGCTGATCAGAACCGAAGTCCCGATCGCCTCCGTGGCAACTCGACTAACTTAGCACATCCGCAGGCCGTGTCAAGTCGGCGTCTTCGTGATGCTCAGCGTCGGATCCGGAGATCGTCTCGCCGTCATCGTGCGCAGCCGAGGCCGTGCACCGAAGCCGAGGACCTGGGTCCCGCGGAGGCTTTGCATCTTACGCTCGCGATCCGCCGCCATCAAGAGACGAATCTCTAACAGGCTTGAGAGCGAGGGGATGGTCATCGCTTGAGGGGGGCCGGCGGGTCACGATGCTCTGCATCCGACTCTCGCTGTCCGCTCCTTTGGGCTGACGAGGAGTTACATTACGTCGAGGTTTCGCGGCCCTGCAAATCGCTCGTCGCCCGGGCGTGTCGCGATCCGGGCTCCTCGCGGGGCGGACCGCGTCCGCGTCAGGAGACGAAGGCGCCGGCGAAGCTCTTCTTGCCGCGGCGCAGCACGGCGATCCCGTCGATCAGCGGGAGGTCGCCGAGCACGGCGGCGTCGTCCGACACCGCGGCGTTGTTCACCGAGAGACCGCCCTGGCCGATCGCCCGGCGGGCCTCGCCGAGACTCGCGACGAGTCCGGCCTCCACGAAGGCCTGCACCACCGGAGTCGCCGCGGTCGCCTCGACCGTCGTCACCGCCTGCAGCGCTCCCCGCAGGATCCCCGCGTCGATGCCCTCCAGCGATCCGCGACCGAAGAGCGCCGAGGAGGCCGCGATCACCGAGGCCGTCACCGCCTCCCCGTGCACCAGGGTGGTGACCTCGCTCGCGAGCGCGCGCTGCGCCTCGCGCTTGAACGGTGCTTCCACACTCGCCTGCTCGAGCCGCTCGATCTCCGTGCGCGGCAGGTAGGTGAAGGTCTTCAGCCGGGCCGCCACGTCGCGGTCGTCGGTGTTGAGCCAGAACTGATAGAACGCGTACGGGCTGGTGAGCGACGGGTCGAGCCACACGGCGTTGCCCTCGCTCTTGCCGAACTTCGTCCCGTCGGAGTTCATCACCAGCGGCGTCCCGATGGCGTGCACCGAGACCCCCTCCGTCCGGTGGATCAGATCGGTCCCGCTGGTGAGGTTGCCCCACTGGTCGCTGCCACCCGTCTGCAGGACGCAGCCGTACTGGCGGTAGAGCTCGAGGTAGTCCAGCCCCTGCAGGATCTGGTAGCTGAACTCGGTGTAGCTGATCCCCGCGTCGGAGTTCAGGCGGGCACTGACCGCGTCCTTCTTGAGCATCGTGCCCACGCGGAAGTGCTTGCCGATCTCCCGGAGGAAGTCGATCGCCGACAGCGGCGCCGTCCAGTCCAGGTTGTTCACCAGCCGCAGCGGGTTCTCCCCCTCGGTCGACAGGAACCGCGACACCTGCGCCTGCAGGCGGGACACCCACTCGACCACCGTCTCGCGGGAGTTGAGCGTCCGCTCCGCCGTCGGCCGCGGGTCGCCGATGAGCCCGGTCGATCCGCCGACGAGACCGAGGGGCCGGTGCCCGGCGAGCTGGAGCCGGCGGAGGACGATCAGCTGGACCAGGTTGCCCAGGTGCAGGCTCGGCGCGGTCGGGTCGAAGCCGCAGTAGTAGGTGATCGGGTCTCCGGCGAGGAGCTCGCGCAGCGCTGCCGCGTCGGTCGACACGTGGATCGCGCCACGCCAGAGGAGCTCGTCCCAGACGTTCTCGAACGAGGGATCGAGCGACGGCATGGTCGCGGATCCGCGGGAGTCCTGATCGGTCACCCGTCCAGGGTAGCGCGAGGCCGGCGGCTCGCCCGGCGCCTGATCAAGTCCGGAAGCTTGATCGCACGGCATCAAGCCCTGATACTTGATCGAGGAGGTCATCGTGTTCGTCATCACCGCCGATCAGCGCGACAGTCGTCACGACGACGACCGGGTCGAGCAGGCGATCGCCGCTCTGCTCGAATCGGAGGAGTCGTCCTTCGTGCTCCCTCCCGAGCGCACCGCGGGCGACGAGTTCCAGTTCGTGCTCGACCGCGCCGAGGCCGTCGTCTCCGTGGTCCTCGCACTCCACCGCTCCGGGCACTGGAGCATCGGCCTCGGAATCGGCGCGATCGAGCGGCCGCTGCCGCGGACCACCCGCGCCGCCCGCGGAGCGGCGTACTTCGCGGCGCGACGCGCGGTCGAGGCGGCGAAGGGACGGGCGACCCGCTTCTCCCTCGATCCCGATGCCTCCGGCTCCGATCCGTCCGGCCACGGCTCCCCCGACGACGCCTTCCCCTCGGTCGGCGACGCCCAGGCTCTGTTCGATCCGCTGCTCCACCTCCGGGACTCGCGGACCCCGGCCGGCTGGGAGATCGTCGACCTCCTGGACGCGGGGCTCTCGCAGAAGGAGGCGGCCGAGCGTCTCGCCGTCTCCCCCCAGGCGGTCAGCCTCCGGGTGCGGACCGCGAGCGCGCGCGCCGACGGACCGGCACGGGACGCCCTCGCCCGGCTGCTGACGGTGGTCGACCGTACGCTCGACCCCGACGCGGCGGCGAGCGCCGACCCGTCGGCGCACGGCTCCACGGAGACCAGCGACCCTTCCGCTTCCGCTTCCGCTTCCGCTTCCGAGAGGACACCCCGATGACGGCACTCCGCACCGCACTGCCCGAGACCTTCGCCGTCGCAGCGCAGTCCGCCTCCTGGACCGGCGTGCTCCTGGTGCTCCTCGCCGGAGTGACGGGCGCCGTCCTCGCGGTGCGCCTGCGCCGCCCCTCGCTCGGCTGGATCAGCATCGGCGCCGCGGCCGCCGCCTTCCTGCTGACCGGCGTGGCCGGCGCCTCCGCTCCCCCGGCACTCGCTCTCGCCGTCGTGGTGCTCGCCTTCGCACTCGCGGTCCTCGGCGGCGGGCCGGTGGTCCTGCTCACCCTCGATCTCGCGACCACCGACTCCCGCAGCGGCGCGCACGGCGGCATCATGATCGCCGCCGCTCAGCGTCCCGGGACTCCCGGGGTCGCTCCGACCGCGATCGGCCAGCCGATCGAGGTGCTGCGCGGCGGCACCACCATCGGCGTGCTCGAGCGGATCGCCACCGCGGGCGCCCTGCTCAGCGGTCTGCCGGAGGGCGTCGCCGTGATCGTCGCCGTCAAGGGCGTCGGCCGCTTCAGTGAGCTGGCGTCCCCGGAGGCACGCGAGCGCTTCATCATCGGCACGCTCGCCAGCCTCGCCTGGTCCGCGGCGCTCGGGATCCTCGCGCGGCTCTACCTGGTGGGCTGACCGCCGCCCGTCTCTGGGCGACGACGCGCCACCGCGCGCCGGTACGGCGAGACGGTCGGGTCGCCGGCGATGAGGAACCGCCAGGGGAAGGCGGCGTCGCCGCCCTCGCCGGAGACCCCGGTCCGGGCGGACGACTCGATCGGCACCGGCGACTCGCGCGGCAGCAGCTCGAAGGAGAGAGCCATCGGATCGCCCGACTCCGCGAGGGTCACCCCCAGCGCCTTGGCGAGCCGCGCCGGACCGCGGGCGAGGTCCCTCGGGCGGACCGGTCCGCGTCGGAGCAGCGCCAGCTCCTCCCCCGCCACGATCTCGCCCGCGCGGAGCAGCACCGCGGAGGCCGTGCCCGCCGGGGAGCAGACCAGGTTGACGCAGGTGTGCATGCCGTAGGTGAAGTACGCGTAGACCGTCCCCGGCTCCCCGAACATCGGCGCGTTCCGCGGCGACCGGCGCCGATGCGCGTGCGAACCCGGGTCCTCGCCGAGTCCGAGGTAGGCCTCGACCTCGGTCAGCCGGACGCCGACGACGCCCTCGTCGGTGCGGTGCAGCAGCACCGCTCCGAGCAGATCGGGAGCGACCTCGACGGCCGAGCGCGACAGGTCGATCGGCTCCGGCATCCCTAGAAGAAGCTCTGGCCCGAGACCACGGTGACGATGATCACCGCGATGATCACGACGCCCGCGACGATGACGAGGGTCCGCTGCTGCCACGGCGGCAGCGGCGGACGGCCGTCGTCGCCGGGCGGGCCCTGGAGCGTCACGACGCGTCCCCGCGGAGGGCGGACCGGACGACGCGTACGCGCTCGGTCAGCTGCGCGAGCTGCTCCGCCACCCGGTCGGGTGCGGTGCCGCCGACCCCGTCGCGGCTGGCGACCGAGCCCTCGATGCTGAGCACCGAGCGGACGTCGGGCGTCAGCAGCGGCGACACCGAGCGCAGCGCCTCGTCGTCGAGGTCCTCGAGACCGAGGCCCCGGGTCTCGGCGAGCTTGACCAGCTCTCCGGTGATCTCGTGCGCGTCGCGGAACGGCACGTGCTTCTTGACCAGCCATTCCGCGACGTCGGTCGCGAGCGAGAACCCCTGCGGGGCGAGCTCGGCCATCCGGTCGGTGTGGAAGGTCAGCGTCGCGATCATCCCGCTGAAGGCGGGGAGGAGCACCTCGAGCGTCGTCACCGAGTCGAAGACCGGCTCCTTGTCCTCCTGCAGGTCGCGGTTGTATGCGAGCGGGAGCGCCTTCAGCGTCGCGAGCAGGCCCGTCAGGTTGCCGAGCAGCCGACCCGCCTTGCCGCGCGCGAGCTCGGCGATGTCGGGGTTCTTCTTCTGCGGCATGATCGACGACCCGGTCGAGTAGCCGTCGTCGAGGGTGACGAAGGCGAACTCGCGCGTGTTCCAGAGGATGATCTCCTCCGCGATCCGCGAGACGTCGATGCCGATCATCGCGCTGACGAAGGCGAACTCGGCGACGAGATCGCGGCTCGCGGTGCCGTCGATCGAGTTGGGCACGCTCGCGGCGAAGCCGAGCTCGCGGGCGACCGCCTCGGCGTCGAGCCCGAGGGTCGAGCCGGCGAGGGCACCGGAGCCGTACGGCGACACGTCGGCGCGGACCGCCCAGTCGCGCAGCCGCTCGAGGTCGCGCAGCAGCGCCCAGGCGTGCGCGAGGAGGTGGTGAGCGAGCAGCACCGGCTGCGCGTGCTGCAGATGCGTGCGGCCGGGCATGATCGCCGCCGGGTGGGCGGAGGCCTGGGCGGCGATCGCGTCGATCAGCTGCACCACCAGCTCGGCGATGACGGCGGCGTGGTCGCGGAGGTACATCCGCACGAAGGTCGCGATCTGGTCGTTGCGCGAGCGCCCGGCGCGCAGCTTGCCGCCGAGCTCCGGGCCCGCCTCGAGCATCAGGCCGCGCTCGAGTGCGCCGTGCACGTCCTCGTCGGCGTCGTCCGCGGTGAAGCGGCCCTCGACCACCGCCGAGCGCAGGCGCTCGAGCGCGTCGAGCATCCCGGTCAGCTCGGCGTCGTCGAGGTAGCCGGCGGTCGCGAGGGCCCGGGCGTGCGCGCGGGAGCCGGCGATGTCGTACTCGGCGAGCTGCCAGTCGAAGTGCGTCGACTTCGAGAGCGCGGCCAGCTCCGGCGACGGGCCGCCGGCGAACCGGCCTCCCCAGAGCGCGCCGGCCTCGCCCGCGCGGGCGGAGGGTCGTTCCGTCATGGTTCTCCTCGGGGTCGGCTGTCGAGTCTACTGAGCGGCGTCGGGCGTGCCGGCGCGCTCGAGGAGCCAGACCAGCAGGGCCTTCTGGGCGTGCAGGCGGTTCTCCGCCTCGTCCCAGATCACGCTCTGCGGGCCGTCGATCACGTCGGCGGTCACCTCGTAGCCGCGGTCGGCCGGGAGGCAGTGCAGGAAGAGCGCGTCGGACGCGGCGGCCGCCATCGTGTCCGAGTCGACGCGGTAGTCGCGGAAGGTGGCGACCCGCGCGGCCTTCTCCTCCTCCTTGCCCATCGACACCCAGGTGTCGGTGATCACGATGTCCGAGCCGGCGGCGCCCGCGGCCGGGTCGGTCGTGGTGGTGGCCGAGCCGCCGGTGGTGGCGGCGATGCGCTGGGCGTCCGCGAGCACGGCCGGAGCGGGAGCGTAGTCCGCGGGCGAGACGATCCGGACGTGCATCCCCGCCGTCGCGCCGGCCAGCAGGTAGGAGTGCGCCATGTTGCTCGCGCCGTCGCCGAAGAAGGTCAGCGTGAGGCCGGCGAGGCGGCCGCGGTGCTCGCGGATCGTCAGCAGGTCGGCGAGCAGCTGGCACGGGTGGAACTCGTCCGAGAGCGCGTTGACGACGGGGACGCGGGTGCCCGCCGCCATCTCCTCCAGCCCGGACTGCGCGTAGGTGCGCCAGACGATGGCCGCGACCTGGCGCTCGAGCACGCGCGCGGTGTCGGAGGCGGTCTCCTTGCCGCCGAGCTGGCTGCTCGCCGTCGAGATGATCAGCGGGCTGCCGCCGAGATCGGCGATGCCGACGGCGAAGGACACCCGGGTGCGGGTGGAGGACTTGTCGAAGATGACCGCGACGGTCTGCGGGCCGGCGAGCGGCGTCCGCGAGAAGCGGTCGCGCTTGAGCTCCAGGGCGAGATCGAGGATCTCGGCCTGCTCGGCGGGGGTGATGTCGTCGTCGCGGAGGAAGTGGCGGGTCACGGCTGCGGTTCGCTTTCGATCGGGGAAGGAGGTCGGGTCGTTCAGGCGTCGAGCGCCTGCACCGCGCGGCCGAAGCGGGCGACGAACTCGTCGACGTCGGCGGCGGTGATGATGAGGGGCGGAGCGATCCGGATGCTGGACTCGTTCGGCGCGTTGACGATGAGTCCCTCCGCCATGGCGGCCGCGGCGAGCCGGGGGGCGACGGGCTCGCTGAGCGCGATGCCGAGCAGGAGACCGGCGCCACGCACGCCGGCGATCAGCGGTGAGCCGAGGCCGAGCACACCCGCGGTCAGCTGCGCCCCGCGCTCCCGGGCGTTCCGGAGCAGGTCGGCGCGCTCGATCTCGCCGATCACCGCGCCGGCGACCGCGGTCGCGAGCGGGTTGCCGCCGAAGGTGCTGCCGTGGTGGCCCTTCTGCAGCAGCTCGGAGGCCGCGCCGAAGGTGACCAGGGCTCCGACGGGGAAGCCGCCGCCGAGCCCCTTGGCGAGGGTGATCGCGTCGGGGAGGATGCCGGCCCGCTGGTAGGCGAACCAGCTGCCGGTGCGGCCGATGCCGGTCTGGATCTCGTCGACGATCAGCAGGGCGCCCCGCTCCCGGGTCAGCTGCCGCGCCCGCTCGAGGAAGCCGTCCGGCAGCGGGATCACGCCCGCCTCACCCTGGATCGGCTCGACGATCAGCGCGGCGACCGACTCGTCGATCGCGGCCTCGAGGGCCTCGACCGTCGCCTCGATGTGCTCGACTCCACCGGGCATCGGCTCGAACGGCGCGCGCATCGCGGCCTTGCCGGTCATCGCGAGGGCGCCCATCGTGCGACCGTGGAAGGCGTTCTGCAGCGCCAGGATCCGGTGCCGGCCGCCGGCCGTGTGCAGGCGGGCGAGCTTGAAGGCCGCCTCGTTCGCCTCGGTGCCGGAGTTCGCGAAGTAGACGCGGCCCGCCTCGCCCGCGCCGGTGAGCTCGCGGAGCTTCTCGGCCAGCCGGATCTGCGGAGCGGTGGCGAAGTAGTTGGAGACGTGCGCGAGCGCGCCGGCCTGGCGGCTCACGGCCTCGACGAAGACCGGGTGCGCGTGGCCGAGCGAGTTCACCGCGATCCCGCCGAGGAAGTCGAGGTACTCGCGGCCGTCGACGTCCCAGACCCGGCAGCCCTCGCCGCGCTCGAGGACGGCGAGCGGAGCGGCGAAGGTCTGCATCATCGCGGCGGCGTAGCGGTCGCGGGCCTCGGCGGTGCGGGTGGAGACGGGTGCGGGATCGGAGGCGGGGACCTCGGGCGCGGGGCCGCCGGGAGCGGTATCGGTGGACATGTCGAGCCTTTCGAGCAGAAGCGGTCCGGCCGGGAGGGCCGTCGGTGCGCGCACCCCGTCGGGGCGGCGCTCGGAGCCGGGGCCGCTGGTGGTCAGCGGCCCGACGTTCGCTCCCGGTCGCGGGGGTCGGCCGAGGCGACGACCTCGGTGCCGACGCCCTCGGAGGTGAAGACCTCGAGCAGCATCGAGTGCGGAACGCGGCCGTCGATGATCGCGGCCTTCGGCACGCCGCCGCGGACCGCGTCGAGGCAGGCCGTCATCTTGGGGATCATCCCCGACTCGAGCGACGGCAGGAGCGCCGCGAGCTCGTCGGACGCGATGTGCGAGACGAGCGAGCCGCGGTCGGGCCAGTCGGCGTAGAGACCCGGGACGTCGGTGAGGATCACGAGCTTCTCGGCGCCGACGGCGACGGCGAGCGCGGCCGCGGCGGCGTCGGCGTTCACGTTGAGCGACTGCGTCGGGTCGTCGGAGTCAGGGGCGATCGAGGAGACCACCGGGATGCGGCCGGCGTCGAGCTGGGCGAGGACGGCCGCGGGATCCACGGAGATCACGTCGCCGACCAGGCCGAGGTCGTGCTCGACCCCGTCGAGGACGACGCCGCGGCGGCGACCGACGAAGAGGCCCGCGTCCTCACCGGAGATGCCGGCGGCCAGCGGCCCGTACTCGTTGATGCGGCGGACGATGTCGCGGCTGATGCTGCCGGTGAGCACCATCCGCACGACGTCCATCGCCTCGGGACTGGTCACCCGGTAGCCGCCGCGGAACTCGCTGGCGATGCCGAGCCGGTCGAGCATCGCGGAGATCTGCGGGCCGCCGCCGTGCACGACGACCGGGCGGATGCCCGCGTAGTGCAGGTAGACGATGTCCTGCGCGAAGGCGCGCTGGAGCTCCTCCGACACCATGGCGTTGCCGCCGAACTTGATCACCATCGTCCTGCCGTGGAACCGCTGCAGCCAGGGCAGCGACTCGATCAGGGTGCCGGCCTTGACGGCCACGGCGTCGTGCAGCGCGAGCGCCTCGGCCTCGGTGGGGTTCCCGGTGCTCACCGGGTTCTCGGAGCCCCTCGGATTCTCGTCGGCCATCAGCTGGAGTACGCCGAGTTCTCGTGGACGTAGTCGTGGGTGAGGTCGTTGGTCCAGATCGTCGCCGTGGCGTCGCCGGCGTGCAGATCGATGTCGACCGAGACCTTGCGCGGGGCGAGGTCGACCAGGTCGCGGCTCGCGTCGGGCTCGCCGGCCCGGCAGACCTGCACGCCGTTCATCGCCACGTCGATGCCGTAGGGGTCGAACTGCGCATCGGTGGTGCCGACCGCGGCCAGCACCCGGCCCCAGTTCGGATCGTTGCCGAAGATCGCGGCCTTGAAGAGGTTGCTCCGCGAGACCGCGCGGGCGACGACGACGGCCTCGTCCTCGGTCGCCGCGTTCAGCACCCGGATCGCGACGTCGTGCGCGGCGCCCTCGGCGTCGGCCTGGAGCTGGAGGGTGAGATCGCGGCAGACGTCGGTGAGCGCGGCGGTGAAGTCGGCCGCCTCGGGGCGCACCCCGCTCGCGCCGCTCGCCAGCAGCGCCACGGTGTCGTTCGTCGACATGCAGCCGTCCGAGTCGAGGCGGTCGAAGGTGACCCGGGTCGCCGCCCGCAGCGCGGTGTCGAGCTCGGAGGAGTCGAGGACCGCGTCGGTGGTGATCACGACGAGCATCGTCGCCAGCCCGGGAGCGAGCATCCCCGCGCCCTTGGCCATGCCGCCGACGGTCCAGCCCTGCTCGGAGCGGACGGTCGCCTGCTTGGGCACGGTGTCGGTCGTCATGATCGCGCGGGCCGCGTCCTCGCCCGCCTCCGGACCGGTCGCGCCCGGAAGAGCCGCCGACGCCTCGGTCACCCCGGCCGTCAGCTTGCCGAGGTCGAGCTGATCGCCGATGAGACCGGTGGAGCAGACGAGCACATCGCCGGCTGAGACGCCCAGGCTCCCGCCGACGGCCTCGGCCGTCGCGTGGGTGACTTGGAAGCCCGCGGCGCCGGTGTAGCAGTTGGCGCCGCCGGAGTTGAGGACGATCGCCGAGACGACGCCGTCGCGCATGACCTGCTCGCTCCAGAGCACCGGGTTCGCCTTGCAGCGGTTGCTGGTGAAGACCGTCGCGGCGTTCTGCAGCGGGCCGAGGTTGTGCACGAGGGCGAGGTCGCGGGCGCCGGTCGACTTGAGACCGGCGACGACGCCGGCCGCGGCGAATCCTGCTGCGGCGGTGATGCTCACGGCGCGACTCCGTTCGTGCTCAGGCCGAGGGTCTCCGGGAGACCGAGGGCGATGTTGGTCGACTGGATCGCGGCGCCGGCGGTGCCCTTGACCAGGTTGTCGAGCGCGGTGACCACCACGACGCGGCGGGCGCGCTCGTCCACGGCGACCCCGATCAGCGCCGTGTTCGCGCCGACGGTGTCGGCCGTGCGCGGGAAGGTCCCCTCCGGCAGCAGCTGGACGAAGGGCTCGTCGGCGTAGGCCGACTCCCACGCGGCGCGCACCTCCCGCGCGGACACGCCCGGCGTGAGCCGAGCGGTCGAGGTCGCGAGGATGCCCCGCGACATCGGCACCAGGATCGGGGTGAACGAGATCGAGACGGGACCGGCACCGGCGAGCGCGAGGTTCTGCCGGATCTCCGGGTTGTGGCGGTGCCCGCCGCCGATGCCGTAGGCGTGCGCCGAGCCGAGCAGCTCGCTCGCGAGCAGATCGGTCCGCAGGCTCTTGCCCGCCCCGGACGGGCCGACGGCGAGGACCGAGACCAGGTCGGCGGCCTCGATCACGCCGGCGTGCAGCCCCGGCGCGAGGCCGAGCGTGATCGCGGTGACGTTGCAGCCGGGCACCGCGATGCGGCGGGCCCCGGCGAGCACGTCGCGCTGCCTGCCGGTGCCGGGCAGCATCAGCTCGGGCAGCCCGTAGGGCCAGGCGCCGGCGAACTCGCCGCCGTAGTAGTCGGCCCAGTCCTGCTCGTCGGTCAGCCGGTGGTCGGCGCCGCAGTCGACGACGAGCACGTCGTCGGGGAGCGTCGCCGTGATCTCGCCGGACTTGCCGTGCGGCAGGGCGAGGAAGACGACGTCGTGGCCCGCCAGGTTCTCGGTCGTCGTGTCGACGAGCTCGAGGTGGCGCAGTGAGCGCAGGTGCGGCTGCACCGCGGCGAGGGGCTGGCCGGCGTTCGAGTGCGCCGTGACCGTGCGCACCTCGAACTCGGGGTGATCGGCGAGCAGGCGGAGCAGCTCGCCGCCCGCGTACCCGCTCGCTCCGGCCACCGCCACGGAAAAAGTCATGCCCGAGAGCCTAGTCGCTGGCGGGACCCGCCCTGGCCCGGTCGCCGCGGGCGGCCGCCGACCGGAGCCGGCGGCCGCCCGCTCACTCGCGCGGGCTCGCGCCGAAGCGCTCGGCGGCGAGCGCGGTGCCGCTCTCCTTCGCCGCGCTGGCCTCGGCGGCGGTGAGCGTCCGGTCGGCGGCACGGAAGCGCAGCGCGAAGGTCAGCGACTTCGAGCCCTCGGGGACGCCCGCACCGCGGTAGTCGTCGACCAGGCGGATCGCCTCGAGCAGCTCGCCGGCGCCCTCGGCGACGGCGGCCTGCAGGTCGGCCGCCGGCACGGCCACGGGCACGACCAGCGAGAGGTCCTGCGTCGCGGCGGGCAGCGCCCCGACCGGGCGCGCCACCACGAGGCGGCCGGCGCGGGCGATCAGCGGATCGAGGTCGAGCTCGACCACCGCCACGCGGTGCGGCAGGTCGAGGTCGTCGGCGAGCGACGGGAGCAGCTCGCCGGCGTGGCCGACCACGGCGCCGTCCAGCAGCACCTCGGCCGTGCGGCCCGGGTGCAGGGCGGCGTGCGAGCCCTGCCGGATCTCCAGCTGCACGCCCGAGGCCGCCGCGACGTCGCGGACGACGTCGAGCGCGTCGCGCCAGTCGAAGTCGCGCGCGGCCACTCCGGGCTGACGCTCGAGCGCCGAGCCCGTCAGCAGCGCGGCCACGTGCAGCGGCTGCCGCGGGATCCCCGCGTTCAGCGCCGCCTCGATCTCCGCGGACGGACGCGCGCCGGCGAGGGGCAGCCCCTCGGAGCCGAACGGAGCGCCGCTCTGCGGCAGGAAGACCGAGCCCATCTCGTAGACGGCCAGGTCGACGAGACCGCGCGAGCGGTTGCGGGCCGCGACCTGCACGAGTCCGGGGAGGAGGGAGAGCCGCAGCTGTCCCGCCGTCGCGTCCAGCGGGTTCGCCAGCGAGACCTGCTGCACCGGCGCGCCGTCGACGGAGCCGAAGCGGTCGTTGATCGAGCGGGAGAGGAACGGGTAGGACAGCACCTCGGTGAGCCCGGCGGCCGCCAGCGACTGCGCGACCGTCCGGCGCAGGCGCTGACCGGGCGTGAGGCCGCGACCGGGAGGCGCGACGGGGAGGATCGACGGGATGCGGTCGTACCCGGTGATCCGGGCGACCTCCTCCGCGAGGGTCGAGCGGTCGGTCAGGTCGGGCCGCCAGCTCGGCGGGGTGACGAGCAGGCCCGCTCCCCCGGCCTCGACGCTCGCGCCGATCTCGACCAGGGCGCCGCGGATCTCCTCGGGCGTGTACTCGAGGCCGATCAGGCCGGAGATGTAGCCGTCGGGCAGCTCGATCGCCGCAGCCGTGGCCGCGTCAGCGAGGACCGAGCCGAGCTCGTCGGCGGTGCCGCCCGCGAGCTCGACCAGCAGCTGCACCGCGCGCGCGGCGGCGACCGGTGCGACCAGCGGGTCCACGCCGCGCTCGAAGCGTCGCGAGGCCTCGCTCGGCAGCTTGTGCCGGCGGGCCGTGCGGGCGATCGAGACCGGATCGAAGTTCGCGGCCTCGATCAGGACGTCGGCGGTGGTGTCCGTGATCTCGGTGCGGGCACCGCCCATCACGCCGGCGAGCCCGATCGGCCCGCCGTCGTCGGTGATCAGGAGGTCCTCGTGGTGCAGGCGGCGGGTCTGGCCGTCGAGCGTCTCGAGCGTCTCGCCGACGCGAGCGCGGCGGACGACGATGCCGCCCTCCAGGCGCTCGAGGTCGTAGCCGTGCAGCGGCTGCCCGAGCTCGAACATGACGTAGTTGGTGATGTCGACGACCAGCGAGATCGAGCGCACGCCGGCCAGGCGCAGGCGCGCGATCATCCACGGCGGGGTCGGCAGCGACGGGTCGATGCCGCGCACCACGCGGGTCACGAAGACGGACGAGCCGACGCGGCCGCGGATCGGCGCCTCGTCCTCGACCGCGACGGGGAAGACGGGGGCGGAGTCGAGCCGCTCGGGCGCGGTGATCGCCAGCGCGGGGTCGCGGAAGTCGGCGCCGGTCGCGTGGGCGTACTCGCGGGCGATGCCGCGGATCGAGAAGGCGTAGCCGCGGTCCGGGGTCACGTTGACCTCGACGGCGGCGTCGTCCAGCCCGAGGAGCACGATCGCGTCGGTGCCGACCTCGGGGTCGATGCCGAGGCTCGCCAACCGGAGGATGCCCTCGTGGTCGTCGCCGAGGCCGAGCTCGCGGGTGGACGCGATCATCCCGTCGGACACGTGACCGTAGGTCTTCCGCGCCGAGATCGGGAACGGGCCGGGCAGCACGGCGCCGGGCAGCGAGACCACGACCTTGTCGCCGGCGGCGAAGTTGTGCGCTCCGCAGACGATGCCGCGGACGTCGTCGCCGCCGTCGGCCGCGCGCTCCCCCTCGGGCGCGACGCGGACGGTGCACCAGTTGATGGTCTTGCCGTTCTTCTGCGGCTCGGGCACGAGGTCGAGGACCTCGCCCACCACGACGGGGCCGGACACCTCGAAGCGGTGGACGTCCTCCTCCTCCAGGCCGACCGACACCAGGGCCGCGTGCACGGCCTCGGTCGTGACGCCCTGCTCGAGGTCGACGTACTCACCCAGCCAGCTCAGCGGGATGCGCATCAGATCACCATCCCGTACTGCTTGCTGAAGCGGACGTCGCCCTCGACCATGTCGCGCATGTCCTTCACGTCGTTGCGGAACATCAGGGTCCGCTCGATCCCCATCCCGAAGGCGAAGCCGGAGTACTCGTCCGGGTCGATGCCGACCGAGCGCAGGACGTTCGGGTTCACCATTCCGCAGCCGCCCCACTCGATCCAGCGGGCACCGCCGACGAAGGTCGGGTGCCAGATGTCGAGCTCGGCGCTCGGCTCGGTGAAGGGGAAGTAGTTGGGGCGCAGGCGGATCTTCGCCTCGTCGCCGAACAGGAGGCGGGCGACGTGCTCGAGGGTGCCGCGCAGGTGCGCCATCGTCAGGCCGCGGTCGACGGCGAGGCCCTCGAACTGCGTGAAGACAGGGGTGTGCGTGGCGTCGAGCTCGTCGGTGCGGTAGACGCGGCCGGGCGCGATCACGTAGATCGGCGGGGTGCGCTCGAGCATCGAGCGGATCTGCACCGGCGAGGTGTGGGTGCGCAGCACGAGGTGCGACTCGACCGGGTCGACGAAGAAGGTGTCCTGCATCGCGCGGGCCGGGTGGTCCTCGTCGAAGTTCAGCGCGTCGAAGTTGAACCACTCGTTCTCGAGCTCCGGCCCCTCCGCGATCTCCCAGCCCATGCCGACGAAGACGTCGGCGATCGACTCCTGGAGGAGCGAGAGCGGGTGGCGGGCGCCCTGGCGCACGAAGCTCGCGCCGGCGGTGACGTCGACGCGCTCGGCATCGAGTGCCGCGGCCTGCTCGGCCTCGACCAGCTCCGCCTCGCGCTCGGCGTACGCGTCGCCGACATGCTTGCGGGCGCCGCCCACGAGCTTGCCGGACGCCGCCTTGAACTCCGGCGGCACGGAGCGCATCAGCGCGTTCAGTCGGGCGAGGGCCGAGCCCTCGCCGAGGTGGGCGGTGCGGGCCGCCTTCAGGGCGGCGGAATCGGCGGCCGCGCGGATCGCGGTGAGCGCCTCCGCGGTCGCCGCCGAGACGGCCTCGTCGGTGATCGGGTTGCTGTCAGACACGATCCCCCAGTGTAGGGATGCCTCGCGCGGCCCGCTCGCTGCGGCGGGCGGACGCGCTCGCTCGCCGGCGCGGCCGGCGTATCGAGCGGGGAAGCCGCTTCGCGTTTCGGTGGTGAGGGAAAGGACGCAACTGCGCCGCGTCATGTTGGTCGAGTAGCCCCGCAGGGGCGTATCGAGACCCGCCGTTGCCAGCATGGGCGGTCTGCAGACTCGTCTTTTGACGATGATGGATCTCGATACGCCCGCTTTGCGGGCTACTCGATCAGCATGGCTTTCCTCTGCGGACTAGGTGATCGTTCCTCGGAGATTCGTCTCGACAAGGACGGGCTGCCGCCAGTCCTCCTCGCGGAGCGGTGGGTCTCGATACGCCCCTCCAGGGCTACTCGACCAGCATGTGTGCGGACACCGGGCAGGAACCCTGCAGATCGCCGATCGCCCTCGAGGCGAACGTGTGAATCGCGTACGAGCGATTCGCGCTAGCCGGACGCACGACGCTCTTCCCAGTGCGACCGCCTCGGTGGCCGACCGCGGTGGGGATCGCCGCAGGCGATCCCCACCATCGGATTCAGTCCTGGGCGGCGATCAGTGCCGTGTCGGTCGTCGCGCGGGCGGCCGGGTGGCCGGTGCCCTTGCGGCCGCCGGTCTTGGTGCGGATCTCGACCCACTTGGCGATGCCGGAGAGGATCAGGCAGATGCCGATGTAGATCGCGCCGACGACGATGGCGGCGGGGATGATCGGGCTGTCCAGGCTCGGCTGGTTGCCGAGGTAGCGGGCGTAGTAGAGCAGCTCGTTGTAGGTGATGATCGAGCCGAGCGCCGTGTCCTTGAGGGCGACGACGAGCTGGGCGATGATCACGGGCAGCATCGAGCGGATCGCCTGCGGGAAGAGGATGAGGCGCATGACGCCCGCCTTGCGCAGGCCGATCGCGTAGCCCGCCTCCTTCTGGCCGCGCGGGAGGGCCTCGATGCCGGCGCGGAAGATCTCGGAGAAGACGGAGCCGTTGTAGAGCGTGAGCGCGATGACCACGGCGAGGTACGGCGTCAGCTTGAGGCCGACGAACGGGAGCCCGTAGTACATCAGCATCATCAGGATGAGGACCGGGATGGCGCGGAACAGCTCGATGAAGAGCGTGACCGGGATGTTGATCCAGCGGCGGTCGGAGAGGCGGCCGATCGCCAGCAGCAGGCCGAGCACGATGCTCGCGACGCCGGCGGTGGCGAAGGCGGCGAGCGTCTGCCCGAGAGCGGCGCCGATGCTCTGCCAGACCAGCGGGTAGCCGAACGCCCGCCACTTGGCCGGCGAGAACTGGCCGGACTCGGCGAAGCGCCAGAGCACGAAGGCCAGCAGCGCCACGAGGACGAGGACGACGACGGCGCCGATGACGCGGTTGCGGGCGACCGCGCGGGGTCCGGGGTTGTCGAAGAGGACGGAGCTCATCGGGCGACCCTCCACTTCTTCTCGAGCTGACGTTGGAGGAGGGAGAGCGCGGTGACGAGGACCACGAAGACCAGGGCGACCCAGAGCACGACGATAAGGCTGTTCTCGCCGCGCTCGTTCAGCACGCGGACGATCGTCCCGGCCTCGGCGACCGAGAAGCCGGCGGCGACGGTGGTGTTCTTGAGGAGGGCGATCAGCACGCTCATCAGCGGTGGGATGACCGAGCGGAACGCCTGCGGCAGCACCACCTGGGTCATCGTGAGTCCGAAGTCGAGGCCGATCGCTCGAGCAGCCTCGGCCTGGCCGATCGGCACGGTGTTGATCCCGGAGCGGAGCACCTCGGCGACGTAGGTCGCGGTGTAGATGCTCAGGGCGGCGATCGCGAGGTTCGTGTACTCGACGTCCGGCAGGTCGAGCTTGGGGTAGCCGAAGGCGAAGAAGAACATCAGCAGCGTCAGCGGCGTGTTCCGGATGGTGTTGACGTAGACGGTGCCGACCGCTCGCGCGATCGGGACGGGCGAGACGCGCATCGCTCCGACCACGGTGCCGAGGAGGAGGGCGAAGACGAGCGACACGACGAACAGCAGCAGGGTGTTGCCGAACGCGGGGACGAACACGTCGAGGTTGTTCAGGAGAACATCCATGCTGCGTGCCCTTTCATCGGGGAGGTGGAAGCGGTCGCCGGTGCGGCGCGGGGCAGAGGAGGTCCCGGGGCGAGGCGCGACGCGCCGCCCCGGGACTCCTCAGGGGTGTCGGCCTAGTACGCGTCGACTGCGGGCTGCTCGACCGTGGTGCCGGACTGGCCGAGGGTCTCGTCGTAGATCGCGCTCCAGGTGTCACCGCCGTCGGTCAGCATCTCGTTGATGAAGCCGCGCAGTGCGGTGTCGTCCTTCGCGAGGCCGATGCCGTAGAGCTCGGTGCTGAAGGGCTCGCCGACGACCTTCAGGTCGTCCGGGCGCTGGGCGGCGTAGCCGATCAGGATCGCGCCGTCGGTGGTGACCGCGTCGACCTGGCCGTCGGCCAGGGCGTCGACGCACTGCGAGTAGGTGTCGAACTCCTCGGTCGGGACCTCGGGGTAGTTGGTGCGGATGTTCTGGATCGGGGTGGAGCCGGTCGCGGAGCACACGGTGGTGTCAGCCGAGAGGTCGTCCGGACCCGTGATGGTGTCGTTGTCCGCCGCGACCAGCAGCTGCTGCCCGGTCTCGAAGTACGGTCCGGCGAAGCCGACCTGCTCCTTGCGCTTGTCGGTGATCGAGTAGGTGCCGACGTAGTAGTCGATGTCGCCGTTCACGATCGACGCCTCGCGGTTGGCCGAGGGGATCGGCTGGTACTCGATCTTGTCCTCGGAGAAGCCGAGGGAGGCGGCGATCCACTTCGCGATCTCGATGTCGAAGCCGGAGCGCTCGCCGGTCGCGGCGTCGAGGTAGCCCAGACCGGGCTGGTCCTCCTTGACGCCGATGGTGACCGTGCCGTCCTCCGTCATGGCGTCGAAGGTCGGGCTGCCCTCGAGGGTGACGTCGGTCGCGACCTCGTAGGCCGCTCCGCTCCCCTCGGAGCCGGAGTCCGAGCCGCCGCCGGTGCCGGAGTCACCGGCGCAGCCGGCGAGGGTGAGGGCCGCTGCGGCGAGTCCCGCGGTCATGAACATGAGCTTGGTGCGCATGATCGTCCTTCCTGGGGTGTGGCCCGCTGGAGCGGGCGATGTCCGGTCGCTCCCGGGGGTTCGGGGGGCGACCTGTCGAACGGCGGCCGAGGCGGAGTCCGTCCGCGGCGCCGGAGACCTAGTGGGTGATCAGCTTCGAGAGGAAGTCCTTGGCGCGGTCGGTCCGGGGGGCGGTGAAGAACGACTCGGGGTCGGTGTCCTCGAGGATCTCGCCGTCGGACATGAAGACGACCCGGTGCGCGGCCTTCCGGGCGAAGCCCATCTCGTGGGTGACGACGATCATCGTCATGCCCTCTTCGGCGAGGCCGACCATGACGTCGAGGACCTCGTTGATCATCTCGGGGTCGAGCGCCGAGGTCGGCTCGTCGAAGAGCATCACCTTCGGCTTCATCGCGAGGGCGCGGGCGATGGCCACGCGCTGCTGCTGACCGCCGGAGAGCTGGGCGGGCGTCTTGCCCGCCTGGTGCCCGACGCCGACGCGGTCGAGCAGCGCCTGCGCCTCCGCCTCGGCCGCCTTCCGCGAGAGCTTGCGGACCTTGATCGGCCCGAGCGTGACGTTCTCGAGGATCGTCTTGTGCGCGAAGAGGTTGAAGGACTGGAAGACCATGCCGACGTCGGCGCGCAGGGCGGCGAGCCCCTTGCCCTCCTCCGGCAGCGTCTGACCGTCGATCGAGATCGTGCCGCCGGAGATGGTCTCCAGGCGGTTGATCGTGCGGCAGAGCGTGGACTTGCCCGACCCGGAGGGACCGAGGACCACGACCACCTCACCGCGGTTGATCGCCAGATCGATGTCCTTCAGCGCCTGGAACTCGCCGTAGTGCTTCTGGACCCCGTCGAGGACGACGAGGGGCTCGCGGGCGGCAGCGGACGATCGCCCGGCCTGGGAGGGTGCTTCCATTCCGTCAGAGAATCACACGGGCATGGGTGGGTCAAATCATGAGCGGATTCTTAACCAGAGCGCAACAACCGAGGCTCGCTCCCAGCCTCATACCATGCCGAGGTGGTCTTCTCTCAGTTCTGGCGTGAAACGTCTCAGGTCGACTGCGCGTCGGGTCGTCAGGAGCGGAGCGCGAAGGCGCTCTCGTAGAGGCAGACCGAGGCGGCGGTGGCGAGGTTCAGCGACTCCGCGGCGCCGTAGATCGGCACGGCCACGACGCCGTCCATCAGCTCGAGCGACTCGTCCTCGAGGCCGCGGGCCTCGTTGCCGAACACCCAGACCGTCGGCTGCGCGAGGTCGCCCCGGGCGCGCACGTCGAGCAGGCCCTCGCCCTTGACGTCGGCGGCGACGGCGCGAAGGCCCGCGGAGCGCAGCCGCTGCAGCACGTCGGGCAGCTCGGCGCCGACCGCGACGGGGAGGTGGAACAGCGAGCCCGTGGTCGAGCGGACGACCTTGGGGTTGTAGAGGTCGACCGAGCGGCCCGTCAGCACGACGGCGTCGGCGCCCGCGGCGTCGGCCGCGCGGATGATCGTGCCGAGGTTCCCGGGGTCGCGGACCTCCTCCAGCACGGCGACGAGGCGCGGCTCGGAGGCGACGACGTCCTTGAGCGAGGTCGGGAACTGCCGGCAGACGGCCACGAAGCCCTGCGGCGTGACGGTGTCGGCCATCGAGTCGAGGACGTCCTCGGTCACGTACTCGATCTCGACCTCGGCCTCCTCGGCCGCGGCGACGATCTCGGGGTGGCGCTCGAGCGCCGTGGGCGTCGCGAACGACTCCATCAGCAGCTCGGGCCGGTAGCGCAGCGCCTCGGACATCGCCTGCGGGCCCTCGAGGAGGAAGAGCCCCGACTCCTGCCGTGCCGGACGCCGGGTGAGCTTGGCGACGGAGCGGACACGGGGAGAACGGGGGTTGTCGAGCATGCGGCGAGCCTATCGGCGCACCGTCGCGGGGCCCGGTCGACACGTCGCCCGCGGGGAAGGCCGAC
This sequence comes from Rathayibacter sp. PhB179, assembly GCF_004345345.1. Taxonomy (NCBI): domain Bacteria; kingdom Bacillati; phylum Actinomycetota; class Actinomycetes; order Micrococcales; family Microbacteriaceae; genus Rathayibacter; species Rathayibacter sp. PhB179. Next base: position 131,039 of record NZ_SLVD01000012.1, on the reverse strand, counting down.
CCGCGGGAACGCGGTCCTGCGAGAACCGGGTCCTGCGGGAACGACGAAGGGGGCCACGACTCTCGTCGTGACCCCCTCCGGGGAAGTGCTGCGGACTACGCGGCCTTCGGGGCCGAGGTGTCGGCGGGCAGTGCGGCCTTCGCGCTCGCCACGAGGGCGGTGAAGGTCGCGGGCTCGGTGATCGCGAGGTCAGCGAGGATGCGGCGGTCGACCTGGATGCCGGCCAGGGCGAGGCCCTGGATGAAGCGGTTGTAGGTCAGGCCGTTGGCGCGGGACGCGGCGTTGATGCGCTGGATCCAGAGGCGGCGGAACTCGCCCTTCTTCGCGCGGCGGTCGCGGTACGAGTAGACGAGGGAGTGGGTGACCTGCTCCTTGGCCTTGCGGTACAGACGCGAGCGCTGGCCGCGGTAGCCCTTGGCGCGCTCGAGGATGACGCGACGCTTCTTGTGGGCGTTGACCGCCCTCTTGACTCTTGCCATTTCTCTTTCTTCCTTACGATCCGGGTCGGTTGTCGAGGACTACGGCGGCAGCGGGCTGCCGCGGTGGTCGACTACAGGCCGAGAAGCTTCTTGGCGACCTTGGCGTCCTGCGGGGCGAGGACCTGGTCCTGGTTCAGGCGGCGGGTGCGCACGCTGGACTTCGACTCCAGGTTGTGACGCATGCCGGCCTGCTGCTTCATGAGCTTGCCGGAGCCCGTGACCTTGAAACGCTTCTTGGCACCCGAGTGGGTCTTCATCTTGGGCATGTTCTCTCCTTGTCGACGTCGCACGCGCACTCGGCGGGCGAAACTGGTGCCCCGCGAGCGGGGCGTCCACCGGCCCCGAGGACGGGGCGGCGAAGTATCAGACGGATTCGGACTCGGCCGATTCCTCTTCGGGGGTGTTGGCCTCGCGACGAGCGGCGCGGACGGCGTTCGCCTCGGCCTTCGCCTCGGACTTGTTCTTCAGCGGGCCGATGACCATCACCATGTTGCGACCGTCGATGGTCGGGGTGGACTCGACCTGGCCGAACTCGGACACGTCCTCCGCGAAGCGCTGCAGGAGCCGCACGCCCATCTCGGGGCGGGACTGCTCGCGACCGCGGAACAGGATCATGGCCTTGACCTTGTCACCGGCCTTCAGGAAGCCCTCGGCGCGCTTGCGCTTGGTCTCGTAGTCGTGCTTGTCGATCTTCAGGCGGAAACGGACCTCCTTGAGGATCGTGTTCGCCTGGTTGCGACGGGCTTCCTTGAGCTTCTGGGCCTGCTCGTACTTGAACTTCCCGTAGTCCATGATCTTGGCGACGGGAGGCTTGGAGTTGGGAGCAACCTCGACCAGATCCAGGTCTGCGTCCTGCGCGAGTCGCAGGGCGACCTCGATTTTCACGACGCCGACCTGTTCTCCGGCGGGACCCACGAGGCGGACCTCGGGGACGCGGATTCGGTCGTTGGTACGGGGATCGCTGATTGCGTTTCTCCTCTGATCTCGGTGAGTTGCTGCTCTGCGGCCGGATTCTTCGTCCGGCGCATCCCGAGAGAGGTGATTCCCTGTGCGAAGCGCGTCTACTGCGCTGCGCTGCACCCTACGACGCGCTCCCCGAGACGTGTCTCGAGGACCGCAGCCCTGCCCCCGTTGCCGGAGGCGGAGTGCTTCTGACCCGGTAACCTAGTGAAGCGGTCAAGCGCGGGTGGGAGAATCTCCACTTTCGAACCGAGGACATGCCTCGGAGCCCGCATCACCATAGCAGACTTCCGGCCGGAAGGGCAGCGGGCGGCGCCCGCCACTCGCCCTCCCCCGCGAGCGCCCCCTCGAGCACCGCCTCGGGGTCCTCGCGAGCGCCGGACTCACCGAACGAGGGACCCATGGCTCAGCACGACGACGACTACGCCCGACGGTTCGGCGACGACTCCGACGTGGGGGCGGCCCGCGACATCGCCGAGGTGCCGGCGGTCGAGATCATCACGACCGCCGCGGTGCACCTGATGAGCGCCGCCGCGGTGAAGTGCGGTCTGGCCGACGAGCCGGGCGCGCAGGTCGACCTCGACGAGGCGCGCAAGCTGATCAACGCCCTGGCCGGACTGGTCACGGCCGGTGCCCCCGACATCAGCGACATGCACGCGCGCAGCCTGCGCGACGGACTCCGGACGCTGCAGCTCGCCTTCCGCGAGGCCTCCCCGATCGCCGACCCGATCGGCAAGGGCCCCGGCGAGAAGTGGACCGGCCCGGTCACCTGAGTCGGGAGGCCCCGCGTCAGCTCGGAGGAGCGGACGCCAGCTGGAGGGTCATCGAGTCGACTCGGGCGGCGACGATCTCGTCGGCGGCCCAGCGCTCGCCCAGTCGCGCGACCAGCTCGCCGAGCGCCGCGCGGTCGAGGCCGGGCCGCAGCTCCAGCACGATGACGAGCTCCGGTCCCGTCAGCCGCTGACGGGCGTCGCCCGGCCGCACGGCGAGCGAGACGACGGCGTCCTCCCCCTCGGCGCTCGCCCGCAGCGCGGCGAGGACCTCCGGATCGGCCGGGCTCGACCGCCACGGCGAGCCCTCGGCGATCGCCCAGAGCGCGGGGCGCCGGACGGCGAACTCGTGCGGCGAGGCGGGGTCGAGGACCATCAGCTCGGTCTCCTCCGCCACTGCGGCCAGCGCCGCGCGCCGGCCGTCGACCGGGACGGGGCGTGCGAGGCGGTCCCAGCGCCGCATCGCCTCGACGTCGCTGAAGACCGGGAGCACGGTGCGGCCGTCCGGACCGGCGACCGTCACGATCGAGAGCTCCTGCGACTTGTCGGCACGCAGGCCGTCGACACCCTCGGCCTCCTCGCCGAGCTTTGCGACCAGCGGGATGAGCAGGCGCGAGACGCGCAGCGCGTCGACCACCTCCTCCGGGCCCGCGTCGCCGGCGCCGAACGAGCGAAGGGCCCGGACCAGGGCCTCGGGCGCGCTGCCGTCGTCGTCCGTCGAGGCGCTCTGCTCGAAGTGGCGGCCGGCCCACGGGGTCCCGGCCGAGTCGGTCAGGTGCGCGGGGAGCGCCCGGCCCTCACCCGAGGGCGATCCGGTCACTCGGAGGCGACGTCGAGCGCCTCGGCGAGCGTGAACGCTCCGGCGTAGAGCGCCTTGCCGACGATCGCGCCCTCGAGGCCCTGCGGCACGAGGTCGCGGAGCGCGGCGATGTCGTCGAGGTTGGAGATGCCGCCCGAGGCGATGACGGGGCGGTGGGTGCGCGCCATGACCTGCTCGAGCAGCTCGAGGTTCGGGCCCTTGAGGGTGCCGTCCTTGGTGACGTCGGTGACGACGTAGCGGGTGCAGCCGGCCTCCTCGAGGCGCTCGAGGACCTGCCAGAGGTCGCCGCCCTCCTTGGTCCAGCCGCGGGCCGCGAGGGTGGTGCCGCGCACGTCGAGGCCGACGGCGATCTGGTCGCCGTACTGCGCGATGACGCTGGCGGCCCACTCCGGGTTCTCCAGGGCGGCGGTGCCGAGGTTGATGCGCTTCGCCCCGGCGTTGAGCGCGGACTCCAGGCTGCGGTCATCGCGGATGCCGCCGGAGAGCTCGACGTTGACGCCCTTGACCTGGCGGATGACCTTCTTCATGATGCCGTGGTTGTCACCGCGGCCGAAGGCGGCGTCGAGGTCGACGAGGTGGATCCACTCCGCGCCCTGGTCGGCCCAGTCGCCGGCCGCGTCGATCGGGTCGCCGTAGTTCGTCTCGGTACCCGCCTCGCCCTGCGTCAGGCGGACGGCCTTGCCGCCGGCCACGTCGATCGCGGGGAGAAGGACCAGGCCCGGGGCCTTGGTGAACTCGCTCATCGTCATCCTCAGTCTCGGAGCTGGTGCGGCCGCGGCTCCACCGGAGCCGCCGACCACCGGCCGATCCTAGTTCGTGCGGAGCCCGCCCAGCCAATTCGAGAGCAGGCGCAGGCCCGCGGCGCCGGACTTCTCGGGGTGGAACTGCGTCGCCGAGAGCGGGCCGTTCTCCACCGCGGCGATGAAGGGGCCGCCGTGGTCGGCCCAGGTGACGGCCGGACGCGGGAACGGCGGCATGACGTCCAGCGTCCACTCCCGGGCGCCGTACGAGTGCACGAAGTAGAAGCGCTCGTCCTCGATGCCGTCGAACAGCCGCGAGCCGGTCGGCACCGCGACGGTGTTCCAGCCCATGTGCGGCACGACCTCGGCGGGGAGCAGGTCGACCGTCCCCGGCCACTCCCCCAGGCCCTCGCTCTCGACGCCGCGCTCGACGCCGCGCTCGAAGAGCACCTGCATCCCGACGCAGATGCCGAGCACCGGGCGACCGCCGGCGAGGCGCTTCTCGATGATCTCGCCACCGCGCGCCGCGGTCAGCGCCGACATCACCGCACTGAACGCGCCGACCCCCGGGACCAGCAGGCCGTCGGCCTCGAGGGCGCGGGTGCGGTCGGAGGTCAGCTCGACGTCGGCGCCGGCGAGCTCGAGCGCCTTGACGGCCGAGTGGACGTTGCCGGAGCCGTAGTCGTAGACGACGACGGACGGCCGGGCGCCGCTCACAGCGCGCCCTTCGTCGACGGCACCCCGGCGACCAGCGGGTCGAAGGCCTTGGCCTGGCGGAACGCCCGCGCGAACGCCTTGAACTCGGCCTCGGCGATGTGGTGCGGGTCGCGCCCGCCGAGCACGGTGACGTGCACGGTCAGGCCGGCGTTGAAGGCGATCGCCTCGAAGACGTGGCGGACCATCGATCCGGTGAAGTGGCCGCCGATCAGGTGCAGCGCGAAGCCCTCCGGCTCGCCGCCGTGCACGAGGTAGGGGCGGCCGGAGATGTCGACCACGGCCTGGACGAGCGCCTCGTCGAGCGGCACGAGGGCGTCGCCGAAGCGGGAGATGCCGGCCTTGTCGCCGAGCGCCTGCTTGATCGCGGTGCCGAGCACGATGCCGATGTCCTCGGCGGTGTGGTGGATGTCGATCTCGATGTCGCCGGTGGCGCGGACGGTCAGGTCGGTCAGCGAGTGCTTCGCGAACGCCGTCAGCAGGTGGTCGAAGAAGGGCACGCCGGTGGAGAGGTCCGCGACACCGGTGCCGTCGAGGTCGATCGACAGCTCGATGCTCGACTCGCTGGTGGCACGACGGAGGGAGGCGGTGCGCCCGGGAGCGGCGCTCGAGGAGGTCATGGTCTCCAGTGTATTCGGGGGCCGCCGACCCTCCGGGCGGCTACTCGCGGGCCAGGGCGACCGCGGGGTCCACCGACGGGGCGGGCAGCGCGGCGACCGCCTCGAGGAAGGCGGTTGTCTCGGCCTCGGTGCCCGCGCTCACCCGCAGGTGGTTCGGGATGCCGACGTCGCGGATCAGGATGCCGCGGGCGAGGAGCGCCTCGAACATCGCGCCGGGGTCGGCGACGCCGCCGAAGAGGACGAAGTTGCTGCCGGTCTCGTGCGGGGTGTAGCCGCGCTCGCGCAGTCCGTCGATCATCCGGTCGCGCTGGACGATGATCTCGCCGACCATCGCGAGCATCTCGTCCGCGTGGGCGAGCGCCGCGGTCGCGGCCGCCTGGGTCAGCGCGGAGAGGTGGTACGGCAGGCGCACCAGGCGGAGAGCGTCGACGACGGCGGGGTCCGCGGCGAGGTAGCCGAGGCGGACGCCGGCGAAGGCGAAGGCCTTGCTCATCGTGCGGGAGACGAGCAGGCGCGGGCGGCCCTCGAGCAGGCTGAGGGCGGTCGGCGCGTCGCGTCCGGCGAACTCGGCGTAGGCCTCGTCGACGACGACGATGCCGTCGGTCGCGTCGTAGACGGCGGCGATCGTCTCGAGGTCGAGCGGGGTTCCGGTGGGGTTGTTCGGCGCGCAGAGGAAGACGATGTCGGGGCTCTCGCGGCGCACCGCGGCGGCGGCGTACGAAGCCGACACGCGGAAGTCGGCCTCGCGCTCGACGCCGATCCAGCGCGTGCCGCTGCCCGAGGCGAGGATCGAGTACATCGAGTAGGTCGGCGAGAAGCCGAGCAGCGACCGTCCGGGGCCGCCGAAGGCCTGCAGGATGTGCTGGAGCACCTCGTTCGAGCCGTTGGCGGCCCAGATCGAGTCGGCGGTCAGGCCGTGGCCGAGGTAGCCGGCCAGGGAGTCGCGCAGCTCCCGGAACTCGCGATCGGGGTAGCGGTTCACCGTGCGGAGGGCGACGGACACCCGCTCGACGATGTCGGCGATGACGTCGTCGGGAACGGGGTGGGTGTTCTCGTTGACGTTGAGGGCCACGGGCACGACGGCCTGCGGAGCGCCGTAGGGCTGCTGACCGCGCAGGCCGTCGCGGAGGGGGAGATCGTCGAGAGTCGTCACCCCGGAATGGTACCGGGGCACTCGATGCGCTCGATCAGTCCGCGAGGTCGTACTGCGCCGGGATCGCGAGGCGCTGCCCGGGCTCGAGGCCGGCGTTCGCCAGCTGGTTGAGCGACTGGATGTCGTAGACGACGTCGCGCGGGTCGGAGTCCGGTGCGAGCTCCTCCGCGAGGGACCAGAGGGACTCGCCGGCGCGGACGGTGACGTACTGGAACTCGACGTCGGCGCTCTCGCCCGAGGCGACGGCTCCGCCGCCGTTGAGTCCGAAGACGAAGGCGCCCGCGACGAGGGGCAGGGCGCCGAGCGTCGCGAGGACGGCGCGGCCACGACGGGTCAGGCGCAAGCGGGTGCGCGCACCGGGCTGCTCGGCAGCGGTGACGTGCTGTGCGGAGCTCTGGTGCTGCGCGATGGTGGAGGGCTGTGCGGTCATGGTGATCGCTCCTTTCAGCAGGGGTTCGGGCCGGGTCCTCGGCCGGGAGGACCCGGTCCGAACCTCTGTTCCGAATATATCTTCGAATACCGCGCCGGGCAAGACCCGGTCGCGTCGCATCCGTTGCCGGATCGCGCGACACACTCGAACGAATGTTTCGAACGCGGACCCCCGCCGGATACAGTTTCGAGAGTCCGCAGTCAGTACAGCAGCGACCACCGACATCGGTGCTCGACGCGGACGGAGAGGGCGCGCACGCGGCGTGCGCACCGAGAGAGGGACGATCGTGAGCGACGCGCAGACGGCCGGGGCGAAGGCGGCCAGGACGACGACTCCGGCGCCGAAGGCGAAGGCGGCGAAGCCCGCGGCGGGCCGCCGCCGGAAGAACCTCAGCGCGAAGCAGCTCGCGATCCTCGACGCCATCCAGCGCTCGGTGTCCAGCCGCGGCTATCCGCCGAGCATGCGCGAGATCGGCGACGCCGTCGGGCTCGCCTCGCTCTCCAGCGTGACCCACCAGCTCAACCAGCTCGAGCTGAGCGGCTACCTGCGCCGCGATCCCAACCGCCCCCGGGCGCTCGAGATCCTCATCGACGTGCCGAGCTCGACCGAGGACGACGGCTCGTTCGAGTCGACGGCGACGGTCGCCGACGCGGCGATGGTGCCGCTGGTGGGCCGGATCGCGGCCGGCGTGCCGATCATGGCGGACCAGCAGATCGACGAGGTCTTCCCGCTCCCCCGCCAGCTGGTCGGCAAGGGCGAGCTGTTCATGCTCAAGGTGGTCGGCGAGTCGATGATCGACGCCGCCATCTGCGACGGCGACTGGGTCGTCGTCCGCTCGCAGCGCACCGCGGAGAACGGCGAGATCGTCGCCGCGATGCTCGACGGCGAGGCGACCGTCAAGGTCCTCCGCCAGCGCGACGGCCACACCTGGCTGCTCCCCCGCAACTCCAACTTCGAGCCGATCCTCGGCGACGAGGCCGAGGTCCTCGGCAAGATCGTCGCGGTGCTCCGCTCCGTCTGACGCGGCGGCGCACACGCGCAGGAGGGGCGGACGGCATCGAGCCGTCCGCCCCTCCTGCATTCACCGGGACGCACGGCGAGCAGCTCGCGCAGCGTGACGACGAAGCGCCCGCGACCGCGGAGGTGATCCGTGGTCGCGGGCGCTTCGGGCGCGGGTGCCGGCTCCGCCGCTACGCCTCGACGGCGGCGACGGGGGCCGCGAACTCACCCAGCGAGCCGGCCAGGTCCTCGTGCACGAGCGCGTGGACGTGCGTGCCGCCCTCGACGTACTGCGTCGAGAGGATCCGGCCGTTGCGGTGCAGCGCGGAGACCACGTCGCCGCGGTCGTAGGGCACGAGCAGGTCGATCTCGATCTGCGGCTCCGGCAGGATCTCGGCGATCTTCGCCTGGAGCTCGTCCATCCCCTCGCCGGTGCGCGCCGACACGAAGACGGCGCCGGGGGCGAGACCCCGCAGCACGAGCCGCTGGCCCTCGTCGACGAGATCGGACTTGTTGAACGCGATGATCTCGGGGATGCTCCGTGCGCCCACCTCGCCGATGACGTCGCGGACCGTCGCGATCTGCCCCGCGGGGTCCGGGTGCGAGGCGTCGACGACGTGGACGATGATGTCCGAGTCGGTGACCTCCTCCAGGGTCGAGCGGAACGCCTCCACCAGCTGGTGCGGCAGGGCGCGCACGAAGCCGACGGTGTCGGCGAGCGTGTAGCCGCGCCCGTCCGGGGTCTCGGACTTGCGGATCGTCGCGTCGAGGGTCGCGAAGAGCGAGTTCTCGACGAGCACGCCCGCGTGCGTCATCCGGTTGAGCAGGCTGGACTTGCCGGCGTTGGTGTAGCCGGCGATGGCGACCGACGGCACCGCGTTGCGCTTGCGGTTGGCGCGCTTCGCCTCCCGGGCGGGCTTCATCGCGGTGATCTGCTTGCGCAGGCGCGCCATGCGGGTGTGGATGCGGCGGCGGTCGAGCTCGATCTTCGTCTCACCCGGGCCACGCGAGCCCATGCCGGCGCCGGCGCCGACCTGGCCGCCGGCCTGGCGGGACATCGACTCGCCCCAGCCGCGCAGGCGCGGCAGCAGGTACTCGAGCTGCGCGAGCTCGACCTGCGCCTTGCCCTCGCGGCTCGTGGCGTGCTGGCTGAAGATGTCGAGGATGACGGCCGTGCGGTCGATGACCTTGACCTTCACCACGTCCTCCAGCGAGCGGCGCTGGCTCGGAGCCAGCTCGGTGTCGGCGACGACCGTGTCGGCGCCGAGGGCGGCGACGAGCCCGGCGAGCTCCTCCGCCTTGCCCTTGCCCAGGTAGGTGCTCGGGTCGGGGTGCGGCCGGCGCTGCAGCAGGCCGTCGAGGACGGTCGCTCCCGCGGTCTCGGCCAGGGCGGCGAGCTCGTGCAGCGAGTTCTCCGCGTCCTCGATCGAGCCCTGCGAGTAGACGCCGATCAGCACCACGTTCTCGAGGCGCAGCTGGCGGTACTCGACCTCGGTGACGTCCTCGAGCTCGGTCGAGAGGCCGGCCACGCGCCGCAGCGCCTGCCGGTCCTCGCGATCGAACTGATCGCCGTCGCTGGTCTGCTCGGCGTCGCGCTCGACGTCGCCTCCGGCGCTCTGCAGCGCCTGGGCTCCGCCCGCGACGAACCGCGAATATCCCGACGAGCGCGACTGCGCGTTCGCCAGGACCCGCGAGACGACGTCCACGGCCTCGGTCGTGTCGGTCTCGTTCAGGTCTTCCGTCATCCGGATAACACTAACTCCTCAGCTGTTGATAAGTTCACTTCTCATGGCCGCCGAGCACTACTTCACCAGCACTCCCGACGGCGACCTCCGACCCCGGAGGATCAGCGCCCGGATCGCCGGCCGCGACCTCGAGGTCACGACCGCCGGCGGGGTGTTCAGCCCCGGCCACGTCGATCTCGGCACCCGGGTCCTGCTGGACGCGGTCCCCGACGCCCCCGCGAGCGGGGACCTCCTGGATCTCGGCTGCGGCTGGGGACCGATCTCGCTCGCCCTGGCGCTCGGCTCCCCCGACGCCCGGGTGTGGGCGGTCGACGTCAACCAGCGGGCGCTCGAGCTCGTCCGCCGCAACTGCGCAGAACTCGGTGTCTCCAACGTCAACGCCGTGCTGCCCGAGGATGTTCCCGAGGACGTCCGCTTCGCCGCCGTCTGGTCGAACCCGCCGATCCGGGTCGGCAAGGCCGAGCTGCACGCGCTGCTCGAGCGCTGGCTGCCGCGCCTCGAGCCCGATGCGGAGGGCTGGCTCGTCGTGCAGCGCAACCTCGGCGCCGACTCGCTGCTGACCTGGCTGACCGAGACGTTCGAGGGCCGGCTCGAGGTCGATCGGATCTCCTCGGCCAAGGGCTTCCGCGTCATCCGCACCACGCGCACCGCCTGATCGCAGGAGTCGGCCGCGCGCGCCGGAACGGATCGGTGCCGCGCCGGTCGATCGATCGCTCGACCGGCCGATCCCGAGCTAGTCGATCCGGATCGTGCCGGTGTAGACGAGGTCGGCCGGGCCGGACAGGCCGACGTGCTCGCCCTCCTCGGTCGGGAACATCGTGACGCCCAGCGTGCCGCCGGGGACCTCCACGCGCCAGGACTGCGGAGCGCGCGCTCCGGCCCAGTAGCGCACGGCGAGGGCCGCCGCGGCGGCGCCCGTACCGCAGCTGAGCGTCTCGCCGCTGCCGCGCTCGTGGACGCGCATCCGGATCCGGCCGATGCCGTCGTGCACCAGCGGCTCGCCCGGCACGACGAACTCGACGTTCGCCCCGTCGGCCGGCTCCGGCTCGATCTGCGGGATGTAGCTGAGGTCGGCCTCGTCGAGCTCCTCGTCGTTGCTCAGCGCGACGACGATGTGCGGGTTGCCGAGGTCGAGCCCGAGACCGGGACGCGGCACCTTCAGCTCCTTGGCCCGCACGAGCGGCTCGCCGCCGGCCAGCTCCCAGCGGCCGAGGTCGACCTGGAAGCCGGCGCCGCTGCGGGTGACGTCGCGGACCCCGGCGCGCGTGCCGATGGGGAGGGTGTCGCCCTGCTCGAGGGCCGCGAGACCGCCGGCGAGCAGGAACGCCGCGTAGACGCGGATGCCGTTGCCGCACATCTCGGCGATCGAGCCGTCGGCGTTGCGGTAGTCCATGAACCACTCCGCCTCCGGCTCCTGCTCGAGGGCGGCGGCACCGTCGGCGAGGGACCGGGAGCGGACCGCGCGGATGATGCCGTCGGCACCGACGCCGAAGTGCCGGTCGCAGATCATCGCGATCTGCGCGGGCGAGAGGTCGACCTCACCGTCCGGGTCGCTGAAGAGCACGAAGTCGTTGCCGGTGCCCTGGCCCTTGGTGAAGTGCAGCTCGATCGTCATGGCGCTCAGCCTACCGAGGCGCTCGAGCCCCGACCTGGGCGAGGGCGAGCGCCTGCTCGAGGAGGTCCGGAGCGTCGAACGGGAGCCAGTGCGCCGCCTGGTAGCGGCGGAACCAGCTGTTCTGCCGGCGGGCGTAGCGGCGGGTGAGCGCCTGGGTGGAGGCGACGGCCTCCGCTTCGGTCAGCTCCCCCGAGCGCTGTGCGAGCGCCTGGGCGTAGCCGATGGCGCGGCTGGCGGTGACGCCCCGCTCGATGCCGAGCGGCACGAGGCGCTCGACCTCGTCGAGCATGCCGCCCGCCCACATCCGCTCGACGCGGCGGTCGAGCCGCTCGACGAGCACGTCCCGCGGCGCGGCCAGCGCGAGGACCGTGCTCGGGCGCCACGGGACGGGGGTGTCCGACATCAGCGCGCTGTTCGGCGAGCCGGTGAGCTCGGTGATCTCGAGAGCACGCACGATCCGTCGGACGTTGTGCGGGCCGATCCGGGCGGCGACCTCGGCGTCGACGGCGCGGAGCCGCTCGAAGAGCACCGCGGACCCCTCGCGCTCGGCCGTCTCCTCGAGGGACCGCCGGAGCGCGGGGTCGGTGCCGGCGAAGGAGAACTCGAAGATCACGCTCGAGACGTACAGACCGGACCCGCCGACGAGGATCGGGGTCGCGCCGCGCGCGAGGACACCGTCGATCACCGCGCGGGCCTCGCGCTGGTACCGGGCGACGGAGGCGTCCTCGGTGACGTCGAGGACGTCGAGCAGGTGGTGCGGAACGCCCTGGCGTTCCTCCGGCGGGAGCTTCGCGGTCCCGATGTCCATGCCGCGGTAGAGCTGCATCGCGTCGGCGTTGACGACCTCCGCGGCACCGCCGGACGCGCGGATCGAGCCGGCGAGGGCGAGCGAGAGGTCGGACTTGCCGGTGCCCGTGGCGCCGACGACGGTGAGGAGGGCGGGCGCCGCCCGCTCAGCGCTCGCCATCGAGAACGTCGTAGATCGGCGTGGTCAGTGTCTCCGGCGCGACCGGCGTGATCGGGCGGAGGCGGAGCGACGGCAGGCCGAGCGAGACCTTCGGTGCGCCGCTGGCGCCCGGAGCCGCAGGGACTCCGCACGACTCCGCCTGCGCGCGGTCCCAGGCGTCGCCGGCGCGAGTGCGGCGGACCTGCAGCGGAGCACCGTCGGTCGAGTCGGCGATCAGGTAGAAGGGTGCGGCGCGGGTGACCTCGACGCTGACGACGTCGCCCGGGCGCGGCTGCTCGGAGCCGGCGGGCACATCGAAGTGCACCAGGCGGCTGTCCTCGGCGCGGCCGCTGAGGCGGTGCGTCGTGCTGTCGCGGCGGCCTTCGCCGGTCGCGACGAGCACCTCCACCCGGCGCCCGACGACCGTGCGGTTCTCGCTCTCGCTGATCGAGTCCTGCAGCGCGGCCAGGCGCTCGAAGCGCTCCTGGACGACCGCCTTCGGGATCTGGTCGGGCAGCGTCGCCGCGGGCGTCCCCGGGCGGATGGAGTACTGGAAGGTGAAGGCGGAGGCGAAGCGGGCCGCCTCGACCACACGGAGGGTCTCCTGGAAGTCGGCCTCGGTCTCACCGGGGAAGCCGACGATGATGTCGGTGCTGATCGCCGCGTGCGGGATCCGGCCGCGGACGCGGTCGAGGATCCCGAGGAAGCGCTCGGAGCGGTAGGAGCGGCGCATCGCCTTGAGGATGCGGTCGGAGCCGGACTGCAGCGGCATGTGCAGCTGCGGCATGACGGCCGGCGTCTCGGCCATCGCGTCGATGACGTCGTCGGTGAAGGCGGCCGGGTGCGGGCTGGTGAAGCGGATCCGCTCGAGGCCCTGGATCGTGCCCGCGGCGCGGAGCAGCTTCGAGAACGCCTGCCGGTCGCCGAACTCGACGCCGTAGGAGTTCACGTTCTGGCCGAGGAGGGTCACCTCGATCGCGCCGTCGTCGACGAGCGCCTGGATCTCGGCGAGCACGTCGCCGGGACGGCGGTCCTTCTCCTTGCCGCGCAGGGCGGGGACGATGCAGAAGGTGCAGGTGTTGTTGCAGCCGACGGAGATGGAGACCCAGCCGCTGTACGTCGAGTCGCGCTTGGTCGGCAGCGTCGAGGGGAAGACGTCGAGCGACTCGAGGATCTCGAGCTGGGCCTCGTCGTTGTGCCGGGCCCGCTCGAGCAGTCTCGGCAGCGCCCCCATGTTGTGCGTCCCGAAGACGACGTCGACCCACGGAGCCTTCTCGAGGATGACGTTCTTGTCCTTCTGCGCGAGGCAGCCGCCGACGGCGATCTGCATCCCCTCGTGCCGGCGCTTGACCGAGGCGAGGTGGCCGAGGTTGCCGTAGAGCTTGTTGTCCGCGTTCTCGCGGACCGCGCAGGTGTTGATGACGACGATGTCGGCCTCGGCGCCGTCGGCCGAGACGTAGCCGGCCGCCTCGAGCGAGCCGCTGAGCCGCTCGGAGTCGTGGACGTTCATCTGGCAGCCGAAGGTGCGGACCTCGTAGGTCCTCGGCCGCGCATCGACGAGGGGGGAGGTCACCGGACCGAGCGTGCTCATGGTGTGCGATTCTACGCGCCGCTCCGGCCGCCTCTCGGCGACCGGGCGGCGCGGTCGTTCAGCGGAAGCGGACGCTCGAGCCGGGCTTGCGCACCGTCTCGCGGACGACGCGCTGGACCAGTGCGCCGGCGTAGCCGCGACGCGCGAGGAACCCGGAGAGGCGGCGCTCCGCGACCTCGTCGGAGAGCGACCGCAGGCTCGGCAGGCGCTTGCGCGCGAGCTCCATCGCCGTGCGGTACTCGTCGTCGCCGTCGAACTCGTCCAGCGCGGTCGCGATCGCGTCGGGGTCGAGCTTGCGGGCGCGCAGCTCCTGCATGATCGACGAGCGCCCGAGCTTCTTGCGCTCGCGCAGCTGGATCACCAGCGACTCCGCCATCTTGTAGTCGTCGAGGTAGCCGAAGCGGGTGAAGCGCTCGAGGATGTCGATCGCGTCCTTCTCGGCGACGCCCTCGGTGTAGAGGCGCGCCTCGACCTCGGCGACCGAGAGGCTCTTGCGCGACAGGCCGCGGACGATGCGGTCGGCGATCTGCTCGGGGTCGGGCTCCTCGGGGAGATCCTCCGCGAAGGAGTCCTCCTCCGGGGAGTCGTCCTCTGCGACGTCCGCCGCGGAGTCGTCCGATCGGGACGACCGGCCCGGAGCCCTCGAGGGCGCGGCGTCCCGCCGCGCGACGTGCGCCGAGAGCTCCGCGATCGCGTCGACGGCGGGCTCGACCGCCTCGGCGGCCGCCCCGTCGTCCTTGACCCAGGGGAGGAAGGCCACGGGCCGACCCTGTGCCCCCTCCGCAGCCTTCTCCCCCACGGGCTAGGCGCCCTTGCGGACGGGCGGCTTGGTCTCGCGGACCGGCTGCTTCGTCTCGATCGCGACCGGGGCGGCGTCGACCACGGCGTTCGGGTCGGCGACGACGCCGAGCTTGATCAGGATGCGCTTCTCGATCTCCGCCGCGATGTCCGGGTTGTCGATGAGGAACTGGCGCGCCTTCTCCTTGCCCTGGCCGAGCTGGTCGCCGTCGTAGGTGTACCAGGCGCCCGACTTGCGGACGATCTCGTGCTCGACACCGAAGTCGATCAGGCTGCCCTCGCGGGAGATACCGATGCCGTAGAGGATGTCGAACTCGGCCTGCTTGAACGGCGGCGCCATCTTGTTCTTGACGACCTTGACGCGAGTGCGGTTTCCGACCGCGTCGGTGCCGTCCTTCAGCGTCTCGATGCGGCGGATGTCGAGGCGGACCGACGCGTAGAACTTCAGCGCCTTGCCGCCCGCGGTGGTCTCGGGGCTGCCGAAGAAGACGCCGATCTTCTCGCGGAGCTGGTTGATGAAGATCATCGTGGTGTTCGTGGTGTTCAGGCCACCGGTGAGCTTGCGGAGGGCCTGCGACATCAGGCGGGCCTGGAGGCCGACGTGCGAGTCGCCCATCTCGCCCTCGATCTCGGCGCGGGGCACGAGCGCTGCGACGGAGTCGATGACGATGAGGTCGATGGAGCCGGAGCGCACGAGCATGTCGGCGATCTCGAGCGCCTGCTCGCCCGTGTCCGGCTGCGAGACGAGGAGCGAGTCGATGTCGACGCCGAGCTTCTTGGCGTACTCGGGGTCGAGCGCGTGCTCCGCATCGATGAAGGCCGCGATGCCGCCGTTGCGCTGGGCGTTGGCGATCGCGTGCAGGGTCAGCGTGGTCTTTCCCGAGGACTCGGGGCCGTAGATCTCGACGATGCGGCCGCGCGGGAGTCCGCCGATCCCGAGCGCGACGTCGAGCGCGATCGAGCCGGTCTGGATCACCTCGACGGGGGCGCGGTCGTCGCTGCCGAGGCGCATGACGGCGCCCTTGCCGAACTGGCGGTCGATCTGGGCGAGTGCGGTCTCGAGGGACTTCTCGCGGTCTGAGGAACTGGGCATGGCCGTCTCGCTCTCGTGTCGTGGTGGTATCGCCTACAGGCTGTCGTGTCGTACCGGAGCCGTTCGCGGGCGAGTGCCCCTGAATGCGGTCCCGGCCGGTTGCGACAAGGCGGTGAAGCAGTCCGTGTGACTGATGTCGACGGTAGGCCCGACCACCGACATCGGCGCCGAGCCGGACCGCTTCTGTGGAGACGGAGGCGATCCTGCTTCTGGTGAGGAGCTTAGACCCGTTCGAACAGGGATTCGATGGTGGCGCGCCCGGCGTGTCGAACACGACTTCGGGCGGCGGGCGACAGCGCGAGCCGCCCGGCGTCAGTGCCGGCGCTTCGCCGGGTCGATCCCGTGCCAGCGGCCCTCGGGGACGTCGTTGGCGCGGCACAGCGCGATCCAGACCTCTCGGGGCTCCGCGCCGTCGCGGAGGGCCTTCTGCGCGGTCCTCCCGCCGAGCTCGGTCAGCACGAGGTCGGAGACGAGGACGCGCGCGTACGCGTCGCCGAACTCGTCATCGACCAGCTGCTGGAACTCGCTCAGGCGCATGCGTCCACGGTAACAAGCCGAACCGGGGCGGAAGCCTGGAGGGTTCGGGCGGGTGCGTCTCCGGGAACGATGAAGGGCGCCGGAGCCGGAGCTCGGGCGCCCTTCGCGAGGTGCGGTGCGGTGGGTGGGAAGAGGACGGATCCGCTACTGCGAGACGAGGTCCGCGTCGAATCCGGCGACCATGTCGGCCGGGATGGTGTCGGGGATCGTGTCGATCCCCTCGATGACCGCGAGACGGTCGCCGACCTCGCGCATGATCACCGAGATCGGAGTGTCGAGCGCATCGGCCACCGAAGCGAGGATCTCGGACGACGCCTCCTTCTGACCGCGCTCGACCTCGCTGAGGTAGCCGAGAGCGACACTCGCCTTGCTCGCCACCTGGCGCAGGGTGCGACCTTTCTGCAGGCGAAAGTCCCTGAGGACATCGCCGATCTCCTGACGAACTAGAACCACTGGACCCTCCTTCTCCACGTCAACCGCTTCTCGCGCACCGCTTCGAGGAATGCCGGAGCATCGGGTTCGAAGGGGATGTGTACGAGAGAGCCGGATAGCTGTTCACTACCCGGCTCGTGTGAGTCGACTCTAATACCGGATGACTGGACTTTGCGTGTGAGCGACGTCAGATGTAACCCGGCCGAAACCCTGCGCATTCCACGATTCCGAGGCGGTTCGGGGACTCTCGGACGTCACACGGCCGAGGCCGCGAGCTCGCCGGCCAGATCGAGTGCCGCGGCGACGGACGCGGCGCGGATCTCGGGCCGCCCGCCGTCGAAGCGGTGCTCGCGCACGAGCTCGGCCTCGCCCAGGACCGCCGCGACGAACACGGTGCCGACGGCCGCTCCGCCCTGCGGCTCCGGGCCCGCGACCCCCGTCGTCGCGACGCCGACGGTCCTCGCGCCTGCCTCGCCGAGCTGCCGGGCGGCGCCGCGCGCCATCTGCACGGCGACCACGGGGTGGACGGGTCCCTCCTGCGCCAGGAGGTCCGCGTCGACCCCGAGCAGGCGGTGCTTCAGATCAGTGGCGTAGGACACCACTCCCCCGCGGTAGACGGCGGAGGCGCCGGGCACCTCGACCAGGGCGGAGCTCAGCGCCCCGCCCGTCAGCGACTCCGCGACCGCCAGCGCGAGACCGCGCTCCGCGAGTGCCTGCAGCAGCTCCTCGGCGCTCATCGGCGCCCGCGGGCCGCGCGACTCTGGCGCGCCGCGTCGGCCAGGTAGTCGATGCCGGTCACGACGGTGAGGACGACCGCGGCCGTCATCGTGATGCCGTTCAGCCAGTGCACCCACTCGCCCAGGAAGGTCCAGAGCGGAAGGAGCGCGAGCGAGATCGCGACGGACTGCACGATCGTCTTCAGCTTGCCGCCGCGGGAGGCGGGGATCACCCGGTCCGAGAGGACGGCCATCCGGAACACGGTGATGCCGATCTCGCGGACGAGGATGACGATCGTGACCCACCAGGGCAGCTCGGCGAGGATCGAGAGGCCGACCAGCGCGGCGCCGGTGAGCACCTTGTCCGCGATCGGGTCGAGCAGCTTGCCGAGGTCGGTGACCAGCCCGCGGCTGCGCGCGATGTGGCCGTCGATCCCGTCGGTCGCGATCGCGACGATGAAGAGCAGCGCGGCCGCGATGCGCACGCCGCCGTCCTCGCCGTTGTCGGCCAGGAGCAGCCAGAAGAACACCGGGGCGAGCAGGATGCGCACCACGGTGATCGCGTTGGGCAGGTTCCAGTTGCTCGGGGCGGCGTCGGCGTGCGCGGTGGGGCTGGTCATCGGTCTGAGCCGTTCCTCGTGATCGGTCGATTCGGCGGCGTGGTCATCGCTCAGTCGCGCCCCGTGAGCGCCCAGGCGTCGTCATCGGAGCCCTCGTCGTCGTCGTGGTAGTCGGTCGCGACCGGGCCCGAGGGCTCCGCCAGCGGATCGGCGTAGGCGTCGGGTGCGGTAGGCGACGGCGCGGCGGAGTGCTCGCCGGGCTCCTCGCCGCGCATCCGCGAGAGGACCCCCGGCAGCTGCTCGGCGGTCACCAGCACGTCGCGCGCCTTCGACCCCTCGGAGGGGCCGACGACCTCGCGGGACTCGAGCAGGTCCATCAGGCGGCCCGCCTTCGCGAAGCCGACGCGGAGCTTGCGCTGCAGCATCGAGGTCGAGCCGAACTGCGTGCTGACCACGAGCTCGGCCGCAGCCATCAGCAGCTCGAGGTCGTCGCCGATGTCGGAGTCGATCTCCTTGCGCTGCGCCTGGACCGTGATGTCCTGGCGGTACTCCGGCTGGGCCTGCCGCGTGACGTGCTCGACGACCTTGGCGATCTCCTCCTCGCGGACCCAGGCGCCCTGGACACGCATCGGCTTGTTCGTGCCCATCGGCAGGAACAGGCCGTCGCCCTGGCCGATGAGCTTGTCGGCGCCGGGCTGGTCGAGGATGACCCGCGAGTCGGTGACGCTCGTCACGGCGAAGGCCAGGCGGCTGGGCACGTTGGCCTTGATCAGGCCGGTGACGACGTCGACGCTCGGCCGCTGGGTGGCGAGCACGAGGTGGATGCCGGAGGCCCGGGCGAGCTGGGTGATGCGGACGATCGAGTCCTCGACGTCGCGCGGGGCGACCATCATCAGGTCGGCGAGCTCGTCGACGACCACCAGGAGGTAGGGGTAGGGCCGGAGGACGCGGTTGCTGCCCGCGGGGAGCTTGATCTCGCCGCTGCGCACCGCCGCGTTGAAGTCGTCGATGTGCCGGTAGCCGAACGACGCGAGGTCGTCGTACCGCATGTCCATCTCCTTCACGACCCACTGCAGCGCCTCGGCGGCCTTCTTGGGGTTCGTGATGATGGGCGTGATCAGGTGCGGGACCCCGCCGTAGATCGTGAGCTCGACGCGCTTGGGGTCGATCAGCACCATCCGGACGTCCTGCGGGCTCGCGCGCATCAGCAGGCTCGTGATCATCGAGTTCACGAAGCTGGACTTGCCGGAGCCGGTGGAGCCGGCGACGAGGAGGTGCGGCATCTTGGCGAGGTTGGCCACGACGTAGCCGCCCTCGACGTCCTTGCCGACGCCGATCGTCATCGGGTGGGTCGACGTCGTCGACGCGGCGGAGCGCAGGACGTCGCCGAGCGAGACGATCTCGCGGTCGGTGTTCGGGATCTCGACGCCGATCGCGCTCTTGCCCGGGATCGGCGAGAGGATCCGGACCTCGTTGCTGGCGACCGCGTAGGAGAGGTTCTTGCTCAGCGCCGTGACGCGCTCGACCTTGACGCCCGGGCCGAGCTCGATCTCGTAGCGGGTGACCGTCGGGCCCCGGGAGAAGCCGGTGACCGTCGCGTCCACGTTGAACTGCTGGAGCACCTCGGTGAGCGCACGGACCATCTCGTCGTTCGCCGCCGAGCGCGCCTTCGACGGCGTGCCGGTGGAGAGGGCGGAGGCGGACGGCAGGCGGTACGGGGTCTCCTCCTCGAAGGAGGAGTCGAAGTCGGCGGTGGGGTCGGCGGCGATCGGCGCGATCGGACCGGTCTCGATCACCGGCGGGAGCGGGACCGCAGGGGCGACGTCGAGGTCGTCGAGCGCGATGACGCCGGTCGCGTCGTCGTCCACCACGCCCAGCGGGATGCGGGTGGTCGCGCTCTGATCGTGGCGGGCCAGGGCGGCCTCGGCCGACTCGGCCTCGGAGATCACCTCGGTCGCGTAGGAGCGGGTGGGCGGGTCGGCCGGCTCGTCACGCTCGGCGGACGCCGGCTCCTCGAGCGCGGTGTCAAAGCCCTTCGCGCGGCCGCGGCCCTTCCGGCCCTTCGGCGCCTCGTCGTCGTCGCCGAGCGCGTCGATCGGCAGCTCGGCCTGGACGGTCGGCTCGTCCTCGCGACCGGAGTCCGTGCGGCGCCACCAGGGCAGCTCGCCGCCGTCCTCCTGCTCGTCCTCGGCCTTCTCGCTCTCGGCCTTCGCGGCGGCCTTGCTCGCCGCCCTCTCCGCCTTGAGGCGCGCGCGCTCCTCGTCGTCGAGGACGGGGGCGCCGAAGAGGTAGCCGTAGAGCTCGCGCGAGCGGGCGGCGATCCGGTTCGGCGGGGTCTTGGTGATGATGAAGAGGGAGAGCAGGACGACCAGGGAGAGGAGCACCGTGGCGCCCGGCACGGTCGCGATCGCCACGAGCGGCGCACCGACGAGCCAGCCGAGGACACCGCCGGCGGCGGCCATCTGGTCGATGCCCGAGCCCGGCTGCGGCGCGCCGAGGTGCGCGTGGCAGAGCCCGGCGGAGGAGATCAGCAGGACGGCGAGGCCGACGCCGATGCGGCCGTTGTCGTCGACCGAGCGCGGGTGACGGAACAGCCAGAGCGAGAAGAGCAGCAGCACCACGGGGAGGACGTAGGCGACGCGGCCGAACAGGCCGCCGAAGCTCCAGGCGTCGAGCACGAGGGCGACCGGGTCGGTCGCGAGGAACCACTCCACCACCGCGCCGGTGATCGCGAGCAGCAGGAGCAGGAAGGGGACGCCGTCGCGGCGCTCCTCCTTCGCCAGGCGCTCCGGACCGAGTGCGCGGGCGGCACCGCCGGCCAGGTGCGCCAGCGCCATCCAGACGGTGACGAGCGGATTCGTGCGCGGGGTCGAGCTGAACGCGACCGTGCTCTTCTCGGACGATCCCCGCCCGGAGCCGCGGCCGGAGCGCGGAGTGCTCGAGCGCGCGGGGGCGCTCGCCTTCGCGCGGGAGGTCGTCTTCGGAGTCGTCGCCATAGGGCCACCGTACCCGCCGCCTCCGTCATCGCCGCGGACCCGCGCCGGGGGGCGGCGGCCGCGCGGCCCGGACCTCGTGCGGTCAGCGCAGCGTCGCGACCATCGTCTCCGCGTCGCCGCGGTCGGCCACCGCGCTGAAGCCCTCGCTCCGGTAGAGCCGTCGGGCGAAGTTGTCCGTCGACACGTTGAGCGAGACCCGCGCGTAGCCGGCGGTGCGTGCCTGGTCCAGAGCGGCGCGCAGCAGCCCGCGGCCGATGCCCTGCGCGCGCCAGACCGGCCGCACCCCGAGGGTCAGCTCGGGCACGCCCGCGGCGACGAACCCGCGGCCGGGTGCGGCGGCGCTGAAGAGGCGGAACCAGCAGGCGCCGATCCGCTCGCCGTCGGCGGTCTCGGCGACCGAGCCGAGATCGCCGGGCCGGGGCCAGCCGGCGACGTAGCGGCGGGTCGACTCCTCCTCGAGGACGTCGATGCGGGTGCGGGCCGCCGTCCAGTTCCAGTTCGCCGCGTCGACGAGCATGTCGGCGAGGAAGGGGGCGTCCTCGCGGCGGGCGGGGCGGATCGAGTGGTCCATGCGCGGTCTCCGTGGGGGATCGGGTCTGGCATGAGGTGCGGACGGGTGCCCGGGGGCGGGTGACGGTGCGGGAACGGGCCGGAGCGTCGGGGGCACTCCGTCCGGGGTCAGGCCTCGATGACCAGGGGGACGATCATCGGGCGGCGGCGATAGGTGGTGTTCACCCAGCGGCCGACGACGCGGCGGATGCTCTGCGAGAGCGCGTGCTGATCGCTGACTCCGCTCTGCACCGCCTCCTCGAGGGCCTTCGCGATGCGCGGCTTCACGTCGTCGAAGACGCTGTCGTCCTCCGCGAAGCCCTTGGCGTGGATCTCGGGACCGACCACGATCCGGCCGGTGCCCGCCTCCACGACGACGATGATCGAGATGAAGCCCTCCTCGCTGAGGATGCGGCGGTCCTTGAGGTCGGCGTCGGTGATCTCGCCGACCGACGAGCCGTCGACGTAGACGAAGCCGAGGTCGAGCTGGCCGGCCACGGTCACGACGCCGGCGCGGAGATCGAGCACCGTGCCGTCCTCGGCGATGATCGTGTTCTCCTCCGCGATGCCGGTGGCCTGCGCGAGCTTCGCGTTGGCGACGAGGTGGCGGTACTCGCCGTGCACCGGCAGGACGTTGAGCGGCTTGAGGATGTTGTAGCAGTAGATGAGCTCGCCGGCGGCGGCGTGACCCGAGACGTGCACCTTCGCGTTGCCCTTGTGCACGACGGTGGCGCCGAGCCTGGTCAGGCCGTTGATCACGCGGTAGACCGCGTTCTCGTTGCCGGGGATGAGGCTCGACGCGAGGATGACGGTGTCGCCCTCGCCGGGCTGGATCTGGTGGTCGAGGTTCGCCATCCGGCTGAGCACCGCCATCGGCTCGCCCTGCGAGCCGGTGGACATGTAGACGATCCTGTCCTCCGGGATGTCGCCCGCCTTCTTGACGTCGATCAGCACACCCTCCGGCACCTTGAGGTATCCCAGGGTGGCCGCGATGCCCATGTTGCGCACCATCGAGCGGCCGAGCAGCGCCACGCGGCGCCCGTTCGCGTGCGCAGCGTCGAGCACCTGCTGCACCCGGTGCACGTGGCTGGAGAAGCTCGCCACGATGACCCGGCGGGTCGCCTTCGCGATCACGCTCTCGATGACCGGGCCGATGTCGCGCTCGTTCGGCGTGAAGCCGGGCACGTCGGCGTTGGTCGAGTCGACCATGAACAGGTCGATGCCCTCCTCGCCGAGGCGGGCGAAGGCGCGGAGATCGGTGATGCGCCCGTCGAGCGGGAGCTGGTCCATCTTGAAGTCGCCGGTGTGCAGCACGGAGCCCGCGTCGGTGATGATCGCGACGGCGAGCGCGTCCGGGATGGAGTGGTTGACCGCCACGAACTCGAGCTCGAAGGGACCGAGGTTCTCGACGTCGCCCTCCTTCACCGTCAGCGTGTAGGGCTTGATCCGGTGCTCCTTCAGCTTCGCCTCGACCAGCGCGAGCGTCAGGGTCGAGCCGATCAGCGGGATGTCCCGCTTGAGCTTGAGGAGGTAGGGGACAGCACCGATGTGGTCCTCGTGGCCGTGGGTCAGCACGACGCCGACGATGTCCTCGAGGCGGTCCTTGATCGGGGTGAAGTCGGGCAGGATCAGGTCCACGCCCGGCTGGTTCTCCTCCGGGAAGAGCACGCCGCAGTCGACCACGAGGATCTTGCCGTCGATCTCGAAGACCGTCATGTTGCGGCCGATCTCGCCGAGGCCGCCGAGCGGGATGATCCGCAGCGTGCCCGCCTCGAGCGCGGCAGGAGTGATCACGGGACTGGGCATGCGCCCTCCTCTTCCTCGGTCGGGAGTCGTCCGTGCCGCTCGTGCGGCGTCAGCGTGTGGTGCCGGCGACCTTCGGCAGCGCGCCGCCCGCGGCGGCGTTGCGGTCGGGCCGGAAGTTGCGGAAGTCGACACCGGGGATGTCGCGGACGAGGCCGAGCTCGTCCTCGATCAGGGCGGCCTCCGACTCCTCGGGGCCGACCAGCGGCAGGCGCACGCGGGGCGAGGAGATGCGGCCGAGGCCGTGCAGGATGTACTTCGCCGCGACGGTGCCGGGCACGTGCGTCATCACCGCGCGCACGAGCGGCTCGAGCTGCTGGTGCGCGAGGGTGGCGGCCCTGAGGTCGCCGGAGTTCACGGCGTCGACGATGGTGCGGTAGGGCGAGGCGGCGATGTTGGCGGTGACGCCGATCAGGCCGGTGGCGCCGATGGCCAGCTCGGGCAGGACGTTGGCGTCGTCGCCGCAGAAGTACATCAGGTCGGTCTGGTTGAGGACGCGGCTGACCTCGGAGAGATCGCCCTTGGCGTCCTTCACGGCGAGGATGTTGGGGTGCTTGGCCGCGCGGAGGATCGTCTCGTAGCGGATGGGCACGCCGGTGCGGCCGGGGATGTCGTAGAGGATGACCGGGAGGTCGGTCGCGTCGGCGATCATCCGGAAGTGCGTGAGGATGCCGGCCTGGGTGGGCTTGTTGTAGTACGGCGTGACGATCATGTTGCCGTCGGCGCCGGCCTTCTCGCTCTGGCGGGCGAGCTGCATCGCGTGCGCGGTCTCGTTCGAGCCGCCGCCGGTGATGATCTTCGCGCGTCCCGCGGCGACGGACTTGCCGACCTCGACGAGCCGGATCTTCTCCGGGTCGGTGAGGGTGCTGGTCTCGCCGGTGGTGCCGGTGACGACGATGCCGTCGGCGCCCTTCGCGATGCAGTCGTCGATGTGCTTCTCGACACCGGGCCAGTCGACCTCGCCGTCGGCGGTGAACGGGGTGACCAGGGCGACCAGGACCTGGCCGAAAGGATTCTCCGGAGTTGACACGAGCCCAGGGTAACGGGTCGGTGGCCGCGGGCTCGTGGCGTTCTGATCCGCGGATGCCGGCCGGGTCTGCACGCTCTCGTTTGATCTGCAGGACTCGCCGAGCCGAACGGGCTTTCAGCCGCGCCGGAGACCTCGACGGGGCTCGAACACCTGCAGATCGAACGGATCCCCGCCGTGCGCCGACGGAGGGAGTCAGGTGCGGACGTGATCCCCGCGGGAGAGGGCGGCGAGGATGTCGGCCTCGACGAGGGGCCGGTCGTCGAGGACGAGGGAGGTGCGGTAGTGGCGGACGCGGTAGCCGAGCAGGCCGAGCTCGACATCGCGCCGGTTGTCGTGCTCGGCATCGTGGAACGCAGCACCGTCCACCTCGAGGGCGAGCACCTCGCCGAGCAGGAAGTCGATGCGCCGGCGGTCGATGCGCACCTGCTGGCGGAAGGCGATCCCGAGAGTCCGCAGCCGGAAGGCGACCATCGACTCCAGCCCGCTCTCGGAGGACGAACCGGCCCAGCGGAGGAGCCGCCGATGGGGAGCCGGCAGCCGCGCGAGGAGCCGCGCTCGACCTGCAGAGTCGAGGAGCCGCCTGTGCAGCGCCGATTCCAGGAGGACGAAGGCGAACTCGGCGCCCTGGCAGGCCGCCGCCTCGACGACGCAGTCCTCGAGCGCCTGGACCAGAGCGGAGGGCCGCGGTGCCTCCTTCGACCAGTGGACGACGACGCCGGGATCGTGGGAGAGCCGGACGGCGTGACGGTCGGGATCCCGGAGTCGGGAGGCGTGGGCGCGGACGGCGATGTGCAGGCCACGGAAGCGCGGCACCCAGAGCCCGTGCGCGACGGCGGCGTTCGCGCAGGCGAGGACCCCGCCGACGCGGAAGGCGCGCTCGATTCCGGTGTCGACTCCGGGAAGGGCGTACCAGCCCTTCCGGACGCGAAGGAGCGCTCCGGTCTTCACCGCCTCGCGGAGCTCGCGTGCGGAGGAGCCCTCGCGGAGGAACTGCTCGGTCTTCACCAGGCCTCCGGCGCGGAGGACGGAGCCGGAGGACGCGCGCACAGGGAGAGCGTGGCCGCGCAGGAAGGGCGCGCGGGGGCGCGGGCTCCGATCGGTGGAGAATCCGACGCCACGGCTCCTGTGGAGGGGGATGCCTCCGCGGGGAGTGGTGCGGTGTGCAGGCGATCCCGGCCCGCCCGGGCCTACTCGCGCGGCTCCAGGCGGCTTCGTCCTCGGATCGCCTGCAGATCGGACAGATGCCTGCACAACGGACAGGCACCTGCACAACGGCGGGGCACCTGCAGAGCGGATGCGGTGCGGGCAGGGACGCTGCTAGGGGGCGACGCGGCCGTTCGCGGTGAAGGCGGCGGCGGTGAGGGGCATGAGCTGCTCGAAGTGCTGCTCCATCTGCTCGGCGGCCATCTCGATCTCGCGCTGCGGGAAGGAGGGGAACGTCGAGTCCTCGCGCTTGGTGCGGAGGGAGAGGAAGTTCATCAGCGAGCGGGCGTTCAGCGTCACGTACATCGAGGAGTAGATGTTCAGCGGCAGGACGATGCGGGCGACCTCGCGGGCAACGCCCTCCTGGAGCATCCGCTGGTACGCCTCGAAGGCCTGGGTGCTGGCGCGTCGCGTCTCGGCGACCACGAGCTCGGTCTGCTCGGGGGTGCCGGGCTCGAAGGAGTAGGCGCCGGGCTTGCCGACCTGGACGAGGTTGCGCTGCGGGCCGGGCACGTAGAAGACGGGGCGGAGCTCGCGGTAGCGGCCCGACTCCTCGTTGTAGGAGGCGATGCGGTGCCGCATGAACTCGCGGAAGACGAAGATCGGCGCCTGCACGTAGAAGGTCATCGAGTTGTGCTCGAAGGGCGAGCCGTGGCGGTCGCGCATCAGGTAGTTGATCAGGCCGCGGTCGCGCTTGCCCTGCAGCTCGCTGTCGGCCGACTCCTCGTCGAGGGCGCCGGCGAGGGTCTTCTCGCCCTGCGTCGAGACGCGGGCGGCGAAGAGGACATCGGAGTCGTGGGCGCTGGAGCGGACGAGCTCGACGACCACATCGGAGCGGAAGATCGGGGTGCTGTCGGAGGCGCTCTGGTCGGTCACGGCTTCGACGATAGACCCTCGGCGCGGGGGCCGAGCGACGCAGGGTCGGCCGCGCGGGTGCACGCGCGCGGCCGGCGCACACCGGATGCCGATCGCGACGCCCTAGGCTGAATCCCGCTTCGCGGGCGGCCCGCGACGGGCCTCGGGAGGCACCATGAGCGAATCGACCGCACGGCACTCGGACCAGGACGGCACCGGCAGCGCCGGCGACTCCCCCCGGCGCTCCACCCGCACGGCGGCACCGCGGCCGGCCGTGCCGCCCGGCGAGGCGCCGGACACGGCGACCCACGCGCAGGAGGAGCCCGCGGCTCCGAAGCGGCTGCGGGTCCTGATCTCCGGGGCGAGCGGCATGATCGGCTCGGAGCTCGTGCGCCAGCTGCGCTCGGACGGGCACGAGATCTTCCGCCTTGTCCGCCACGCCCCGACCAGCCCGGACGAGTTCCACTGGGCGCCCGCCTCGCACATGCTCGACTTCAGCGTGCTCGACCGGGTCGACGCCGTGGTCAACCTCTCGGGCGCCTCGATCAGCCGCCTCCCGTGGACCTCCTCGTACAAGCGCGAGATCCTCGATTCGCGGGTGCAGGCCACGCAGACCATCACCGACGCGATGCGGATGGCGTCCACTCCCCCGTCGATCCTGCTGAACGCCTCTGCCGTCGGCTACTACGGCGACCGGCCGGGCGAGGAGCTGACCGAGGAGTCCCCCCGCGGCGAGGGCTTCCTCGCCGACGTCGTCGAGCGCTGGGAGCAGGCGGCGCTGCTCGCTCCCGAGACCGCGCGCGTCGTGACGGTGCGCACCGGGCTCGTGCTCGGGAACGGCGGCGCACTCAAGCCGCTGCTGCCGCTGACGAAGCTGGGACTGAGCGGCCCGCTGGGCGGCGGACAGCAGTACTGGCCGTGGATCAGCCACTACGACGAGGCCGCCGCGATCCGGCACCTGCTGACCTCGTCGCTGTCCGGCCCGGTCAACCTCGCGGGGCCCGAGGCCGCGACGGCGAACGAGGTCATGAGCACCCTGGCCGAGCTGCTGCACCGGCCGTTCAAGCTGCCCGTCCCGGAGAAGATCATCGAGCTCGCACTGCGCGACGCGGGGCACGAGCTGCTGCTCTCGAGCCAGCGGCTGGTGCCGCAGCGGCTGCTCGACGACGGCTTCGTCTTCCGGCACCGCACGGTGGCCGAGGCGCTGCAGGCGGTGCTGGCGGACTGAGCGCCGCCGATCAGGCGGGCCGCTCGCGCTCCAGGGCGATCGAGCGGCGGATCGCCCCGCGGGCGCGCTTGCGGTCGCCGCTCGCGTCGTAGGCGAGGCCGAGCCGGTACCAGGCGCGCCAGCTGCCGGGGTCCTCGTCGACGTCGGCCGCGTAGCGCGGGAAGAGCGCGTCGGCCTCGGTCCGGTCGAGTCGGCCGGTCGCGCTGGATTCGAGGACCTCGGAGGGCAGGGCGTCCTCGGACTCGAGGCGCCGGGCCAGCTTCTCGGCGCGGACGCCGAAGGAGATCTCGCGCACGAGCCCCCAGACGCCGACCCCGCCGAGGACGAGCAGGCCGACGCCCATCACGATGCCCGGCACCGTCCCGGCGGCGAAGGCGACGTACGAGTACTGCAGGCAGACGAAGAGGTAGAGCGCGAGGAGGACGGCCATCAGGCCGACGCCGATGCGGGTCCTCACGGGGTGCTCGTGGCGGCCGCGGCCTGGCCGGAGGGGACGTCGTCGCTGATCGCCGGCTCGTCGCGGACCTGCTCGGCCAGGGGTGCGGCGTCGAAGGCGGCGCGGAGGTCGATCAGCGCGTCGAGGCCGACGACCACGCCGGTGGTGCTGCGCACGGCGTCGAGGGCGCGGAGGATGCCGGCCTCGTAGGACGCGGAGGACGTGGTGTCGTGGCGGATCGTGACCGTCTCGCCGGTGCCGCCGAAGACCACCTCCTGACGCGCCTCGACTCCGGGCAGGCGCAGGCTGTGCACCGGGATGCTCGCCACCTGCTGGCCGCGGGCACGCTGGTCGGTGTGCGGCGCCTGGACGGGGCCCAGCTCGGCGCGCGCGCGGAGCAGCAGCTCGGCGGTGCGCACGGCGGTGCCGGAGGGCGAGTCGACCTTGCGGGCGCCGTGGGTCTCGACGATCTCGACCGCGTCGAAGAAGCGCGCCGCGACCGTGGACAGCGCGGTGGCGAGGACCGAGCCGAGCGAGAAGTTGGGGATGATCACCACGCCGGCGCCGGGCTGCGCGTCGACGCTGCGGCGGAGCGCCGCGATGCGGTCGCCGGTCCAGCCGGAGGTGCCGACGAGCACCTTCCTGCCGTTCGCGACGGCGAGGTCGACGATCTGCTGGCTGACCGCCGGGAGCGTCATGTCCACGACGACGTCCGCCGCGAGCATCTCGCGCGGGTCGCTGCGCGAGCCGAGCCGGGCGACGAGGTCGAACTCCTCCGAGGCCTCGAGGAGCGAGCAGGTGAGGGAGCCGAGTTTGCCGGTTGCACCGACGACGGCGACGGAGGTGGTCACCCGGCCAGCCTAACGACCGCGGGCGTGGTGGGACTGCGGGCGGAGCGGGATCTCGATACGCCCGCTGCGCGAGCTACTCGATCAGCATGCAGCGCGACCCCTGCTGGTCGAGCAGTCCCGGAGGGGCCACTTTCCCTGCTGGTCGAGTAGCCCCGGAGGGGCGTATCGAGACCGACGTCCTTGGGGGCGAGCAGCGCAGCTTCCTCGCCGCCGTCGCGGGGGTCAGTAGGACTGCGCCTCGGGGAGGCCGGTGCGCAGCTCGACGGGGAGGTGGGCGAGGTCGTTGTGGACGACGAGGACCGGGGGCTTGCGGGAGCGGACGCGGATGATCGTCAGGCCGCAGTTCGCCTGGTTCACGCCGAGCCAGCGCCAGTCCGGGGCGTCGAACACGTGCCGGACGAACCAGCCGATGACGAAGTTGTGCGTGATGAGCAGGTCGTGGCGGTCCTCGCGGGACGGGGCGAGGAACTCGGCCACGGCGTCCTGCATCTGCGCGTGCCCGGCGTCGATCTCGGCCGGGGTGACGCTGCCGAAGAACGGCTCGAAGGCGCGCGGCATGTCCGGGGTCGGGCCGGAGGGGATGCAGTCGAACAGCAGCGAGGACGGCTCGATCGACAGCCCGGGCAGGACCGCCTGGAAGCGTGCGGCGGTCTCCTCCGCCCGGCGCAGCGGCGAGTGCCACGCCCCGGTGAAGGGGACGCCGCCGAGCCGCTCGGCGATGAGCCGGGCCTGGCGCTCGCCGCGGGCCGACAGCGGCCCGTCGGGCATGCCGTGCTCGGCGTCCTGCTGCTCGCCGTGGCGGACGAGGTAGATGTAGTGGGACACGGAGGTCCTCCCTGGTGCGGCGCGACGGTGCGCGGTCAGCGGGTGTTCTCGGAGCGGGTCAGGCCGCGGGAGTGGTCTCGATCTCGGCGATGCCGGCGAAGGTCGACTCGTCGACCGCTCCGACGGCCGAGATCGACGACGGCCCCCGGGCCAAGTCTGCCGCGAGTGCCTGGACGTCCTCCGCGCCGACGAGGGCGAGTCGGCGCAGGCTCTCGTCGAGGTCGACGAACTCGCCGAAGGTCAGCTCGGAGCGGCCGAGCCGCGACATCCGGGTGTCCGAGTCCTCCAGGGCGAGCGCTGCCGCGCCGGACAGCTGGCCGCGGGCGCGGGCGAGCTCCTCGGCGGTGACGCCGTGCTCGGCCAGGCGGGTGAACTCGGCCAGCAGCAGCTCGGCGACGGTACCCGCCTTCGACGGCGTGCAGGCCGCGTAGAGGCCGAAGAGCCCCGCGTCGGAGTAGGACGGGGCGAACGAGTAGACGGAGTAGGCCAGGCCGCGCTTCTCGCGCACCTCCTGGAAGAGGCGCGAGGACATGCCGCCGCCGAGGATCGAGTTCAGCACGCCCATCGTCATCCGCCGGTCGTCCGCGGCGGCCAGGCCGGGGAAGCCGATCAGCAGGTTCGCCTGCTCGGTCGGGCGGTGGGTGATCGAGAGGGCGGTGCCGCGGGTGAAGACGGCCGAGCCGCCGACGCGGCGCTCGACCGGCGCGGCCGGCGTGCTGAGGTCCCAGCCGTCGGCGGCGAGGACGCGCTCGAGCTGCGCGACGAGCACCTCGTGGTCGACCGCTCCCGCGACCGTGACGACGAGGTCGCGCGGGCGGTAGGCGGCGCGGTAGTGCGCCCAGACGGCGTCGCGGGTGGCCTCGCCGATGATGGCGGGGGTGCCGCCGATCGGGCGCCCGAGCGGGTGCTCGCCGAAGACGGCCTCGAAGAGCCGCTCGCTGGCGACGTCGGCCGGGTCGTCGTCGGCCATCGCGAGCTCCTCGAGGATGACGCCCCGCTCGGTCTCGAACTCGGCCGGGTCGAGCAGGCTCGACGTGACCATGTCGCCGATGACCTCGACCGCCATCGGCAGATCGCGGTCCTGCACCTTGGCGTAGTAGCACGTGTACTCCTTGGCGGTCAGCGCGTTGTGCTCGCCGCCGACCGAGTCGAAGGCGACCGCGATGTCGAGCGCCGACCGGGTGCCCGTGCCCTTGAAGAGCAGGTGCTCGAGGAAGTGCGTGGAGCCGAAGTTGGACGGCACGGCGGGACGGCCGTCGACCGCGGGCAGGGCGGGCGCCTCGTCGCGGGAGCCGGCTGCGACCCAGAAGCCGATCGTCGCGCTGCGGGCCCCGGGCATCGCCTCGCTGAGGATGCGGACACCGCTCGAGAGGACGGTCCGGCGGACGAGCGAGCCGCCGGCGGCCCCGATGGTCGTCTCCGGCTGTTCGAGAGGGAGTGCGACGCCGTGGTTCATCCGGCACAGCTTAGGCCACCTGCACCGGGTGATCCCTGCGCGACCCGTCAGCGGCGGGCGCGCTCCAGGGCCGCCAGGTGCCCGGCGTCGAGCTCGAGCGAGACGGCGCGCACCACGGCGTCGACGTCGGCCGGAGAGCGCGGAGCGACCGCAGCCGCGGTCACTCCCGGCCGGGAGAGCAGCCAGGCCAGTGCGACGGCGGCCGGGGTGGCCGAGAGCTCGGCGCCGATGGCGTCGAGGGCGACCAGCACGCGCCGCCCGCGCCGCCCGACGTGGGCGGCGGCGAGGACGCCGTCGGGGAGCCGGCCGAGCTGCCGGCGGCCGCGCTCGACGCCGTCGAGGAAGCCGTGCGCGAGCGGCGCCGTGCAGAGCAGCGAGAGACCCTGGCCGGCCGCGACCAGACCGAGGTCGCCGTCCGCCCGGGTGCTGTCGAGCAGGCTGTAGGGCAGCTCGACGCCGGCGAACCGCGGGTGGCCGTGGCCGGCGAGCACGCGCGCCTCGAAGAGCTCCTCGGCGGCGAACCCCGAGGCGACGGCGGTGCCGACGAGCCCGCGGGCGAGCAGCACCTCGACGGCGCTGAGCAGCTGGTCGAGCCGTCCGGCACCGTCGGGGCGGACCGCCAGGACGTCGAGTCGCTCGGCTCCGAGCCGCCGGAGCGACTCCTCGACGCGGGTCACCAGGGCGCGCGGGGAGGCGACGGCGGACGGGGAGCCGCCGAAGCGGCCGAGCAGCCGGAACCGATCGCGGTCGCGGTGCCCGGCGAGCCAGGCGCCGACCCGCTCCTCCCCCGTCGCGGTTCCGACCGTGTCCGCGACGACGACGCCGTCGCCGCCCCAGGCCGCGAAGCGCTCGAGCAGGTCGGGGCCGCCGACCTCGCGCCGCGCGAGCGCTGCGGCGTCGAGGACGAGCGGGAAGAGGACCTCGGCCGTGTCGCCGAGAGAGCGCCGGAGGGCGGCGGGGGCCACGACGGGCCCGCTGTCCGCGAGGGGCGGATGCGCCGCGGTGCCGCGCATCGTCCGAGCGCCGGAGCCGGCCTTCACCCTCGCCACTCGCCCACTCCCCCGCGGCGGTCGGGTCCGCCGAGACCGAGGGTATCCGAGCGCGGCGGGCGCCTCGCGGGGCGCTCGGGAACGCTTAATCCGATCGTTACACGGTGTTCTCCGGCGGTCTCGCGAGGGTGCCCGGCGACGGTGCGGCGACCCCGCCGGCGTCGGTGGTGGCGGCTAGATTCGGGCCATGGAGCCCCTCACCCCGACCCCCGCGACGCCCTGGTGGACGAGCGCGGTCGTCTACCAGATCTACCCCCGCTCGTTCGCCGACTCGAACGGCGACGGGTTCGGCGACCTCGGCGGCATCCGCGCGCATCTCGACCACCTCGCCGACCTCGGCGTGAACGTCGTCTGGCTGTCGCCGGTCTACCCGTCGCCCCAGCACGACAACGGCTACGACATCTCGGACTACCAGGACATCGACCCGCTGTTCGGCTCGCTCGAGGAGTTCGACCTGCTCCTCGCCGAGGCGCACGAGCGCGGCATCAAGCTGGTGATGGACCTCGTGGTGAACCACACCAGCGACGAGCACGCCTGGTTCGTGCAGTCGCGCTCCTCGCAGGAGGACGCGAAGCGCGACTGGTACTGGTGGCGGCAGGGGCGCGAGAACGCGGCTCGGGAGGCGGTGCTCGCGCCGGACGCCGAGCTCGAGGCGACCGCGGAGGCGGGCCTCGACGTCGCCGAGCCCAACGGCTGGCGCTCCTACTTCTCCGGCCCGGCCTGGACCCTCGATCCGGCGACCGACGAGTACTTCCTGCACCTCTTCGCGGTGCAGCAGCCCGACCTCAACTGGGAGAACCCGGAGGTCCGGCACGCGGTGCACGCGATGATGAACTGGTGGCTCGACCGCGGGGTCGACGGCTTCCGGATGGACGTCATCAACCTGGTCTCCAAGAACGTCGAGGAGATCGACGGGCTTGGCGGCGGCTCCGGGATCGTCGGCGGGGTGGGCCCCCGGCTGCACGAGTACCTCCGCGAGATGAACGAGGCGGTGTTCGCCGGGCGCGACGCCGCGCTGATGACGGTCGGCGAGATGCCGGGCGTCACCCTCGAGGAGGCGGTGCTCGTCACCGACCCGGAGCGGCGCGAGCTCGACATGGTCTTCCAGTTCGAGCACGTCGGGATCGACCACGGCGTCGACAAGTTCCACCCGGTCCCGCTCGATCTCGTCGCCCTCAAGGCGAATCTCGCCCGCTGGCAGGACGGGCTCGCCGAGCGCGGCTGGAACAGCCTCTACCTCGGCAACCACGACCAGCCCCGGCTGGTGTCCCGCTTCGGCGACGACGCCGCCTGGCGCTACGAGTCGGCCACGCTCTGGGCGACGCTCCTGCACCTGCAGCGCGGCACGCCGTACATCTACCAGGGCGACGAGATCGGCATGACCAACGTGCCGTTCGCCGGCATCGAGGACTTCCGCGACGTCGAGTCGCTGAACTACTACGCCGAGGCGGTGGAGGAGCGCGGCGAGGACCCGGAGCAGGTGCTCGCGGGCCTGCGCGCGCAGAGCCGCGACAACGCGCGGACGCCGGTGCAGTGGGACGGCGGACCGCAGGCCGGCTTCACGACGGGCGAGCCGTGGATCCCGGTCAACCCGAACCACGTCGAGGTGAACGTCGCGGCCGACCGTGCGGCGGAGCGCTCCGTCTTCGAGTACTACCGCGCGCTGATCGCGCTGCGGCACGAGGACGAGACGGTGCAGCTGGGCCGCTTCGCCCTGCTCGAGGCCGAGCATCCGACGCTCTTCGCGTTCACCCGCACCGGGGCGAGCGAGCTGCTCGTGGTCGGCAACGTCTCCGGCGAGCCGCTCGAGGTCGCGCTGCTCGAGGAGTGGGCCGGAGCCGAGACGGTGCTGGGCAACGTCGCGGGCGCGTCGGGCTCGACGCTCGGGCCGTGGGAGGCGCGCATCCTGCGTCGCTGACCGCCGGCCCGGCAGCGCCCCTGCTCCGACGGGGCGCTGCCGGGCCGGCCTGTGCTGCCGGCCGACCCGTGGGGGCGCCGCTCAGGCGGAGGCGCGGTCGAGC
Source organism: Rathayibacter sp. PhB179 (assembly GCF_004345345.1). Lineage (NCBI taxonomy): Bacteria > Bacillati > Actinomycetota > Actinomycetes > Micrococcales > Microbacteriaceae > Rathayibacter > Rathayibacter sp. PhB179. The sequence goes on along the minus strand of NZ_SLVD01000012.1, from coordinate 97,019 downwards.
TGGGCGATCTCGCTCCGGGTGATCGGCAGCGTGGCGGCTCCGAAGATCGACGCCACCTCCTCGGCGCCGCGGGCGCGCACGATGACGGCCGAGACCTCCTGGTGCGCGAGGACCCAGGCGAGCGCGGCGGTGCCGGGGTTGCTGCCGTGCGCCTCCGCGACCTCGTCGAGCGCCGCGAGCACCTTGTTGCCGTGCCGGCCGACGTAGTCGAGCGCGGCCTCGAACATGACCGACTCCGGCTCGTCGGAGCGGTGGCGCAGCCGACCCGTCAGGTAGCCGCTCGCGAGCGGCAGGCGGGCGAGGGTGCCGAGACCCTGGCGGAGCACCTCGGGGGCGACGTCCGCCTCGTAGTGCTTGCGCTCCATCAGGTTGTACTCGGCGATCACCGCGGTGAAGGCGGGCAGGCCGAGGTCGCGGGCGGCCGCCTCCGCCTCGGCCAGGGCGGCGCCGCTGAAGTGCGCCGCGCCCAGGGCGCCGACCGAGCCGTTCTCGATGAACGGGGCGACGGCGGCGAGGCTCTCGGCGATCGGGACCTCCGGGTCCTCGCTGTCGAAGGAGAGCAGGTCGATCCGGGTGCCGAGCCGCTCCAGGCAGCCCTCGATCGCGACCCGCACGTCCTCGGCCGCGAGGCCCGGGGCGTCGGGGTGGCGGCCGACCTTGGTGGCGACGAGCAGCTCGTCGCGCCGGGTGGACTGCTCGAGCCAGCGGCCGATCATGTACTCGCTGCGCCCGGTGGCGTAGTGGTCGGCGGTCGAGATCAGCGTCCCGCCGAGCTCGGCGAACGCGTCGAGGACCTCGGTGGTCTCGTCGATGCTCGCGGCCCAGCCGAAGACGGAGCCGTCGAGGGCGACCGGGTGCACGGGCAGACCGGTGGCTCCGAGGAGGCGGGGCGGAAGGGGCGTCTCCGGCGCGAGGGCCGGGGGCGTCGAGTCGGTCACGGGGTCCTCCGGTCGGGGCGGTGCGACGGCACGGTCCCGCCACCGTACCCCACGGACGACGGGCCGCCGGCCCACCGGGGTGCGGCCGCACCCCGGGAACGACGGACGCCCGCCCCGCACGAGTGGGACGGCCACCACTCCTGGGAACGACGGACGCCCGCCCCACCGGAGTGGGACGGCCACCACCCCGGGAACGACGGACGCCCGCCCCACGCGAGTGGGACGGGCGTCGGTCGTGCGGGAGGGATCAGCTCTCGGCGGGGACCTCGACGGGCGCCTCGGCGTCCTCGGCCACGACGGGCGCGAGGGACAGCTTGCCGCGGTCGTCGATCTTGGTGATCGAGACGAGCAGCTTCTGGCCGACTCCGAGGACGTCCTCGACGTTCTCGACGCGCTTGCCACCGGCGAGCTTGCGGACCTCGCTGATGTGCAGCAGGCCGTCCTTGCCGGGCAGGAGCGAGACGAACGCACCGAAGGTCGCGATCTTGACGACGGTTCCGAGGAACTGCTCGCCGACCTCGGGGTTGGTCGGGTTCGCGATGGCGTTGACCTGGGCGCGAGCGGCCTCGGCCGACGGTCCGTCGACGGCGCCGATGTAGACGGTGCCGTCCTCCTCGATGGAGATGTCGGCGCCGGTCTCGTCCTGGATCGCGTTGATCGTCTTGCCCTTGGGGCCGATCAGCTCGCCGATCTTGTCGACGGGGATCTGGACCGAGATCACGCGGGGCGCGGTCGGGGCCATCTCGTCGGGCTGGTCGATGGCCGCCGTGAGCACCGCGAGGATCGTGGTGCGGGCGTCCTTGGCCTGCTTGAGCGCGGCGTCGAGGACCGAGGACGGGATGCCGTCGAGCTTCGTGTCGAGCTGGATGGCCGTGACGTACTCGGAGGTGCCGGCGACCTTGAAGTCCATGTCGCCGAGCGCGTCCTCGGCGCCCAGGATGTCGGTCAGCGCCGCGTAGCGGGTGTGACCGTCGACCACGTCGGAGACGAGGCCCATCGCGATGCCCGCGACCGGGGCGCGCAGCGGCACACCGGCGTTGAGGAGCGACAGGGTCGACGCGCAGACGGAGCCCATCGAGGTGGAGCCGTTGGAGCTGAGCGCCTCGGACACCTGGCGGATCGCGTAGGGGAACTCCTCGCGGCTCGGCAGCACCGGCACGAGGGCGCGCTCGGCGAGGAAGCCGTGCCCGATCTCGCGACGCTTCGGCGACCCGACGCGGCCGGTCTCACCGGTCGAGTAGGGCGGGAAGTTGTAGTGGTGCAGGTAGCGCTTCTTCGTGACGGGCGACAGCGAGTCGATCTGCTGCTCCATCTTGAGCATGTTCAGCGTGGTGACGCCCAGGATCTGGGTCTCGCCGCGCTGGAAGATCGCCGAGCCGTGGACGCGCGGGATGACCTGCACCTCGGCGTCGAGCGGTCGGATGTCGGCCAGGCCGCGGCCGTCGATGCGGACGCCGTCGCGGAGGATGCGGCCGCGGACGACCACCTTCGTGACGGACTTGTACGCGGCGCCGACCTGCGCGAAGGCCTCGGCGGAGAGGCGGCCGGAGGCGATGCGCTCGGCGATCTGCTCCTTGACCTTCGCCTTGAGGGCGTCGTCGGCGTCCTGACGCTCGACCTTGTCGGCGATCTGGTAGACGCGGACGAGCTCGTCGTAGCTGAGCTCGGCGACGTTGTCGTAGGTCTCCTGCGCGTAGGGCAGGAAGACCGGGTAGTCCTTGACCGGCTTCGCGGTCTCGGCGGCCAGCTTCGACTGCGCCTCGACGAGCGCACGGAGGAAGGGCTTGGCGGCCTCGAGGCCCTGGGCGACGACGGCCTCGTCGGGCTTGGTGGCGCCCGCCTTGATGAGGTTCCACGAGACGTCGGTGGCCTCGGCCTCGACCATCATGATGGCGACGTCCGAGGAGCCGTCCTCGTTGGTGACGACGCGGCCCGCGACGGTGAGGTCGAAGACGGCGTTCTCGAGCTGCGAGGCCTTGGGGAAGGCGACCCACTGGTCGTTGCCGGAGCCGTCGGACATGAGCGCGAGGCGCACACCGGCGACCGGGCCCGAGAAGGGCAGGCCGGAGATCTGGGTCGAGGCGCTCGCGGCGTTGATCGCGAGGGCGTCGTAGAACTCGTCCGGGGCGATGCTGAGGACCGTGATGACGATCTGGACCTCGTTGCGCAGGCCCTCGACGAACGAGGGGCGCAGCGGCCGGTCGATCAGACGGCAGACCAGGATCGCCTCGGTGGAGGGGCGGCCCTCGCGGCGGAAGAACGAGCCGGGGATCTTGCCGGCGGCGTAGGAGCGCTCCTCGACGTCGACGGTCAGCGGGAAGAAGTCGAAGTTGTCCTTCGGGTTCTTCGACGCCGAGGTGGCGGAGAGGAGCATGGTGTCCTCGTCGAGGTACGCGGCGACCGCGCCCTGAGCCTGCTGCGCGAGGCGGCCGGTCTCGAAGCGGACGGTGCGGGTGCCGTACGAGCCGTTGTCGAGAACGGCTTCGGCGAATGTGATTTCAGGACCTTCCAAGAGGTCTGTCTCCTTAACGTCTGCAGCGGCACCCCTCTGGGCGCCGGCGTTCGTCGGAGCGGCATGACGGTCAGGAATCGCACGCGATCCCACGGCAGGGCTTCGTGCCGTGCCGTCGTGTGGAGGGCGTTCGTGCTGGCCACCAGTAGAAGGGCTCCGGGTCTGCCCGACATCGTCCACTGCGCTGCAGCAGCGCGTGATGTCGCGAACCGGGACTCCACCACCGAGGACCAGCTTCCTGCCGGCCTGCTCCGTGGTTCGAACCCGACGGCGACCGGCGGTCGCTTCCGGATTCGGAACCGGTTCATGCTATCAGTGCGGGCCCCGATCGACCAGGAACCGCGCGAGTGCCGCGCGGCTCCGCCCCGGGGTCACCGCCGCACGGCTACCAGATCGTGCCGGCCCCGACGGTGATCGCCGCGAGCATCAGCGCGCCGAGGACGAGTCCGACCACCGCGCGGGTCACGCCCGCGCCCCGCCGCGCGCCGCCCTTGACGAGGCCGACGACGCCGAAGACGACCGCGAGCACGTCGAGCGGGCCGCCGAGCAGCAGGCCGATGAACAGCGGGATCGGGGTCAGGAGCACGCCCAGGATCCCGAGCACGAGAGACGCGGTCGCAGCGGCGTTGCCGAGCGGGGCCGCGGGCGGTGCGAGCGGAGCGAGGTCGCCGGTCCACGCGCGGCCGTCCCAGTAGCGCTGCGTGTTCACCTGCGCCGGGTCCGGGTACCAGCCGGCCGGCGGACCCGCGGCGGCCGGCTCGTCCCAGAAGCCGGCCGCCGAGCGGTCGGCGCCGGCCGGGCCCTCCGCGTCAGCCACGGGTCTCGTGCATCAGCAGCTGGACCCGGAGACCGCCCTTGCCCTTCACGATGCGGGCGGGGATGCGCGGCTGCTTGCCGGCCTCCGTGAGCCGGGCCAGCGCGGCCTCGACGACGTTCTCGAGCCCGCGGGGCACGTAGCCGACGAGGTCGGTCGGCCGGTGGTTCGCGAAGAGCCGGACCGGCATCGGCGCATCGGTGCGCTCCTCCTCGATCGTGCGGCGCGGGATGACCGCCGTGATCTCCTCCTCGCCGAGGGCGTGCACGCGGGCCAGCTCGTCCTGGTGCGGCAGCGAGTCGGCGATGCCCAGGAGGGTGTCGCCGCGCTTGGACTTGGGCCGCAGCTCGTAGTCGTAGTCGTCGAGCTTGCCCGAGCCGCGGTCGCCGGCGGGCAGGGGGTCGGAGTCGGAGCGGCCGAAGGAGAAGAGCTTCATGCCTCCATCATGGAGCGCCGGGACCGCCTCTGTCGCGGGCCGCGCCCGCCTCCCGCGGCGGGCGTCCTCAGACGGCCGAGCGCAGCATCCGCGCGATCGCCACCAGTACGAGCGCGAGCACGATCGCCACGAAGCCGACCAGCACCGGGACCGCGGGGAGGACGGCGAGCGCCGCGCCGATCAGGAGGACCGGGACCGCGAGACCGACGTAGGAGGCGAGGAACATCCCGGCGAGGACCTCGCCGCGGGTCTCGTCCGAGGCGAGCGAGCCGGCGACCCCGAGCGCCAGGCGGAAGATCAGGCCGACGCCGGCCCCGGCGATCACGCCGCCGCCGATGAAGGCGGGCAGCACCACGGCGACCGCGCCCCAGGCGACGAGCACGAGCCCGACGGTGAGGGCCGTGGCGGAGAGGAGCAGCGCGCGGCGGACGGGCAGCCGCGCGGCGGTCAGCTGGGCGACGGCGCCGGCCGCGAAGACGCCGAACGAGACGACGCCCGCCAGCAGGTGCGAGGTCTCGCCGAAGCGGCCGGCCAGGAAGGTCGGCGCGAGCGAGGTGAAGAGGCCGAAGACGGCGAAGCCGGCGAACGCGCCGACGGCGGCCGAGAGGAAGGTGCCGCGCGAGGCCGCGGGCACGGCGAGCCGCTGCGGCCGGTAGGCGGGCAGCTCCTCCCGGCGCTCGACGGTCTCGGGGACGAGGGCGACCGCGATGCCGAGCACGACGAGCAGCACGAGGAAGACCTCGTAGGGCACGACGAGCGGGCGGTCGACGGTCACCGCGAGAACGCCGCCGATCAGCGGGCCGAGGGCCAGGCCGCCGACGTTGACGAGGGTCGAGACGGCGCGCGAGGCACCGGGTCCCTCCTCCGGCCGGGCGATCGCGCGGAGCTCGGAGAGGTGGGCGGTCGCGGTCGCGGTGAGCGCGCCGACGCCGATGCCGGTCAGCAGACGGGCGACGATCAGGCCCGGCACGTCCGGCCAGAGCAGGAAGACGATGCTCGCGAGCACCTCGACGAGGATCGCGGCGAGCAGGATGCGGCGCCGGCCGAGCCAGTCGCTGACGTGACCGGCGAGGAAGAGGCTGGCCACCACTCCGACGGCGTAGGCCGCGAAGATCACCGTCACGACGAAGGCGGGGAAGCCGTCGCGCTGCTGGTAGATCGCGTAGAGCGGGGTCGGCACGGTCGAGAAGGCCATCACGGAGAGGAAGGCGACCGCGATCACCCAGAAGCCGAGGTGGTGCCCGAGCTCGGGGCGGCGTGAGGCGGAGGAGGCGGTGCGGGCGGTCGTGCGCTCGGCGGGGGTTCCGGTGGTCGGCATGCGCCCAGACTGCTCCTCCCGATCGTCCACGTCCAACGGAGGATCATGGACGCATTGATCGACGATCCTGCATGATTCTCGGATGGACGATCGTCAGCTCGCCGCCTTCGTCGCCGTCGCGGAGGAGCTCAGCTTCACCCGCGCGGCCGCCCGCCTCTACGTGGTGCAGTCGACGCTGTCGGCGACCGTCCGCGCGCTCGAGCAGGACCTGGGGGCGCCGCTGTTCACCCGCTCGACGCGGCGCGTGGCGCTGACGGCCGTCGGCGAGGCGCTGCTGCCCTCGGCCCGCGCGGCGATCGACAGCGTCGACCGGATGCGCTCGCTCGCGGCGGAGGACGCGGCGGGGCTCCGCGGCCGGGTCCGGGTCGGCACCTTCTCGGCGCTCGACGTCCTCGACCTGCCGGGTGTCCTCGGCGCGTTCCGGCGGCGGCATCCGCTGGTCGACCTGCTCCTGCGCACCTCGCCGAGCGGATCGACCGGGCTGGCGGAGGACCTGCGCCGTGGCCGCCTCGATGTGGCGCTGCTCGCGCTGCCGGTCGCCGAGCTGGACGATCTCGCCGTGACGACCGTCGTCCGCGACCGCTACGTGCTGCTGGTCGACAGCGCGGACCCGCTCGCGGGGCTGGTGCGGCCCTCCCCCGCGGACCTGGAGGGCGCGGCGTTCATCGACACCCCGTCCGGGTTCGGCAACCGCGTCAGCGTGGACCGGGCCTTCCGCGCGGCGGGAGCGACGCGACGGGTCGCGACCGAGGTCGCCGACCTGCCCGCGATCCCGCTCTTCGTGCAGGCCGGTCTGGGACCCGCGGTGGTGCCCCGATCGGGCATCGCGCCGCTGGAGGGGGTGACCGCGATCGAGCTCGACTGGCCCGGGCTGGTCTGGGAGGTCTCGGTCTGCAGTGCGCAGCGTCCCTCCGCGGCCGTGCAGGCCCTCACCGCGCTGCTGGCGGAGCGGACCGGGGCGGTCTGACGCCTCGGCCGGTCCGGCCCGGCGGGCGCTCAGCCCTCGCGAAGGGGCCCGCGGACGATCGAGTCGCCCGAGTGCTGCGGGTCGCCGTCGTCGGGCTCCTCGGAGATGTCGACGAGCGAGTACTCGGAGAGGTCGATGTCGGCGGGGACCGTGAAGCGGCCGTCCGTGCCGTCCAGCACCCCGAGCCCCACCAGTCCGGTGGCGTCGGCGGCGATCAGCCAGACCTCGCGGTAGGAGTCGGTCGCGCCGGCCGCGTCGAGGTGCACGACCAGCCGGCGCTCGCCGTCGGCGTCCTCGAGCTCGGCGCTGCCGCTCGCGCCCTGCCAGTCGGGGAAGGCGGCGAGATCGGCGCGGGCGACCACGACCGCGTCGGTGCCCTGCGAGGCCTGCAGCCAGAAGCCGCCGACGACGCCGATCGCCAGGGCCGCGAGGGCGGCGAGCGCCGCGGGGAGCAGTCGGCGAGCGCGCGGTCGGCGGTGCGCGGGCGTGTGGCGGCCCACCGGGAGCGCGGTGACCGGGGCGATCGGCGCATCCGCGGTCCCCAGCGCGAGCTCGCCGCGGATCCGGTCCCAGACCTCCGCCGGCGGCGCCTCGAGGGTCAGCGAGCGGCTCTGCCGGCCGAGACCGGCGGCGTGGCCGAGCTCGACCAGCTGCTGAGCGCACTCGGGGCACGCCTCGAGGTGGGCGGCGACGTCGGCGGAGGAGTCCTCGCCGAGGGCGAGGAGGGCGAGCTCGTCGGGATCGAGGTGGGTCATGTGCTGCTCACCTCCAATCGGGAGCGGAGTCTGTCGAGACTGCGGCGGATGTGGCTCTTGACGGTGCCGAGCGGCAGGCCTGTCCGCTCGGCGATCTCGGTGTGGGTCAGGTCGTCGTAGAAGGCGAGGCTCATCACCCGCCGCGGGACAGGGTCGAGGCGGGCGAGCTCGTCGGCCACCAGGACCCGCTCCTCGAGGTCGACCGCCGGCTCGCCCTCGTCCACCGGGGCGACCGCGACCAGCGCGGCGGTGAGCCGGCGCTCGCGCGAGCGGTTCTCGTGGGCGTCCGCGATGCGCTTGCGCGAGATCCCGACCAGCCAGGCGCCGAGCGCCGCTCGGCCGGGGTCGAAGCTGCCGCGTCCCGTCCAGGCCGAGACGAAGACGCGCTGGACCACGTCCTCGGCGTCGCCGCGATCGTCGAGCGAGCGCAGGGCGAGGGTGAAGACGAGCGGGGACCAGCGGGAGTAGGCCTCGGCGAGCGCCGACTCCTCCCCCGCGGCGAACCGGAGGCCGAGGCGCTGCACGAGGGCGCGCTCATCGGCGGCCTCGTCGTCGGGCTCGCGGGTCTGGGCGTCGCTCAGGGGGGTCCTCCTGGACTGGGGGCGGCAGCGGGGCCCGGTCGCGAGTGGCTCGGCGGCCTGCGGCGCTGCGGTGAGGCTCATGCTACGGCTCGCTCACAGCGGGAGCACGGAAGCGGCCGGTCGGGGTCGTCGTCGGGCGGTCACGGCGAGGGGGTCGCGGTGACGACCACGTTGCTGAGGTAGTGGCGGGTGTCGTAGTCGAAGTCGCCGCCGCAGGTGATCAGGACCAGGCGGGCGGCGCCGTCCTGGACGAAGACGCTCGAGAGGTCGACCGTGGTCTTCTCCGTGGTCTCGACGGTGTCCACCGTGTAGACGCGCTGGACGCCGTCCTCGCCCGTCAGGCCGATGTGCTGGCCGGGCTGCGCCTTCTTCAGCTCGGCGAACGGGCCGAGCCCGTAGGTGAGGGAGTCGACGTGGGCGGCGATCACGGTCGTCCCCTCGGCGGCGTCGAGCCCCCGGCCGTAGCGGTACCAGCCGGCCACGTCGGTGTCGGGGACCAGCTCCATCGTGCCGTCGTCGGCGACGCCGACCGGCTGCACCGGCATGTCGATCGGCAGGCCGTCGACGACCAGGCGCGTCGGCGCGAGCACCACCGGCGCGGGAGTCGCACCGAGGCGGGCGTCCGCGACCGGGACGTCCGGCACCGCGGCGGCGGACGGGCCGGGAGTGCTGGAGGGGATCGCGGCCGGCGTCGACGTCGGGAGCGGCGCACTCGCGTCAGGGGCGGGCACGACCCCGACCGCCTGTGCCGAGCAGCCGCCGAGGCCGAGGCCGACCGCGATCGCGCCGACCACGAGGAGAGCGCGCGGCCGGGTGGGGATCCTGCTCATCACGTCCTCCTCTCGTCGTGGTCGGCGGCCGGCCCGGGTGCGGGGGCACACCGGGCCGGCGGTCTTCGGTGCCGGTCGGGGACCGGCGGTCTTCGGTGCCGGTCGGGGACCGGCGGTCGTCCGCGTCGGTCAGCGACCGGCGGCGGCCTTGCGGCGACCGATCAGCGCGGCGCCGATCAGCGCGAGCGAGGCGAGGGCGGCAGCGCCCCACCAGCCCGCGGCCGCGTCGGTGCGGTTGTCGGCGGCGAGGCCGGCCTCACCGGCGGGGACACCGGACGGCGAGGAGTGCAGACCGCCGATGGTCTGCGTCGCGAGGGCGAGGTCGCCCTTCTCCAGGCTGCCCCAGGCGTAGACGATCGTGTTGACGCCCTCCTGGACCTGGACGTCGGCCGGGCCGATGACCGGAGCGGTGGTCCCGGTCGCGGCGACCACTGTCGAGATCGTGGCCGGAGCGAGGTTCAGGACGCCCTCGTTCGGGTTGGTCACGTTCGTCAGCACGGGCGAGCCGCCGGCGAGGATGTCCACGGCGGGCGCCGCGGCGATGTGGCGGACCGTGAGGCGTCCCTCTCCGGCCGCGGTGGCGGAGATGTCGTTCGGGAACAGCGTCGCGGTGGGGGTGTTGTCGGGCGTGAGGTGCGCGGCGACGGTGTAGCTCTTGCCGGCCTCGAGCGCGAGGTCGACCGGGCCGATGACGGGAGCGCTCGCGTCGGCGGCGTCCGCGGCGGTGATCGCGACGGTGTACGTCCCGGTGGGCAGGTCGAGCGGGCCGGCCAGCGAGCCGGGCGTGAAGTCGTCGAGCGTCAGTGCTCCGTTGACGTACACGTCGACCGGGGTGTCGGGGACCGCGTGCAGCACGTAGAGGTCGGCCGAGTCGGCGTCGGCCGCGCTCGCGGGGGCGGCGGCGAGACCGGCGACGGCGAGAGTGCCGAGGCAGGCTCCGGCGAGCAGGCGGTGGGTGAGGCGGGAGGTGGTCACGGTGTTCCTCTTTCACGACGGGACCCGCGGGCGGGTCGGTGGGTTCTCGAGAAGGGCCTTCACCACTACTTCCGGCCGAGGGGCCTCCGCGGATGCACCGGACCGGAGAATTCTCGAAGGAATTCCCGTCCCTTCCCCACCGGTCGCGCTCAGGGCCTGGTCAGGGCCCGGTTCCGGGTCTAGCCTCCGAGCAGAGGGAGTCCCGCATGGTGCGTCGAGGCACGGTGGCGTCCGCGCTCGATCGGGTGCGGCGGGGTGGAGTGCGGCCGGATCGCTCCGTCGCCGCCGTGCGTCGCCGCGACTCCCCCGGCCGGCTCCTCGGCGCGACCGCCGCCTCCGCCGCCGCGATCGCGGTGCTCGCGCTCGCCCTCGCCGCCCTCGCTCCCCTCGCCGGGCTGCCCTCCGCGGCCGGCGGGACGACCGGGCCGTGCGACGAGCCGCGCGAGCTGCTCGCCGCCTCCTCCGTGCTCGACCGCGAGGGCGAGGCACTGGCCGGGCACTTGCTGGCCTGCGTCGACGCCGACCACCGGAGTCTGACCATCCACAACGACACCCCCGTCGTCTGGGTGCTGAGCGATCCCGGGGTGCGCGGGGTGGTCGGTCAGAGCGACCCGCGCCGCGACGCCGGAGTCACCGGTCTGCTGAGCGCGTACTCCGCTCGGATCGGCCGCGGCCTGGTGCTCCCTCCTGGAGCGTCCGCCGCGATCTCGGCCGGTCCGGGCCGGCTGGCGCCGCGACCGGACGAGGAGGCGACCCGGCTGTTCCTCGCGCTGACGGCGATCGTCGGGGCCCAGGATCAGGTGCGGGCCACCGAGCCGGCGCGAGCGCCGCGGAGCGTGGTCCGGACGGCGGCGCTGACCTGCGCGCTCGCGCTCGTGCGGGACGGCGCCGCCCCCGGCGCCGCGTCGATCACCCGGGCGGCCGGCGAGCCCGCCTGCTCGGACGCCTGGCAGCGGGCGCAGGCGAAGGCCCTCGACGACCGGTGGACTCTGCCCGGTCTCGCCGAGGCCCTGGCGCTGCCCGGACGACCCGAGGCGGACGCCGCACTCGCGCGGTCGGCGGCCGACTGGTTCGCGGCGTCGGCCGGCTTCTCCTGGGGCGGCGTCGACCGGCCGGAGCGCCTGGACTGAGCACGCCGCCGGGGCGCGCGATGCCGGGGAACTCGGTGGCCGGGAACGCGGAACGGGCCGCCCTCCCGGAGGAGAGCGGCCCGTTCAGAAGAAGATCGCGGTGTCATCGAGACCCCGCGCCCGACCCGGTGAGGGGAGGAGCGGAGGGGACTATCGACGCAGGCCGAGACGCTCGATCAGCGAGCGGTAGCGGCTGATGTCCACGTCCGACAGGTAGCCGAGGAGTCGACGGCGCTGACCCACGAGCAGCAGCAGACCACGACGCGAGTGGTGGTCGTGCTTGTGCTCCTTGAGGTGCTCGGTGAGGTCCTTGATCCGCTTGGTCAGGACGGCCACCTGCACCTCGGGGGATCCGGTGTCACCGGGGTGGGTCGCGTACTCTTCGATGATCGCCTTCTTGACGTCTGCTTCGAGTGCCATGAATGGGATCCCCTCTCTCTCGTTGCGCGGTGCCCTGCGCCTGATGCGTGGGCTCTCTTGATCCGCGGCCGTTGGACGGCAACCTGAGGAGCCTACCAGAGCGCGGGGGCCGGTGGTCGAGCGGATCGGTCGCCGGCCGGCGGGGGCCGGTGGGGACCGGTGGGTCAGGCGCCGACGGCCCGGTTCCAGAGCTCGACGAGCCACGGCGAGACGAGCAGCTCCCAGAAGAGGACGACGAGCACGTTCAGCACGACGCCGATCCAGCCGGCGATCGCCGGACGGCCCTCGCGGCGTCGCGCGCGGATCGAGGAGACGCCGAGCAGCACGCCGGCGAGCAGGAGCGCGTGGATGATCGCGGTGTAGAGAACGCCGACGAGCAGGTCGCTGACGGCCTGGTCGCCCGGGTAGGCGCCGAGCGAGATGATCGCGTACCAGACGAAGAACGCGATCGGGACGACGACGATCGCGAGGAGGATCGACGCCGTCCCGGCCCCGTAGCGTCGGCGGAGCGCGGCGAAGCGGCCGCCCGAGGCCGCGGCGCTCGAGCTCGCGGTGCGGGTCCGGGTGCGCGGAGCGGGGGCGGCGCGGCGCGCGGGGGCGGCGCCGGCGACGCGCGACGCGGTGGTGCGCGGGCGTCGGGGCGCGCCGTCGGATGACGTGCTCATGCTCCCCACCCTACGGGCTCCGTCCTGACGGCCCCGTGCGCCCGATCGCCGCGCTGCACCACCGCGCAGCACCGCCGCCGTCGCCTCCGCGCGGACCCTGCGGGCAGGCACGAGAATGGAGCGGGTGAGCCAGCCCCCCTCCGCGCCCCGGCGCAGCCATGTCGTCGACCTCTCCCCCCTCCGCGAGTCCCCCGCCTTCGCCCGCCTCTGGGCGGGCAACGTGATCTCCGGCATCGGCGGGCAGATGACGATCGTCGCCGTCGGCCTGCACATCTACGAGCTGACCGGATCGACGCTCGCCGTCGCGATGGTCGGCGTGGTGGCGCTGGTGCCGACCGTGATCGCCGGCTTGTACGGCGGCATGCTCGCCGACGCCTTCGACCGGCGGCTGGTGCTGCTGCTCTCCGCGATCGTCGCCTGGGGTTCGACCGCGGCGATCGCGGCGCTCGCCTGGTTCGGCGCGGAGACCCCGCTCACGCTCTACGCCCTGACGGCGGTCAACGCCGTGGCGACGACCATCATCGGCGCGACCCGGATGACGGTGGCGCCGCGGCTGCTGCGGCTCGAGCTGGTGCCGGCGGCGGCGGCGCTCGGCGGGATCGCGGGCGGCGTGGAGGTGACGGTCGGGCCGGCTCTCGCGGGCGTGCTGGTCGCCTCCTCCGGCTTCGCGGTGACCTACACGATCGACGTGGTGCTCTTCCTCGCGGCGTTCCTCGGCATCGCCGGGCTGCCCGCGCTGGTGCCCGAGGGCGAGCGGCAGCGGCCGGGGCTGGAGTCGCTGCGCTACGGGCTGCGGTTCCTCCGCGGGGCGCCGAACATCCGGCTGTCCTTCCTCGTCGACATCGTGGCGATGACGTTCGGGCAGCCGCGGGTCGTCTTCCCGGCGGCGGCGGCACTGCTGCTGGGCGGCGGTGCGGTGACGGTCGGCTTCCTCACTGCGGCGTACGCGGTCGGGGCGCTGCTGAGCAGCGTCTTCTCGGGGCGGCTGATCGGGGTGCGGCATCAGGGGCTCGCGATCAGCCGGTCGATCCAGGCCTACGGAGCGCTGATCCTCGGCTTCGGCGCGGTGCTGCTGGTCGCGGAGCTGACGGCGCACGACGCCTCCGAGCCGAACCTCGGCCTGATCGCGGCGGCGTCGGTCGCGCTCGCGGGAGCCGGTGCGGCCGACAACGTCAGCTCGATCTTCCGGCAGACGATGCTGCAGACCGCGGTGCCCGACAACATGCGCGGGCGGCTGCAGGGCGTCTTCATCGTGGTGGTGACGGGCGGACCGCGGGTCGGCGACCTCTACACGGGGCTGCTCGCCTCGCTCGCACTGCTCTGGCTGCCGCCGCTGGCCGGCGGACTGGCGATCGTCCTGATCCTGGCGGCGGTGCTGCGGCTCAGCCCGGGCTTCCGGCGCTACGACGCGCTGCACCCGGTGGCCTGAGGCACGGGGAGGGACGACCGCGTCGCACCCCGCTGGACGGGCGTGCGACGCGGTCGAGGGGCTACTCGCCCGCGTAGGCGCCGGCGGCGTTGCCGTCGGTGAGGTCGTCGGAGACCTCGCCGCTGTCGTCGTCGCGTCCCTCGACGCGGACGGGGCGGTAGACGTGGAAGCCGTCGATCTCGCCGTCCAGCTCCCAGACGACCTCGACCTCCTCGCCGTCGATGTCGGCGACGCGGGTGAGGGAGCGCTGAGGGGAGCCGTCGATGAGTTCGAGGCGGATGCTCTCCTGCTCCGCGCCGCTGTCGAGCATGGCCGTGTACGTGGTGGTGTCCATCCCTCGACGCTAGCCAGGCCGTCGGCGCGCTCGCCACCCCTTGCGGCGGCCGTGCTTCCGCGTAGCGTCGGCAGCATGACCGACACCACCATCACCCCCGCCACGGACGACGACCGCGCTCAGATCACCGAGATCGTGAAGAGCGCGAAGATCGGACTCCTCACCACCGTCAACGAGACCGGGCAGCTCGTCAGCCGGCCGCTCGCCGCGCAGGACGTCGACTTCGACGGCGACCTCTGGTTCTTCACCCAGGACCCGTCGGCGAAGGTCGACGACATCCGCGCCAACCCGAGCGTGAACGTCGCGTTCGAGTCGAAGAAGGGCTACCTCTCGGTGGCCGGCTCGGCGACCGTCGTGCACGACCCCGCCAAGGTGGACGAGCTGTGGTCGCCCTCGATCTCGGCCTGGTTCCCCGACGGCAAGGACGACCCGACCGTCGCGCTGCTGCGCGTCTCGGCCGAGACCGTCGAGCTCTGGGTGACCGACTCCCCCGCCCCCGTCGTGCTCTTCAAGGTCGCCAAGGCGGCCGTCACCGGCGGCCAGCCCGACATCGGCGAGAACCGCACCGTCTCCTTCGAGTAGCCGCGGCTCCTTCCCCTCCGCGAGATGCCACTTGTGCACGCTTTCCACGGCGTGTCGTGCTCATAAGTGGCATCTCGCGGAAGGGGGACAGCGCCGCGGACGCTTTCCGCGAGATGCCAGTTGTGCACGCATTTCACGGCGTGTCGCGTGCACAAGTGGCATCTCGCGGGAGGTGCAGGGGCTACGGGCCGCCGAAGCGCTCGGTGCGGACTCGGGCGGGGTCGTGGCCCTGGGCGACCAGGGCAGTGGCGACGGCCTCGACGAAGGCGGTGGGGCCGCAGACGTAGACCGTCGGCTCCTCGGAGGCGGGGATCGCCGTGGTGGCCAGCAGCTCGGGGGTGAGCCGGCCCGCGGGACGAGCGGCGCCGGGCGGGGCGACGCGGGTGTACACGAGCTCGGTCTCGACGCCGCCGCGGTCGGCGGGCAGCTCGCCGAGTGCGCGCAGGTCGTCGCGGTAGTAGGCGAAGACGCTGGAGCGCACGGAGTAGAGCAGGCGCATCGGTGCGGCGCTCCCGACGCGGCCGTGCTCGCGGGCCATCGCCATCAGCGGGACCAGCCCGCTGCCGCCGGCGATCAGCTGCACCGGCCCGGTCTGCTCGGGACGCCAGACGAACCAGCCGCCGATCGGACCGCGCACCTCGAGGCGGTCACCCGCCTCCAGTCCCTCGACAAGGTACGGCGAGACCTCGCCGTCGTCGAGGCGCTCGACGGCCAGCTCGACGCGCTCGCCGTCGGAGGGGGCGCCGATGGAGTAGGAGCGGCTCGCCTGGTAGCCGTCGGGCGCGGTGAGCCGCACGTCGAGGTGCTGCCCGGCGAGGTGCCCGGGCCAGCCGGGGACGCGGAGCGCGATCAGTCGCGAGGTCGGAGTGAGCGGCAGGACCGACTCGGTCACCGCCTCCGTCCAGATCACCAGTAGCGCTCCTCCTTCCAGGGATCGCCGTGCATGTGGTAGCCGTTCTGCTCCCAGAAGCCGGGTTCGTCGCCGGGCATGAGGCGGAGGCTGCGGACCCACTTCGCGCTCTTCCAGAGGTAGAGGTGCGGCACGAGCAGCCGCGCGGGGCCGCCGTGCTCGGCCGCGAGCGGCGCGCCCTCGAACTCGGTCGCGATCCAGGCCTTGCCGTCGCGGATCTCGGAGAGCGGCAGGTTGGTCGTGTAGCCGCCGTAGCTCTGCGCCATCACGAAGCCGGCGTCGCTCTCGATGCCGTCGAGCAGGAGGTCGACCGAGACGCCGCGCCAGTTCGTCGCGAGCTTGGACCAGCGCGTGACGCAGTGGAGGTCGGTGTGGATGTCCTCGCGGGGCAGCGCGGCGAACTCGTCCGCCGTCCAGCGGCGCGCCCCGGCGGGGCCGGCGTCGATCGAGAAGGCCCACTCGTGGATGTTCGGGGTCGGCCCGATCGAGAGGACGGGGAAGCCCTTCTCCAGGTACTGGCCCGGCGGGATGTCCGGGTTCTGCTCGCGCTTGCCGAAGAAGCCCCGCGTGATGATGCCCATGTCCGCCTCAAGTCCTCGGGTGCGCCCCGGTCCGTGGATGCCGCTCGTCGCTCGCCAGGCTAGCGCGCGGCGCCCCGCTACCGCATCGGGCCGCGAGCGGCGAGCCCACGACCGTGTCGGGGGTGGGTGCGAGGATCGGGCCATGAGCAGAACAGTCGTGCCGCCGTATCTCCTCGTCCGCATCGCCCGACTCGACGACCCGGCGTTCGCCCGGGCCGCGCGGGCGGCCAGCCGCTCGCTCGAGCAGGACGTGCCCTTCCGTCGCGTCCGGCCGGGCGAGCCCTCCCCCGGTCGCTCGACCGCCACCGCGTCGCCGGTCCCCCGCGCGGAGCGGGTCGCCGCCCTCCAGCGGACCATCTCGGACGCGCAGTCGACCGAGACCCTGCCCGGCACCGTCGTGCGCACTGAGGGCGCTCCCGCCACCGGCGACGCCGCGGCGGACGAGGCCTACGACGGGCTCGGCGCGATGTCCGAGTTCCTGCAGCAGGCCTTCGGCCGCGACTCGATCGACGACGCCTGGCTGCCGCTGGACGCGACGGTGCACTTCGGCGAGGACTACGACAACGCCTTCTGGGACGGCTCGCGCATGGTCTTCGGCGACGGCGACGGGCAGGTCTTCCGCCGGTTCACGGTCTCGCAGAGCGTGATCGGGCACGAGTTGGCGCACGGGATCACCGAGTACACCGCCAACCTGGTCTACCGCGGGCAGTCGGGGGCGCTCAACGAGTCGATCTCGGACGTGTTCGGCGCGATGCTCGAGCAGTTCGGCGCCGGCCAGAGCGCGGAGGACGCGAGCTGGCTGATCGGCGAGGGCCTCTTCACCGACGAGGTGCAGGGCACCGCGCTGCGCTCGATGATCGCGCCGGGCACCGCCTACGACGACGACGTGCTCGGGAAGGACCCGCAGCCCGGCTCGATGGCCGACTACGTCGACACCGAGGACGACAACGGCGGCGTGCACATCAACTCCGGCATCCCCAACCGCGCCTTCGCGGTCGCGGCGCTCGAGCTCGGCGGTCCCTCGTGGGAGCGCGCGGGGCAGGTCTGGTACGACGTGCTGACCGGCGGCGTGCTGACGGCGACGGCGGACTTCGAGGGCTTCGCGGCGCTCACCGTGACCGCGGCGGCCGAGCGCTTCGGCGCCGGCTCCGAGGTCGAGGCGGCGGTCCGCACCGGCTGGACGACGGTGGGGGTCGCGCTGCCGGAGTAGCGGCCTCCCCCTGCTGGTCGAGGAGCCCCGCAGGGGCGTATCGAGACCCACCACCGTCAGCAGTCCGGTCCGTGGACTCGCCTCTCGGCGGTGGTGGATCTACTTGGAAGAGACGCCCGCAGACATGCTGGTCGAGTAGCCCCGCAGGGGCGTATCGAGACCCACCCCCGCATGAACGTCAGTCTCTTCCCCGCCCTGCGCTGGCGCCGAAGGCGCCCCCTCCGCTCGATACGGCCGCTGCGCGGGCTACTCGATCAGCATGAGGCGAACACTGCGCGGACCACGCGGGTGGCAGGGGCGCCCGCTGCGCGGACCACGCGGGTGGCAGGGTCGCCCGCCGCGCGGGCTGCTCGACCAGCATGCTGTGGGGGCGGGCGCGTACGATCGCGGCCATGGATGTGATCGTGTCGCGCAGTGGCGGCTTCGCCGGGCTCCGCCGGGTCTGGCGGATCGATGTCGATCAGCAGCCGGACGAGGGCGCCTGGCACGCTCTGATCGGCTCGCTCGACTGGGACGACCGGCCGCGCGCCGCGGCGACTCCTGCCGGGCGGCCAGATCGCTTCGTCTACGAGATCCGGGTGCAGACGCACACGGTGCGGCTCGGTGAGACGGAGCTCGACGGGGCCTGGCGCGAGCTGGTCGACCGGGTGAAGAGGGCGCAGCCGCGCTGAGGGGCGGCTGCGGGGAACGACGAAGGCGCAGACCCCGGTGATCCGGGGGCTGCGCCTTCAGTGCTTGAGGGTGGGTCTCGATACGCCCCTTCGGGGCTACTCGACCAGCATGAATCGAGACGCCCCTTCGAGCTACTCGACCAGCATGAATCGAGACGCCCCTTCGGGGCTACTCGACCAGCATGAATCGAGACGCCCCTTCGAGCTACTCGACCAGCATGAATCGAGACGCCCCTTCGGGGCTGCTCGACCCGTATGCGGCGACGTACGGCTTACTTGGTGCCGAGGAGGTCGATCACGAAGATCAGGGTCTTGCCGGAGAGGGGGTGGCCTCCGCCGGCGGGGCCGTAGGCGAGGGCGGGCGGGCAGATCAGCTTGCGGCGGCCGCCGACCTTCATGCCGGGGATGCCCTGCTGCCAGGCGCGGATGAGGTTGTTGAGGGGGAAGTTGATCGACTGGTTGCGGCTCCAGGAGGAGTCGAACTCCTCGCCGGTGTCGTACTCGACGCCGAGGTAGTGCACGTCGACGGTGGAGCCGGGCTGGGCCTCGGCGCCGTCGCCGATGACGAGGTCCTCGACGACGAGGGTGTCGGGGGCCGGGCCGTCGGGGGCGTCGAGCTCGGGCTTGGTCAGGTTCTCGCTGCTCATGCTCTCCATCCTAGGAGGGACGCCCTGGACGCTCGATCCCGCCGGCCGCCACTCCGACCGGCTCACTCGACCAGGGTGAGGCGCTGGGTCGGCCGGGTCATCGCGACGTACAGCGAGGCGGCGCCGCGCTCCTCCGCCGCGATCAGCCGCGGCCGGGCGATCACGACGGAGTCGAACTCGAGCCCCTTCGCGTCGGCCGTCGAGAGCACGGCGACCGGGCGGTCGAGTCCCCGGGAGCCGCGGCCGACCTCGCGGCCGAGCTCCTGCTCCAGCCGCGCGGTGATCGCGTCGAGCTCGTCGTCGGGCGCGATCACGGCGAGCGTGCCGTCCCCGATCGCGCGGTCCTCCAGGACGACGGCGAGCACCCGGTCGGCGAGGGCGGCGTCGCCGCGGTCGCGCACGGTGCGGACCGGCCACTCCGTGGAGCGCACCGCCTCGCCCGGGGTGATCTCGAGTCCGTTCTCGCGCGCGGTGCGCTCGGCGTAGGCGACGATCTGCGCGGGCGTGCGGTAGTTGACCGTCAGCTCCTCGAGGCGCCACGGCGCGGCCTCGCCGTCGCGGCCCTGGCGGCCGAAGGTGTCGCGGAGCGCGGCGTCCCAGCTGGAGGCGGCCGAGGCGCCGGACGCCTGGGCGACGTCGCCGACGATGGTGAAGGAGCGCATCGGGCAGCGGCGCAGCAGCACCCGCCACTGCATCGGCGAGAGCTCCTGCGCCTCGTCGACCACGACGTGCCCGTAGGTCCAGGAGCGGTCGGCCGCCGCGCGCTCGGCGGTGGTGCCGACGCTGGTGCGCTCGGCGAAGCCCGCCGCGAGGTCCTTGGCGTTGACGAGCCCGTCGACGCCCATGTTGCGGATCGCGGCCTCGGCGTTCTCGACGTCGCGGCGGCGCTGCTCCTTCTCGGCCTTCTTCTGCGCGTCGGCGTGGTCGTCGTAGGCGCCGACGAGCTCTGCCGCCTCGTCGAGCAGCGGCACGTCGGAGACGGTGAAGGCGGCGTCGCGATCGCGGCGGAGCAGGGCGCGCTGGTCCGGGGTCCAGCGCGGGGTGAGCGAGGCGAACCAGTTCGGCCGGGCGTAGAGGTCCTGCAGCAGCTTCTCCGGGGTGAGCGGGATCCACGCGGTGTTGAGAGCGACGCGGACGTCGTACGCGGTGCGGACGTCCTCGCGGAGGACCGCCTCGTCGGCCTCGTCGACCGTGTTGCCGTGGCTGCGGAGCTGGTCGGCGAGCTGCCGCGTCAGCTGGGTGATCATCGCCTTGACGAAGGTGACGCGGGCCTCGTTGTGCGGCTTGCGGGAGTCGCGGGCGCGGGTGATCGCCCGCTCCACCTCGTGCGGCTCGAGCCGCAGCTTCTCGCCGTTGACGTCGAGGACCAGCGTCTCGGCCGGCACGGCCTGGCGCGAGCGGACGGCGCGCTTGAGCAGCTCGGCCATCCGCGCGGAGCCCTTGACCCGGGCGACCGCCGGGCGGTCCTCCTCGATCAGGTCGAGGCCCGGGTAGAGCTGGCCGAGGGTGGAGAGCACGACGCCGGTCTCGCCGAGCGAGGGCAGCACCGCCTCGATGTAGCGCAGGAAGGAGCGCGACGGCCCGACGACGAGCACCCCGGAGGAGGCGATGCGGTCGCGGTGCGAGTAGAGGAGGTAGGCGGCGCGGTGCAGCGCCACCGCGGTCTTGCCGGTGCCCGGGCCGCCCTGCACGACGAGCACGCCCCGCAGCTCGGAGCGGATGATGCGGTCCTGCTCGCTCTGGATGGTCGCGACGATGTCGTGCATCCGCCCCGTGCGCTGGGCGCCGAGGGCCGCCATCAGCGCGCCCTCGCCCTGGAGCGCCGTGCCCTCGCGGAGCAGCTCCTCGTCGAAGACCTCGTCCTCGAAGCGGATCACCTCACGGCCGCGGAGGGTCAGGTGCCGGCGGGCGCGGGTGCCCATCGGCCGGGCGGCGGTGGCCTGGTAGAAGGCGGCCGACTGGGGAGCGCGCCAGTCGAGCAGCAGGGTGTCCTGCTCGTCGTCGCGGAGGCCGATGCGGCCGATGTAGCGGTGCTCCGTCTCGGCGTCGGCGAGGGTGAGCCGGCCGAAGGCGAGCCGGTCGTCGGCGCCCGAGAGCGAGCGGATGCGGTCCTCGTAGAGGCGCGCGAACGCGTCGCGCTCGGACCGGCTCTGGTGGTTGCCGCCGACGCTCTCGATCCGGACGGAGTCGAGCGCCTCCCTGGACTGCGCGATCAGCTCGTCGAGGCGGGCGTAGAGCCCCGCCACGTACGCGCGCTCACGCGAGAGCTCGGACTCGAGGATCGTGTCGCTGTCCGTCATCGTGCGCCCTTCCGTGCCGGTTCCGCGGTCTCGGGCGGGAGGCGGTTGCGCTCCGGGGACCGTCGAAAACAGGCGGTCCAGTCTAACGACCGCTCGGGCGCCGACCGGCGCGACGGGGCTTCTCGCGCCTCGCCGTGGGCGAACGGCGCCGCCCTCTTGCGGGCCGCCGCCGAGTGGCGCATGCTGTCCTCCAAGAAGAGCTCGACGCCCCGTCAGAGCAGCCGGCCCTGCCGCTGCCGCAGGGCGTCGAGGTCTTTAACGGGCGTTCTCCGGCGCCGATCTCGTCGGACCCGCTCAGGAAGAGAAGCGGCCGCCCCCGCGTTGCACGGTGCATGCCTTCGACGAGCAGCACTGTCACCGCCCCCTCCCGCGCCTCGATCGACACCACCGAGTCGGCCCGCGCCGGCTGGGAGTCGTGGCTCGCGCGCCGTGCCGAGCGGGTCACCGGCCCGCGCGGCGACCTCGCCCTGGTCGAGACCCGCTGGCTCGAGCCGGGCGAGCGCGTCGACGACGAGGCCGCGCTGGCCGGCTACGGGCCGACCGCGACCCTCACGCGCATGCGCCGCGCGAGCCTGGACACCGGCGAGGAGGAGTACGGCTACCGCGTCTGGGACGCGGCCTCCGAGGGCATCCGCTCGTTCGACGCGATCGAGACCTTCCCCTTCGACGCCGCCTGGGTGCTCGAGGCCTGGTTCGAGCCGGTCGACGACGCGCGCACCATCCCGTTCGAGCACCTCCGCGACAACGGGGCGACGCGCGATCTCGTCGTGCCCGGCGACATCACCTTCTCGCTCGTCGACGACGGGCGGGCGCACGAGTACACGGTCGCCGCGTTCGACGACGGCGGCACACTGCTCGTCCCGTTCGGCGACCCGACCAACCGCAGTGACGACCCGGAGCTGAAGAGCTACCCGGTCGGCCGGTTCCTCGTGGTGCAGCGTCTGGGCGGAGCGGCCGACGCCGGGACGCCCGGCCCGGTGCTGCTCGACTTCAATCGCGCCTACATCCCGCCGTGCGGGTTCTCGCCGCACTACAACTGCCCGCTGCCGCCCGCGCAGAACCGCCTCGGCGTCGCGGTGACCGCCGGCGAGCGCCGGGTGCTGCGCGCCGACTGAGGCCGCTCGGGCTCAGGGTCGGCCGTCTCCCGCGGGAGGCGCCGGCCTCGGGTCCGCCGGCCTCGGCTCAGAGACTCTCCCAGGTCGTGCGCGCGGCCGGGCCCGGCACGATGCGGACGCGGTCGATCGCCGACCGACGCCCCTCCGGGTCGACGAAGGCGAGCTCGAGCCGCTCGCCGGAGTCCGCATCGGAGGCGAGCGAGGCCGCGCCGTGCGGGGCCGGGCGGTTCTCGTCGCCCCACTGGGCGAGCGCGACGAGGACGAGCTTGAGCGCACGGCCCTGCTCGGTCAGCTCGTAGCGCGAGCGCTCCCGCGAGCCCTCCGGCCGGTAGGGCACCTTCTCGAAGACGCCCGCCTCGGTCAGGGTCCGCAGCCGCGCCGAGAGCACGTCGCTCGGCACCCCGAGCCGCTCGCGGAACTCGGAGTAGGTGCTCGCCCCGCGCAGCGCCTCGCGGACGATCAAGAGGCTCCAGCGCTCGCCGAGCAGCTCGAGCGACCGGGCGACCGAGCAGCGCTCGGCCCGGTCGTCGTCGACGTCGACGGGGCTGCGGGCGGTGGGCACTCACCGAGACTAACCCGGCTCGACCTCGCTTGGACATTCCAAGCCAGGGCACTAGCGTGACCTCCATGCCGACTCCCAGCACCCTCGTCCGCCCTCCCGTGCGCTTCGGGCGGCGAGGTGCCTTCTGGGTCTCGACGCTCGTGCTGGCGCTCTGCCTCTGGTCCAGCGGCGCCCCCTCCGTGCTCTACCCGAGCTACGCCCAGGAGTGGGGCCTCTCCCCCGTCGTCATCACCTCCGTCGTCGGCGCCTACCCCGTCGCGCTGCTGCTCGCGCTGCTCCTGGTCGGCGGACTGTCCGACGTGATCGGGCGGCGGCGGACGATGCTGCTGGGCATCGCGCTGATCGCGGTCTCGGCGGTCGTGTTCTCGCTCGCGGACGGCGTCGCGCTCCTCTACGTCGGCCGGGCGATGCAGGGCGTCGGGACCGCGCTGGCGCTCAGCGCGGCGAGCGCCTCCCTCGTGGACGACAACGTGTCCGCGAACCCGCGCCTGCCCTCCTCGCTCACGACCGTGTCGACCGCCGCGGGGCTCACCCTCTCGCTGCTGCTCTCGGGCGCGCTCGCGCAGTACGCGCCGCTGCCGCTGCAGCTGAGCTACTGGGTCCTGGCGCTGGTCGGGGCGGTCACCCTCGTCCTGCTGGCGCTCGGCCGCGACGACCGCCCGGTCGCGGGCGCCCGCTGGCGGCCGCATCTCCCCTCCGTGCCGGTCGGCCTCCGACGGGCGTACGCCGGCGCGACCCTCGCCGTCTCGGTCGCCTACGCGGTCGGCGCCCTCGTGCTCTCCCTCGGCGCCCAGATGGCCCGGGAGCTGACCGGCACGACCGACCTGCTCGTGATCGGCTCGGTGCTCGCGCTGTCGTCGATCGTGATCGGGCTCACCGCCCTGGCGATCCAGCGCGTGCACGCGCACCTCGCGATCATCGTCGGCGCCGTGGTCGCGATCGCCGGGCTCGCGCTGATGGAGTGGACGGCGGCCAGCGGCTCGCTCGTGCTGTTCGTCGCCTTCATGATCGTCGGCGGCGTCGGCTACTCGCTCAGCTTCTCCGGCGGGCTCGCGCTGGTCGGGCAGGCGGCTCCGGCCGAGCACCGCGGCTCGATGATCTCGGCCGTGTACCTCCTGAGCTACCTGGTCCAGGCGATCACGGCCGTCGCGGCCGGGGCCGTGGCGACGGCGCTCGGGCTGGAGGCGGCGATCGACCTGGTCGCGCCGGCCGTGGCGGTCCTCGCTCTCGCCTCGGGGGTCGTCGCCGTCGTCGATCTGCGGCGTCGCCTCGCGGAGGGGCGCGGCGTCGAGGCGGCGCCTGTCGCGGAGGTCGCGGCGGTGCAGCCGCGCTGATCGGCGCGCTCGACTGCGGAGAGCGGCGTCAGCTGAGGGCGGCGTCAGCGGACGGCGATCAGGCGGCCGAGCGCCTCTGGCAGCCGGCGCAGCACCGAGACGTGGCCGTCGCCGGGGTGCTCGATCAGCCGGGCGGTCGGGAGCAGCGCCCGGAGCCGTCGGGCGTGGTGCGCCGGGATCACGCGGTCGAGGCCGCCCTGGACGAGGACGACCGGGCAGCGGATCGCCGCGAGGTCGACTCCCCACGGCGCGGCGAAGGCGACGTCGTCGTCGATCAGGCCGCCGTCACCCCACTGCTCCGAGCGCGCGACGTCCTCGCCGAGGGCCGCCCACTCCTCCTCGAGGGCCGCGTAGTCGGCCGCCACGAACGACTCGGGGTCGAACTCGTCGGTCTCGGCGAAGCGGGCGCGCGCCTCGCGGCCGTCGCGCGCCGACGCGAGGCCGCCCGGAGCGGCCATGCCGTCGAACCAGACGGGGTCGCCGTCGTCCGGGGCGGGTGAGGCGAGGACGGCGACGCCGTCGACCCTGTCGCCGAGCAGTGCGGCGCAGGCCAGGGCGTGCGGGCCGCCGCCCGAGGCGCCCGCGGTGAGGATCCGGTCGAGGCCCAGCGCGTCGAGCACGGCGCGGACGTCCTCCGCCGCGGAGGCGACGTCGCGGCCCGGCCGCGCGGTCGAACCGCCGTAGCCGGGGCGGGCGTAGGAGAGGAGACGGAGTCCGCGCGCGCGGGCGGCCTCGAGCACCGGGACGAGCAGGGCGCCGGTCTGCGGGGAGCCGTGCTGCCAGAGCAGCGGCCGCCCCTCGTCGCCGCTGTCGTGGACGACGAGCGTCCTGCCGTCGCCGGTCGCGACCTGGATGGTGGGCGCCATGTCCTGCTCCTGTCCTCTCGCGGACCCCGCGGCCCGCTGATCCCCCGGTCCGGACCGCTCAGCCGCCGGTGAGCGCCGCGCGGCGGGCGACGAGCTCGTCGAGCAGCACGCGCTCGTCGACGGCGGCCGCTCGACCGCCGCGGCCGGCGAGCTGCTGCTGGCGCACGTGCGCGAGCCTCGTCGCGGAGCGGATGAAGCCGCGCATCGCCCGGGGCCGGTCGCCCCCGGCCACCCGGGCCCAGCGCGCGGCGGTGCGACGACCCTCGGCGGTGCCGATCATCCGCACCTCGGTCGGCGAGAGCCAGCCCGCGGCCGCATAGTCGCCCAGACGCTCGAGCGTGACCCGCCGCTCCTGCCTGCGCAGCAGCGTGACGACGACGACCGCGACCACGAACAGCGGCACCTGCACGACGCCGTAGAAGCCGAACCAGTCGGCGACGAGGAAGGACGAGCCGTTCCAGAGCGCGTGCAGGAACGCCGCGAGCGCGAGTCCCAGGAGCGCGATCGGCAGGCGCGCGGCCGGCGGGCGGCTCATCGCGAACCCGAGCGCCGCGCCGGTGCAGGAGGTGAAGAGCACGTGCGCGAAGGGCGAGAGCACGCCGCGGAGGAAGAACGTGACGGCGAGCGAGCCGAGACCGCCCTCCACCAGCGCGCTGCCGAAGTACAGGATGTTCTCGACGAAGGCGAAGCCGGAGGCGACGACCGCCGCGTAGACGATGCCGTCGACCGGTCCGTCGAAGCTGCGGCGCCAGATCAGCAGGATCAGCAGGACGCCGAGGCCCTTCGCCGACTCCTCGACGATCGGCGCCTGGATCACGGCGCCGACGAAGTCCGACTCGCTCGGCTGCGCACCGGAGGCGTAGACCGCGATCTGCACACCGAGGTCGACCAGCAGCGAGATGGCCACCGAGCCGGCCGCTCCCCAGAGGAAGGCGAACCAGAGGCCGAGCGGCGCTTCGGGCTCCCAGCGGTCGACCCAGCGGACGCCGGCCAGCACGATCAGCAGCGGCACCAGGGCGACGACCGCGCAGATCCCGGCCGCGGTCGCGCCGAGCCCGGAGACGACGTAGGCGAGGACCAGCAGCAGCAGGACCCCCAGCAGCGCGACGCCGATCGCGCCCAGCACCGTCGGGACGATCGAGGGGCGGGCGGGGGCCGGCGGCGGATAGGCGCTCATGGGCTCCGAGAGTAGGGCACCGGCGGACGCGCGGCCCGGCGCTTGACAGCGGGTGCGGGTGGGGCGCCCCGCGGGACCGCCCTGCTGATCGACTAGCCCGCGCCGCGGGCGTATCGAGATCCACCACCGTGCGGAGGGGCGCCGCCGCATCCTCCCCTCACCACCGAGTCGCGAAGCGGCTCCGTGTGCGGGTGGGAGGCGGCGCAGCTCGCGGGGCCGTGTCCGATTTCCGCGATCCTCCGGCCGCGGGGCGTGCCAGTCTCGGAGCATGGTCGAGGATCCGCTGTTCGAGGAGCGCTACCGCGCGGTCGCCTCGCGCGACTCCCGCTTCGACGGCCGGT
Source organism: Rathayibacter sp. PhB179 (assembly GCF_004345345.1). NCBI lineage: Bacteria > Bacillati > Actinomycetota > Actinomycetes > Micrococcales > Microbacteriaceae > Rathayibacter > Rathayibacter sp. PhB179. Next base: position 70,619 of record NZ_SLVD01000012.1, on the reverse strand, counting down.
TCATCACCGGGGTGCACTCGACCGGCATCTACTGCCGGCCGAGCTGTCCCGCCACGACGCCCCGGCCCGCGAACGTCCGGTTCTACCCGACCGCGGCGGCCGCGCACGAGGCAGGGCTGCGCGCCTGCAAGCGCTGCCTCCCGGACGCGGTGCCCGGCTCGCCGGAGTGGAACCTGCGCGACGACACCGCGGCGCGCGCGATGCGGCTGATCGGCGACGGTGTGGTCGATCGCGAGGGGGTCGAGGGGCTGGCCGGGCGCCTGGGCTACGGCGCCCGCCAGCTCGGACGGATCCTGCGCGTCGAGCTGGGCGCGCCGCCGCTCGCCCTCGCCCGGGCGCAGCGGGCGCAGACCGCCCGGCTGCTGCTCACCGGCACGGAGCTGCCGGTGTCGGAGGTGGCGTTCGCCGCGGGGTTCGCGAGCATCCGGCAGTTCAACGCGACGATCCAGGAGGTGTACGAGCGGAGCCCGAGCGCGCTGCGGGCCTCGGCCCGGGGAGGCCGGTCGGAGGCGGCCGTCCACGCGGGCGCGACGACGCTCGAGCTGCGGCTCGCCGTGCGGGCGCCGTTCGATCCGGGCGTGCTCGCCGTCCTCGGCACCGACGCAGTGCCGGGGCTCGAGGAGGCGGGTCAGGGCCGGTACTCGCGCTCGCTCGCGCTGCCCGGCGGCCCGGCGATCGTGCGGCTCGAGCCGGACGGCGATGCCCTCCGCTGCACCGCGACCCTGGTCTCGGTGGCCGATGTCGGCCCCCTGGTCGCGCGGGTGCGCCGGCTGCTCGACCTCGACGCCGACTCCGCCGCGATCGACGAGGCGCTCGGCGCCGATCCGGTGCTGGCGCCGCTGGTCGCGGTGACCCCCGGGATCCGCCTGGCGGGCTCCGTCGACCCGGCCGAGACCCTGCTGCGCGCGCTGATCGGGGTCGGTGCGCCGGCCGCGGTCGCGCGCACGGCGCTGACCCGGCTGGTCTCGGCACTCGGCGAGCCGCTGCCCGCCGGCCTCGCCGCCGGCGGTGTCACCCACGCGTTCCCGTCTCCCGCGGCGATCGCGGAGAACGGAGCGGACGTGCTGCGCGGCTCCGAACGCCGCGTCGAGACCGTCCGGCGGAGCGCGGCCCTCCTGGCCGACGGCACTCTGCGCCTGGACGCGGGCCTCCGCCGCGAGGACCTGGTGGAGCGCCTGCTCGCCGTCGACGGCATCGAGCCGGCGACGGCCGCCTCCGTCGCGGCGCGGATCACCGGCGACCCGGACGTCCTGCCGGCCCGCGACCGCGCCGTCCGCGGCGGCGCCGCCGCACTCGGCCTCCCCTCGACTCCCCGAGCCCTCACCGCGGCCGCCCGCCCCTGGGCCCCCTGGCGCAGCTACGCCGCCCTGCACCTCGCCGCGAGATGCCACTTATGAGCGCGACACGCCGCGAAACGCGGTCACAAGTGGCATCTCGCGGAAAGCGGGCCACGTCGCACCAGCACTGAGTGCGACCCGCCCGGGTGATGCTCCTCGGCAGCTGCGCGCAGGCGCTCCCCGCGAGATGCCACTTATAAGCGCGACACGCCGAGGAAAGCGTGCACAAGTGGCATCTCGCGGAGGAAGTACGGCGGGCTACTCCGTGGGGGGCTCGATGATCGGGAGGGACGCGGTCATCGCCTCGATGCCGGAGAGGCGGGCGGGCGAGATGAGGCGCAGGACCTCCTCGCGGGACATCAGGCCGGCCTCGACGACGAGGTCGGCGACGTTGCGGCCGGTGGCGAGCGCCGCCTTCGCGATCGCGGCCGACGCGGTGTAGCCGATGCTCGGGGTCAGCGCGGTCACGACGCCGACGGAGGAGGCGACCATCGCCTCGAGCCGGTCGACGTTCGCGGTGATGCCGTCGATGCAGTTGATCCGCAGGGTGAGGCAGGCCTGGGTCATCCAGGTGATGCTCTGCAGGAGCGAGTGCGCGATGACGGGCTCGAACGCGTTCAGCTGCAGCTGACCCGCCTCGGCCGCCATCGTCACGGTGACGTCGGCGCCCGCCACCGAGTAGGCGACCTGGTTGACCACCTCGGGGATCACCGGGTTCACCTTGCCGGGCATGATGCTCGAGCCCGCCTGGCGCGACGGCAGGTTGATCTCGCCGAAGCCGGCCTGCGGGCCGGAGGAGAGCAGGCGCAGGTCGTTGCAGATCTTCGACAGCTTGATGGCCGAGCGCTTCAGCGCGCTCGAGAACGACATGAAGACGCCGGTGTCGCTGGTGGCCTCCACGAGGTCCTGCGCCATCTCGAGGTCGAGGTCGGTGAGCTCGTTGAGGTGGCGGACGGCGGCGGCGCCGTAGCGCGGGTCGGCGGTGATGCCGGTGCCGATCGCGGTGGCGCCGATGTTGACCTCGGCGAGCAGCCAGATCGTCTCGGAGAGGCGCGCGTGGTCCTCGCCCAGCGTGGTCGCGAAGCCGTGGAACTCCTGGCCGAGGGTCATCGGGACGGCGTCCTGCAGCTGGGTGCGGCCGACCTTGAGGACGCTGCCGAACTCGACGGCCTTCCGCGAGAACGCGGCCTGGAGCAGGGCGAGCTCGTCGAGCAGGCGGCGCAGCGACCAGGTCATCGCGATCTTGATCGACGTCGGGTAGACGTCGTTCGTCGACTGGCTGCGGTTCACGTCGTCGAGCGGGTGCAGGAAGGCGTAGTCGCCCTTGGGGCGCCCGGCGATCTCGAGAGCGACGTTGGCGACGACCTCGTTCGCGTTCATGTTGGTCGAGGTGCCCGCGCCGCCCTGGATCACGCCGACCACGAACTGGTCGTGGAACTCGCCGTCGATGATCCGGCGGCAGGCCTGCTCGATCAGCTCGGCCTTCGCCGGGGCGAGGCTGCCGATCTCGGTGTTCGCCCGGGCGGCGGCGAGCTTGACGGTCGCCAGGGCGCGGACCAGATCGGGGTAGATCGAGATCGGGCGCTTGGAGATCGGGAAGTTGTCGAGCGCCCGGGCGGTGTGGATGCCCCAGTAGGCGTCGGCCGGGATGTCGAGCGAGCCGAGCGAGTCGGTCTCGGTGCGGGTGTCGGCGTCCACGGGGGGTCCTTCCGGCGGGGCCTGCAGGGCGGTGCCCCGCGGGCCGTTGCTCACGGGGTCGTTGCTCGCAGGGTCGGTGCTCTCGGGGAGGGTGGTCGAGGCGGATGTCACGTCAGCTCCGTCGCTGTCGTCGTGCGGCCCCGAAGGGTGCAGGGGGTCCGCGAACTGCGCCGCCAGCCTACGCCGGGGCTCCGCTCCGGGCGGATCGGCGGCGTTCTGCGCAGGCTCCGGCTCGCCTCCTGCTCGACGGATCGCCGGACGCCGGTCAGGTGGACGGATCCACCGTCGGTCAGGCCACCTCGGATGAAGCGGCCACTGAAGGTCCGTGGCGCGCAGAGTGGCCCTTCTTCTCGCCACCAGGGACGCGTGGACCGGGCCACTCTCGGAGCATCACCTCGAGATCGGATGCCCCATGCTCGCCCTGCTCCTCGTCCTCGCTCTCCTCGCCGCCGTCGCGGTTCCGCTCGCACTCGCGGTCCGGCGCGACGGCTACTCCCCCGTCGCGTTCGACCGCGCCTACGACAGCCGGGGTGGCAGGGGCTGAGACAGCGGCGCCCCGCCCACCCCGCGCTCAGTCGACGCGGTCCGGCTCCGGGATGCTCGGCGCCGCCTGCAGTCCGCCGCTCAGCGCGTAGCGCTCCTCGGGCGAGAGGACGAGGCGCTTCCGACCCCAGACCGCGAAGCCGATCAGGATGATCACGTAGACCACGGCGATCGCAATGATCGCCGGCTGGAACGCGTCGTTGAAGAGGAAGCCGAGGAAGATCAGCACGTTGATCAGCGCCGCGATCACTGCCCCCGGAAGGCCCCACGGGCTGCGGTACGGGCGGCTCGCGTTCGGGAACCGGCGGCGCAGCAGCACGAAGGACACCATCTGCATGAAGTACGCGACGACCGCGCCCCAGACCGCGATGTTCAGCACGATCGCGCCCGCGACAGCGCCGGCGTTGTCCGGGTCGAGCCGGCTGAGCACGTCGACGACGACGAGCGCGACGAAGCCGATCACGGCCCCCACGGTCAGCGCGATCCACGGAGTCTGGCGCTTACCCGTCAGGGAGAACACCCGCGGGTAGTAGCCGGCCCGGGAGAGCGAGTACATGTTGCGCCCGTAGGCGAACATGATGCCCTGCAGCGACGCGAGCAGCCCGATCAGGGCGAAGAGCGCGAGCACAGCGGCCGCGCCGTCGCCGACCATCGCGCGGAAGCCGTCGAGCAGCGGCTCGGTCGAGACGCCCATGTCCTCGGAGCCGATCAGCGCCGTGTTGAGGAAGAGGACGAGCAGGCCGGTCACGATCAGGGTGCCGCGGGCCCAGAAGCCGGCACGGGGGATGTCGCGGACCGGGTCGTGCGCCTCCTCCGCCGCGAGCGGCAGCTCCTCGATGCCGAGGAAGAACCACATGGCGAACGGCAGCGCGAAGAGGATCGGCAGGACGCCGTGCGGGAGGAACTCGGTCTGACCGGCGTCCGGCGCGATGTTCCACAGGCTCGACCAGTCCAGCGCCGGCGAGAGCAGGGCCATCACGGAGAAGGCCAGGAGGATCGCGATGGACACGATCGAGACGACGATCGCGAAGCGGAACGAGATCGCCGCGCCCGCCGAGTTCAGCGCGACGAAGACGATGTAGAGGACCAGCCACCAGATCCACATCGCGCCGGAGAGGTCGAAGCCGAGCAGCTCGCTCGTCACCCCGTTCGCGTACTGCGCCGAGAAGAAGACGACCACGGCGGTGGTGGCCACGTACTCGATGGTCTCGGCCAGTCCCGTGACCAGGCCGCCCCACGGCCCCATGGCCGAGCGGGCGAAGGAGTAGGCGCCGCCGGTGTGCGGCATCGCGGCGGACATCTCGCCGATCGAGAAGATGAGGCCGTAGTACATCACCACGAGGACGGCGAAGGCGATCAGCATGCCGCCGAAGCCGGCGAAGTCGATGCCGAAGTTCCAGCCCGAGAAGTCACCGGAGATGACGGCGGCGACCGCCAGTCCCCACAGGCCCCAAACGCCCGCGGAGCGGCGCAGGGTGCGCTTCTCGAAGTAGCCGGCCTCGGCCTCGCGGTAGGTCACCCCCGCGGTGCTGGTGACGTTCGCGGAGTCGGGTCCCGACGCCGCCGGGCGCCGCGCACCCTTGCTCGTCGGAGTCTGCTTCGTCTGCTCTGCCATCGGGTCTCCTCGGCTCGGGTGGTCCGAGCATAGGGACCTCAATGGACGCTGGGAAGACCGATGGCGTTACGACGGTGTGAACGGCGCGATCCGAAGGTCCGGTGGATCGACGCGCATCCCGCGCCGTCGGTGCCGGCATCACTCCCTCGGGAACAGCGGCTGTGCTTCAATGGACCCCGATCCGACCATGCGGCCTCGTCCGGCCACCCGGCGGAGTGACCCCGGAGGCATCCCATGGCACCTGTCAGCGCCGAGAGCAGTGCCGCCGATCGACGCAGTGCCGCCGACCCCGCCCCGGTGCGGGGCATGCTCACCCTCGAGCGACTCGACACCCTCATCGAGGCCGGCGAGATCGACACGGTGATCGTCGCCTTCACCGACATGCAGGGCCGGCTCGTCGGCAAGCGCATCTCGGCGCGGCTGTTCCAGGACGACGTCGCCGCGCACGGCGCCGAGTGCTGCAACTACCTGCTCGCCGTGGACGTCGAGATGAACACCGTCGCGGGCTACGCGATCTCGAGCTGGGAGCGCGGCTACGGCGACATGAAGATGATCCCGGACCTGTCGACGCTGCGTCTCGCGCCGTGGCTGCCGGGGACCGCGCTGGTCACGGCCGATCTCACCTGGCTCGACGACGCTCCGGTCGGCGAGGCGCCGCGGCAGATCCTCCGCGCGCAGCTGGACCGCCTGGCCGAGCGCGGCCTCGAGGCGTTCGTGGCCACCGAGCTCGAGTTCATCGTGTTCGACGACTCCTACCGCGAGGCCTTCGCGAAGGGCTACCGCGGCCTCACTCCCGCCAGCGACTACAACATCGACTACGCGCTGCTCGCCTCGACCCGGATGGAGCCGCTGATGCGGGACATCCGGGTGTCGATGGAGGGCGCCGGCCTGTACTGCGAGGGCATCAAGGGCGAGTGCAACCTGGGCCAGCAGGAGATCGGCTTCCGCTACGACGCCGCCCTCGTCACCTGCGACAACCACTCGATCTACAAGTCGGGGGCGAAGGAGATCGCCGACAAGCACGGCAAGAGCCTGACCTTCATGGCCAAGTTCAACGAGCGCGAGGGCAACTCCTGCCACATCCACCTCTCGCTCCGCGGCACGGACGGCACGCCCGTCTTCGCCGACGCGGAGAGCGAGCACGGGATGTCGCCGCTGTTCCGGCACTACCTGGCCGGCCAGCTCGCCGCGATGCGCGAGTTCACCCTCTTCTTCGCGCCGAACATCAACTCCTACAAGCGCTACGTCGACGGGTCGTTCGCGCCGACCGCGGTCGCCTGGGGCCTCGACAACCGCACCTGCGCCCTGCGCGTCGTCGGCCACGGCGCCGGGATGCGCGTCGAGAACCGCGTGCCGGGCGGCGACGTCAACCAGTACCTGGCCGTCGCCGCGCTGGTCGCCGCCGGGCTGCACGGCATCGAGAACGAGCTGGAGCTCGAGGACGTCTGCACCGGGAACGCCTACGGCTCCGGAGCGCCGCGCGTCCCGACGACGCTGCGCGAGGCCGCCGACCTGTTCGAGTCCTCCGCGCTGGCGAGGGCCGCCTTCGGCGACGAGGTCGTCGACCACTACGTGAACAACGCCCGGGTGGAGCTCGCCGCCTACGACGCCGCCGTCACCGACTGGGAGAGGGTGCGCGGCTTTGAGCGACTCTGACCTCCGAGAAGGCTCCGAGCACGCTCCCGTCGCCCCGCGCCCGATCATCGGGCTCACCACCTACCGCGAGCGCGCCGTCTCCGGCGTCTGGGACGTCGAGGCGTCCTTCCTGCCCGCGAACTACATCGACTCGGTGACCCGGGCCGGCGGCGTCGCCCTGCTCCTGCCGCCGCAGCCCGCCTCGGCGGAGACCGCGCGCGCCGTCGTCGAGCGCCTCGACGGGCTGATCGTCTGCGGCGGCAAGGACATCGACCCCGCCCGCTACGGTCAGGAGGCGCACCCGGAGACCGACGCGCCCCGCCCCGAGCGCGACGCGTGGGAGGACCACCTGATGACCGCCGCGCTCGAGGCCGACCTGCCGTTCCTCGGCATCTGCCGCGGCGCGCAGCTGCTCAACGTCTCACTCGGCGGCACCCTGCACCAGCACCTGCCCGATGTGGTCGGCGACCGCCGCTACCAGGCGGGTGGCGGCGTGTTCTCGCACGTCGACGTCGCGGTCGAGCCGGAGTCGCGCCTGCGCGGGCTGCTCGGCGAGGACGCCGTGGTCGCGCAGGTCTACCACCACCAGGCGGTCGACCGGGTCGCCGACGGCCTCGAGGTCGCCGCGCGGACCGCCGACGGCACCATCGAGGCGCTCGAGCTGCCGGGCCGCCGTTTCGCGCTCGGCGTGCAGTGGCACCCGGAGGAGGACACTGCCGACACCCGCCTCTTCACCGGCCTGGTGGCCGCCGCGCTCGCGCACCGCGCGGGCACCGGCGCGGCAGAAGGCTCCTCCCTCAGCACCCCGAAGGACGCACTCCGATGACCCCGCAGACGACGACCCCGCCGACGCCCACTCCGCAGACGACCGTGCAGACCCTCGTCGACCCCTCGACGGGCGCCGCCTTCGACGAGGTCGCCCTCGCCGACCTCGCGACCGTCGACGCCGCGATCGAGCGCGCGGCCGCAGCGCAGCGCGGCTGGGCGGCGCTGGCCCCGCTCGACCGGGCCCGCGCCCTCCGCCGGTTCGCCGCCGCCGTCGACGGCGCGATCGAGGAGCTGGCGCAGCTCGAGACCCGGAACTCCGGTCACCCGATCACGCAGTCGCGCTGGGAGGCGGGGCACGTCCGCGACGTCCTCGAGTACTCCTCCGCCGCTCCGGAGCGGCTGCTCGGCGCGCAGATCCCGGTCGCCGGCGGGCTGGACGTCACGGTGCACGAGCCGCTCGGCGTCGTCGGCATCATCACGCCGTGGAACTTCCCGATGACGATCGCCTCCTGGGGCTTCGCACCGGCGCTCGCCGCGGGCAACGCCGTCGTGCTGAAGCCGGCCGAGTGGACGCCGCTGACGAGCCTCCGCCTCGCCGAGCTGGCCCTCGCGTCCGGACTGCCGGAGGGCCTCTTCCAGGTGGTGCCCGGCCGCGGCGACGTCGTCGGCGAGCGCTTCGTCACCCATCCGCTGGTCCGCAAGGTCGTCTTCACCGGCTCGACGCGCGTCGGGAAGCGGGTGATGGCGGGCTGCGCCGACCAGGTGAAGCGGGTCACCCTCGAGCTCGGCGGCAAGAGCGCGAACATCGTCTTCGCCGACTCCGACCTGGAGCGCGCCGCGAGCACCGCCCCCTACGGAGTCTTCGAGAACGCCGGCCAGGACTGCTGCGCCCGCAGCCGGATCCTCGTCGAGCGGCGCGTCCTCGACCGCTTCCTCGAGCTGCTCGAGCCGGCCGTGCAGGGCGTCGTCGTCGGCGACCCGCGCGACGAGGCGACCGAGATGGGTCCGCTGGTCTCGGCCGCCCACCACGAGCGCGTCGCCGCCTTCGTCCCGGACGGAGCGCCCGTCGCGTTCCGCGGCTCGGCGCCCGCCGGCCCCGGCTTCTGGTTCCCGCCGACCGTGCTGCTGCCCTCGAGCGGCGACCCGGTCTGGCGCGAGGAGGTCTTCGGTCCGGTCGTCTCCGTCCTCCCCTTCGAGGACGAGGCCGACGCGATCCGGCTCGCCAACGACACCGACTACGGCCTCTCCGGCTCGATCTGGACCCGCGACCTCGGCCGCGCGCTGCGGATGTCGCGGGCGGTCGAGAGCGGCAACCTGTCGGTCAACTCGCACTCCTCGGTCCGCTACTCGACCCCGTTCGGCGGCTTCAAGCAGTCCGGGCTCGGCCGCGAGCTCGGACCCGACGCGGCACTCGGCTTCACCGAGACCAAGAACATCTTCTTCGCGGCCGACTGACGCGCCCCGTTCCACCCCCCGCACCCTCCCGTGAAAGGCCGCACCATGGCTCTCCCTCCCCTGGACACCACCCCGATCGACCTCACGCAGCGGCTCGCCGGCAAGGTCGCCGTCGTCACCGGCGGCGCCAGCGGGATCGGCCTCGCCACCGCGACGCGCTTCGCCCGCGAGGGAGCGCGTGTGGTGATCGCCGACGTCGACGTCGCGCGCGGCACCGAGGTGGCGGAGGCGCTCGGCGGGATGTTCGTGCGGGTCGACGTCACCAGCGAGGCGGAGGTCGACGCGCTCTTCCAGGCCGCGGTCGACGCCTACGGCTCGGTCGACATCGCCTTCAACAACGCGGGCATCTCGCCGCCCGACGACGACTCCATCGAGACGACCGAGCTGCCGGCGTGGGAGCGCGTGCAGGACGTCAACCTGAAGTCGGTCTACCTCTGCTGCCGCGCGGCACTCCGGCACATGACGAAGCAGGGCCGCGGATCCATCATCAACACGGCCTCGTTCGTGGCGGTGCTCGGCTCGGCGACGTCGCAGATCAGCTACACCGCGTCGAAGGGCGGCGTGCTCGCGATGAGCCGCGAGCTGGGCGTGCAGTTCGCGCGCCAGGGCATCCGGGTCAACGCGCTCTGCCCGGGTCCGGTGAACACCCCGCTGCTGCAGGAGCTGTTCGCGGCCGATCCGGTGCGGGCTCAGCGCCGGCTCGTGCACATCCCTGTGGGGCGCTTCGCGGAGCCGGAGGAGCTCGCCGCCGCGGTCGCGTTCCTCGCCAGCGACGACGCGTCCTTCATCACCGGGTCGACGTTCCTCGTGGACGGCGGCATCTCCTCCGCCTACGTGACCCCGGAGTGAGTACGACGTGAGCACGACGTGAGCGAGGACACCGGGACGAGCGGGACGGACGACGACGCCGAGAGCCGCCCGCCGGCTCCCGCGGCGAGCGCCAGGGAGGCGATCCTGCGGCGGCTGCTCCGGAGCAACGCCTTCGAGGAGACGGTGCAGCGGCTGATGCAGACGGTGAGTCTCGGGCTCGTGGGGCCCGGCGAGCGGCTGCCCTCCGAGCGCGAGCTCGCCGCGCAGCTCGGCGTGGGGCGAGACACCCTGCGCGAGGCGATCGCCTCGCTCGCGGACGCGGGATACCTGGTGGTGCGGCGCGGCCGGTACGGCGGGGCCTTCGTGGCGGAGGAGCTGCCGGCGGCGCCGATCGGCCGGCGCGGCTTCGACCGGGCCGAGATCGACGACGTGGTGGCGCTGCGCGAGATCCTCGAGGTGGGGGCCGCGCGGCTCGCGGCGGGCGCAGACCTGACGGCCGCCGATCGGGAGCAGCTGTTCCGGGCTCTCGCCGACGTCGAGGACGCGAGCCCCGAGGACTACCGGCGGCTCGACTCGCGGCTGCACCTGACCATCGCCGAGCTGGCCGGCGTCCCGTCGCTGCTGCCGCTCGTGGCCGAGAGCCGGACGCGGGTGAACGCCCTGCTGGACGACATCCCGCTGCTGCCGCGGAACATCGCCCACGCGGACGAGCAGCACCGGGCGCTCGTGACGGCGATCCTCACCGGTCGGGCGGCGGAGGCGGCCCGGCTGATGACCGAGCACGTGCACGCCTCCGCGGCGCTGCTGCGGGCGTTCCTGACCTGAGTCGCGAGCGGCTGGTCAGTTGACGTCGGTGCCGGTCGCGATCGCGACGAACGGCACCAGCAGGCCGAGGAAGAGCAGGGCGACGATGAAGAGCACGACGAGGCTGATCATCACCGCGTTGAGGACGATGCCCCAGATCGCGAGCGTGCGGCCGGTCGGCTCGCGACGGAGGCCCAGGATGCCGAAGATCAGGCCGGCGACCGGCGCGATGACGGTGAGGCCGAAGAAGACCGAGGTGACGCCGAGGATGAGGCTGGTCAGCGAGAACGGAGTGGACGGCGCCGGGGCGACGGCGACGGGCGGGACGCCGTAGGGGGCCGGGTGCTGCGCGGCGGGCCGCTCGAACGGCGGGTCCTGCTGCTCGGACTGCTGCTGCCGCGACTCCGGGGCCGGGTCGGTGAGGACGGCGGTCGAGCCGTAGACCTCGGTGGGCTGCTCGTCGGCGGAGGTGGTGCGGGTGGACGTGGTGGCGGCGGTCGGGGTGGTGGCGGACGGGGTGGTCTCGGCGTTCGACATGGTCGGTGCTCCTTCTGCGGGGTGCGGTGCCGGGGGCGCCCGGCGATGCCTCCACGCTACGGACGGCGCGGATCCTCCCCCATCCGGCTAACCCCCGGGCGGGAGGGGGAACCCCCCGTTCACTCCCGGGGGCCGGTGCAAGACTGGGTCGACCGGCGGCGCGCCGGGACGATCGCGAGGGAGCGGCCGCGGATGGACGACGACGAGACGCTGCGCCGCCGCCGCGACGGCCGCGGAGCCAGGGCGGTCTGGCTCGCCGGACTGTCGGCGATCGCGGGCTTCGTGATCCTCTCGCCGCTCATCTCGGTCACGGCGACGGTGCTGGCCTGGGGTGCCCGGCGTCGCGGCGGCACCCTGAGCGATCGCAACGGCGTCGTCGCCGTGAACTGGCAGCTGACCTACCTCGCGCTCCAGCTGATGCTCGTGCCCCTGCACCTCGCGCTCGTCTCGGTGCGCGACACCTGGGGCGGTGGCTGGCCCACCCTCACCATCGCGGCGATCCTCGGTCTCTTCGTGCTGAACCTCGTGCTCTGCGTCGTGCTCGGCGTCCGCTCGGGACGGGGCCGCAGCGTCCGCCTCGTCATCGCGGTGCCGTTCGTCCGCTCCTCCCGGCCGGTGCGCTGACCGCGTCGAACATCGCCCTCCGCAGGGGCTTCAGCAAGTGAGCGCGCCGCCCAGGATTCCGAAGATCAAGCCTCCTGTCGCCGTGACGACCGCTCCCGCCCCGGTGATCGCACCACCCAAGCCCCCGAGCACGGCGGCATTGACGCCCGATTTCGCCACGCAGTGACCCCACTCCTTCGAGGTCCAGTCGCTCGAGAGAGTCCCAGCCACCGCGCCTCCAGCAAGGGCTCGCTGAACCTCTGACGGCCTGAAGTGGAAGGTCATCGTGTCCGCGTCGTCGACGGTCCAGCTGCCGCTCACGGTCCGCCCGTTGGCGCCGATCCTGGTGGGCAGGGCCACCGAGGTGACGCTTCCATCGGTGATGCGGACCCGGCCGTCCTTCGACGTCACCGGTCTGGCTCCGCCGCCGACGTCGAAGGTGATGGTCGAGGCGGTCGTGCGCTTCACCGTCAGCTCGACATGTCCCCTGGACTGCACCTGCGCCGGTGCTTCCACCGCGGCGGTTGCCGCGGCGAAGGGGGCTCCGCCGAGGGTCGCCACGCAGACAGCCGTCACGGTCAGTGTCATTCGAATGCTCTTCATCGAGTACCTTCCTGGATTTCGTCATCGGCGCTGACTGCGCCAGAGGGTGAGCACTGCACGGCAGATGAAATACGAGATCGCGATGGAAGCGGTATTGATCACCACTGTCCACGGGTCGATCGCTCCGATTGCTTGGGAGATGGCGCCGCCGCACCACGATCCGACGAAGGCGATCACGCAGAATCCCCACGGTGTGCGTGTTCCCCATATCGGGGCTCGCTTCGGCTCGTCTTTCAGCTGCTCTGCCTCACCCATCTGAGAACCATACTGAAATGGTGACAACGGCTCCGGCCTCAGGACCGATTTCGCGAGGTTGGCGCGCGATCACGCCTCTCTCGGAGTCCGCTCGCCCGAACCGGTGGAGCGATCGCAACGGCGTCGTCGCCGGGGCCAGCAGCTGAGCCCCCTCCGTGCTCTGCGTCGTGCTCGGTATCCGCTCGGGACGCGGCCGGAGCGTCCGCCTCGTCATCGCGGTGCCGTTCGTCCGCTCCTCCCGACCGGCGCGCTGAGCGCGAGCCGAGGTCCCGTTCCGCGACGTCGACCGCAGCCTCCGTCGGTCGTCCTGCTCAGCGCCGGCGGTGCCGGAGGAAGAGCACCAGCCGGCTGATCAGGAGGGTGGTCACGACGGAGACGGAGATCGATGCGATGTTCATCGGATCGGCCACACCGGCGGCCCGGGCGACGGCGCCGCCGATGGTCATTCCGACGAACAGGATCGCGAGGAAGCCCCACGGGGTGTGCTCCCCGTACAGAGACCCCCGGTTCTGCCTGGTACTCGAGTGCTCTGGCTCCGTCATCTGCACACCATACGCACATGGCCGTCGAGGCGAGGCCTGTCGGCAGCGCTCGCGGGAGGATGGCGCAGGACGCGGGCTCGTCGCCGTCCGAGGGTCCGACACCGGCTCGCCGGTCCGGACACCGCGGAGCGCGGAGGAGCACGCGTCCGCGGGATGGCAGGGTTGTCGGGTGACGCCGATCGCCTTCCCCCCGCCCGTGTCCGTGGTCGCCGACGACGGGACGCGGATCGCGACGTACGCGCTCGGCGACGAGGGGGCGCCGACCGTGCTGGCCGTGCACGGGTTCGCGTCGAACGCGGTGCTGAACTGGGAGACTGCGGGCTGGCTGCGGACGCTGAACCGCGCCGGGTACCGGGTGGTCGCGCTCGACCAGCGCGGGCACGGCGCCAGCGAGAAGCCGCATCGCGCCGGCGCGTACGGGGTCGACCTGATGGTCGCCGACATCGTGCGGGTCATCGAGACCTACGACCTGATCGCTCCGCACTACCTCGGCTACTCGCTCGGCGCGCGGATGGGCTGGGTGCTCGGGATGGAGCATCCGGAGCTGCTCGCGACGCTCAGCCTCGGCGGGCTCACGGTGGGCGAGCCGCTGCGGCACTTCGATGCGGCGGCGGCGCGTGCGCGGGTGGCGGACGGCGGCGAGATCGACGACCGCTTCACGCGCGCGTTCATCGGCATGGCGGAGGGCGTCGCTGGGAACGACCTGGCCGCCCTGGTGGCCGTGGCCGACGGGGTGCGCGGCGGGGCGCATCCGGAGCTCGGCGCCCATCCCAAGCTGCCGACGCTGATGGTGACGGGCGGATCCGACCCGATCGCGCCCGGTGGGGCGAGGCTGGCGGAGGAGGCGGGCGCGCGCTTCATCAGCGTCCCGGGCCGCGATCACACGAGCACGGTGCCGGCGCGGGCGTTCAAGGACGCGGTGCTGGCGTTCCTGGCGGAGCACGCCTGACGCCGGGGTGTGATCCGCAGGCGATCCCGGCGGGAGCGCGCTCTCGTCCGCGCGGAGGCGCCGGCGGAGCGCCGGATCACCTGCAGATCGGACGGGACCGCCCGTGGAGGCGCGCGGCGTAGCATCGCGGGATGCTTGCGATCCGCGTCGAGAACCCCGGCCCCGACTCCCGCCTCGTGCTCGAGGAGACCGCCACCCCCTCCCCCGGACCCGGCGAGGTGCTGCTCCGCGTGACCGCGGCGGGCGTCAACCGCGCCGACCTCGGGCAGCGTGCCGGCGTGTACCCGCCGCCGGCCGGCGCCTCGGAGATCCTCGGCATGGAGGTGTCCGGGACCGTCGTCGGCCTCGGCGAGGGCGTCACGACGGTCGCCCAGGGCGACGAGGTCTGCGCGCTGCTCTCCGGCGGCGGCTACGCCGAGCACGTCGTCGTCGACGCGGGGCTGCTGCTGCCGGTGCCGGAGGGCGTCGACCTGATCTCGGCCGCCGCGCTGCCTGAGACGACCGCGACCGTCTGGTCGAACCTCGTTCTGGTCGCGGGGCTCCGCGCCGGCGAGACCGTGCTGATCCACGGCGGCGGGAGCGGGATCGGCACCACCGCGATCCAGATCGCCTCCGCGATCGGCGCCCGGGTGGCCGTGACGGCCGGCAGCCCGCGGAAGCTCGACGCCTGCCGGGCGCTGGGCGCGGACATCCTGATCGACTACCGCGAGCAGGACTTCGTGGAGCGGATCGCGGCCGAGACGGACGGCGGGGTCGACGTGATCCTGGATCCGGTCGGCGGCGACTACCTCGCCCGCGACGTCGAGGCGCTCGCGCTCGGCGGCCGCGTCGTCTTCATCGGCAACCAGTCCGGCGCGCAGGGCTCCCTCGACATCGGGACGCTGATGCGCAAGCGTGCGGCGGTGCACGCCACGACGCTCCGCGCCCGGCCGCTGGAGGAGCGGCGCGCGATCGTCGCCGCGGTGCGCGAGAGCGTCTGGCCGCTCGTCGCGGACGGGACGGTGCGGCCGGTGGTCGACGAGGTGATCCCGCTGGCCGAGGCCGAGCGGGCGCACGAGCGGATGACGGCCTCCGGGCACATCGGCAAGCTGCTGCTCACCCCGTGAGCGGGCGCTGACGACACAGCATCAGCCGAGAGGCCCCGTCAGCCGCGATCGGCGATGACGGGGCCTCTCGGCTGATGTTCTGCGGCGCGGACCGGTCAGACCGCCGCGCGGAGCAGGCCGAG
Source organism: Rathayibacter sp. PhB179 (assembly GCF_004345345.1). NCBI lineage: Bacteria > Bacillati > Actinomycetota > Actinomycetes > Micrococcales > Microbacteriaceae > Rathayibacter > Rathayibacter sp. PhB179. The sequence goes on along the minus strand of NZ_SLVD01000012.1, from coordinate 55,237 downwards.
CGAGCGGTTGATGCCGTCGACGTCGACGCTCGCGGGGTCGAACGTCGCCTCGGGGGCGAGCCCGAGGGCGTCGAGCGCCTCCGCGTGGTCGGCGGACGACGGGTCCGTCGCGGCGCGGACCGTGTCGGCCCAGGCGGCCGGGCCGCCGGGCGCGTCGAGCGGAGCGGCACCGCGCGCGCCGGTGCAGCGCGGCAGGGTTGCACCCAGCGGCGACACCGACTCGAGGCGGATGACGTGGCGCCACTCGTCCTCGAGGTCGTAGACGTAGAACAGCTCGTCGCCGACGCTCTCGAGCACCTCGGCGAGCGCGACGCCGCCCTCGTCGACGAGGCCGGAGCCGAGCTCCTCCGCGTCGGCCGGCGAGCCGATCGGCGCCTGCTCCTCGTCGGGCACGCCGACGCTGAAGTAGTGCGGCTGCGCGTCGGTCCAGCCGAGCGAGAGCTGCAGGGCGAGGTGCAGATCGCGCAGCGACGACTCCGAGGACAGCTCGAGCCGGCGCCAGACGACCGGCTTCGTGCCGAGCAGCGAGACGTGCAGGGCGTAGGCGGAGTCGGTGTCCTCCGTCGCCTCGTCGAGGATCTCGAGGCGGGTGGCGTCGCGGGCGCCGAGCAGCACGATGCTCGCGCGGACGACCGAGGCGAGGACCGGCTGCAGGCCCTCGGGGAGCACGTAGCCGAACTCGGGCGAGTGCAGCAGCAGGCCGAGCTCGGCGGCGTCGTCGAGCATCCGCTCGGCCGCGCCGACCATCCGCTCGCGCTCGTCCAGGGCGTCCTCGAGCGAGACGTCGAGCTCGGCGGCGAGCTCGTCGACCAGCTCGCCGACGACGAGGCCCTCGTGGATCTGCGCCTGGCAGGCGACCGCGATCCGGGCGAGGACGGCGTCGGTGGTGGTGATCGCGCGCTCGCGCGGCGAGAACGCGCCGTTCTCGGTGTCGGCGGCGGCGAGCGCCTCCTGCGCGCTGACGAGCCAGAGCTCGATGAAGCGGGCGATGTAGGCGATGCGCTCGACCGTGGCCTCGCGCGTCTCGGAGCTGCGCCAGGCCGGCGCGGCGTCACCGAGGCCCGCGGTGGAGCCGTCGGCGTCGAGCACGTCGGAGGCGACCAGCGCGTCCCACCAAGCGGAGACCGGGATGCGGACGGCGTCGTCGCTCGGCGACGAGCCGGCGGAGGCGACACCGGCCTCGACCACGATCTCGCGGGCGGCGCGCTCGGAGATCGTCGCTCCGTCGGTGGCGGCGAGGTGCTCGACGACGACGTCGGCGGCGTGCACGAGGGCGGTGGCGCGGGCGGCGGAGAGCATCTCGGCGTCCGGGATCTCCTCGACCTCGAGCAGGTCGTCGAGGACGGCCTCGACGAAGGAGCCGGCGAGGTCGAGGACCTCGTCGAGCACGGCCTGGCACTCGTCGAGCTCCTCGTCGGCGCCGGTCCAGAGGTCCTCGTCGGTGAGGAAGTCGAGGAAGTGCTCGACGACCTCGGCGACGGTGAAGAGGGTGTCGTCCAGGTCGGCCTCGCTCTCCTCGCCGGAGAGGTCGGCCTCGATCTGGTCGAAGACGGCCTCGAGGAGCTCGGCGTCCGGCTGGGCGAACGAGCCGCGCGGGCGGAGGTCGCGGGTCATGGCGAAGAGGTCGGTGAGGACCTCCACGGCCTCGTCGACGTCGAGGTGCTCGTGCAGGACGGCGACGTCGGCGAGGTGCGACCGGTACCAGCTGCGGAACCGCACCATCAGCGCGGTCTCGGCCGTGCGGCCGCCGCCCTGGCCGCCGGAGCCGCCGGAGCGCCCGTTCCCGGATCGTCCCTGATTGCGCTTCTTGCCCATCGTTCCTCCGCGACCGCTCCCCCTCGACGACGGAGCAGTACAGCCTACCCAGTGCGGGCGAGCCGGGTCACGCGCGAGGGGACTCCAGTGATGAACGCCTCGGGAACTCGATGCGGCTTTCCGACCAGCCCGGTCGAAGCGCCGGAGCAGGGATCAGCCGCGCATTGACAGCGGGCCCCCGTCCTGCCTGACTGGGCTCGACACGAGGAGGCGCTCATGGCGGGGATCACCGCATTCGACCACGTCGGCGTGACGGTGCACGATCTCGAGACGGCGACCGCGTTCTTCGTCGGGCTGGGCCTCGTGCTCGAGGGCCGGGCGCCCGTGGAGGGCGAGTTCCTCGACACGGTGGTCGGCATGCAGGACGCCCGGACCGACATCGTGATGCTGCGGCCGCCCGGCGGCGGGACCGCCGTCGAGCTCTCGCGGTTCGTCCGGCCCGCACCGCGTTCCGTTCCCGCCCCCGTCGAGGCGGACGAGCCGGGGCTGCGGAGTCTCGCCTTCGTCGTCGACGACCTCGCCGCCGTCCTCGAGCGGCTCGCGGCCGACGGGTACGGGCTGGTCGGCGGTGTCGGCGAGTACGAGGGGGTCTGGCGGATGGCGTACGTCCGCGGACCGGAGGGCGTCATCGTCGCGCTCAGCGAGCGGCTGGCCTGACGCGCGACCCTCCTCCGCTCGGATCGATCCGTCGCGAAGGGCTGTCCCGCCCGCTTCGATCCGTCGTGAAGGGCTGCCTCGCGTTCTCCGGCAGGTGCTTCCCCGACGGATCGATCGGAGCGTCGGCGGTGCGGCCGCGCGCGCGTCGGCGTAGCGTCGGGCCATGGGTGCATGGAGTGGAGAGCCGTTCGGCAACGACACGGCGAGCGACTGGGTCTACGAGCTCGACGAGGCCGGCGACTGGCAGTACGTCCGCGAGGCGCTGGACGCCGCCGTCGCGCCGACGCAGGTGGACGCGGATGCGGCGACTCTCGCGATCGCCGCCGCCGAGGTGGTCGCGCGCGGGCTCGGCCGGGAGGGCGGTCCGCACGCCGAGACGATCGCGCACTTCGTGCAGCGGGCCGGGCGTCCCGACGACGAGCTCGTCGCGCTCGCCCTCGTCGCGCTGGCCGCCGCCGACTCCCCCGGCAGCGAGCTCACCGAGCTCTGGGAGGAGGCCGACCCGGAGGAGTGGCGGGAGGCCAACGACGCGGTGCGGAGCGTGCTCGAGGAGGCCTGATCGCGAGTGCCTCCCCCGCGGGCGGGCGACGCGCCACTCGCGCCGCACTAGCGTGGCGGGGAACGGCCTGAGCAGGCCGCAACGAGAGCGACGAGGGGCCACGATGCCGGACTTCACCACGGACGACGGGGTCCGGCTGAGCTGGACCGAGCAGGGCGACCCGGCCGGTCGGCCGGTGGTGCTGATCGCCGGATTCAAGGCGCCGGCGACGAGCTGGAAGCCGCAGCAGGGGCCGCTCGCGGAGGCCGGCTACCGGGTGATCTCGTTCGACCGGCGCGGGCACGGGCTGTCCGAGCGGACGGAGGCCGGCGCGACGATGCTCCGGCACGGCGCGGATCTCGCGCAGCTGCTGCGCCACCTGGATCTGCGCGGCGCGGCGCTGGTCGGCGGGTCGATGGGCGGGAACTCGATCTGGGCGTTCCTGGCCGGCTCCGCAGCAGGTACGGCGGGAAGTGCCGACGAGAGCACCGACGGAAGCGCCGACGAGAGCACCGACGAGAGCCGCGTCGACCGCATCGTGATCGTCGACCAGACGCCGCGCATGCTCAACGGCGACGACTGGCCCTACGGCTTCTACGACTACACCGAGGCGAACCGCGACACCCTCTTCGCGACGACGATCCCGGATCCCGGGCGCTGGAGCATCGCCTCGAAGGGGCCGGTGCGGATCGCGCGGCTGCTGAAGGCGCTCGGCGGCGGCGAGCGCCGGGAGCTGACGGAGACCGAGCGGCGGCTGCTGAACGACCACGCGAAGGCGGACTGGCGGCCGGTGATCGCGCGGACGAGCGTGCCGGTGCTCTTCGTCGCCGGGCGCGAGAGCGAGTTCTGGCCGGCCGAGCACGCGGCGGCCGCGGCCTCGCTCGCCCCGCGCGGCGACTCCCTCGTGATCGAGAAGGACGGCCACGCGGCGAACATCGAGCAGCCGAAGGTCTTCACCGAGGCGCTGCTGGAGTTCCTGGCGCGCTGATCCCGGGAGAACCGAGAGCGGCGCTTCAGCCCGGAAACGCCTTGCCAGGGTTGAGCACGCCGAGCGGATCGAGCGCGTCCTTGATCGAGCGGTGCATGCCGAGCACGCGCGGGCCGAGCTCGTCGGCCGCTCCCGGCAGCTTCAGCAGCCCCACGCCGTGCTCGCCGGTGACGGTGCCGCCGAGGTCGAGGCAGTCCTCGACGATGCGGTCGAAGGCGCTCTTCGCGCGGGCCTTCGCGGCGTCGTCGCCCTCGGGCGCGATGATCAGCGGGTGCAGGTTGCCGTCGCCGGCGTGCGCGATGGTCGCGATGACCACGTCGTGGTCGGCGGCGGCCGAGCGGATGCGGGCGAGCATCTCCGGGACCGCGCGGCGCGGCACGCAGACGTCCTCGGTGAGCACCGGCCCGAGGCGCTCCAGCGCCGGATAGGCGAGGCGGCGGGCGAGGAAGAGCCGGTCGACCTCGGCCTGGTCGGTGGCCTGCTCGACCGAGAGCGCGCGGGCGCCGGCCATCAGCGCCTCGACGCGGTCGGCGGCGGTGCGGCCCGCCTCCCCCGGCTCGTCGACCTTAGCCAGCAGCAGCGTGTCGACGCCGTGCGGCAGCCCGAGGTGCTGCCAGTCGTCGACGGCGCGCAGGCAGGTGCTGTCGATGATCTCGAGGGCGGAGGGGATGATTCCGGCGGCCGAGATCGCGGCGACCGCGACTCCGGCGTCCTCGAGCGAGCCGAAGGAGCCGACGATCGCGCGCTGCTCACGGCCCGCGAGCGGGAGCAGGCGGAGCGTCAGCTCGACGATGATGCCGAGTGTGCCCTCCGAGCCGACCATCAGGCCGGTGAGGTCGTAGCCGACGACGCCCTTCGCGGTGCGGCGGCCGAGGCTGACGAGCGAACCGTCGGCGAGGACGACCTTCATCCCGAGGACGTAGTCGCGGGTGACGCCGTACTTCACGCAGCAGATGCCGCCGGCGTTGGTGGCGGCGTTGCCGCCGATGGTCGAGATGGCGGAGCTGGCCGGGTCCGGCGGGTACCAGAGTCCGGCCTCTGCGACCGCCGCCCGCAGCGCGTCGTTGATCACGCCGGGCTGGGCGACGACGAAGCGCTCGTCGGCGTCGATCTCGAGGACGGCGTCCATCCGCTCGAGTGAGACGACGAGGCAGCCGGCGAGCGCGTTGGCGCCGCCGGAGAGGCCGGTGCCGGCTCCGCGCGGGACGACGCTCAGACCCGCGCGGGCGGCGACGCGGACGGCGTGCGCCACGTCCTCCGCGCTCTCGGCGAGGACGACCGCCAGCGGCAGCCCGGAGGGCGCCCACTCGGCGTCGTCGTGGCGGTAGGCCTCGAGGACGTCGTGGTCGGTGAGGACGCGGTCGCCGAGCAGCTCGCGCAGATCGGTGAGCACGCGGTCCCCGGCCGGTGGCCCGTCCTGGGTCCGCTCGTGATCCTGGGTCTGCATCGGCACCGTCTCCACGACGGACGAACCTACACCCGGCGCCTGCGCGGCCTGCGGCTCACCGGGCCCTCACGCGTCGAGCCCGGTGATCAGGGCGCGGTGGAAGCGCTCGCCGCGCTCGAGGGCCGCGATGTCGGTGTGCTCGTCGACGCCGTGGATCCCGGCGCGCTGCTCCTTCGTCATCAGGAGCGGTGCGAAGCGGTACACCGCGGGGGCGAAGCGGTGCAGGTGGCGGGAGTCGGTCGCCGCATTGATGACGTAGGGGACGACCGCCGCCTCGGGGTGCGAGACGGCCAGCGCCGCCCGCAGCGCCGCGAAGGGGGCGCCGCCGCTCGGCGACTGCGGCGACGGGTCCTCCCCCAGCACCACCTCGACGGTCACCTCGCGGTCGCGGATCCGCCGGCGGACGCGCTCGGCGGCCCCGGCCGCGGTCTCCCCGGGGGCGAGGCGCAGGTTCAGCACGGCGGAGGCCTCCGCCGCGAGCACGTTGTCGGCGGTCCCCGCGCGGAGCATCGTCGGCGCGATCGTCGTGCGGACCAGGGCCGCCGTCTCGCCGCCGAGCGCCGCGAGCACGGGCGCGGCCAGCTGCGGCCGGGCGCCGAGCAGCCGGTAGAGCGCGCCGCGAGCGCCGGGGGCTCGGTCGGCGAGGAGCGCGAGCGCGCGGGCCAGCGCCTCCGGGACCCGGGCGGGGAAGGTCGAGGGCGTGAGCCGGGTGATCGCCCGCGCCAGGCGGCCGACCGCGGTGAGTCGCGGCGGGGCGGAGGCGTGACCGCCGGCGGAGCGCGCGGTCAGCCGGAGCGTGAGCAGGCCCTTCTCGCCGACGCCGATCATCGCGACCGGCCCGACGACCCCGGGCAGCGGCGCCTCGACGACGGCGCTGCCCTCGTCGAGCACGAGCCAGGGAACGATCCCGCGCTCGTGCAGCGTCTCGGCGATCGCACGGGCCGATGCCCCGCGCACCTCCTCGTCGCCTCCGAAGGCCAGCAGGACGTCGCGGGCCGGCACGACGCCGGCGGACAGCAGGTTCTCGACCGCCTCGAGCACGACGACGAGCGGGCCCTTGTCGTCGAGGGCGCCACGGCCCCAGACGGCGCCCTCGACGATGTCGCCGCCGAAGGGCGGGTGCGTCCAGGCGGCCGGGTCCTCGACCGGCACCACGTCCAGGTGCGCCATCAGGACCAGCGGGTCCGCACGGGAGTCGCGGCCCGGCCAGCGGTAGAGGAGTCCGCGGTCGGTGATCCGCTCGGGCTCGAGACGCTCGTGAGTCAGGGGGTAGAGCTCGCGGAGCAGCGCGAGCGCCTCGTCGACGGTCTCGAGCTCGGCCGAGACGGTGCGGAGGCGGATCAGGCGCGCGAGCCGCTCAGGCAGACCGGGACGCGGGGTGCTGTCGTGCAGGGGGTCCTCGATCCGTCGCGGGGCGTCCGCTCATCGTGGCGCACTGGGTGGCGGGCGGGGAGACGGGCGGGGCGTCGTCCGGGAGCCTGCGGGTCGACCGGACCGGGACGAACGAGCGTCCCGCTCGGCTCCGGAGACCCTCGGGACCGCATCCGCGCACTTCGTGGCGTGTTTCCAGCATGAGAAATCACGCAGCGATCTCGCGGCAGGGGTTGCGCCTGGGCCCGGTTCTCGTTGGAATCGCCGGATGACCGAAACGACGAACGCCGCCGCCAGTGCCCCCGCGAAGGGCGGAGGGTCGCTGAAGAAGGTCATCACCGGACCGCTGCTCTTCGCCTTCATCGTCGGCGACACACTCGGCGCCGGCATCTACACGCTCGTCGGCACGATGGCCGCGGACGTCGGCGGCGTCATCTGGCTGCCGCTGCTGATCGCGCTCGTCATCGCGCTGCTGACGGCCGGCACGTACGCCGAGCTGATCACCAAGTACCCGCACGCCGGCGGCGCCGCCCGCTACGTGGACCGGGCGTTCGGCAAGCCGTACCTGTCGTTCCTGGTCGGCTTCCTGATGATGGCCTCCGGGATCACCACCGCCGCCTCGCTCGCCAACGCCTTCGCCGGCGACTACCTCGGCGCGCTGCTCGACGTGCCGCCCGTGCCGACCGCGATCGTCTTCATCGCCGTGCTCACGCTGATCAACCTGCGCGGGGTGAAGGAGTCGCTGACCGCGAACCTGGTCGCCTCGGTGATCGAGGTCAGCGGACTCGTGATCGTGATCGTCTGCGCCGCGATCTTCTTCGGCGGCGGCAACGGCGACGCCGGCCGCGTCCTGGAGTTCAACCCGGAGGTCGCGCCGCTGCAGGGCGCGTTCGCCGCCTCCATCGTCGCCTTCTTCTCCTTCCTCGGCTTCGAGGCCGCGGCGAACATGGCCGAGGAGGTGCGCAATCCCTCGAAGGTCTACCCGCGCGCGCTGTTCGGCGCGCTGATCACCGCCGCCGTGGTCTACCTGCTGATCGCCCTCGGCGCCGTGATCGTGCTGCCGAACGAGGAACTCGCGGAGTCGACCGGCCCGCTGCTCGACGTGGTCGCGGCCAGCGGAGTGGCGGTGCCGCCGTGGCTCTTCGGCCTGATCGCGCTCATCGCGATCGCGAACGGCGCGCTGCTGTTCATGGTGATGGCGAGCCGGGTCGGGTTCGGACTGGCGTCCTCCGGTCTGCTGCCCAGCGCCTTCGGCCGCGTGCTGCCGAACCGCCGCACCCCCTGGGTCTCGATCGTCGTCGTCGGCGGCGTGACCATGCTGCTCAGCCTGATCGGCGACGTCGGCACGCTGGCCGAGACGACCGTGCTCCTGCTGCTCCTGGTCTTCATCTCGGCGAACATCTCGGTGCTGGTGCTGAAGAAGGACCGCGTCGACCACCCGCACTTCTCGGTGCCGCGGGTCGTCCCGATCCTCGCGATCATCGCGAGCGTCGTGCTGCTGACGCAGCAGACCGGCGTGGTCTGGCTCGGGACCGCGGGCTACGTGGTCGTCGGGACGCTGCTGTTCCTGGCGACGCGCTTCGGCAAGAAGAAGCACGCGGAGCAGGTCGAGGCGGCGGAGAGCTCCGACCGCTCCTGAGCGGTGTCCGGCGGCAGGATGCTCTCGACGGCACGGACTTCCGCAGGGGTGGCGCAGAACATCCAGCGGGTGCCGGTCAGGGCAGGAGGTCGATCATTCCCGGGCGGGCCTTCATGGCGTGGATGACGAGTTCGTTCCCGCTGTCGAAGACCAGGACGACCGTCTCGAGGAGGCGACCGTGTGTGTCGAAGCCGAGGCGGAGCTGACGTGCCGGTGAGTCCTCGTCCAGGTCCTCGACCCAGAGCGCCAGAGCCGCCGCGTGAACGGCGTCCTCCTCGGAGATGCCGTGCCTCAGAGCAGAGGCGTGGACTCTCACGCCGCGGCGGAGGCGAGCGCCTCCCGGACGACCTCGGAGCGGGTCTTGTGCTCTCTCGCGGCACGCTCGTCGAGCGCGGCGAGCTCCTCGATCGTCAGCCGTACCGCGACGACCTGCGAGGGCTGCGCGCCCCGTCCCGGGCGTCCCCGTCCTCTCGCCTTGAGCGCATCGACGTCGTACCCGCGTTCCGCCTCGGCGGCCCAGGCTGCGATCTGCTCCTCCGTCACCGGTCGGCCGGCGATCGTCTCCTCATCGGTCATGCGGATTATCGTAATACGCAATGACTGGGTCGACGACGTCTCTGAACCATCCGGCGAGCAGCCTCCGACGACGCGGAGCGGACGTCTGCAGAGGTGATCTCCGCGCCGGCTGATGAGGTCAGCGCAGGTGTGGGACCGTGGGGCATGTCCGCCTCCCTCGCGCCGTTCCCGCTCGCCGAACTCGCCGAGTGGATGTCCGTCCAGCGTGCGTCCTACGTCGCGGACCGGATCCGCGCGGGCGACGACGAGACGGCGGCGCTGCGGAACGCGGACGCGAACGACGAGCGGCTGTTCCCGGGCGGAGTGCTCGCACCGGGCCACGACCTGCTGCGGATCCTCGACGAGGGGCGCCCGGTCGGCGTGCTCTGGGTCGGCCCCCACCCGCAGGAGCTCGAGGGCGTCGCCTACATCTGGGACGTCGAGGTCGACCCGTCCGAGCGCGGCCGCGGGTTCGGCCGCGCGGCGATGCTGCTGGCGGAGGAGCACGCCCGCTCGCGCGGCTACCGGGCGCTCGCGCTCAACGTCTTCGGCTTCAACGCGACGGCGCGGGGACTGTACGAGTCGCTCGGCTACGAGCCGACGTCGATCCAGATGCGCAAGGAGCTCGGCGCCGCGGAGGAGTGACTCACTTCGTTGCGTTCGGGTGCCGGGTGTGCACCTGCTCGAGGAACACCGTCCGGCCCACCACGAAGAACCGGAGGCGCGCGTCGCCCTGCCGCGTCGGCTTGTGCTGCCAGCGCTCGTGGACGTCAGCACCCTTCGTCACGGTGCCGAGCTCGCCCCGCAACCGGTAGTTCGACGGGGTCGTCTCTGTCGGCGTTCTCGTCAGGAAGTCCCACGCCTCCGCCAGGGCGTTCCGGCTGGTGGCGCAGAGGTCGGTCCAGCCCTTCTGCGCCTGCAGCGTGGCGAAGCGGATCTCGTACTCCGACTTCTTGAGAGGCCGCTCGACGCGGCTGTCCCTCGCCACGGCTACGGACGCTCGACGACGATGCCGGTCTCGAGCCAGTCGACCGGCATGATCGCGAGTCCGTCGGCGATCGCCGTGGCCGACTCCCGCCAGGAGACCAGCTCGGCCGCGGCCAGGTGCGCGTGACCGGTGGCGAAGGACGCGCGCGCCGTCGACAGCAGATCCTTCGCGCACTGCTCCCGGTCCGAGCCGGACAGCGCGAGCATCCAGGGGAAGACCTGCGCCATCCGGTCGCCGAGCGTCCCCCGGTCGTCGGTCGACACCGCGATGAGCTGAGCAGCCAGCTGCAGCAGCTGCTCGCGCGAGTCCGCCTCGCGCTTGGACATAAGCACGAGGTCGTCCCCGTCGCGACGCGTGACGTCGACCGGCTGCTCCTCCGCCGCGGCGAAGACGGCGCGCGCGTTCCGGCTCAGCTCGGAGGACTGGAACGTCGGGATCGGGGTGGTCGCCATCTCTCGATCGTAGTTCAGAACGACTTCTGAATGAGCTGCGCGCGAGAGTCTTGATGCGCGAGCATCAGCCTCCTTCAGGCGTGTCAGGTTCAGCGGCGGCACCACCGTCATCGCGCCGCTGCCTTCCATGGCCCGATCTCCTGGTCGTCGACCAGCCCGCGCCGTCCGGCCTCCTCGACCAGGGCGGACCAGCGGTCGGGCGGCATCCGGTGCTCCATGTCCTCCAGCGCTCGCCGAACGGTCGTCGCCGGGACACCCTCGTAGCGGGTGAGCTCGTGGTCGGAGAGGTCGGTCCGGTTCTGCAGATCGAGCCAGTCCGGCAGAGCCCGCCGAACCCGGCGGCGGGTGCCCACGCGCACCTTCGGCGGATTGAACTGCCCGAGTGTCAGCAGATCGAGCACGGACTCCCGATGCAGGAACGCACCCTCCCCCGCGAGCGCGACGGCGATCGCCGGCTGGGTGACCCGGGTCGTCGGCACGTCGCGGTGCGTGTACACACCCTGGCCGTGCGCCCGGAGCGCCCCACGAGCAGCGAGCTTCCGGACCTCGACGGCCGGAACGCCGGCATCCCCCGCCTCCGCGATGGTCACCACGCCGCTCCGCGCGGCGGCCAACTCCCACAGGTCTCTGCGATATCCCATCTCGCCCTCCTCTGCCAAAAGAGTACCGAAATCAGGACTGTTTTGACCGTGGTCGGCCCGGTGAGCGTCACTCTGGCGTGCGCTGCGTGATGGGCAGCGAACGGAGTGGCGTCCTCGGCGGTCAGGGGCCGGAGAACGTGACGGCGGTCGCGCCGCTGGGGACGGCGGCGGCGGCGAGTGTCGCCGCGGCGCGGTCGGCGTCGCTCGTCAGGGTCACGGCGAGGTGGTCGGGGGCGGCGCGGAAGCCCGCGGTGGGGACGGCGGCCGAGATCGCGGTCCAGAGGCGCTGGGCGTCGTCGAGCCAGGGGCCCGGAGTGCCGGTGACGAGCAGCGAGCGGTCGGCGCTCTGGACGCTCACGTGCAGGGGCGGGGCGTCGGGGAGGAGCGCGGGGGCGTCGCGGGCGAGCGCGAAGGCGTCGTCGGCGGTCGCCTGCTCCGAGAGGAAGAGGCTCAGGCCGCTCGCGCGGTCCTCGCTGTCGTCGGCGGCGAGGGCGAGGGACTCGACTCGCGGGTCCTCGCGCAGCGCGAGCGCGGCGGCGATCCGGCCGGACGTGAGGTCCTCGTCGCCGGACACGGGCAGGGTGAGGTCGTCGGCGTCGAGGAGGATCCGCACGTCGCCCGTCGGGCGCTTCGCGGCGAAGGCGGCCAACCGGTCGGCGAGGGACGTCAGGTCGGCGTCGGAGAGGTCCTCGCGGGCGACGACCTCGGCGCTGACTCCGCCGGTGAACGGCATGTCCTCGACCGTCGCGAGCTCGACGTCGGCGACCGCGTCGTCGCTGCCGAAGGTGCGTGTGAAGTCGGCGCGGAAGGAGTCGCCGCTGCAGCCCGTCAGCAGGAGTACCGCCGTCAGGGCGAGGGCCGCGGCGCCCGCCGCGCGCCCCCGACCCCGCCTCATCGGGCCAGCGTACGTCGCAGCTGCGGAGCGCACCGGGAGTGGACGGATCGGCCTCCGCGTGCTCGGCGCACGAGGGGGCGCGTCGATCCGGCACGGAGGGTCGTGTGGGAGCCGTCGAGGCAGCCGTCGGTGACGGATCGATGCGGCGGTAGAGCGGGCGGGGCCGCACCCGCCGACAGGACGTCGGGCCGCCTGCGTCGAGGGCGGGCGGCCCGGGGACGTCAGCTCGTCGAGGGGACGGCGGTGGGATCGGCCGACGGGGCGGGCTCGGCGGCCGAGGTCGAGGCCACGCCCCGGCCGAAGGCCTGGCCCTGGAGGATGGCTCCGAGGTCGACGCCGGTCGCGGACTTGACGCTGTCGAACGTGGCCGACAGGCTCGCCGCCTGCTCGCGGGCGATGTGCGTGGCCGCGGTGTCGCCTCCGATCAGGGTGATGGTGCCGACGTTCTGGTAGCCCTTCGCGAACTCCGCCATCAGGGACGGCAGCTGGCCGATGAGCTCGCGGCCCAGGATCGCCTCCTGGTTCTCGCGGAGCGCCTCCGCCTCGGCCTGGATCGCGGCCGCGCTCGCCTCACCCTTGGTGCGGATGGCCTCCGCCTCGGCGGAGGCGTTCGCGCGCAGGGCCTCGGCCTCGGCGCCGGCCTTGGCGCGCAGAGCGTGGGCCTCCGCCTCGGCGCGGGCGCTGACCGCCGCCGCCTCGGCCGCGGCGGACGCCTGACGGGCCTCCGCCTGGCGCTGGACGGCGTAGGCCTCGGCGTCGGACACCTGCTGCGCGACCTGGCGGTCGGTCTCGGCCTTCTTCGCTCGGCCGTAGGCGTCGGCGTCGGCCTCGGTCTGGCGCCGGTACTTCTCGGCGTCGGCCACGCGCTTGACGTCGGCGTCGAGCTCGGCCTGCCGGTTCTCGGCGCGCTGGACGAGGACGGCCTGCTCGCGCTCGGCGCGGGCCAGGTTCTCGGCCTGCTCCGCCTCGGCGTTGGCGCGGCCGACCTCGGACTTCGAGGCGGCGGTGTTCTTGTCGAAGGCGGTCTGCTCGATCAGGTTCGCCTCGTCGGTGGCGAGCTGACGGGCCTTGACCTCGCGGGCCGCGTTGATCCGGGCGACGTCGGCCTCGCGGCGGACGCGCTCGATCTCCTGCGCGCCGAGCGCCTCGATGTAGCCGTTGCGGTCGGTGACGCCCTGGATGGCGAAGGAGTCGAGGACGAGTCCCTGGGCGAGCAGGTCGCCCTTGATGCCCTCGGCGATCTCGTCGCCGAGCTTCTGGCGGTCCTGCATGACCTCCTCGACGCTGAGCTTCGCCACGACGCCGCGCAGCGCGCCCTCGAGCTGCTCGGTCGTGAAGACGTCGATCGACTGGTCCTGCGAGGCGAAGCGCTCGGCGGCGGCGCGCACCTGGTCGGGCGTGGAGCCGATCTTGACGAGGGCGACGCCCGCGAGGTGGATCGTGACGCCGTTCTTGGTCTGCGCGACCGGCTCCATCTTGATCTGCCGCGACCGCAGCGAGATGCGGTCGGAGCGCTGGGTCAGCTTGTTGACGAACGCGCCGCCGCCGGTGATGACGGTCATGTTCGAGGTCAGGCCGTCGTCGCCCTTCTGCTTCTTTCCGACGATCACGATCGCCTCATCGGCCTGCGGGACCTGGTACCAGGCGCGGAAGATGAAGAAGCCGATGATGGCGAGCAGCAGCACGACACCGACGACGATGCCGGCGCCGACGACCCAGAGCAGATCAGAATTCATGGACGAGGGACCCCCTTCTCGGAACCCGCGCGGGGCGGGTTTCTGAGCGATGTACAGGTTCATCGTGGCATGGACGGGGTTCCCGGGCGTCGGCCGGACGGCGGATGCGTGCTGGTTCGAGCGGGACGCGCGGAGGTTCCGGGCGGAGAGCAGGACCGCGCTCGGGTCGCCGCGCGACGAGGCGGATCGGCGCGATCGCGAAGAGCGGACGCACGGGCGGAATCGCAGCGAGAGGAATGCCAGCGGCGACGAACGCCGGGCGATGCTTCGACTCTCGCGAAGACATCAGTGCTGGGGTACCTGGACTCGAACCAAGAACAACTGAACCAGAATCAGTCGTGTTGCCAATTACACCATACCCCAATGGTCATCCGGCGGTGAGGCCGGGACCAGGCGGCGGCCGGAGTGGAACTCGGCGCCGAGAGACGACAGTACCCTACGGACGCACGCCGCTCAAATCGGCTCCGCGATCGTGCACGGCGAGGGCCTCCGACTCGGGCGCGGCCTCGCCGAGGCGGGCGCGGACGAGGTCGCGGTTGATCGCCGAGGCGACCTGCGCGCCGGAGCCCGCGGCGACGATCAGCTGCTGCGGTCCGGGGGCGGTGACCTCGCCGGCGGCGTAGAGGCCGGGGACGGAAGTGCGGCCGCCGGCGTCGACGCGGAGGAAGCCCTCGGGGTCGACCTCGGGGCCGGCCGGGTCGAGGTAGTCGAGGACGGGCACCCAGACCGGGCGGACGAAGGCGCCGGTGCGCGGGATCACATCGCCGTCGGCGAGGGCGACGCCGGTCATCACGGCCCGCTCCCCCACCAGGTCCGCGACGGGGCGGCGCTCGATGCGGATGCCGATCGAGTTCAGGAGCGACTCGTCGGTGTCGCTGACGACGCCGACGCTGTTGGTGAAGACGATCAGGTCGGTCGACCACTGGGAGAGGAGCATGGCGCGCTCGGCGAGGTCGGCGGTCTCGCCGATCAGGGCCAGCGGCTCGCCGGCCTTCTCATAGCCGTCGCACTCCATGCAGCTGTGCACGGCGGTGCCGTAGTAGGCGCGGAGGCTGGGCAGCGTCGGGAGGCGCTCGGAGAGGCCGCCCGCGACGACGACCGCGGTCGCCAGCACCGAGCGGTCGGCCGAGCCGCGGACGCCCTTCGCGGTGACGACGAACTCGCCGCCGGAGCGCTCGACGGCGGTGACCATCGCGTTGTGCACCTCGGCCTCGTCGTACTGCTCGAGCTCGGCGCGGCCGAGGCGGCGCAGCTCGAGCGGCGAGACGCCGTCGCGGGTGAGGAAGCCGTGCGAGTGCAGGGTCGCCGCGTTGCGCGGCCGGTTGCTGTCGAGCAGCAGCACGCTGCGGCGCGCGCGGACGAGGTTCAGCCCCGCCGAGAGCCCCGCGGGACCGGCGCCGATGATGACGACGTCGTAGTGGCCGCCCTGCACCTCCGCCACGATCAGCTCCGGGTGTCGGCGAGGCGGGCGAGGCGGGCGATCGACTCGGACTTGCCGAGGATCTCCATCGACTCGAACAGCGGCGGCGAGACGCGGCGGCCCGAGATCGCGGTGCGCAGCGGCCCGTAGGCGATGCGGGGCTTGAGGCCCAGGCCCTCGATCAGCGCGCCGGCGAGCGCCTCCTGGATCGAGGCGGTCAGCCACTCCCCCTCGGGCACGAGCTCGAGGGCGCCGATCGACGCGGCGAGGACCTCGCCGGCGTTCGCGGGCAGGCCCTTCAGCGCGTCCTCGTCGTAGGAGAGGGCGTCGGCGGTGGTGAAGAGGAAGCCGAGCATGCCGGGCGCCTCGCCGAGCAGGCCGATGCGCTCCTGGACGAGCGGGGCGGCGGCGTCGAGGACGGCGCGCTGGTCGGCGGTCGGCTCGGTCTCGAGGACGCCGGCGGCGATCAGGTAGGGGATCGTCCGCTCGGTGAAGTCGTCGACCGCGAGCAGGCGGATGTGGTCGCCGTTGATCGACTCGGCCTTCTTGAGGTCGAAGCGGGCCGGGTTGGGGTTCACGTCGGCGACGTCGAAGGCGGCGATCATCTCGTCGATCGAGAAGACGTCGCGGTCGTGGGTGAGCGACCAGCCGAGCAGGGCGAGGTAGTTGACCAGGCCCTCGGGGATGAAGCCGCGGTCGCGGTGGTGGAAGAGGTTGGCGGAGGGGTCGCGCTTGGAGAGCTTCTTGTTGCCCTCGCCCATCACGTAGGGCAGGTGGCCGAAGCGCGGGACGAACGTGGTCAGTCCGATGTCGATCAGCGCGTGGTACAGCGCGATCTGGCGCGCGGTCGAGGGCAGGATGTCCTCGCCGCGGAGGACGTGCGTGATCTGCATCAGCGCGTCGTCGACCGGGTTCACCAGCGTGTAGAGCGGCTGGCCGTTGGGGCGGACGACGACGAAGTCGCTGAAGGAGCCGGCCGGGAAGGTGATCTCGCCGCGGACGAGGTCGTCGAAGGAGAGGTCGGCGTCCGGGACGCGCAGGCGCAGCGCCGGGCTCCGGCCCTCGGCGCGGAAGGCGGCGCGCTGCTCCTCGGTGAGGTCGCGGTCGAAGTTGTCGTAGCCGTGCTGCTTGGCGCGGCCGGCCGCCTCGTTGCGCGCGTCGATCTCCTCCGCGTTCGAGTAGCTCTCGTAGAGGTGGCCGGAGGCGAGCAGGCGCTGGATGACGTCGGTGTAGACGTCGCTGCGCTCGGACTGCCGGTACGGGCCGTGCGGGCCGCCGACTCCGACGCCCTCGTCCCAGTCGAGCTTCAGCCAGCGGAGCGCGTCGATGAGCTGCTCGTAGCTCTCCTCGCTGTCGCGGGCCGCGTCGGTGTCCTCGATCCGGAAGACGAAGGTGCCTCCGGTGTGCCGCGCGTAGGCCCAGTTGAACAGGGCGGTGCGGATGAGGCCGACGTGCGGCGTCCCGGTCGGGGACGGGCAGAAGCGGACGCGGACGTCGCTCCCGGTCGCGGTCGTGAACGGGTGCGCGTCGTGGGCGCGATCGGAGGGCGGGGTGAGCTCAGACATACGGGGCGATTCTAGCGGCGGGGCGGGGATCGGCGCCCGGACTGGACAGGGGGCCTGCTCGGGTGGACGTCCGGCTCGTGGAATCCCGTTCGGCACGCGGGAATCCGGGGATTCGGCGCGCCGAGGGTGGAATCGCGAGCCGGAGGTGGCGCAGGTGGACGTTCGGCACGCCGGAACTGCTCCGGCACGCGGCAAGTGGGTGTTTCGGCGAGCCGGAGGAGGGATCGCGAGCCGGAGGTGGCGCGGGCGGACGCTCGGCACGCCGGAACAGCTCCGGCACGCGGGAAACGCGCGATTCCGCGAGCCGGAGGCGGGATTGCGAGCCGGAGGCGGGGCGGGTGGACGTTCGACACTCGGAAACTGCTCCGGCACGCGGGAATCAGGGGATTCGGCGAGCCGGAGGAGTAATCGCGAGCCGGAGGTCGCAGCGGCGGGGTGCGGGGCGGCCGGAGCTCTTAGCGCGAAGCAGTGCTCCGAGTCAACGGACTTCTCGAACGGGAGGAGCAGTGGTGGCCTGTGGCTACTGCTTCTCCCCCGGGGCCGCTCGACGACGAGCGCGTCGCATCCCGCCGCCCCGGACGCGCCAGCATGCCCGGAAAGGGGTCCCGATGAGCACGGTCGTTCTCGACACCGCCCTCTCAGCGCTCGCCCCTGCGATCGACTCGCCGAGCGAGCCCGCCTCGCCGCGCGAGGAGAAGGACGCGCGCACCCTCTCGCTCTTCCAGGCGGCGGCGACCGCCGACGACGCCGAGGGCGCCCGGATCCGCGAGCGGATCGTGCTCGACCACCTCGGGCTGGCCGAGGCGATGGCGAACCGGGTGTCCCGCGCCGGCGGCGACCGCGCGGATCTCCGCCAGGTCGCCTACGTGGGGCTGGTCAAGGCCGCCCGCCGCTTCACGCCGGAGCGCGGCGACAGCTTCGCCGCCTTCGCGGTGCCCACCATCACCGGCGAGCTCAAGCGCCACCTGCGCGACCTCGGCTGGATGATCCGCCCGCCCCGCGGCGTGCAGGAGCTGCACCGCCGCTCGGCCGTCGTCGCCGACGAGCTCGCGCAGGAGCTCGGCCGCCACCCGAGTGATCGGGAGATCGCCGCGCGGCTCGGCGTCGAGCCGGCCGAGGTCGCCGACGCGCGCGCGGCCGGGCATCCGCTCTCCCTCGACGAGACCGTCGGCGAGACCGGCGTCCGGCTGGCCGAGACGATCGGCGGGGAGGACGAGGACCTCGCGGCGATCGACCGCCGGCACGGCCTGGCCCGGGCGCTCGCCGAGCTCGAGAACGGCCAGCGCGAGCTGCTCCGGATGCGCTTCGTCGAGGAGATGACGCAGCAGCAGATCGCCGACGCGCTCGGCACCACGCAGATGCAGGTCTCGCGGCTGCAGCGCCGGATCCTCGCGCAGCTCGCCGACCGCCTCGGCGCCCCCTCGCGCGGTCATCAGCCGAAGGCGCCCCGGAACGGGGTCGCGACCGTCACGCCCGTCCACCCTGCGGCGCGGCTGCGGACCGCCTGAGGTGCGCGTCGGCGCGCGAGGGCAGGGTGGCGAGCGCGTCGAGGACGTGCTCGGTCTGTACCGCGAGCAGCGCCGGGTCGGGCTCGGAGGAGAAGACGTCGCCGCGGCGCAGCGACGCGACGGTCAGCACGATGTGCGGTCCGCTCGCCGGCGGACCCCAGGCCTCGGGCGGCGCCGGTCCGAAGATCACGACCGACGGGATGCCGTAGGCGGAGGCGAGGTGCGCGGCACCGGTGTCCACCGTGACGAGCACCTCGGCCGCGGCGACGACGGCGGCGAATCCGCTGAGATCGATCGCGCCGGCGAGCACCTCGCCCGTTCCGGCCAGCTCGGCGACGCGGCGGGCGCGGTCGGCCTCGTTCGCGCCCCCGGTGTAGACGACGCGGTGCCCCTCGGCGGCCAGCGACTGCGCGACCGCGGCGAAGCGCTCCTCCGGCCACTCGCGCGAGCCGTAGAACGCGCCGATGTGCACGATCGCCGCGCCGTCGACGGGCGCAGGCACGGCCGGGACGGCGATGCCGACGTCCTCGGGGTCGGCGTCGAGGCCGATCGAGTTGACGAGGCGGGCCCAGCGCGCGCGCTCCAGCTCGCCGTCGAGCCAGAGCGGGCGCGGGTCGTCGTGGCTCGCGTCGGGGTCGAGGGCGGGCACGCGGAACTCGAGGCGGCGCTCGGGCTCGAGCGCGATCAGGGCGTCGCGGGACTCCGGGCCGTTGCCGTGCAGGTTGACGGCCAGCTCGATGCGACCGGGCGCGACCGGCAGCGGATCATCCAGCCCGCGCAGAGTCGGCACGAGGGCGTCGAGGCCGTCGATCAGGTCGACGATCGGCTCCAGCCAGGGCGTGGTCGCGAGGATCAGCCGATGCTCGGGGAAGCCGCGGCGCAGCGCCTTGAGGGCGGGGACGGCCACGAGGATGTCGCCGAGCTTGAGGGCTCGCAGGGCGAGGATCTCCGGGGTTCCGTCCGGGTCGGTGAGAGCGCGCACGGCGCCTCCTTCCTGTCGGAGGTCCCGTACCCCGCTCCGGCGACCTCAGACGCGCGGATCTCGCCCGGGCGGCCCCGCGGCTCCGACGCGCCCGAGCGGACCACTTCTCCTCCCCCGCGTTTGGAACCCGGAGGAGGGGGGTACGAGGGAGAGGTGA
Source organism: Rathayibacter sp. PhB179 (assembly GCF_004345345.1). Classification (NCBI taxonomy): domain Bacteria; kingdom Bacillati; phylum Actinomycetota; class Actinomycetes; order Micrococcales; family Microbacteriaceae; genus Rathayibacter; species Rathayibacter sp. PhB179. The sequence goes on along the minus strand of NZ_SLVD01000012.1, from coordinate 35,883 downwards.
ACGACTCGATCCAGCCGGGCTCCGCGCACCGCACCGCGGAGGACGCCCCCGCCCCGCGCGCTGCGCGGCTGCGCGGAATCCTCTTCGACCGCGACGCGACGCTCGTGGTCGACGTGCCCTACAACGGCGACCCGGCGCGGGTCGAGCCGATGCCCACCGCGCTGGACGCGGTCGAGCGGGCCCGCGAGGCGGGACTGAAGCTCGGCGTCGTCACGAACCAGTCCGGCATCGCCCGCGGCATCATCGACCGCGCGCAGGCCGACGCCGTGAACCGCCGCGTCGACGAGCTGTTCGGCGGCTTCGACGCCTGGATGCTCTGCCCGCACGGCCCGGAGGACGGCTGCGCCTGCCGCAAGCCCGCGCCGGGCATGGTGCTCGACGCCGCGCAGACCCTCGGGCTGCCCGCCGACACCCTCGCAGTGATCGGCGACATCGGCGCCGACATCGGCGCGGCGGCGGCCGCGGGGGCCCGCGGCGTGCTCGTGCCCACCCCGATCACCCGGGCCGAGGAGGTGGCCGCCGCTCCGCTGCGCGCGGCGACGCTCCTCGAGGCCGTCGAGCTGCTGCTGGCGATGCAGCCGGACGAGGACGCCGAGTGACCCGCCGCGTGCTGGTGGCGCGCCTCGACAGCGCGGGCGACGTGCTGCTCTGCGGGCCCGCTGTGCGGGCGATCGCCGCCGACGCCGAGGTGCTGCTGCTCGCCGGGCCGCAGGGCGCGCCCGCTGCGGCACTGCTGCCGGGGCCGACGCAGGTGCGCACCTGGTCCTGCCCGTGGATCGGCGACGCCTCGAAGGCGGTCGACGCCGCCCTCGTGGCGGAGCTGCGGTCGATCGTCGAGGAGTTCGCTCCGGACGAGGCCGTGATCCTCACCTCCTTCCACCAGTCACCGCTGCCGCTGGCGCTGCTGCTGCGCCTGTCCGGCGTCGCGCGGATCTCCGGGGCCTCGGTCGACTTCGCCGGTGCGCTGCTCGATGTTCGGCTGGTGCCCGGCGAGACGCTCGAGGAGGACCAGCCGGAGCCGGAGCGCGCCCTCGCCATTGCGGCGGCCGCGGGCTTCGCGCTGCCGGAGGGCGACGACGGGCTCCTGCGGGTCGACCGCGGCGGCGTCCTACCCGCCGCGCTCGAGGGTGTCGGACCGTACGTCGTCGTGCACCCGGGAGCCGCCGTGCCCGCCCGTGCCTGGCCGGCCGAGAACGCGGCGCGCGCGGTCGAGCTGCTCGCCGACTCCGGACTCGCGGTCGCCGTCACCGGCGGCCCCGGCGAGCGCGCGCTCACCGCGCAGGTCGCGGGCAGCCGCGGCATCGACCTCGGCGGCGCGACCGACTTCGCCGGTGCGGCCGAGGTGCTCGCCCGCGCCGAGGTCGTCATCAGCGGCAACACCGGGCCGGCACACCTCGCGGCGGCCGTCGGCACCCCGGTGGTCAGTCTGTTCGCGCCCGTCGTTCCGGCGATCCGCTGGGCGCCCTACGGCGTCCCGGTCGAGCTGCTCGGCGACCAGCAGGCCGCCTGCGCCGGCTCGCGCGCCCGTGTCTGCCCGGTCCCCGGCCACCCCTGCCTCGCGGGGGTGAGCGCCGAGGAGGCGGTCGCCGCCTCCCACCGTCTCCGCGCGCTCCCGCGCCGCGACTCGACGACATCCACCACGACACCCTCGGAGGCGCTCGCATGAGGATCCTGCTCTGGCACGTGCACGGCGGCTGGGCGGACGCGTTCGTCCGCGGCGACCACGAGTACCTGCTGCCCACCACCCCCGCCCGCGACGGCTGGGGCCTCGGCACCGGCGGCCGCGACTGGCCGAACACGATCGAGATCGCACCGGAGGAGCTGCGCGACGCCGACGTCGACGTCGTCCTCCTCCAGCGCCCCGACGAGCTCGCCGAGGCGGAGCGCCTGCTCGGCCGCCGGCTCGGCCGCGAGATCCCGGCGGTCTACGTCGAGCACAACACGCCCCGCGGCGACGTGCCCGACAACCGCCACCCGCTCGCCGACCGCGACGACCTCCTCCTCGTGCACGTGACGCACTTCAACGCGCTGATGTGGGACACCGGATCGACGCGCACCACGGTGATCGAGCACGGGATCAACGACCCCAGCCCCCTCTACACCGGCGAGCTCGCGCGCTTCGGCGTCGTCATCAACGAGCCGGTGCGCCGGCAGCGGGTGACCGGCACCGACCTCCTGCCGCGCTTCGCCGCGGTCGCGCCGCTCGACGTCTTCGGGATGAAGACCGAGGGCCTCGTCGGGACGCCCGGGCTGCCCGCCGACCGCCTCGACGTGCTCGGCGACGTGAAGACCGGCGCGATGCACGCGGAGCTGGCCCGCCGCCGGGTCTACCTGCACCCGTTCCGCTGGACCTCGCTCGGCCTCGCGCTGCTCGAGGCGATGCACCTGGGCATGCCGGTCGTCGCGCTGGAGACCACGGAGGCCGGCCGCGCCGTGCCGCCCGAGGCCGGGGCGGTCTCGAACGACCTCGACGCGCTGGCGGCAGCCGCCCGTGCGCTGATGGAGGACCCGGAGCGGGCCGCCGTCGCCGGTGCGGTCGCCCGCGAGGCCGCGCTGGCGCGCTACAGCCTCGGCCGCTTCCACCGCGACTGGGACGAGCTGCTCGGCGACCTCGCCGCCGCCCCGCGCACCCTCTCCACCGCCGGAACCCGCGAAGGGAGCACCCGATGAGCACCCCCCGTCCCCTCTCGATCGCGATGGTCTCCGAGCACGCCAGCCCGCTGGCGACGCTCGGCGGCGTGGACGCCGGCGGCCAGAACGTGCACGTCGCGGCGCTCGCCGACGCGCTCGCACGCCGCGGCCACCGCGTCACCGTCTACACCCGGCGCGACGACGCGTCGCTCCCCCGCCGGGTGCCCTTCACCTCCGGCGTCGAGGTCGTGCACATCGACGCGGGCCCGGCCGCCAAGGTCTCCAAGGACGAGCTGCTGCCGTTCATGGGCGACTTCGCGGTCGACCTCGCGAACGACTGGCTCGACTCCCGCCCCGACCTGGTGCACAGCCACTTCTGGATGTCCGGGGTCGCCGCGCTCGACGCCTCCGAGCGGGTGGAGCGCGCCACCGGGCGCCGCGTGCCCGTCTTCCACACCTTCCACGCGCTCGGCGTGGTGAAGCGCCGCCAGCAGGGCGCGCTCGACACCAGCCCCGAGGAGCGCGCCTGGCTCGAGCCCGGCGTCGGCCAGCGGGCGGACGGCGTCGTCGCCACCTGCTCCGACGAGGCCTTCGAGCTGAAGGGCCTCGGCGTGCCCACCTCGAGCATCTCGGTGGTGCCCTGCGGCGTGGACCTCGAGCGCTTCACGCCCGGGGGGCCGGTCGCCGAGCGCACCGGGCGGGTACGCCTGATGAGCATCGGCCGCCTCGTGCCCCGCAAGGGCATGGGCCACGCGATCGAGGCGCTCGCCCGCCTGGTCGGCGACGGCTGCGACGCCGAGCTGGTCGTCGTCGGCGGCTCCGGCTCGGGCGACGCGCTGATCGCCGACCCGGAGTACCAGCGCCTGCACGGCGTCGCCGAGGGCCTCGGAGTCGCCGACCGCGTCGTCTTCGCCGGCCAGCTCTCGCAGACCGAGATGCCGGCGATGCTCCGCTCCGCCGACATCGTGATCTGCGCGCCCTGGTACGAGCCGTTCGGCATCACTCCGCTGGAGGCGATGGCTTGCGGCGTGCCGGTGGTCGCCTCCTCCGTCGGCGGGCTGATCGACACGGTCGTCGAGGACGTCACCGGCGTGCACGTGCCGCCGCGCGACCCCGCCGCCCTCGCCGAGGCCCTCGCCGCGCTGATCGCCGACCCCGAGCGCGCCCGCGCCTACGGAGCCGCCGGCCGCGCCCGCGTCGAGTCGCGCTACTCCTGGGACCGCGTCGCCGCGGACACCGAGCGCGCCTACCTGACCACCCTCGCCGGACTCGGCGACGGCGATGCCGCCATGAGCGGCACCGCTCGCACCTCCCTCTCCTCCACCCCCCGGAAGGCGGCCCCGCGCAGATGAGCATCGACACCGTTCTGGACACCCCGACGGACACGCCGTCCGGCTCCCCGACGGACGCCGCCCGGCGCCTCGTCGACGACCACGTCGCCCGCGCGCTCGACGTCGTCGCGCAGCTGGAGCGGCACTCCGACCGGATCGTCGCCTGGGGCGTCGAGCTGGCCGACCGCCTGCACACCGGCGCCCGGCTGCTCGCGGCCGGCAACGGCGGCTCGGCCGCGGAGGCGCAGCACCTCACCGCGGAGCTGGTCGGCCGCTTCGACGGCGACCGCATCCCCTTCTCCGCGATCTCGCTGCACTCCGAGACCTCGAGCCTCACCGCGATCGGCAACGACTACGGCTTCGACCACGTCTTCGCCCGCCAGGTCACCGCGCACGCCCGCAGCGGCGACATCGTCGTGCTGCTCTCGACCAGCGGCCGCAGCGCCAACCTGCTGCACGCGGCCGAGGCGGCCCGCGCGGCGGGCGCCCGCACCTGGGCGCTCACCGGCGACGGACCGAACCCGCTGACCGAGGCCTGCGACGAGTCGATCGCGCTCGAGGGCCACGGCTCGAACGTGCAGGAGGCGCAGCTCGTGCTGGTGCACGCGCTCTGCCGGGCGTTCGAGCACCGGATCCGCGTGCGGACGGGGGCGGCCGCGTGAGCCGCCTGCGGATCGCCGTGGTCGGCGACGTGATGCTCGACGTCGACCTCTCCGGGCCGGCCGAGCGGCTGAGCCCCGACGCGCCGGTGCCCGTGGTCGACGTGTCGACCCGCGGGGTGCGCGCCGGCGGCGCCGGGCTGGTGGCGCGGATGCTGGTGCGCGACGGCCACGAGGTCGTGCTGGTGACGGCGCTGGCCGATGCCGCCGATCCCGATGCGGCCGAGCTGCTCGCCGCCCTCGACGGTGTCCGAGTGGTCGCCGGGCCCTCCGGCGCGCCGACGCCCGTGAAGACGCGCGTCGCCGCCTCCGGTCAGGCGGTCGTCCGCTTCGACCGCGGCTGCGAGCGCCCGCCGGTGCCGACCGTGACCGAGGAGATGCTCGCCGCGCTCGGCGAGGTCGACGCGGTCGTCGTCGCGGACTACGGCCGCCGGCTCACCGAGGACGCCTCGCTCCGCGCGGCCCTCGACGCGCTCACCGTGCCGCTGGTCTGGGATCCGCATCCGCGCGGGACCGAGCCGGTCGCCGGGACGACTCTCGCGACGCCGAACCTGGGCGAGGCGACCGGCTTCTCCGGGGCCTCGGGCCGCGGCGTCACCCTCGCCGAGACCGCCGCGACGACGCTGCTCGAGCGCTGGGGCTGCGGCGCGGTCGCGGTGACGATGGGCTCCGGCGGCGCTCTGGTCCGCTCGCGCGGCGCCGGCGTGCCGGTGGTGCACCCCGCCGCCGCCGTGCCGCCGACCGATCCCTGCGGGGCGGGCGACCGCTTCGCCGCCTCCGCCGCCGTCGCGCTGGCCGGCGGGGCCACCCCCTCCGAGGCGGTCGGCGCGGCCGTCGCCGCGGCCGGGGCCTACCTGCTCGCGGGCGGAGTCTCCTCCCTCGGCGCTCCGGCCGACACCGCCGCCCTGCACGGGGCGTCCGGAGTGGACGCGCTGCGCGTCGCCGAGGCCGTCCGCGGCGCCGGCGGCACCGTGGTCGCCACCGGCGGCTGCTTCGACCTGCTGCACGCCGGCCACGCCCGCACGCTCTCGGCCGCCCGGGCGCTCGGCGACTGCCTGATCGTCTGCCTCAACTCCGACGACTCCGTCCGCCGGCTCAAGGGACCGGCCCGGCCGATCATCCCCGAGGACGACCGGGTCGACCTGCTGCTCGCGCTCGAGTGCGTCGACGCGGTGCTCGTCTTCGGCGAGGACACCCCCGACGAGGCGCTGCGCCGCATCCGCCCGGACGTCTGGGTGAAGGGCGGCGACTACTCCGCCGAATCGCTGCCCGAGACCGCGACGGTCGCCGAGTGGGGCGGCCGCGTCCTGACGGTGCCGTACCACGCGGGCCGCTCGACCACCCATCTCGCCGCCGCGCTCGCGCGCGTCGGCTGACCGCGTCGGCTCCGGCCGACCACCGCCCCGCTGCGCCGACCCCGTCGGCGCTGACGATCCTGGAAGGGACACCCATGACCACCACCCCCACCCCCATCGGCCGCGTCCTGATCACCGGAGGCGCCTCCGGACTCGGAGCCGCCGTCGCCGCCGCCGTCACGGCCGCGGGCGGCACGCCGATCGTCCTCGACCGCGACGTGTCGAACGTGCAGGAGGGCGTCGCCGCCTACCAGGTGGACGTCGCCAGGACCCGCGAGGCCGAGAAGGCCGTCGTCGAGATCGCCCGCGAGCACGGCGGCCTCGACGCCGTCGTCACCGCGGCCGGCATCGACCGCTGCGGCCGCCTCGTCGACGTCGAGCCGGAGGAGTGGGAGCGCGTGATCTCGGTCAACCTGCTCGGCACCGCCGCCGTCGTCCGCGCCGCGCTGCCGTTCCTCACCGAGACCCACGGCCGCGTCGTCACCGTCGCGTCCTCGCTCGCGATCAAGGCCGTCTCGGACGCCACCGCCTACTGCGCGTCGAAGTTCGGCGTGCTCGGCTTCACCCGCGCCCTCGCGGCCGAGACCAAGGGCGAGATCGGCGTCACCACGCTGATCCCCTCCGGCATGAAGACCCGCTTCTTCGACGACCGCGACGCCCAGTACAAGCCGGGCCCCGACGCGCTCCTCAACGACCCGGAGAACGTCGCCAACGCCGTGATGTTCGTCCTCGGCCAGCCCCGCGGCTGCGAGGTCCGCGAGCTCGTCATCACCCACGAGGAGGAGCCCTCCTGGCCGTGAGCCGCTGACGCCCAGGACGTCTGACGCTCCCCCGCGTCCGACCCCTCCCGCGAGATGCCACTTATGAGCGCGACACGCCGGTGTCGCCGCTCATAAGTGGCATCTCGTGGTGGGGGGCAGGGCCCGGGCGACGTCAGCGGGTGGAGGCGAGGACGCCGCGGACGTCCTCGAGGACCCGGGCGACGGGGACGTCGTCGACGAAGGACAGCTCGTGCTCGCAGCGCGGGGCGGTCCAGCCGACCTGGGTGACGTCGATGCCGCAGATCGGGCAGCGGGTGGTCCAGCTCAGCTGCACGCGGTGGCGCTGGCGGCCGAGGGGCTGGGCGTTGATGGCATTGCCGACCCAGAAGACGCCGACCGTGGGCGCACCGACCGCCGCCGCGAGGTGCCGCGGTCCGCTGTCGTTGCCGAGGACGAGGTCGGCGAGCGAGAGCAGCGGACCGAGATCTGGGAGCTCGACCCGGTCCGCCCAGGACACCGCGCCCGGAGCGCCCGCGACGATCGCGTCCGCGGCGGGCGCGTCGGAGGCGTCGCCCACGACGAGCACGCGCGCCCCGTCGGCCAGCAGCGCGCGGGCCACCTCTGCGAAGTTCGCGGAGCTCCAGCGGCGCCGGACGTCGGTCGCGCCCGGGTGGATCAGCACCAGCGGCCCGCCGGCGGGCAGGGCGGCGGCGAGGCGGTCGCGGCGCTCCGGGTCGACCTGCAGCGACGCCTCGAGGCGCACCGCAGGGGCCCCCGCCAACCCGACGATCTCGAGCGCCCGCAGCATCTCGTGCTGGTAGTAGACGTAGGGGATCGTGCGCTCCAACTCGGCCGCGTCGTCGGTGCGCGAGCCGACGGTGTGCCGTGCGCCGAGGCGCTGCAGGAACGGGTTGGAGAAGCGGCCGCCGCCGTGCAGCTGCACCGCGAGGTCGAAGCGGCGCGCGCGCATCCGCTCGGTGAAGTCCTCGACGACCCGCGGGTCCTCACCCTCGCCGTCGCGGACGCCCTGCGCCACCGGCAGGATCTCGACGTCGCTCACCGGCGACTCCACGCCCTGCAGCAGCACGCGGTGCGCCGGAGTGCCGAGCAGCACGATCTCGGCGCCCGGGTAGGCGGCGGCGAGCGCGTCCACGGCGGGCAGCGCGAACAGCAGGTCGCCCAGTCCGCCGCCGCGCAGCACGGCGATCCTCTCGACTCCGTCGAAGCGGTCTCGGAGCGGGGCGATGGCGACCACGGTCGTTCCTCTCGGTGGGGCGGAGTCGCGCGCGGCGACTCCGGGGAAGGGGCACTCCTCCTCTTCCCCGTCGGAGGCGATCCGAAACCGGAGGCGGCCGTCGAGCCCCGCACAACATCAGCTGAGATGGGAGGGCCTCCGCTGTGGAGGGAGGGACCCCCCTCTCAGCTGATGTTGTGCGGCGACCTGCGGGCGGCGGGCCCGCGCAGGCCCGCCTGCGCGGCTGCTCAGTCGCCGGCGAGAGCCCCGCGGCGGATCTTGCCCGCGTCGTCGCGCAGCGGTGAGCGCTGGAGTCGCAGAGCCCGCGGTGCCCGGGAGCCGAGGTGCTCGCGCGCGAAGGCGAGCAGCTCCTCGTCCGTCACGGCGGCGTCCGCGATGTCGACGACCGCCTCGATCGCCTGGCCGAGCTCGGCGTCCGGGACGCCGAAGGCGACCGCCCCGCGCACCGCCGGGTGCTCCTCCAGCACCCGCTCGATCTCCGCCGGGTAGACGTTCACCCCGCCGCGCAGGATCAGGTCGTCCTCCCGGTCCAGCACCGTGAGGTAGCCGTCCGCATCGACGGAGCCCAGGTCGCCGAGGGTGTCCCAGCCGTCGTCGGTCCGCTTCGACTCCCCGCCGAGATAGCGGTAGGTCGCGTCCCCGCGGCGCATCTGCACGAGCCCGGCCTCGCCGGGCCCGCACTCCGACCCGTCCGACCGCAGCACCCGCAGCTCCGTCCCGCCGATCGGCCGGCCGACGCTCCCCGGCCGCTCGAGCCACTCGTCGCCGCGGATCATCGTCAGCCCGTTCGACTCGCTGCCGGCGTAGACCTCGACGACCCGCTCGGCACCGATCCAGTCGATCAGTGCGCGCTTGTCCGCGGGCGGGCACGGCGAGCCCAGGTGCAGCACCGTCTCCAGCGACGACACGTCCGCGTCCCGGTGCGCGGGCGTCCGCAGCAGCCGGTGGATCATCGTCGGCACCAGCAGCGCCCAGGTCACCCGGTGCTCCGCGATCGCCGCGAGCACCCGCGCCTCGTCGAAGCGCGGCAGGATCACCAGCCGCTGCCCGGTCAGCAGCCCGCGGAAGGCGTAGGTGAAGGTCGCGGAGTGCAGGAGCGGCCCGGCCACCAGCTGCACCCCCTCTCGCGGCAGGAACGCCGCGACCGGCTGCGTCGGATCCATCAGCGCAGGCGCCGCCGCGAGCACGATCTTCGGCCGCCCGGTGCTGCCGGAGGAGGCGGGCGCCTTCCACGAGGACGCCCAGAGATCCGGCAGCTCGTCGTCCGGCAGCGAGGGGTCGGGCGCGAAGCCCGCGGGCACGAAGGGCACGCCCTCCAGCTCCACGCCGATGCTCAGCGACGGCCGCCCGAGCGCGCCGACCTCGGCGAGCTCCCGCGCCGACAGCCCGCGCGACAGCGGCTGCGGCGTCGCGCCCGCCTTCCAGATCGCGGCGCAGGCCAGCACCAGCTCGGCACTGTTCGGCAGCGAGACGGCGACGAGCGAGTCCGGAGTGACGCCCCGCGCCGCGTAGGCGCGCGCGAGCCGGTTCGAGGCCCGGTCCAGGGCTCCCGCGGTGAGGGTCGCGTCGTCCGCGACGACCACGACGCGCTCGGGGTCCTGCTCGGCCAGCGCCGAGAAGCAGCGCGAGAACGACCGGCGCATCAGCTGCCGCCGACGTGAGAGAGGTACAGCGCCTCGTGACTCGCCGCGACGTCGTCCCACGAGTGCGAGAACGCGAGCTCCCGCCCGGGCCCGGGCCTCGGCGCCGCCCCCGCGAGCGCCGCGGCGAGCGCACCCCGGATCCCCGCCACGTCGCTCCCGTACGCCACGGTCTCCCCGAACACCTCGCGCAGCACCGGCAGATCGCGCGCGACGACCGGCACCCCCGCGGCGAGCGCCTCCATCGCCGCCAGCCCGAAGCCCTCCTTGGTCGAGACGAAGCCGAGCACCGCCGCACCGGCGACGAGCGCCGCGAGCCGCTCCTCCGGCACCGTGCCGAGCACGACCGGCGTCACGCCCAGCTCCGCCGCCCGGCGCTCGAACTCCTCGCGGTAGCCCCGGTAGTCGAACAGCGTCTCCCCGCCGCCGAAGACGAGCGCGGTCCCCGGAGCCAGCCCCGCGAACGCCTCCAGCAGGTCGATGCTGCCCTTCCGCGGCTCGATGCCGCCGAGCGCGAGCACGTAGCGGCCGAGCTCGGCCCGCCACGCCCCCGCCGCGGCACCGCCGGCCGCGGCGGCGAACCGCGCGGCGTCGACGCCGTTCGGGATCACCGCGGGCGTCCGCCCCCAGCCCGCCGCCACCTCGTCCGCGACAGCCCGCGACACCGCGAGCAGCCCGGCCGGCCCGGTGATCGCGCGCTCGTGGCAGGCGATCAGGGCGGGCGTCGTGAAGGCGTCCAGGTGGTGCACCGTGCGGAGCAGCCCGCCGGCCCCCGCGAATCCGGCGTCGAGCGCGGCGTTCGCCGAGATGCAGTCCTGCGCGTGCACGACGTCCCACTCCTCGCCGTCGTCGCCGAGCGCCACCGCGAGCGCGTCGAGCGAGCGGACGATCCGGTCGCCGACGTCCTCCCCGTCGCGCGCCGCGAACGGCACCACGCGCACCGCCACCGCCGGGTCGACCGCGCGGAAGAAGGCGGAGTCGCCGCCGCGGCCGAGCGTCCAGACGGTCACCTCGTGCCCGCGCCGGGCCAGCGCCTCCGACAGCGCGAGCGTGTGCACCACGCCGCCGCGGGGCTTCGTGGAGTAGGTCAGCTGCGCGATCCGCACGGGGTCTCCTTCAGGCGGGGCGGCGCCCGCGGGCGGCACCGGTCGGACGGGCGGCCCCGGGTTCAGACGGTGGGAGCCGCGCGGTGGTACGCGTGCTCGGCGCGGTCGCGCAGGTGGTCCATGCTGCGGCGGGCCCGGGCGACGGAGGCCGAGACGTCGTCGGTCGCGACCGCCAGCCCGCCCTTCGCCCAGGTCTTCGCGAGGATCTCGCCGGCCGGGTCCACGACCTTCGCCTGCCCGAGGAAGCGCAGCCCGCCGAGCACCCCGGTCTGGTTCGAGGAGACCAGGTAGACCTGGTTCTCCGCGGCGCGCGCGCAGTCGTAGAGGTCGAACAGGTGCGCCTGGCGGTCGTTGCGGATCCGATCGGAGCGGTCGGTGACGCTCGCGGGCCAGGCGCTGAGGCAGCAGAGGATCTCGGCCCCGTCGAGGGCGAGCGAGCGGGCCGACTCCGGGAAGGTCTTGTCGAAGTCGATCATCATCCCGATCCGCCCCACGGCCGAGTCGAACGAGCGGAAGGAGTCGCCCGCGGCGTAGGCCTCGGACTCGCCCAGCGGCAGGTGCACCTTGCGGTGCGTCCCGATCACCTCACCGCCCTGCACGCAGACCGCCGAGTTGTAGCGCCGCACCTCGCCGCCCTCCAGCGCGCGCTCCGCGATGCCGAAGCACACCGTGGTGTCGCCCGCCATCGCCGCGACGGCCGCCACCTCCGGCCCGTCGACCTCGACGGCCTGCGGCAGGTCGTCGGGGCCGGGGTGGTGCATGTCGAGGAGGTAGCCGCCGAGGGTCGCGTCCGGCAGCACCAGCAGGTCGATCCCGCGCTCCTGAGCGCTCGCGATCATGCCGGGCAGCTTGACGAGGGTGCGCTCGATGTCGCGGCCGAAGTGCGCCGCGACCGCGGCCATCGTGATCGTCGACATGGTCCTTCTCTCCCGCCCTCTGCAGGCGGACGGTGCGCCGGGGCGGACGGAGAGCCTCCGCCCTCCTCCGCCCCGCGCGGCAGAGCGGTGCGCTCGGGCCGAGCGCGTGGCCGTCACCGTACCGCGGCGCCCTCGAGCCGGTCCATCCGCGCGCCGCCGAGCAGCTGCTCCGCCACGTGCTCCGCGTCGCGCGCGATCGCCTCGAAGCGCCCGGAGCCCCAGGTGTTCAGCCACGGCAGCCCGAGGAAGTGCAGCCCGGGCACGGCGGTCGCGCCGCGCCGGTGGGTGGGGTGCCCGGCGCCGTCGAAGACGCCGATCTGCATCCAGGAGTAGTCGGAGCGGAAGCCGACCGCCCAGACGATGCTCGTGATCCCGGCGGCCGCCAGATCCAGCTCCTCGATCTCGTGTTCCGGCCGCCAGACCGGCGCGTACCGGGCCTCGGTCGGCGCCGAGACCCCCGAGCGCTCGATGTAGGCGTCGATGTCGTTCTTGATCGACTCCGCGACCGAGTCCGCGTAGTCGAGCGACGCCTCCGCCGTCGGGGCGAATCGGAGCGACCCGCCGTCGACCTGCTGCAGCCGGCCGTAGAGCGTCATCCCGTCGCGCGCGAACGCCCGCAGGTCGATGTCGCGGCCGCCGCCGCGCCCGGTGACGTAGTGGTTGGTCGACTCCCGCTTGGAGAGCCCGCCCACCTGCGCGTGCACGGGCACGTCGTAGACGCCCATGTCCGCGAGCCAGGCGACGCAGTCGCGCCCGCGGTAGAACCGGGCGACCCGCGGGGCCGTCCCCAGCGCCAGGTGCACGTCGCGCCCCTCGAGGAAGAGGTCCTCCGCGATCTGCGCGCCGGACTGGCCGGAGCCGACCACGAGCACGCCGCCCTCGGGCAGCGCCGCGGCCGAGCGGTAGTCGGCGGAGTGCAGCTGCACGATCGAGTCGGGGATGCGGTGCGCGACCGCCGGCAGCACCGGCCGGTGGTAGCCGCCGGTGGCGACGACGACCTGATCGGCGGTGATCGTGCCGCGCGAGGTGACGATCTCGAAGGCCCCGTCCGCGCTCTCGCGCAACCGGAGCACCTCGGTGTCCTCGGCGACGGGAGCGCCGAACGACTCCGCATAGCGCCGCACCCAGGCGTGCACCTCGGCGCGGGTCATGAAGCCGTCGGGGTCGTCGCCGTCGTAGGGGTAGCCCGGGAGCCGGCACTGCCAGTTCGGCGTGACCAGCGTGAAGTTGTCCCAGCGGCGGTCGATCCAGTCGTGCGCGATGCTGTCGCGCTCGATCACGAGGTGCTCGACGCCCTGGTCGGTGAGCAGGCGGCTGATCGACAGCCCGGCCTGGCCGGCGCCGATCACGGCGACCGGGAGGTGCCGGCCGTTCTCGAGCGCGGTCATGCGCGCGCCCCCTGCGCGGACGCGGACGACGGAGCGGACGACGGAGCGGACGACGGAGGCAGCGGCGGATCCATCGCCAGCACCCGCACGCGGCCGCCGTCGAAGCGCGCGGCGGCCGCGAGGATCTCCGACTCCTGCTGCAGCGCGGAGGTGCAGGCGAAGCCGAACTTCGCGCGCACCCGCTCGCTCGCCAGCCGCAGAGCCTCGGTCGAGCGCCCGACGAAGTCCTCGATCGGGTAGCTCTCGCCCTCGGCGAGGTAGTCGTGCATCACCAGGCTCGGCGAGTAGCAGCGCTCCTCGACGCCGTCCGGCCAGCGGACGTGGAAGGTCATCTCAGGCATGGACCAGCCCTCCGCTCCAGACGCGGTCGATGTCGTAGGCGTCCGGCCGGCGGTCGCGGAGGTGGAACATCCCACCGCGCATCGCCTCGAAGGTGCCGCGCACGTCGATGTCGGCGACCGCCATGCCCGAGCCGAGCAGCGTCGTCGCGAGGATGTTGCCGCCCGGATCGACGACCTTCGCGTTGCCCACGTAGCGCAGCGAGCCGAACGTGCCCGACTGGTTCGACGCCAGCCAGAACACCTGGTTGTCCAGGGCCCGGGCGATGTCGAACTGGTTGAAGCGGTAGGTCCAGCGGTCCTCCTGCAGGTTCTCCGCCGTCGCCGTCCGCGCGGCCGGCCAGGCCGAGAGCGAGGCGATGATCTCCGCACCGTCCAGCGCCATCGAGCGGGCCGCCTCCGGGAACGCCTTGTCGTAGCAGATCTGCAGCCCGACCCGGCCGACCGGGGTCTCGAAGACCGAGTAGCCGGGCCCGGGCGAGTACGACATGTGCTCGCCGAGCGGCTGGTGCACCTTGCGGTAGCTGCCGTAGATCTGCCCGCCGTCGAGCAGGGCGGCCGCGTTGTAGCGGGTCTCGCCGTCCGCGTCGAGCTCGCAGAAGCCGATCGCGACCAGCAGGTCGCCGGCGATCTCCTGCACTCGGCGCAGCTCCGGCCCGTCCAGCGCGATCGCCGGGGGCATCGAGCGGGTGGTCGTCTTGACCGTGTCGCCGTGATTGCCGAGCGAGGAGAGGTAGCCGCCGATCGCGGCCTCGGGCAGGACGAGGAACTCGACCCGCTTCTCGCGGGCCTCCTCGGCCAGCGCGGCGATGAGCGCGTAGTTCTCATCGAGGTCGCGGGTGAAGTTCGCCGCGACCGATCCGACGACGGTCATGGCGGGCGCCTAGAGGTTGTAGGTCGAGTTGATGATGGCGCCCTTGCGGGCGTAGTGGATGACGGCGTCCTGGACGTCGAGCGGGTGGCAGGGGATGGTGCCCTCGATCAGGTCCTCCTCGCGCAGGCCGTGCAGGGCCATGCCGAAGCGGCAGACGAAGACGCGGTTGCCCTCGTCGATGAAGGTCTTCAGGGCGTCGTTGATGTTCTGCTCGCCCGGGAAGCCGGAGTCGCCGACGGTCGGGAAGCCGCGGGTCGCCATCGCGTTGATCGTGCCGGGGCCGTAGAAGTAGACGGCCGACTCGAAGCCCTTGCGGGCCGCGCGGGTCGCCTGCAGGATCGCGACGAAGCTGACCGAGGACTCGTGCGCGATGCCGTGCACGAGGGTGAAGTAGGACTGGCCGGGCTCGGCCTGGTAGTCGGGGAACACCTTGGTGGAGCCGTAGAGGTTGCTGCCCTTGGGCAGCGAGGGGTGCGCGATCTCGGAGCGCGACTTCTCGATGTTGGCGCTGATCTGCTCTTCGATCGCGGCCTGGTCGTCGGTGCTGTGGTCGGCGGGGGTGGTCTGGTCGTCGGTCATGAGAACCTCCGGGGTTCGGTGAGGAGCGCGCCGGGCGGGGCGCGAGCGAGTGGTGCAGGGACAGGAGTGCCGGGTGGAACGGGCGGTGCTGTGATGCAGAGGCCGGCGCCGCTCGGGCGGGACAGAGGACGAGCGGAGCGACGGGGCCGGGTCGGGAGCGTTCGTCCCGACTGCGTCCAGTCAAGGCCGCTCGTGTTTCGAAGTGGTTTCGGCCAGAAGAAGCCTGCGTGACGCCGGGCGGGCATCGGGCCGGCGTCGGGGCCGCCGCCGGATGTAACACGATCGCGTTCCCGATGTCATCGCTCCGAAACACCCCGTTGACCTAATGGAGGCTCACGACGTCGGACTCCGCCGTCGCGCACCGCTCGACTCGAGACTCCGAGGAGCACCATGACCGATCTGCAGACGCCCCGCCTCCGCACCGCCGATCCCGCACCCTCCGACTCCACCGACTCCTCCTGCGCCGCCGACGCCTGCGGCTCCGCCCCCGTCCGCCGCACCGGCTCCTCCGCCCTGCGCACCCGCGTCGACATCGCCCTCCAGGGCATCCGCGTCGACGCCCCCGTGCACCGCGAGGCCGGCGCCGGCCCGAGCGACGACGGGCACGTGATGCTCGGCGGGCTCGGCGCCGCCATCCCGGTGAACCCGAAGAGCCCCTACGCCGTCACCAACGGCCGCCTCCTGCTCGACGGCGCCGACATCGGCCTGGACGTCGAGCCGGTGAAGCGCCCGCGCTTCTACGACCTGAGCACCGCCGACGGCGTCTCCTACGAGAAGATCGCCCGCCTGCACGGCCGGAACATCCTCGCCACCACCGTCGTGCAGACCTGCATGCGCTACGACGAGGCCGAGCGCTGCCGCTTCTGCGCGATCGAGGCCTCGCTCGCCAACGACTCCACCATCGCGGTGAAGACCCCCGCGCAGCTCGCCGAAGTCGCCGAGGCGGCCGCCCGGCTCGACGGCATCCGCCAGATGGTGATGACCACCGGCACCTCCAAGGGCCGCGACCGCGGCGCCCGGCACCTCGCCCGCTGCGTCCGCGCGGTGCTGCAGGCCGTCCCCGGGCTGCCGATCCAGGTGCAGTGCGAGCCGCCGGAGGACCTCGCCGCCCTGCAGGAGCTCAAGGACGCCGGCGCCCTCTCCATCGGCATCCACATCGAGTCGATGGACGACGACATCCGCCGCCGCTGGACGCCCGGCAAGGCGCGCGTCTCGACCGCGAAGTACTGGGAGGCCTGGGACGAGGCGGTGCGGATCTTCGGCCGCAACCAGGTCTCGACCTACCTGCTCGTCGGCCTCGGCGAGGACCCAGACGAGCTGGTCGCCAGCGCCGGCGAGCTGATCGAGCGCGGGATCTACCCGTTCGTGGTGCCGTTCCGGCCGCTCAAGGGCACGCTGGCGACGGAGGTGGACCACGTCCTGCCGCCGGCCGGCTCGCTGCTGGAGAAGGTCAGCGAGCAGGTCGCCGCGCTGCTGATCGCTGCCGGCATGCTCTCCTCCGGGCAGAAGGCGGGCTGCGCGGCCTGCGGCGCCTGCGGCGTGCTGAAGACCGCCGGCGCCTGATGGAGCTCTCGATCCTCGAGGGGGTCCGCGCGGTCGCACCGGCCGCCCGCGAGGCCTTCGTGGTCGTGGTCGCCGACCCGGCCGAGGTGGCCGCCTACCGCGCCGTGCGCCGTGAGGTCTTCGTCGGCGAGCAGGGCCTCTTCGACGCCGACGACCGCGATGCACTCGACGAGGATCCGCGCACCGTCGTGCTGGTGGCCCGCTCGGCCGACGGCGTGCTCGGCGGGGTGCGGATCGCGCCCGCGCTCGAGCAGGACCTCGGCTGGTGGACCGGCAGTCGATTGGTCGTCCGCCGCAGCGCCCGAGGCGGGGCCGGGATCGGCGCCGCACTGGTGCGCGCCGCCTGCGCCGAGGCCGAGGCGCGCGGCGTGATCCGCTTCGAGGCGACGGTGCAGACGCAGAACGAGGTTCTCTTCCGCCGGCTCGGCTGGGATCGGCTCGGCGCCGTCGAGGTCGCGGGGACTCCCCATGTGCGGATGCGCTGGCCCATCGACCGGTTCGACCGTCTCGCGCGCGGAGCCAAGGCCGCCCTCGGGCCGCTGCTCGACGCCTTCGCCGGCCAGCTCGGCGGCCCGGGCTTCCGCGGCGACGACGGCGCCCCCGTCCCCGGCTCCGACCTCGTCGCCGTCTGCGACGCGATCGTCCCCTCGATGGTCGAGCGCGACCCGGAGTGGGCGGGCTGGTGCTCGGTGCTCGTCAACGTCAACGACCTCACGGCCATGGGCGCCGATCCGGTCGGCCTGCTCGACGCGGTCGCCGCGCGCGACGCCTCCTTCGCCGCGCGCGTCCTCCGCGGACTGCGCGCCGGCGCCGAGGCCTGGGGCGTCCCGCTGCTCGGCGGGCACACCCAGCTCGGCGTCCCGGCCGCCCTCTCCGTCACCGGCCTCGGCCGCACCGCGCGCCCGGTCCCGGGCAGCGCCCCGATCGGCCACGAGCTGAGCCTGACCGCCGACCTCGCCGGCGGCTGGCGCCCGGGCTACGCCGGACTGCAGTGGGACTCGACCTCGGGCCGCTCACCGGAGGTGCTGCGGGCGCTCGCGGCGAGCGTTGGCGCCGCCGCCCCCGACGGCGCGAAGGACGTCAGCATGGCCGGGCTGGTCGGCACCGTCGGCATGAGCGCCGAGGCGTCCGGCGCGGGCGCCGAGCTCGACGTCGCCGCGATCCCCCGCCCCGCCGCCGCGGGACTCGCCGACTGGCTCTCCTGCTTCCCCGGCTTCGCGATGCTCACCGCCGACCGCCCCGGCGCCTCCCGCATGGGCACGCCGCACAGCACGACCGCGGCGATCGGCCGCGTCGTCCCCGGTGAGGGCGTCACCCTCCGCTGGCCCGACGGCGAGACCACCCCCGCGATCACCTCCGCCGTCACCCGCCTCGGCGCCGCCTGACCCCCGCCGCGGATGCAGAACATCAGCTGAATCGGCCTCTCAACGGTCATCGGCGGTGAGTCGCCTTCTCAGCTGATGTTCTGCGGCGGTATCCGTTTGAGCCGCCGCCGCGCGGGTACCGGAGGTCTGCACGCGCGTCCGCGACCCCTGCGGACGCCTCCGACCGAGAGGTGACCGTGACCATCGACACCGCGACCCCCGCCGCCGGCACGACCGGCGCCACCGCCGACCTCGCCGCCGACGCCGTCTCCCGCGCCCGCGCCGCCTTCCCCGCCTGGGCCGCCACCGCGCCCGCCGAGCGCGGCGCCCTGCTGCGCGCCGCCGCCCACCGCGTGGCCGCCCGCGAGCAGGAGCTCGCCGACCTCAACACCGAGGAGACCGGCAAGCCCGCGGGCGACGCCCTCGGCGGCGTCCGCGCCGGCGTCGACACCCTGCTGCAGTACGCCGAGCTCGGCCCCCTGCACCGCGGCAAGAGCCTTCGCGGCGGCGCCCTCAACGTCGACCTCGCCCTGCCGCACCCGCGCGGTGTGGTCCTCGCGCTCACCCCCTGGAACGACCCGGTCGCCGTCGCCGCAGGCATGCTCGGCGCCGCGATCGTCTCCGGTGACGTCGTCGTGCACAAGCCGAGCGAGCGCAGCCCCGGCACCGGCGCGCTCTTCACGCGCCTGCTCGCCGACGCCCTGCCCGAGGGCGTGCTGACCCTCGTCGAGGGCGACGGCGCCGTGGGCGACGCCCTGGCCCGCACCGACGGCGTCGACGTCCTGGCGCACGTCGGCTCGACCGCCACCGGCCGCGCCCTCGCCCGGATCGCCGCCGTCACCGGCGCGCACACCATCCTCGAGAACGGCGGCAACGACGCGCTCGTCGTCGACCGCGACGTCGACCCCGTCTGGGCCGCCGAGCAGGCCGCCCTCGGCGCCTTCGCCAACGCGGGCCAGATCTGCACCTCCGTCGAGCGGATCTACGTGCACCGCGACGTCGCCGAGGCCTTCACCGCCGCGCTGGTCGTCGAGGCCGAGCGCTGGCGCGACGGCCCGCTCCCCCGCCTGGTCGACGCGCGGATGCGCGACGCCGTGCACGAGCACGTCACCTCCGCCGTCCGCGACGGCGCCCGCATCCTCACCGGCGGCGAGCCTGGTGACGGCACCTTCTACCCGGCCACCGTCCTCGCCGACTGCACCGACGAGATGCTGGTGATGACCGAGGAGACCTTCGGCCCCGTCGCCCCCGTCCTCGTCGTCGACGACTTCGACGAGGCGCTCACCCGCGCCGCCGCCGGTCCCTACGGCCTCGCGGCCACCGTCCTCACCGCCGACATGGAGCACGCGCACCGCGCCGCGGCGACCCTCCCGGTCGGCACGGTCAAGATCAACGGAGTCTTCGGCGGCGCCCCCGGCGGCAGCGCCCAGCCCCGCGGCACCAGCGGCTCGGGCTTCGGCTACGGCCCGGAGCTGCTCGACGAGATGACCACCACCACGGTCGTGCACTTCGGCCTCCCCGTCCTCCCCGGCGCCGGGCGATGAGCCTCGAGGGCTCCGCGCTCCAGCGGGCGAGCGCGCTGGTCGCGCATGTGCGCGAGCGGCCGCCGGTCGTCGCCGTGGTCGGCGACCTCATCCTCGACTCCTGGTGGCTCGGCGAGGCGGAACGGGTGACCCGCGAGGCCCCCGCCCCGGTGCTGCGCCTCGAGGACGTCGTCGACGTCGCGGGCGGCGCGGCCAACACCGCGGCGAACCTCTGCGCGCTCGGCGCCGTGGTCCGCACGGTCGGCGTCGCCGGACGCGACCCCGAGGGCGACCGCCTCCTCGCCGCGCTCGAGCGCGCGGGCCTGGACACCGGCGCGATCGTCCGCAGCGACGCCGCGACCACGATCAAGACCCGGGTCGTCGGCGGTGACAGCGTCATGCTGCGCGTCGACTCCGGCCCGCACCGCCCGTCCGACCCCGAGCTGGCCGAGCTCGCCGAGGCCGCCGTCCGCGCGGCCGACGGCGCCGATGCCGTGCTGGTCTGCGACTACGGCTCCGGGATCCTCCGCGAGGCCGTCGAGCGCGTGCTCGCCGCGCAGCGCCCCGGCCTCCTCGTGATCGACGCGCACGAGCTCGCCGACTGGGCCTTCGCGGCGCCCGACCTGGTCACCCCGAACGCGAAGGAGGCCGAGCGCCTCCTCGGTGCCCCGCTCGGCCGCGGCACCGAGCGCGCCGCCGCCGTCCGCGCCGCGGCCCAGAGGCTCCGCGAGCGCTCCGGCGCCCGCCACGTCGTGGTCACCCTCGACCGCGACGGCTCGACCGCCCTCGACGCCGACGGAACCGTCAGCCGCACCTTCGCGCAGCCCGCCGAGGAGAAGCAGGCCTCGGGCGCCGGCGACACCTTCGCCGCCACCGCGACCCTCGCCCTCGCCGCCGGCCGCTCGCTGGCGACTGCCGTCGACCTGGCGCAGGCCGCCGCGGACGTCGTCGTGCAGCGCCCCGGCACCTCCGTCTGCACCGCGGACGACCTGCTCGCCTCGCTCGCCGCGCCCGGCGCTGTCGTGCTCGGCGAGGACGGACTGGTCGAGGTGCTCGCCGAGGAGGCCCGCCGCGGCCGCCGCATCGTCTTCACCAACGGCTGCTTCGACGTGCTGCACCGCGGTCACACCGCCTACCTCCGTCAGGCGCGCGAGCTCGGCGACGTGCTGGTCGTCGCCGTGAACGACGACGACTCCGTCCGCCGGCTGAAGGGCGAGGGCCGCCCGATCAACCCCGAGGGCGACCGCGCGGGCGTCATCGCCGAGCTGGGCTGCGTCGACTACGTCACGCTCTTCAGCGGTGACACCCCGATCCCGCTGCTCGAGCGAGTGCAGCCCGACGTCTACGTGAAGGGCGGCGACTACGCCCCCGACATGCTCGCGGAGGCGGTGGTCGTCCGCTCCTACGGCGGCACCGTCACCACCGTGGGCTACGTCTCCGAGCACTCGACGACCGAGATGGTCCAGCGCATCCGCTCGTCGTCGGCGCCGTGAGCAGCCGGCGCTGGTCGGGTCTCTGGGGGCGCGACCTGCCCCCGGAGGCCCCGGCCGTCGACGTCCTGATCCCGACGGCCGGCCGCTCGGCCGAGCTGGCGGCGACCCTCGCGGGCCTCGCCGCGCAGGACGATCCGCCGTTCCGCGTCGTCGTCAGCGACCAGTCGGACACCGCGGTCACGGAGACGGACCCGACCGTCGTCTCGATGCTGCGGATCCTCGCCACGCAGGGCCGCGCTCCGCTCGTGCGCCGGCACCTCCCCCGCCGCGGCCTCGCGGAGCAGCGGCACTACCTCCTCTCGCTCGCGACCGCCCCGGCGGTCCTCTACCTCGACGACGACGTCTGGCTCGAGCCGGGCACGCTGGCGCGGCTGCACGAGGCACTCGGGCGCCTCGGCTGCGGCTTCGTCGGCTCGGCCGTGCAGGGCCTGTCCTACCTCGGCGACGAGCGGCCGCACGAGCAGACCGCCTTCGAGCCTTGGGACGACGGCGTGCAGCCCGAGCGGATCCGGCGCGGCACGCCGGAGTTCCAGCGCTGGCCGCTGCACAACGCGGCGAACCTCACCCACGTCGCCGCCCGCCTCGACGTGCCGGAGGGCGCCTGGCGCGCCTACCGCGTCGCCTGGCTCGGCGCGTGCGTGCTCTACCGTCGCGAGGCGCTCGTCGCCTGCGGCGGGTTCGACTTCTGGGAGCAGCTGCCCCCGGAGCACAGCGGCGAGGACGTCGCCGCGCAGTGGCGCGTCATGGAGCGCTTCGGCGGCGCGGGGCTCGTCCCCAGCGGCGCCGTGCACCTCGAGACGCCCACGACGGTCACCGACCGGTGCGTGGACGCCTTCGACCGGCTCTTCACCGAAGAGCACCAGCACTGACCGAACGACGAAAGGACAGAACGATGGATGCCCCCAACCCGATCCAGGTCCAGAAGTACCTCTCCGGGATCGACTACCCGGCCTCGAAGGACACGATCGTCGAGACCGCCGAGAAGGAGGGCGCCGACAGCGACGTCCTCGACGCCCTCCGCGCCATCCCGGCCGGCGACTACGACAAGCCCACCGACGTGAGCTCCGCCGTCTCGAACGTCTGACCCCTCCGCGAGATGCCACTTGTGAGCGCGACACGCCGTGTCGCCCGCTCACAAGTGGCATCTCGCACGTAGAGGCCGCACCTGCGGTGCGGCTCCCTCTCCACGCTGGCCGAGCAGCCCCGCGTCACGATGAGAGGTCGCACCTCCAGTGCGGCTGCCCTTCCATGCTGGTCGAGTAGCCGTCCGCAGGACGGCGTATCGAGACCCCGCCCCGCCCGCACTCAGGCCGAGACCTCCTCGCGCTCCTTCAGCACACCGGACTCCAGTGCCGCGAACGACAGCACCTTGTAGCCCTCGGACTCGAAGAAGATCGTCGCGCGGTCGTCCTCGACGCTCATGACGGTCCCCGCACCCCACTCGCGGTGCTCGACGGCCTCGTCGACGCTCAACGGCGCCTCGGAGGGAGCCGCGGACGCCGCCTCGTCGGCCGCCTCCTGGCGCGCCTCGTGCCGCTCGCAGCCGTCGCAGTTGCCGCACCACTCCGGCCCCTCGACGCCGAAGTAGTCCAGCAGCACGCGCCGCCGGCACTGCGAGGTCTCCGCGTAGGCCCGCATCATCGACAGCCGCGACTCGGCGATCCGCTCGCGCGAGGCGAGCTCCTCCTTCACCGCGCGCACCGCGTCGTCCCCGCTGGCGTCGCTCACGGCCCGCAGGCCGCCCTCGGTCTCGAGCAGATCCGCCTCGGCGAGGTCGTTGACCAGCCGCGCGACGGTGCGCGGCGACTTGCCCAGCGCCTCCGCCAACTCCTCGACCTGGACGCCCGGCCTGTCGGACACGGCCGCCCAGACCACCCGCAGCGCGGCCGGCTCGACCCGGCGCTTGGCGAAGAAGCGCCGCAGCCCCAGATCCTCGAGCCGGTAGTGCAGCGCACCGGTCGCGGGCTCGCCGTCGCGCCCCGAGCGCCCGATCTCCTGGTAGTAGGCGTCTAGCGACTCGGTCGTCGTCGCGTGCAGCACGTAGCGCACGTCGGCGCGGTCGATCCCCATCCCGAAGGCGGAGGTGGCGATCACCACGTCGAGCTCGCCGTCGCGCCAGCGCTCGTGCACCGCGCGCCGCTCGCTCGTCTTGAGCCCCGCGTGGTACGCCGCGACGCTCCGGCCCGAGTCCGCGATCTCCGCCGCATAGGTCTCGGTCTCCTTGCGCGTGGCGACGTAGACGAGCCCCGGCGCCGTCCAGCTGCGCGCCTCCTCGACCACGGCCGCGCGCTTCTCGTTCTCGCTCTCGTGGCGGTGCACCACGAGGCGGATCTCGGGGCGGTCGACGCCGTGCACCTGCACCTCGGGGTCGGTCATGCCGAGCCGGTCGATGATCTCCTCGCGCACCGGCCGGGAGGCGGTGGCCGTCATCGCGAGCACCGGCGGGTCGCCCAGCGCACTGCGGACGTCCTTGAGTCGCAGGTAGTCCGGGCGGAAGTCGTGGCCCCAGGAGGAGACGCAGTGCGCCTCGTCGACGACCAGGAGCGAGACGCCGGCCGCGGCGAGCCGGGCGACGTTCTCCTCCTTGGCCAGCTGCTCCGGAGCGAGCAGCACGTACAGCGGGCCGCCCTCGTCGATGCGCTCCCAGGCCCGCGCGACGGCGGCGGTGCCCTGCGCGGAGTTGATGGCGACGGCGGGCGGCGCAGCCGGCGCGGCCTCGATCGAGGCGAGCTGGTCGGCCTGCAGCGCGACGAGCGGCGAGACGACGAGCACGACGCCCCCGCGCTCGGCGCCGGCGATCTGGTACACGGCGGACTTGCCACCGCCCGTGGCGAGCACGAGCAGCGTGTCCCGGCCCGCGGCGGCCGACTCGATGGCCTCGCGCTGCCCCGGCAGCAGCGACGTCCAGCCGAAGTCCTCGCGAGCGATCCGATCGACGCTGCTGCGCGTGATCTTCTTCGTGGCGGTCTTCTTCGCGGTGGTCTTCTTCGCGCGGCTCTTCTCAGCGGCGGCGGTCGTCGTGGCAGTGGTCTTCTTCGTGGCGGTGGTATCGGAACTGCGGGTCGTGCGGGACGAGCTCATGCTTCGACGCTACGACTCCGCCCCCGCCGAGCGTCTCCACTTGACAGCTCCGGGGAGCACGGTGAAGCCACCGCCCCGCCCCGCGCCGGTCGCAGAGCGCCGGAGCGCCGGAGCGCCCCATGCTGGTCGAGTAGCGCCGCAGGCGCGTATCGAGACCCACCTACCGCCGGAACGTGTCAAGACCCTGCCGCCCGCGACCACCCGCATGCTCCGATGGATCCACCGACGAGAGGAGCCCCCGTGCCCGAGAACGTGAACGAGGACCTGCCCGAGCAGGAGTCCGACCTGACCCCGAACACCGGCGGCGCCCAGACCGTGCTGCCCGGTGAGGACGCGACCGACGCGAGCGCCGCGGGCGCCGCTCCCGGCGGCACCGCGATCGACCGCGGCGTCTCCGACACCGTCACGGAGGACGACAGCGCCGGTGACACCGTCTCCGGCGACGCCGACCTCCCGGACGACACCGACGGCCCCGTCACCGACGACCGCGCCTCCGCCGACTGACTCGAGCCCGCCAAGAACCGCGAGATGCCACTTGTGCGCGCGACACGCCGTGAAAGGCGTGCACAAGTGGCATCTCGCGAGACGGGTCAGGCCCGGGACACCACCGGGCTGAAGAGCGTGCCGATGCCCTCGATGTCGATCGCGACCGTGTCGCCGTTGGCGATCGGCCCGACGCCGGCGGGCGTCCCGGTCAGGATGATGTCGCCCGGCAGCAGCGTGAACACCCGCGAGACGTAGGCGATGATCTCGGGCACCCCGTGGATCATGTCGCCGGTGTTGCCGGACTGCAGCCGCCGCCCGTTCACCCGCGTCTCGAGCGCGCTCTCGTTCCAGACGAACTCGGTCTCGATGACCGGCCCGATCGGGCAGAACGTGTCGTAGCCCTTCGCCCGGGCCCACTGCCCGTCCGACTTCTGCAGGTCGCGCGCCGTGACGTCGTTCGCGATCGTGTAGCCGAAGACGACGTCCTCGTAGTCCTCCGCCCGCACGTTCCGCGCGATCGCCCCGATCACGACCGCGAGCTCGCCCTCGAACTCCACCTGCTGGCTGTCCTCGGGCAGCACGATCGCCTCGTCCGGCCCGATCACCGAGGTGTTCGGCTTCAGGAACATCAGCGGCTCGGCCGGAGCGTCGCCGCCCATCTCGGCCGCGTGGTCGGAGTAGTTCTTGCCGATCCCGATCACCTTCGAGCGCGGGATCACCGGCGCGAGCAGCTTCGCCTCGGCGAGCGGGATCCGCTCCCCCGTGGTCTCGAAGCCCGCGAACATCGGGTCGCCGGCGAGCACGACCAGGTCGTCCTCGTCCAGGATCCCGAAGTGGATCGCGCCCCCGTTGTCTCCGGAGCGCTGCGTGGCGAATCGTGCGATCTTCATGCGTCCAACCTCGTCATCCAGCCGTGCGTGTCCTCGCGACGTCCGTACTGGATGTCGGTCAGCTCCTCGCGCAGCGACATCGTCAGCGCGCCGGCCGGCGCGCCCTCGTGGCCCACCGAGAAGCCGTCGCCCTTGAGCTCGGCGATCGGCGTGATGACCGCCGCGGTCCCGCAGGCGAACACCTCCACCACGTCGCCGGACTCGACCCCGTCGCGCCACTCGTCGATCGACACCTGGCGGCGTTCCACGCGGTGACCGCGGTCCTCGGCCAGCTGCAGCACGCTGTCGCGGGTGATCCCCTCGAGGATCGAGTCCGACTCCGGCGTGACGAGCGTGCCGTCCTTCTTCACCAGCACCACGTTCATGCCGCCGAGCTCCTCGATCCAGCGCGACTCCTGCGAGTCGAGGAAGAGCACCTGCGCGCAGCCGTGCTGGTACGCCTCCTGCTGCGGCAGCAGCGACGAGGCGTAGTTGCCGCCGGTCTTCGCCGCTCCCGTGCCGCCCTTGCCCGCGCGGGCGAAGGACGTCGACAGCCAGATCGACACCGGGGCCACGCCGCCGGAGAAGTAGGCGCCGGCCGGGCTCGCGATCACGTAGTAGCCGACCTCCTCGGCCGCGCGCACGCCGAGGAACGCCTCCTTGGCGAACATGAACGGCCGCAGGTACAGGCTCGTCTCCGGCTCGGACGGCACCCAGGCGCCGTCCGCCGCGATCAGCTGACGCAGCGACTCGACGAACAGCTCGGTCGGCAGCTCGGGCAGTGCGAGCCGGCGGGCGGAGCGCTGCAGCCGGCCGGCGTTCGCCTCCGGGCGGAAGGTCCAGATCGAGCCGTCCGCGTGGCGGTAGGCCTTCATCCCCTCGAAGATCTCCTGCGCGTAGTGCAGCACGGCCGCGGCCGGGTCGAGCTGGATCGGGCCGTACGGCTCGACGCGCGCCTGGTCCCAGCCGCCGGCGCGCGACCAGCGGATGTCGACCATGTGGTCGGTGAAGTGGACCCCGAAGCCGGGGTTCGCGAGGATGCGGGCGCGCTCCTCGTCGGAGCGGGGCGCGGGATTGGCGGTCACCTCGAAGGCGAGGTCCTGCGCGGGGAGGGTGTCGGTCATGAGGGGTTCTTCCTGGAGTGGCGTGGGGCCCGGGGGCGGGGGCCGGAGAGGAGGGTCAGCGGAGCCGCGAGACGACGGAGTCGCCGATCGCGGCCGTGGAGCGCAGGGTGCCGTCGCGCGACTCGATGTCGGCGGTCACGGCCGCCGTCACGCGGGCGGCCTCGTCGCCGCGACCCAGGTGGTCGAGCAGCAGCGCCACCGACAGGATCGCGGCGGTCGGATCGGCGAGCTGCTTCCCGGCGATGTCGGGCGCGGATCCGTGGACCGGCTCGAACATGCTGGGGAACGCGCCGTCGGGGTTGATGTTGCCCGAGGCCGCGAGTCCGATGCCGCCGCTGATCGCGCCGGCCAGATCGGTCAGGATGTCGCCGAACAGGTTGTCGGTGACGATGACGTCGAACCTAGCAGGATCGGTCACCAGGAAGATCGTCGCCGCGTCCACGTGGAGGTAGTCGACGGCCACGTCCTCGTAGGTGGCCCCTAC
Source organism: Rathayibacter sp. PhB179 (assembly GCF_004345345.1). Taxonomy (NCBI): domain Bacteria; kingdom Bacillati; phylum Actinomycetota; class Actinomycetes; order Micrococcales; family Microbacteriaceae; genus Rathayibacter; species Rathayibacter sp. PhB179. Next base: position 9,062 of record NZ_SLVD01000012.1, on the reverse strand, counting down.
CTCGTCCACGAGTCGCTTCCACAGCGAGCCCGCGAAGACCAGCACGTTCGTCTTGTGCACCAGCGTCAGCTTCGAGCGGCGCTTGCGGGCCAGCTCGAAGGCGTGCCGGACGACGCGCTCGACGCCGTAGGCCGTGTTCACCGAGACCTCGTTGGCGATCTCGTGCGGCGTCCCCTGGCGGATCGACCCGCCGTTGCCGACGTACGGCCCCTCGGTGCCCTCGCGGACGACGACGAAGTCGACCTCGCCCGGCGCCGACAGCGGCGACGGCACGCCCGCGTAGAGGCGGGTCGGGCGGAGGTTGACGTAATGGTCGAGCGCGAAGCGCAGGCGCAGCAGCAGCCCGCGCTCGATGTTCGCGTCCTTGAGGCGCGGGTCGCCGGGCACGCCGCCGACGGCGCCGAGCAGGATCGCGTCGTGCGCGGAGATCGAGGCGAGGTCCTCGTCGGTGAGGACGTCGCCGGTCTCGAGGTACCGGCCGGCGCCGAGCGAGAACGACGTCTTCTCGATCACCAGGTCGGAGTCGGCGGTGACGGCGTCGAGGACCTTCACGGCCTCGGCGATCACCTCCGGTCCGATCCCGTCTCCGGGGATGACGGCGAGCTTCACGGTGCGGGTCATGGCGGTCCTCAGACGTGCGGGGGGCACGGGCCGGAGTGCTGCGCGTCCAGAGCACTGGGCGTGCGGAGCACTCGAGCGTGCGGGGCAGGAGACCAGCCCAGCGTACTCTCGGGCCGCCGCCCGCGCCGGTCGCGCCGCGTCAGCTCCGGCGCAGGCGCCAGGCCGCCACCACACCGGCGAGCAGCACCAGTCCGACGCCGATCCAGGCCGACCAGCCGACGCCCGCGTCGAACGCGGCTCCGGCCGAGGCGAGCAGGCTCGACGCCGACTCCGCAGGGATCTCGCCCGCGACCGCGACCGCCCCGCCCAGGGTCTCCCCCGCGCGCTGCGCCTGGCCGGCGTCGAGGCCCTCGGGCAGCACTACGCCGCTCCGGTAGGCGGCCGTCAGCACCGTGCCGAGCGTCGCCGTGCCGAGCACCGCGCCCAGCTCGTACGCCGTCTCCGACACCGCCGAGGCGGACCCGGCCTTGTCGGCGGGCGCGTTCGCGAGCACCAGCTCGTTGGAGACCGTCTCGGCCGCGCCGATGCCGAGGCCGAGGAAGGCGAACGAGACCGCGACGGTCAGCGCGGAGGCGCCGCCGGGCGCCGCGCTGCCGATGGCGAGCAGCGCGTAGCCCACCGCCGAGATCACGAGTCCGGCCGGCACGACGATCCGCGGCGAGATCCGCCGGGCGATCGGCACCACGCCGAGCCCCGCGCCGATCATCACGACGAGTCCCGGGACCAGCACGAGCCCCGCCTCGAGCGGCGAGAGGCCGACCACGAGCTGGAGGTGCTGCGAGACGAAGAACAGCCCGCCGACCAGCGCGACGACGCTGAGCAGGTTGACCAGGATGGCCGCGCTGAACGAGCCGCGGCGGAAGAGCGAGAGATCGAGCATCGGCACCTCGCGGCGCTGCTGCCGGCGCACGAAGAGCACGCCGCTCACGACGCCGACGACGAGCGAGAGCACCGCGACCGCGTCGATCCCGTGCTCGGCGGCCGACTTGATCGCGTAGACGATCGGCGCCATCGTCGCGAGCGAGAGCACGATGCTGACGACGTCGACCGGGCCCGGCTTGGGGTCGCGCGACTCCGGCACCAGGATCGGCGCGAGCACCACCAGCGGCAGCAGCACCGGCACCGCGAGCAGGAACACGGAGCCCCAGGGGAAGTTCTCCAGCAGCACGCCGCCGACCAGCGGGCCGACGGCCGAGCCGACCGCGAACCCGGTCGCCCAGATCGCGATCGCCATCCGGCGCTGGTCGCGGTTCGGGAAGAGGCTGCGCAGGAGGGAGAGGGTCGACGGCATCAGCGTCGCGCCGAAGAGACCGAGCGCCGCGCGGGCGGCGATGAGCGCGCCGGCCGTCGGTGCGAAGGCCGCCGCGACCGAGACCACCGCGAAGCCGACCGCGCCGATCAGCAGGAGCTTTCGCCGGCCGACCCGGTCGCCAAGGCTGCCCATCGCCACCAGCAGTCCGGCGAGCACGAGCGGGTAGGCGTCGACGATCCAGAGCAGCTCGGTGCCGGAGGGACCGAGGTCCTCCGCGATCAGCGGCAGCGCGAAGTTGAGGACGGTGTTGTCGACCGAGACGAGCAGCACCGGCAGCATCAGCACGGCCAGCGCGAACCAGGCGCGGCGCCCGACGCGGGGACCGTCGGGCTCGACGGCGGCGCGCGAGGCGGGGCCGGGGGTCGTGACGGTGGTGACAGGTGCGGTGCGGGCGGACACAGTGATGCTCTCTCTCGAACGGGGTGATCGCCACCGAGTATACCGTCCAGCCGGTACAGTAGCCAGGGGCGGAACCGGGATCCGTCCCTAGGATGGAGCCCATGCCCGCCGCCCCCGCCCGCGACCGCGTCCTCGACGCGTTCGAGGCCCTGCTGATCGAGCAGGGCGAGCGCTCGGCCACCCTCGACGCCGTCGCGAAGGCCGCCGGAGTCTCCAAGGGCGGGCTGCTCTATCACTTCCCCTCGAAGGACGCCCTCGTCGACGGACTCGTCGGACGGCTCGACGACCGCCTCGCCGAGGACATCGATCGGATCCGCACGTCCGACGAGGGCGTCGTCCCGTACCTGATCCGCACCTCGTTCGCCGCGGACACCCCCTTCGACCGCACCATCCTCGCCGTCTCGCGCGTGGCCCAGGGCCACGACGAGCGCGCGAGCGCCGGCCTCGCCCGCATCCACGACAGCTGGTACGCCGTCGTCGCCGAGGCCGTCGGCGACCCCCTGGTCGCCCGCGCCATCGTCCTGCTGAGCGACGGCCTCTACTACAACTCCGCCCTGCTCCCCACCGGCGACAGCCCCCGCGGCGAGGCCGCCGACGTCCTCGCCGTCATCGCCCGCCTCCTCCCGAGCTGACCCCGGAGGAGCGGCGCCGTCCCCGCCGCCGGTGGAGCGGCCGCATCCGCGACCGTCTGAGGAGCGTCCGCAGTCGCGGCCGCCCGCCCTCTTTGCTGGTCGACCCGCCGTCCACAGGACGTGGGCATGCTGGTCGACCAGCCGGCCGCAGGCCGCGGAGCATGCTGGTCGAGTAGCCGGCCGCAGGCCGGCGTATCGAGACCCATCACCGCCAGCACGCCGGATCTCGATACTCCCGCTCCGCGGGCTACTCGATCAGCATGCAAGGAGCAGCGGCTGATGCGCCTGCCACGCGCTGCCATGCCATGCCTGTGGGCATGCTGGTCGAGTAGCCGGCCGCAGGCCGGCGTATCGAGACCCGCCCCCTACAGCCGCACGGTCCCCTCGATCAGCGTCGCCGTCGCCCCGCCGATCCACACGTCGTCCCCCACGCGCTCCACGAGCACGCGTCCAGCGCGCCCCATCGCGGTCCCCTGCGCCGCGACGTACCGCTCGGGCGCCAGCCCGGCCCCGATCAGCCACTGCGCGATCCCCGCGTTGAGACTCCCCGTCACCGGATCCTCGGCGACCCCCGCATCCGGGATGAACGCGCGCACCTCGAAGGCGCACTCCGCACCCGCCGGATGCGGTCCTACCACGCCGACGGCGAGCCCGCCGAGCCGCGCCGACTCCGGCCGGATCGCGAGCACCCGCTCCGCCGACTCCAGCCGCAGCGCCAGCCAGCCCGGCCCGTTGTCCGCCCACTCGTGCCCGAGGATCTCCTCGCGCGCGAGCCCCAGCGCCGCCGCCGCACGCGCCAGCGTCGGCTCGTCCACCGGCCCCGTGCGCTGCCGCGGCGGCGCCGCGAACGCGATCGCCCCGTCCGACACCCGGAGCCGCACGAGCCCGGCCGCGCACTCCTGCACCAGCACTCCGGAGTCGCGGGGCACTCCCCCGGCCGCGAGCCAGGCGTGCGCACTGCCGAGCGTCGGGTGCCCGGCGAAGGGCAGCTCGCGCCGCGGCGTGAGGATCCGCAGCCGGTAGTCGGCCTCGGGCGACGTCGGCGGCAGCAGGAACGTCGTCTCCGACAGGTTCGTCCAGCGCGCGAACGCGGCCATCGACGCGTCGGACACGCCGTCGCCGTCGACGACCACCGCCACGGGGTTGCCGAGGAACGGCTCCGCGCCGAACACGTCGACCTGGGCGAATCTGCGCTCCATGCTGCCGTCTCCTCCGCCGCGCCCGGACCTACTCCGTGATGTCGATCTCCTGCATCAGGTCGGCGTCGATCGCGACGCGGACCTTCTCCAGCAGTCCGTCCGGCGCCGGCGAGTCGATCGTGATCACCGAGAGGGCCTTGCCGCCCGCCTCGGTGCGCGCGATCTGCATGCCCGCGATGTTGACGGAGGCCTCGCCGAACTCGCGGCCGTAGACCGCGACGATCCCGGGGCGGTCGACGTAGCTCATCACCACGTGGTGCTTCGCGAGCGGCACCTCGACGTCGTAGCCGTTGATCGCGACGAGCTTCTCGACCTGCTTGGTGCCGGTCAGCGTGCCCGAGACCGAGATCTGCGAGCCGTCCGAGAGGGCGCCGCGGAGCGTGATCACGTTGCGGTACTCGTCCGAGACCGCGTCCGTGATCAGCCGCACCTCGATGCCGCGCTGCTCCGCGAGCACCGGCGCGTTGACGTACGACACCGTCTCCGACACCACGTTGCTGAAGACGCCCTTGAGCGCCGCGAGCTTGAGCACCTTGACGTCGAAGCCGGCCAGCTCGCCGCGCACCTCGACGTCGATCGACGTCACCGGCGAGGCGGCGAGGCCGGAGAAGACCTGGCCCAGCTTCTCCACCAGCGGGATGCCCGGGCGGACGTATGGGTCGATGACGCCGCCGGCGACGTTCACCGCGTCCGGCACGAGCTCGCCCGAGAGCGCGAGCCGCACCGACTTCGCGACCGAGACGCCCGCCTTCTCCTGCGCCTCGTCGGTCGACGCGCCGAGGTGCGGAGTGACGACCACGTTCTCGAGGGCGAGCAGCGGCGAGTCGGTCGGCGGCTCCTTGACGAACACGTCGAGCCCGGCGCCGGCGATGGTCTTCGCGACGAGCGCGCGGTGCAGCGCGTCCTCGTCGATCAGCCCACCGCGGGCGACGTTCACCAGGAAGGCGGTCGGCTTCATCAGCGCGAGCTGCGCGTCCGAGATCATCCCGGTGGTCTCCGGGGTCTTCGGCATGTGGATGGTGATGAAGTCGCTCTGCGCGAGGAGCTCCTCGAGCGGCAGGAGCGTCACGCCGAGCTGCTGCGCGCGGGCGCTGGTGACGTAGGGGTCGTAGGCGACGACGTTCACGCCGAAGGCCTGCAGGCGCGCGGTGATCAGCGCGCCGATGCGGCCCAGGCCGATGATGCCGACGGTCTTCTCGTAGAGCTCGACGCCGGTGTACTTCGAGCGCTTCCAGAGACCCTGCGCGAGCGCGCTGTGCGCCGCCGGGATGTGCCGGGCGAGGCTCAGGATGTGGCCGACGGTGAGCTCGGCCGCCGAGATGATGTTCGAGGTCGGCGCGTTCACGACCATGACGCCTGCGGCGGTCGCCGCGGTGATGTCGACGTTGTCGAGACCCACGCCGGCGCGCGCGACGACCTTCAGCGAGGGGGCCGCGGCGATCGCCTCCGCGTCGACCTGCGTCGCGGAGCGGACCAGGATCGCGTCGGCCGAGCCGAGCGCCTCGAGCAGCGCGGGGCGGTCGGTGCCGTCCACGGAGCGGATCTCGAAGTCGGGACCGAGGGCGTCCACGGTGGCGGGCGAGAGTTCTTCGGCGATCAGGACGACCGGCTTAGTCACGAGAGGCGCTTCCTTCGGGGAGGGGACGGAGCGGGCACCGAGCACGAGGGCCGGTGGAGCCCCCGCCACTGTAGCGGAGGGCCGCAGCCGTCCCCGGCCGTGTGACGTCCGGTCTCGCCCGGTGGCGAACGACGCGTCTAGAGCGAGACGAGGCTCTCGAATCCGAGGATCAGCTGCACGTCGAGCGACAGCGCCGCGGAGAGGCAGAGCGCCGCGACGAGCAGCCCGGTCCGCGCCAGGAGCCCGCGCCGACGGCCGAGCACCAGCGCCAGCACGAAGCAGACCACCGGCAGCGCCAGCCCGAGCAGCAGCACCGTCCAGCCCGTGCTGTTCAGGTCCGTGCCGAGCGTCGCGGCGTAGGTGCGCAGGCCGACCAGGTTGCCGATCCCCTCCCAGACGTCCCAGGCGAAGAAGAGCGCGAAGACTGCGGCGATCAGCACCGAGAGGAGGAGGCGCCGGCGCGGGTCGCTGCGGCGCGCACCGCCGAGGGTCGCCTTCGCCGAGCTCTCGGTCGAGGTGGAGTCGGTCGATGCGGTGTCGCTCATCACGCCCCCTTCAGGAACGGCAGGGGTGCCAGCAGGATCAGCCCGGCGATCAGCCAGAGCACCCTGGTCCGGGTGCGGGCGTTCCGCGTGCCGAGCAGCACGGCCGCGAACCAGGCGGCCGGCCCCGCGACCGCGAGCCAGAGTCCGAGCCCGTAGAGCCCGCCGCCGAGCGCGTCGCCCGCGAACGTCGCGGCGACCGTGGCGTTCTGCCGCGTCGCGGTGATCATCCAGCCGATCGTGGAGAGGAGGTAGAGACCCGCCGCGACACCCATCGCCACCAGCAGCACCGAGGAGGCGGCCGCCGCCTCCGCGGGATCGCGCTCGTCGTCGTCGTCCGGCTCCTCGTCCGCGTCGTCCTCGCGCAGCTCGTCCGGCAGCTCCTCGACGTCGCCCTCGCGCGCCGCGCGCTCCGCCGGGGCCGAGCGGACCGCCCGCGGCGCCTTCCGCCGCGCGGTCCCGTCACCGGCCACCAGGGTGGGGTCGCCGCCCTCGCCCGCCCAGCTGAGCGCGTCGTCGTCCCGGTCGTCCTCGGGTCTGCTGTCGATCACCGCAACACCCTAGCCGCGCGGCCTCGCCGTCGGCTCGGAGCAGCCCGACACCTCCCCGCCACCGCGGCGTCACCGCCCGGCCTCCCCGGCGGGCGACCCTTCGGGGGATGGCGGAGCAGTCGGGGACGGACGAGCGCGCGGTGGAGGCCGGCCGGCGCCGCTACGTCGCGATCGGCGACTCCTTCACCGAGGGCGTCGGCGACCCGCACCGGCTCCTGCCCAACGGCGTGCGCGGCTGGGCCGACCGCGTGGCCGACCGGCTCGCCCGCGCCGAACCCGGCTGGGAGTACGCCAACCTCGCGATCCGCAGCAAGCGGCTCGCCCAGATCACCGCGGAGCAGCTGACGCCCGCGCTCGAACTGCGGCCGACCCTCGTCACCCTCTACGCCGGCGGCAACGACATCCTCGACCTCGGCACCGACATGCGCGTGCTGATCGACGCTTACGAGCACCTGGTCGACGCCCTGGCGACGACGGGCGCGTCGCTCGTGCTCTTCACCGGCTTCGACATCCCCGGGCTGCCCGCCCCGCGGATGTTCGTGAAGCGCAACCGCGTCTACAACAGCGCCGTCCGCCGCATCGCCCGCGAGCGCGGCGCCGTCCTCGTCGACTACTGGCGGATGCAGGCGTTCCGCGACGCCGCGATGTGGTCGAGCGACCGGATGCACCTCTCCAAGCGCGGGCACCGCGTGCTCGCGGCCCAGGTGCTGGACGTCCTCGGCGTGCCGCACACGATCTCGGTGGGCCCGTGGGACCCGCCCGAGCCGCTCACGCCGCGCGAGCTGCTGCGCGACCAGTACCGCTGGGCGCACGACTGGGTGCTCCCCCTCGTCGGCCGGAAGATCCGCCGGGTGACCCTGGGCGACCACCTCTCCCCGCGCTGGCCGGAGCCCGTGCTCGTCCCGCCCAAGGGCGGCCTGCGCCGCCTCGCCCGCGACGCCGCCCGCTGACGAGCGTTCACGCGCAGAACATCAGCCGAGAGCACTCGTCATCCGCCATCGGCGATGAGCAGCACTCTCCGCTGATGTTCTGCGCGACGAGTCGCCCGATCCCGATGCGCCGGCCGCTAGGACAGCAGCGGCAGCCCCGCCACCAGCAGCAGCGCCACCGCGAGCATCACGATCGGCGCCACCCGTCCCGCACCCGCGCTCGACGGCGCCGGCCTCCGCGCCAGTCCGGTCAGCCGACGGCGGTCGATCGCCGCCACTCCCCCGCGCACCGACAGCGGTCCTTCCTCGAGATCCCCCGGCCAGCGCTCGACCAGCAGCCCGCGGCTCCGGGCCAGGGCGGCGTCGGACGCGCGCAGCACCGCCAGCGGCAGCCCGTTCGCCTGGGACGAGCCGATCCCGGCCGCAGCTCCGGCCGCGACGACGACCGCCGCGGTGACGACGGCCCCCTCCGAGCCCTGCAGGGCGATCGCCGCGATCATCAGCAGCACGCCGGCGAGCGCGAGGACGATGCCGACGAGCGAGAGCGCCGAGAACAGGAGGGAGTGGGCCCGCAGATCCCGCGTGGCCGCCCTCCTCCTCGCCTCGGCCCGTGCCGCACGCGACGGCGCGAGGATGCCGACGAGGTCCGCCGGCGAGAGCGCGTCCTCCGGCAGGCGCACGTCGAACGGCAGATCGGCGGTCTCCGCGAGGTCGTCCCGGCCGAGGTCGGCGGGGACCGGCCACGCGGCCCGGGCGAAGCGGGCTCCCGCGGCCTCCGTCCGTCGCCGCAGGGCGGTGGCGGTCGCCACGAGGACCCCGCCTGCGATCAGCGCGAGCGCGAAGGCCGTGACCGTCCGCAGCGCCACCGGCGCCGACTCGAGGATCCCGCCGGACGCCAGCGCGAGCGCCGCCGCCAGCCCACCACCGGCCAGCCCGCACAGCACGATCCCCGCCGACACCTCGCACGACAGCCCGTCCCGCGCCGCCGCCACGCCCTCGTCCCACTGCCGCAGCCGCCGTGCCCGTCGCTCCATCCGCCCCACGCTACCCGCGTGCCCCGTGAGCTCCCCCGCGTTCCGCCTGCTGATCGAGCAGCCCGCAGCGGGCGTCTCGAGATCCACCCGCACAAGAACAAGGGTCTGCAGACCCGCCCTGCTGACGACACCGGGTCTCCTAGGAAAACATGGTGACCTCAGGCCGCGGCTCGTGGTGTGAGTTGGACGTCGTAGCCGAGGGATTTCAGCTGGTTGAGGGCCTTG
>NZ_SLVD01000011.1:0-188977 GCF_004345345.1 Rathayibacter sp. PhB179 | reverse complement strand
CCGGTCAGCGACCTGCTGCAGGGCATCATCGGCTTCCTGCCGAAGATCATCGTGGCGATCATCATCGTCGTCCTCGCCGCCGCGATCGCCGCGGGCGCCAAGGGCCTGATCCAGAACACTCTGGGCGGGCTCTCCTACGGCAAGGCCCTCGGCAACATCGTCGCGGTGTTCATCCTCTTCCTCGGGGTCACCGCGGCCCTGAACCAGATCGAGGTCGCGACGACGGTCACCACGCCGATCCTCATCGCCGTGCTCGCGATCATCGCGGGCGTGATCATCGTCGGCGCGGGCGGCGGCCTCATCAAGCCGATGCAGCAGCGCTGGGAGGCGATCCTCACGAAGGCCGAGGAGGAGGCGCCGAAGATCCAGCAGGAGGCGCAGAACGCCCCCTCCGTCACCGAGCAGGCGAAGCGCGCCGCCGACCAGGCGAAGCAGGCCGCTCCGGCGACCACCGCGCGCCGCCCCCGCTAACCCCCTCTGACACGACTGGCCCCGCTCCTCGAGTGGGGCCAGTCGTGTTTAGACACCACCTCGCCTCACTGGCGGGAACACTCCTCCCATCGGAGAACCATGCACACACCTCCCAGCCCTGAGTGCTCCTCGTGAGCACGACGCCCCCCGAACCTGCCGCGGACGTGATCCTCCGCGAGGAACGCCTCGACGTCTCCACCGAGCGGTACGCGACCGAACGCGTCACCATCGAGCGCATCATCGTGACCGAGCAACGCACTATCACCGTCGAGGTCCGACACGAGGAAATCCGCATCACCCGGGAAGCGGTCGACGAGGAGCCCGTCTTCTCCGCTGACGCCTCGGCCCACCCGGATCCTCTCGTCGTGATTCTGCACGAAGAACAGATCAACCTGACCAAGGCAGTTGTTCCCGTCGAACGTGTCACCGTACAGATACACACCGTCGCCCAGCACCAGCACGTCACCGAGACCCTCGGCCACGAGGTCATCGACATCGACCGCACGCCGACGCCCACTGACCGGTTCTCTTCACCGGACGCCACCACACCAGAAGGGTTCCCCGCATGAACGACGAGCACGCCACCAGCGATACCCCCGCGGAGCACTCCACGCAGGCGTCGGCGCCTGTCGAAGTCACCGCGACGAGCGAGACGAGTTGGATGATCCTCGCCGGCAACGGGAACATGCTCCTCGGGCACGCGACCCAGGACGGCGACACGTACACCGCGTATGACGCGCAGGAACTCCGCATCGGCGAGTACCCCACGCGCGAAGACGCCGTCAACGCCATCACCACCGGCACCCTCTAGCCCTCCACACAGAAAGATGACCCTCATGAGCACCACCCACGACACCACAGACGGCCTCGGCACCGACGGCACCATCCCCAACTCCCCCGACGGCCTCGCCGTCGGCTACGACCCCAACGGCTCCCACTTCAACCCCGAAGAAGACGCCACCACCACACCAGACGGCGACACAGGCGACACCGATGTCGACGCTCTACCCGACGGTTCCGGCACGGACGCTGAAAGCTCAATCGAGGACGACGACGACACCGACACCGCATCCGGCGGCGACGCCGACTAGCCCGCTCACGCGCAAGAAGAAGGGGACTCATCACCATCGAGAGAGAAGCTGGGTCCCCTTCAAGCGACCAGACTCGTTTCCCTCGTCCCATCGACCCGCAACGGCAGACCGTCATCCGCCTCCGGGCCTCGCGATCCGTGCTCGCTGCGGCGGTCGACTCTAGGGTGTCGAGATGACGACACCGGGTCCTCGCGAGCTCCTGGGTGTCTGGGTCGAGCTCGAGGGCGCCGACGTGAACGTGATGTTCGAGCTGGGGGACCGTCTGCCGATGGAGCAGCCCGACGGTTGGTTCTCCTACGGCCTGCGCATCATTAATGCGCGCGGCACGTTCGTGAAGTACTTCATCGCCCGGGTCACCCATGACCAAGCCACCGCGTACACCTTCGAGTTCGAGAAAGGCACGCACACCTACTACGACCCCAACCGGATCGAGTTTCGAGGCACCGTACTCCTCGCCCACTTCCCCAACTCAACCCTCGACCTCGCCCCGGGCGGATCGATCGCGGGGTTCGCGGTCATCGACGGCAACGACATCGCCGAGAACATCCGCACCTACGTCCTCCCATGACTGTGACCCGATCCCAAAAGCAGCGGCGTGCGACCACCCCGGGAACAGGGTTGCTCACCGCACGCAAGATCGTGGTGCTGAATCGTCCTACGGGAGGACGTTTGTCAATGGCACTGCGGCGCGTCAGTGATCGGCGTACTGTCGCGGCAGCCTCGAATAGCGCCCAGCACCAGACCCGTGCCGCCCGCCCTGGAAGGTCGGGCTCACCCCCACCTCCACACTCACGGGTCTCGTCATCGGAGAAGCTTGTCATGGCCGTCGACCCCACCAGCCGTGCGCTCACCGACCTCATCGCGGCCCTCGCAGAACCCGGCGCAATTCATCCCGCCCTGGCTCAGCACATCAGCGATCTCGCCGCCGACGTGCTCCACCATCACGAGCACCGCGTGAGGTTCCCCGCGCTCGGATTCCCCTTCGCCGCCGTCAACGGAGTCAGCACTTCCCCGGACGAGTCACCAACAGCGAACCTCTGACAACGCACCAACCTGCGTGCAGCTGACGCTCAGCAGGAGCTCGTCCACTACACGGCGCAGAGCATCAGCACTGAGGACCGACTTCGCAGTCGTCTGAGGCCGTCTCGCGAGTCACCGCTCGCGGCACGATGCCCTCCAATCCCTCATGCGCGCGTCGAGCGCCACCTCGTTGGCTGAGACCACCCGTGTTCGTGGGCCTTCTGCCGTGAGGGCAATGTGCCTATTGCCGCGTCCTGTCAGGCTCATCGCACTCCGACGGCTTCGAGTCGTTCTGGGTTGTACCAAACGCTATACAGATCTCACTCAACCACGAAGGGGAACTCATGTCCGACGTCAATTCGGGAACGACACGTCGACAGGTCGTTAAGGGTACGGCCTGGGCCATGCCGGTCGTCGCTGTCGCGGTCGCGACGCCATCCGTCGCCGCGTCCACCGGTAGGACGATCACCCTCTCTCCGTCGGAGTACGTGAACCCCTCCGGGCTGGGCTACATCGCCTTGACCGGCTCCGTCTCCGCGAGCTCGACGGGCGCCTACCCGGCGCTGCTGTTGCTGACCTACAGCGATGGCTTCGCGGGACCCAACTCGGTCCCCGTTGCCGAAGACGGCACCTTTGTGGTGTCCGGTGTGACCTGCCCCTCCGCGGTGCGCACCGGGACAGTCCTTGCGTCCGCCGACGGCTACACCAGTGGCACCGCCAGCATCAGCGTCACCAACCCACAACCGCGCTCCGGCTCCATCAACTTCAATCCTGTGCAATACCGCGGAACCCGTAGCGGCGACCACGTCCTCTTCCCGGCGATCACGGGAACCGTCGCCGTCACCGGCGGACCCCTGCCCGACACGGTCATCCTCAGCTTCTCCACCCCCTCACCGAACCGAGTCGATTTGCGTCGCGACGAAGGACCCACCGTCCCGATCGACCCCATCACCGGAAAGTTCACTGTCACCGGGGTCTACAACGCGATCGTCGGCGGCGACAACCCCTTCGGATTCATGTACGCCGGCGTCGACCACCCGGACATCACCTACGGCCTCGCCACTGCGGAACTCGACGGCTGACACGAAGACTCTGTGTTGGAGGGGGCCATCACTAGGCCGGCCTCGACCGCACCCCTGAGGGAAGAAGCTAGTGGGGATCGTGCTCCGACTCATCGTGCTCCTCGATGACACCCCTTCGCCTGACGGCTTGATCTGCACCTTCCACGGCGACCTTCACAAACTCGCCACCGACATGGAGACCCGACAGTTCCTCCCCGTCGATCTCGACGCAGGGTCCTTCGCGCTCATCGCCGTCGCCCGCATCCGACAGCTGGAGTTCGAACGCATCGAAAACGAATCTGCGGAACAACTTCGCCGGCTCACCCTCAACCTCGACCAACCAGCCGACGCACCACTGATCCGGTAGCACCGCTACCGGTGCTGGCTTCACCTCCAAAAGACAGAGAAGAGCATGACTGCGGTAGAGCTTGCGAAGCAGCTGGTTGAACAGGCGGCCGGCCCGCTCTCCGATGCGGTCATGCGCAGTATCGGCCGCGACCTAGCGACGGTGAGCTGCGTCAGCGTACGCACCGACGTCGTCCGCCACATCGGCCGACGCCGACGAGAAGTGCGAGAGAGCATCCACACCACCGGCGTGAACGTCTGGTTGCTTGATGAAAACACGGCCATCGGACTCGCCCGCTCCGGCGTCCTGCTGTGCTCGACCAGCGGGATCTTCGTTCCCGCTACGGCCGCGGACCTCGCCTCCCACCGCACAGAAACCCAGCTGAAGGACTACCTCGCCCTCTCCCAACAGCTAATCACCGAGACGGCAGCACGCGAAAACTAGCGACTACTCTGACGCCGACGCACCTCCGCGCGGGCAGCCGCCGCGACCGCCGCATCAGGATCCCTCCGCAACAGGTTCAACAGCACGGGTGACAGGCTCGGATCGCCAGCCAAATACCACCGAGCAAGATCACTCCCCTCCCGAGCCACCAACCCCGCATCGACTGACATCAACCCCGTGGATGCAGGTAAAACGTCAGTTCGCTCAATCCGCAAATTCAGGTAGACGGGCAGCGGATGAGGATCGGCACGATCAACGGGCCGAACGTTCAACGACAACGCAGCATGTCGCCCGTTCCACAGGACCCAGTCGCTGTGGTAACCCGAGGTCGGCGATACCGGGCAACCGCGACCAGTCCACGTCATCCACGAAGCATCAACGCCCTGTCGACGCAGGCCCCTCGCCTTGAAACGAGCGACAAGATCCTGAGCCGCCGGATACACGTTCTCGGCCGACCCGAAGAAGAACAGGGACAGCGCCGGATCGACCCCGACAGATCGGGCATCCCAGGACGCATCAGACGCCCACCGCCACCGGCCGCCCTGCAACCCACGAACCCATCCCGCCGCTCCCAGCCCCTCCGCGAGCGACTCCACGTCACGCAGAAGCACACGATCAGTCGCCGCCATGGCTATGTCGACTACCCCGTCCAGAACCTCGCGCCACATCACACCCCAGTGAGCCACCACACCACGAAGCCGTCAACCCATGCACCCGAGATCGAAAATTTGTCGTGACACAGGGGAATGACGACGTCCGGAGGCATCACCTGCGTCTAGGCTCTCGTCGGTTCATCGGAGATGATGCGCCTCGACGAAGAAGGTGCCCGTGGACAACAGAACTGCGCAGGAACACGTTCACGATGCTTACGACCAGGCGGGTGAGTTCGGACGCGGTCGTCTGGTGTCGACGTTCACCATCCGCCACCGGCGAGGGCTCGACGTCGCCTTCATCCTCGACGGCGCCACCACCGACTTCCAGATCGGGATGGGCGCGGTATCCGAGGACTTCACCACCGTGCTCACCGTCGGGCTGGACTCCACTAACGGGCGCCTCCGAGCCGTCTCCAACTGGACCGTCAACGGGCGCGACCTCCGCATCCCCACCCGAATCCTTCACCGCTCGCAGACGGTGATCGTCGTAGAAGCGGCCCCCCTCCCCCTCGGTGGGCGGCCCGCGTCGCTCAAGTGCTGGTCTTTCCTGCGCCAGCAGTCCCTCGACCACTACTCCGACGTCATCGGACTCGTCTCCCCCGACCTCGCGGCGCTTCCGGCGGTCAGACTCACCACCCACCCACGACGATTCACGTCTCCACCAGCACCCTGATACCTCGACGCTCGCCGGTACGGCCCGGGCGTGAAAGCCAGGCCAGACAGAGCCTCGTGGTCCGGGCGCGCCCCGGAACGGCGTCAAGCAACCCGGTCGAAGCGCACGCAGGGAGGTTCCTTTCGCCCCCTTCTGAGACTTGGCGCTGCGGCTCCTGTACTTCAAATGGACAGGTAGACGTCGGAGGCGGCAGATCAGGTCCGCGTGACGAGATGCGCGGCAACTGGGGCGCGGCATGGAAACCGTCGAAGTTCGACGAGCACCTCGCGCTCGCAGAGCTACACCCAAGCTCGGCCGCACCGCACCGGCTCACCATCGCAGAGACCCAGTCCAGTGGTCAGCCCGCGCCGACTTACGCCGCCGTTCGAGAGATCGTGCTTACCGTCGATCCCGTGCTCGTCATTCTCCCGTGGAGGTCACCAGTGTCATGCGGCACGCAATCGCTCCTCTTCTTGAGATGAGGTCGGGATCGTCCGGTTCAGTGCGTGCGGTCTCGGAACCAGCGAATCAACTCGCGTAGAGCCGGGAGCGTGAAGCTGGAGTCGGTATCGGTATCGAGGTCCTCAAAGGTGCGCCGGTATCCCGGGATGTCGTCGATCTCAGCCCGTCCTACGGTGGGATAGCCCATCGTCCAGGAGGGGAGCAGCCGACCGGTGAGCTGTTCAGACAGGAGGGTACGGACATCGTGGTGGCGGGGGTCAGTGGCGATGACGCTCATGCGCTCCTCGAGGACGCCGGTCGGGCCTTCAAGGAGCTGCAGGAAGCGGCCGTCGCGGTAGAGGAGCATTCCGGTCAATCCGAGGCGCTCGTTGTTGGTGCGGCTCTGCGCGAGAAGGTCGGCAAGGTCGACGTCCTGGAAGCCGGTCGCGCTGCGGCTGGAGTAGACAATCGAACGCAGAGCCTGGTCCCTGGAAGCGTCATCGGGGATCGAAGGAGGTGAAAGTTCCACCTTCTTACTCGATCATGATGTCGAAGAGCCCGCATCCCCCTTCCAGTGGTTCCATCTCCCTGGTAGCCGACGCGTCGATCACGACGTGGAGGGGTCGGCCGGCGACTCCGGCAACAAGCTCAAGCCTCGGTTGCTGTTCGCTTCCTCCATCAGCGCACGCACCCAGGCCGCGTTGATGGTGACCTCGGCGGTGTTGCGGATGGTGAAGGTCAAAGGGGTGGAGGGGTGGGTCCAGAGCGTGAGCCGACCCCGCCCGAGGGTTGCGTCAGCGGGAATGTGGAATCCGAAGCCTTCTCCTCGGCGCAGCTTCGCGAGAATGACGACCTGTAGATGCGCCAGAGCACGGTCGCCGAAGGCGAAGGAAACGGGTAGGGATCCGTGGTGCAGCGTGCCCAAGAGCAGCGATGGTCCTTCCATGTCGGAAAAGCCACGATCCGGTGATCGAGCCTGCACAGCAGGCTAGGAACGACCACCGACGTCGCCCGCGCAGACCGCTGACACACGCATGCTCGGACCCGTGCACGCGGAACCGGCTACGCGCTAGCCCCTCACGAAAGAGCGGGTTCCGGCGCACAGTGATCAGATGAAGCAGATCCACTACGCGAGCGCCTCCTTCCAAGTCGGAGACACGGTCGCTGACGCTCTTCTCTCATACGCGAAGGATCTCGCTGTCTGGGGCCGCACCGACAGCGTCGTCTTCCCCGTGCTTACCGAGAACGGCGACAGTACGACCGTCAGCTTGCTCCTGACACCATCCAGTCAACTGTTCATGACCGACACCACCGGCTCAGAAGAGGCTCCTGAGGAGGACGCGGTTGTCGCTGACATGCATCGGCGCCGCGACTGGTTGCATGCGACCCCTGTCGTCGGTGAGGACATCCGCGGCGGCGATGACCTCCTCTGGCTCGAGTTCCCCGACGCCGACACTCTTCCTTCCGTGGAGACCGCTCCGAGCACCGCCTCCGCCGCCCGCACCGCACTCGCAGCAAACTCTCCCGCTGCCGGACTGCTCGATACTCCCGACGACCGTCCGCTCTCAATGGAAAACGGGATGGTCTTTACCGTCGTTTATGTCAGCACTCTCCTGGACGCTCTCACCGACGCGGAGGTTCGGGAGCTTCTCGAGACCAGTCGCGCTCACAACACGGATTACGCCGTCTCGGGGATGCTCGTGTTCCGCGGCCGCAACGTCATGCAGCTACTCGAAGGCGACGAGACGACCGTCCGAGCGCTCTACGAACGCATCAGCGCAGACCCTCGCCACGAACACGTCGTCACCGTGTGGACAAGCATCCACGAGCAACGACGCTTCCCCGACTGGTCGATGGGCTTCGACGAACTCGACACCCCTTACGACGCGAGTACCACGACCAGCTCCTGGCCAGAACCGAACCTCACCGCTCTACCGGCAGCAACACCTGCAGAGCATCCAAGCAATGGACCAGACAACTACCTCGGCCGCCGCGCCCAAGCCCTCCGGCGTGCACTCGTCAGCGGGGACCGATTCGTCGCCAGCCTCGCGATCATCCTCCACGGCCACCGGCCGGAAAACGTCCTCGATACGGACACAGACACCATCATCCGACGCCGATGCGCTGAATGCCGGCCCTCTGCCGCGCCGGAGATCGACAGCTACCCTTGCTCAACCGCAAAGAATGCTATTTGGGCCCTCGAAGCAATCTAAGTTTTTCAGCCCGACCGACGCCCCGACTGAATCCGGCCGGCAGCCGTTCCTCCGGAATCGTTGACCGGTTTCTCGAAGAGAAGGTGTCCGGCGCTACCCGCACCGACCGGCCCGCTCTCGCGGACTGCATCCGCTACGTCCGGGACGGCGACCTCGCCCGAGTCGCGTCGATGGACCGCCTCGCGCGCTCGCTGCGAGATCTTCGCGACGTCGTCGACGAGATCGTCGCGAAGGGCGCCTCCGTCGAGTTCATCAAGGAACAACAGACCTACGGACCCGGCGGCGACGACGCACTCGGACAGCTGATGCTGCACCTGCTCGGCGCATTCGCCGAGTTCGAGCGCTCCCTGATCCGCGAGCGGCAAGCCGAGGGCATCCGCATCGCGAAAGCCGCGGGGAAGTACACGGGCCGGCAGCGCCGGCTCGACGTCGACCAAGTTGCTGCAGCTCGAGCGGACATCGCCGCCGGCATCCCGAAGGCAGCAGTGGCACGCAAGCTCGGCGTCAACCGCACGACCCTCTACCGAGCGCTGGCACTCCCCCAACCCGGCGAGCTCGACGAGACCGAGATCTAGAGCGGCGTCAGAACGCCTGCTTGTCGAACCCCTCCGGCGCGGAGTTCATTGGATCCGCCCACTGCAGGCCGGCGGCGACCGCGCGAGCCAAGCTCTCCAGGCCGGTACCGAAGTAGCAGTACCCGTGCGTCGTCTCGACCTGCTGGCGCGGCGGCATCACCACGAGGCGCCAGTTGAACAGCATCTTCCACACCTCGATCGTGAAGGTCTCCGTCTCCTGCAGCCGGAAGCCGTTCTCCGTCCGCACGATCCGCTCCCCCGCGACGTCGACCTCTGAGCGCAGCTGCTGCTCGAGGTCGTCGAGCGCCTCGGCTCGGGTACGCAGCAACGCCTTCTGATCCACCACTCCAGTGTCCCGATAGCCGCCCCGTCACCGGGCATTTCATCGGGCGGGTCTTACGGGACACTGCCACTCGCGCCCACGCGGCGCATCCCGCTCGGGGAACTGGTGCGGTGAACGGGCCCCTCTACCGGACGCTCGAATTGAGGAGAAGGATGCCTGCATGACGCTGCGAACCGAGCTTGCGACGGAGCCAGAGTGGGCCGATGTGCGAACTGCGTTCGGAACTCGCGCCGAGAAGCCCGACTCTTGCTGGTGCCAGCGGTTCCGTCATCATGACTGCGCGACGAACGAGGACGCGCTTCGCTCAGAACTGCGCAATTCATCCGTTCCGATCGGTGTGCTCGCGTATGTGGATGATCGGCCCGTCGGCTGGACCCGGGTCGTTCCCCGCCACACGCTCCCTGGCATCACCAGCAATACAGCGCTGACCCGCATTCTCCAGGAGGACCCTGCTGCCTGGTGGGTCACCTGCGTCAACCTCCGCAGAGAGGCCCGCGGCCGCGGTGTGGGTACCGCTCTGCTCCGCGCAGCCATCGACCACGCTCGCGCCAACGGCGCATCAGTACTTGACGGGCACCCCGTCGACGTCACCATGTCCACCACACGGCCCTCGCCCTCCGCGCTCTTCACCGGAACCGTGTCCATCTTCACGGCCGCCGGCTTCCACGAGATCGGACGCACCTATCCCAGCCGACCGGTCATGCGCGCCAAGCTCGGCTGACCAGTACCGCTGACCCGTCCCCCTCCGGGACTCCGCCTCACTGGCCCATCAGCTCGTGATCGGGTCCGCCGCGGCTTCGGCGATACCGGTGGCGGCGAGGGCGGTCAGGAGCTCGACGACGGCCTGGGAGTCCTCATTGGCGTCGATCGCGGTGACTTTGCCCCAGCGCAGGGTGACGATGTGGACGCCGTGCTGGCGATAGGGGGTGCCGTCGGGGAAGGTCGCGGCGCCGGTCCAGCGGATGAACACGACCGTGCTCCACGGCCAGCCCTTCACCCACATGTCCGTCACGGTGAGGCGCAGTCCGGGGACGAGCCGGCCGAGGCGGTCGAGCCACAGGGCGAGGGCGGCCTTCGAGTGCCGCTGCCCACCGAGGGCGTGATCGCCGCCGAAGCGGTGGCTGATGTCGTCGGAGCAGGACGCCAGCAGCTCGGCGTGGCCGTGGGTGTTGATGAGGTCGAAGTTCCGGGCGGCGAGCCGCTTCACGAGCGCGTGGTACATGACGAGATGTCCTGTTCTGTCGAGGGTGACGGCGAGTCGGGAGGGGGCAGTGGGCTACGCGGCGAGGCCTGCGAGCAGGACGAGCAGGGCCGGCAGGACCGGGATGCCGAAGACGGCGCCGATCTGACCGATGGACCCGATCGAGAGCACGGACCCGATGGAGCCGACGGAGAACAGTGACCCGATCGAGAGCGCGGAGGCGAAGGAGCCGGCGCTGAGAAACGAGGCCGCGCTGAAAGCCGAGCCGAAGGACGCGGCGGAGGCAGCGCTGGCCGCGCTGGCTGCGGAGGCGATCGAGTCGCGGGAGGCGGCGGAGGCGAGCGAGCGGATGCTGCCGCGGGAGGCCTGCGAACGAGTGGAGGTGAGGGCGGTCATGAAGAGTCCTTCCGGAGTGGTTGACGGTGTCAAGTGACCTCAGCATGGCCTCAAGACTTGACGGTGTCAAGCGCTGTGGCAGACTCGACTCGTGACCGCTACAGCACCCTCCCCCGGTACCCGCGCCCGCCTCGTCTTTGCCGCCCGGGCCGAATTGGTCGAGCAGGGCCTGGCCGGGGTGAGCCTGCGCGGTATCGCGCGGCGGGCGGAGGTGTCCCACGCTGCGCCGAAGTACTTCTTCGGCAATCGGGCAGGACTGCTGACCGCCGTCGCCGTGGAGGGGTTCGCGGAGCTGGCCGCTCGGCTCCGCGCAGCCAAGGAGGCCGGTGGTCCGCTGCTCGGCCGACTGGGGCGCGTCTACGTGCGGTTCGGGCTGGAGAACCCGGCGCTGTTCGAGCTCATGTTCAGCCCGAGCGAACTCCATCCGGAGGACTCAGCGCTGCGCGACGCTCAGGCGGCGAGCATCACCCTCCTCGCCTCGGCGACCGAATCCGTCGACGCAGCGGAGCCGGCGCCGGAGGGGACACCGCCGCCGATGGCGCTCGTGAGCTGGGCGTTCGCGCACGGCTTGGTCGCCCTGGTCCGCGAAGGCGCGCTGCAGAGCGCCGCCGGCGGCCGCGACGCAGCCGCCCTCACTGACGACCTCATCGACTTCTTCGACCGCGCCGTCCGATAAGGATTCGGGACAGATGGTCTGCTCTCTATCTGCAGTGACGCCTGTCGCGTAGTGATCGTTAGGACGCTCGGGCGATCTTGAGCAGCAGCCGGTTCAGTTCGGCGCTCTCGGTGTCGGTGAGCGCGGCGTCGCTGAGGTCGTTGGCGGCCAGGGCGATCGTCCACGCCTCCTGGAGGACGAGCCGACCCTCCGGGGTCATCCTGACGGGATTGCGGTGACCCCGGGCGCGGGTTGCGCTCCGGCTGATCAGGCCGCGCTCCTCGAGGCCGTCGAGGAGCGGAGCGACGCTCTGCGGCCGGAGCAGCACGGCGCGCGCGATCTCGGCCGACGTCATCTCGTCCTCCTTCTCCAGGAAGGCGAGCACGCCGAACTGGATGGGATTGAGGCGGAGTCCGGACAGCCTGTCGGCGAGGCGGTTGCCGACGAACCGGGCCACGCGCACCACGTTCCAGGTCAGGACGTCGTCGAGGTCGTTGCCGCCCTCGGATGCCACTCGGGGTCCCATGCGCTCATCCTTCCATCCGGGGTCCCACCGCTGTACCGTTGAGATACAGACTTCTGTTACTCGACGAGGAGACCATCATGACCGACACCGCATCCGCCGACCAGCACCACATCGCCGACCTGGTGAAGCACGCGAAGGTCGCCATGCTCACCACCATGACCGAGGACGGCCGCCACGTCAGCCGTCCCATGGCGTTGCAGGAGGCCGAGTTCGACGGCGACCTGTGGTTCTTCGCCTACGACGACTCCGCCAAGACAGAGCAGATCGCCGCCCACCCGGAGGTGAACGTGTCCTTCTCCGACACCGGCGCCCACTCCTGGACCTCGCTCGCGGGTCGCGCCGAGATCGTCCACGACCGGCAGAAGGCCGAGCAGCTGTGGGCGAAGCCGCTTCAGGCGTGGTTCCCCGACGGCCTGGAGACCACCGGGCTCGCGCTCATCAAAGTCTCAGCGGACACCGCCGAGTACTGGGAGGGCCCTTCCAGCACCATCGCGTACATCGCGCAGACCGTACGGGCGGCCGTGACCCGCAACCCGGACCGCGACCCGATCGACAACGACACCGTGCAGCTGTGACCGAGAACGCGGCGCCCTCACCGTCCGC
The DNA here is from genome assembly GCF_004345345.1 of Rathayibacter sp. PhB179. NCBI lineage: Bacteria > Bacillati > Actinomycetota > Actinomycetes > Micrococcales > Microbacteriaceae > Rathayibacter > Rathayibacter sp. PhB179. The sequence continues at coordinate 176,286 of NZ_SLVD01000011.1, read as the reverse complement.
TGCGCCGCCGGCGCACGAGCGCCTGCTGGTCCTCGGAGCGAACGGCCCGACGGGCCGGCAGGTCGTCGAGCAGGCGCTCGCACGAGGGCACCGCGTCTCCGCGCTCACCCGGCACCCGGAGGCGTTCCCGATCCGGCACGCCCGCCTCGACGTGATCACCGGCGACGCCACGGACGCGACCGTCGTCCAGCACGCCGTCGCCGGAGCCGATGCCGTCATCAGCGTCATCGGCGCCTCCTTCACCCGCAAGCCGGTCGAGGTCTACTCCGCGAGCGCAGCTCTGGTCGTCGCCGCGATGACCGGGCACAGGCAAGGGCGGCTGATCGTCGTCACCTCAGCCGGAGTGCACCCGTCGCATCAGCAGCAGGGGCTCGCTCAGAAGGCAGCGTTCACGCTGATGCGACGCACCCTCGGCCGCACCATCTACGACGACATGGTCCGCATGGAGGCGATCGTGTCCCCGAACGACCTGGACTGGACGATCGTGCGACCACCCGGCCTGACCGACGAACCCGGCCGCGGCTACCAGGTGGCCCGAGACGAGATCCAGGGCCGCCTCTGCGCCCGCGAGGACCTCGCCCGCATGCTCCTCGACCAGCTCACCGACACCCGGTACCACCAGAGCGTCGCCGCCGTCACCACCCCCGGCCTCACGGTCGGCGCACTGCGGATGATCCGGCGCGAGGTGCTCAAGCGCTAGAGCCACCCGCACCTCACGAGCGCACGACAGGAAGCACATGCGCGCGAGGGAAGCGCCCGGCCAACCATTCCCATACGGGACGCCTGCCGACGGGCGAAGATCAGCACCTTGCGGATCCCAGATGCCGTGCGGCTCAGGGTGCGCTGTCGACGACGAGGGTCGTGACGGCGGTGTACTGCTGCTCGGACCCCGCCGGGATCGCGCCCTGATCGGAAGAGGTGAGAGTCCGCTCCCCGATGAAGAGTCCTGTCGCGGGGTCGATGACGATCTCGGGGACGTCCATGTCGGTATCAAGGCTGAAGGCAATGCCGGTCCGTCCGTCGAGGACGGCGCTCCCGTCCGCGATACGGATCCCCGGGATCATCGCCAGAGCGCGGTAGAGGGTAGAGCGCTCGGCACCGGTCAGCGTGCCTGACCGGAGTAGCTCCGCCGCGCCCGACATCGCACCCGCGTCGGTCCCATCGCCCCACGGGAGGCGGCGCAGCGCGGCCAGCGCCTCCCCGGGATCGGTCGGCAGCGACTCCTCGGCGACCTCGCCTCCGAGCTCAGCGGCGTGCACAAAGTCTCCCTCGGGATCCTTCGTGATCTGCACGACTCCGCTCTGCACGGTCAAGGCCCAATCGCGCTCGGCGGCCGCGCGCGACACCTCGCCGTAGAACGCCGTGGCCGGCTTGGCGGTGACCCGCTGCACCCAGTCGGTGTCGTCGTCGGCGGGAATGAACACCTCGGTAGTACTCGGTGAGAGGTAGGCGGTGTAGTCACCGTCGGCGTCGACCTCGTAGGCGAGGTAGGCCGCCTCTGTCGTGATCTTGAGGTACTGGCCGGGGCCGACGGCCGGGTCCTCGATGGTGATGGTCGTGTCAGCTGCGGTCCGCAGCACCTCGGCCGCTTCCGCGCTGTCGGCGCCCGGCCCGAGAACGACGACACCGATCACGAGGGCTGCGGCGAGGGGGACGGCGACGAGTCCGGTGAGGAGCGCTCCTCGCGCTCGGGCCGGCCGCGGTGCGGTGCTCTGCTCGACCGTCTCGACGAGGAGGCGGCGAAGAGCTGTGGTCTGGTCGTGTCGGGGAGATGTCATCGTCGTCCACTCGTTTCTGTCGTGCCGGTCAGGAGGGAGGGTGCCAGGAGGCGGGAAGCGAGAGCCTTTTTGGCGCGGTGCAGGCGCGACTTGACCGTCCCCGAGGGCACGCCGAGCGCCTCCCCCGCCTCGGCCTCGCTCAAACCCTCGATCACGCACAGGGTGATCACGTCGCGATGGTGCGGTGCAAGGTCTCGGAGCGCAGCGACGGCGGGGCCCTCGTCGAGCAGCTCCTCCGGGCCGGCGAGTGATTCCGAACGGGGAACCCGCTCGAGGAGGGCGCGGTAGCGGCGGGCCGACCGGGAGACGTTCCGTGAGGAGTGCGTCGCGGTCACCAGCAGCCACGGCAGCAGCGACCCACTCACGAAGCGCACGCTCGCGCGCTTCCGCCACGCCTCGAGGAACGTGATCCCCACCACGTCCTGCGCGTCATCGATACTCGGCACCAGCGCGAGGCTGTGGCGGAAGACGCGGGACTGGTGCCGGTCGAAGACGCGCGCAAAGGCCTCGCCATCTCCAGATCGGGCCGCGCGCCACTCATCGGCGTCGCTTGCGGGGATGCTCATACCTGAAGTGTCCGGGACCGCCACGAAGGTTCCCCTCCATCGAAAGTGACCCACTTAGCGATCCCCATACGGGACTACCTAACGCGCCGCACGAACCGTCAACTCGGCACCGTTTCGGCTCGACGGAGCAATCTCCCTTAATGGAGGCGCCGTCAGCGCGTCAACTAGCCGGAGCCAATCCGACACTGATCGGATAATCGAGATATGTCGCGAAGTGCTCCGGTGTCATTGGTTGAAGGTCAACATGTGCGTTTCGTTCGCTCCCTCAACACCCGCGACGGATGGATCCATGAGGTCGTGCACGGGCGCCTCGAACAGCGGACGGCGTCCGGCTGGCAGGTGCGCGTGGTTGATGAGGTCCGGGAGCTCCCCGAGGCGGAGTGGTCGATCTACCGACCGTGACGAGGTCAATCGCGCGTGCGCGAAGGCGTTGTCAACCAACGTTTCTTTTGCAAACTGCGGTCATAGCGTCGACCACGCGGGCTCGCTGGTCGGCCGTCTCGAAGCCTCATCTCGATCCGGCCGCCGACGCTCTCAGCCCTACCATCCCGATCCCGAAGAGAAGGACTCCCCATGATTGACAGCACTGCCATCGACAGCCTCGCCGGATCCACCGTCTACGGCGCGGACGGCGACAAGATCGGCTCGCTCGAGCAGGTCTACGTCGCCGACGACTCCGGTACCCCCGTCTGGGCGACCGTCCGCACCGGCCTCTTCGGCACCTCCGAGTCGTTCGTCCCGCTCGAGGGCGCCTCGTTCGACACCGACCGCCTGACCGTCGCCTACGACAAGTCCTTCGTCAAGGACGCCCCCCGCATCGACGCGGACGGCTCCTTGAACGCCGACGAGGAGGCCGAGCTGTACCGCTACTACAACCTCAACGGCGCGGCCGCGGCGTCGGAGACCGACAACGTCGACAGCGCCGCCGGCTTCAGCGACGTCACCACCGGCGACGACACCACCACCGGCGCCGACACCTCGGTGGGCCACGACACCTCCGGTCCCACCACGGACGACGCGATGACCCGCTCGGAGGAGCAGCTGCACGTAGGCACCGAGCGCGTCGAAGCGGGCCGCGCCCGCCTGCGCAAGCACATCGTCACCGAGCAGCAGAGCGTCACGGTGCCGGTCACCCACGACGAGGTGCGCGTGGTCCGCGAGCCGATCACCGACGCGAACATCGGCGACGCGACCTCCGGGCCCGAGCTCAGCGAGGAGGAGCACGAGGTGATCCTCGGCGAGGACCGCGTCGTCGCCGCCAAGGAGACCGTCCCCGTCGAGCGCGTGTCGCTGGGCACCGAGACGGTCACCGAGCAGCAGCAGGTCACCGAGGACGTCCGCCACGAGGAGATCGAGGTCGAGGACGACGGCGCGACCCCGCGCCGCGACCGCGACAGCCTCTGACCCACCTGCCGGCAGCAGGAAGCTCAGCGCCTCCTGCTGCCGGCGCCCCCGTTTCACCCCCAGCGCTTCCCGCACCAGCAGATCGAGGATGACCGTGGCCCAGACCAGCACCGAGCGCGACCGCACCGCACCGGACCCTAACGACACCCGCAAGCCCGACGACCCCACCGACGTCACCAAGCGCTCCTGGGGCTACGTCCTGAAGAAGACGCTCCGCGAATTCGGCGCCGACCAGTGCACGGACATCGCCGCGGGACTCACCTACTACGCCGTCCTCGCCCTGTTCCCGGGCCTGCTCGCGATCGTGTCGATCCTCGGCCTGTTCGGCCAGGCCGAGACGACCACGGACACCGTGCTCGAGATCGCCGGCGGCTTCGTCTCGGCCGACGTGCTCGACACGATCCGCGGACCCCTGCAGGAGCTCACCTCCACCCCCGCCGCCGGTCTCGCGTTCGTCACCGGTGTCCTCGGCGCCCTGTGGTCCGCGTCCGGCTACGTCGGCGCGTTCGGCCGCGGCATGAACCGGGTCTACGAGATCGACGAGGGCCGCCCGATCTGGAAGCTGCGCCCCACCATGCTCGGCGTCACCCTCGTGACCGTCGTCCTCCTCGTGATCGCCGGCCTGATCCTCGTGCTCAGCGGACCGATCGCGCAGACCATCGGCGACGCGATCGGCCTCGGCGACGTCGCGCTGACGATCTGGAGCATCGTGAAGTGGCCGGTGCTGATCGCGATCATGATCATGATCGTCGCCGTGCTCTACCACTGGTCACCCAACGTGCGGCAGCCGAAGTTCCGCTGGACCAGCCTCGGCTCGATCCTCGCCCTCGTCGTCTGGGCCCTCGCCTCCGTCGGCTTCGCGTTCTACGTCGCCAACTTCAGCAACTACAACAAGACCTACGGCGCCCTCGGCGGCGTCATCGTCTTCCTCCTCTGGCTCTGGATCACCAACCTTGCCCTGCTCTTCGGTGCCGAGTTCGACGCCGAGCTCGAACGCGGCCGCCAGCTCCAGGCCGGCATCAAGGCTGAAGAGCACATCCAGCTCCCACCGCGCGACACCCGCCAGAGCAAGAAGAAGGCGAAGAAGCACGCGGAGGACATCGCCGACGGCCGCGAACTCCGCGAAACCGCCGGACACCCCGACCGATGAACGACCGCGATTCCTCGCCCGCGCCGGAGGAGCCGATCACCGTCATCCGGTCTGAGGAACGCCTCGACGTCACGACCGTCTGGACCCCGATGGAGCGCCTGCGCGTCCGCAAGGTCGTCGTCACCGAGGAGCGGACGATCACCGTCACTCTCCGCCGCGAGGAGCTCGTGATCGAGCGCGAATCGCTCGAGCAGCCGCCCGACGGCGCAGGGCTTGGGCCCCGCGGCGCGGATTCTGAGCCGATCACACTCGTCCTGCACGCCGAGCAGCCGGTGCTCACGACCAGAGTCCTCCCCGTCGAACGCGTTCACGTCGTGATCGACCGCATTCTCGAGATGCGGTCGGCGACCGAGACGATCCGCAAGGAACGCGTCGACGTCCGCACCGTGGCAAACCTCCTCGACGACAACGCCGGATAGATCGGGCGCCTCGTCTGGGCGCGGAGCGAAACAGGTAGACGATTCGCCGACGGGGTCGGTCCATTCCCGTCTACAGACCGCTGTGCCTGTTGAGGAGTAGCGGGCCGGGCCTGACGCTGAGCTAACTCGACAGGAGCGTTCGGCCTACGCTGCGGGCATGGTTTTGCATCTGCGACAGATCGTGCTCGACGCCGAGAACGCGCGCGAGCTCGCCGCGTTCTACCTCGCCCTGCTGGGCGGTGAGTACCGACCCGGTGACGAGCCCGCCGCCGACGGCTCCGACGACAACGCGGAGTGGGTCGCGATCCGAACCCTTGACGGGGTGAGTATCACGGTGCAGCGGGTGGGTGAGCTGCCTCGAGTGACCTGGCCGGACGGGCCGGTGCGCCAGCAGCTGCACCTCGACTTCACCGTCGCGGATGCGGTCGAGCTCGAGCAGCAGCGAGCGCGGGCGGTCACCCTCGGCGCGACGGTCATCGATGATCAGAGCGCCGATCCGGAGGAGGCGCTCTATGTGCTCGCCGACCCGGCCGGCCATCCGTTCTGCATCTTCGTCGGAGACGACAGAACAGCAGAACCGAAGACCCACTGAAAAGCTCGGGACCGCTGACGCGCGCCGGCTCTTAAGCCGAGAGAGGGCGACGCGAAGGTGCGACGCTACGGCGTCGTCGTCGCCCACCAGGTGTGCAGGTCGCGAGTGAAGGTGATCTCGGCGGAGTCGTCCCGGATGCTGAGGCCGTACCGCTGGCGCAGGACATTGACCAGACGGGCGTTGAGCTCCTCCGGTGACGATCCCGACTCGAGCGCGGCGCGCAGCGGGTCGACCAGATCGTCGTACTCCTCATCGTCGGACGGTCGCACCTCGTCGGCGTACACGCCGAGCACATCCCACTCGCGAAGACGATGAGCGACCGCGAGGGATCGGTCATCGAAACCCGCCCGCCGGGAGGCGCGACCGCGAGTCGACATCACCAACCTCAGCGCGTCGGTCGTGCGTCCGACGTCGGTGGAGCGACTGCCGCGGACCCGCCCTCGTCGTTCCACCGGTCGATGTCACGCTCGGCCTGCGCTCGCGCGGCCGCACTGCGCCAGGCGGTCGCGGCCGCGTCGGCCCAGGCGGTGGCCGAGGAGGGGGCGGTGTCGTAGGACCGCTAGAACCGCATCTCGCGGGCATGCTCCTCGTCGAGGAGCGTGAGCTGACTGGTCCGCAGGGAGGTTGCGGAGACCGGGAACGGCACCGTGGTGCCGCTGCGGGCTTTCCCCCCGCCTGGTGCGGGGGTCGTGCTGATCGATGCAGCCATGCTCGGACTGTAGGCCTCCGCACGCGGCCGGAACCGGAACGCCCGATATCGGACACAGGCCCGCGGCTCACGCCCAACCCACAGTCGGTCCACGGGGACGGAACCGCTGCACACGGATACTGCCCCACACTTGGGGCGTACTGTGGAGAGCACTCGACGACGGCACTCATGGCCAGGACGCAACTCTCCATCGCATCCCGCCCCGCGGACTTTCGCCCCGCTGCAGACGTTCACGAACCGATACTGCCGACACGATCGAGGGCCCGTCATGGGACAGCTCATCTACGGCGCTTGGCGATGGCGCATCGACTTCGACGACCGCACCCTCCACCACCTCCGGATCGCCCTCGAGCGCCGGATGCTGATCGGAGCGCCGTTCCGGCTGACGTGGGCCCAGCGCGGCCGCGCCGAGCACCACCCAAACGCGATCACGATCCACCCGAGCTCGCCGCTCGAGTACCACTTCGATCAGCGCGAGACCAGCGGGATGAACCGGCTCTGGCTGCGCTCGCTCCTGCACCCGATCGCGAACCAGGACATGGTCGTCACCCGCGAGCCCGACCCCCGCCTCCCGGCCCGCCGGAACGCCACCGAGACAGCTGCCGCCGCGATCGCGACGACGGGAACGAGGACACCGTGAAGACCATGACCTGCCGCGATCTCGGCGGCCCCTGCACGCTCGAGCTCCGAGGTGCGACAGCCGACGACGTCATCAAAGCTCAAGACCGGCATCTGAAAAAGGCGGCCACGGCCGGCGACGCGACCCACAGCCAAGCACGTACCGAGATGAAGAACCGCTGGCGGCACCCGAGGAAATCCCTCGACTGGTACAACGGCGTCAAGCACGCCTACGCGGAACTGCCCGCGACGTGAACCCCTGATCCGTCTCGCCCTCGCGCCCGCGTTCTCCGGCTCCGCTGTTCGCCTGGTGGTCGTCCTCGACCGCGGTCGAGTGACCACCATCTCTCGCGACATCGACCGCGATCCGCATCGTGAAAGGTCACGACCATGGCGCTGAGCACGCATGATCTCGTTCAGACGCCCTTCGAGGAACTCCTCGCGACACCCTCCTCGCGGCTCCCCTATCAGCACGACGTCCAGCTCCGCTTCTTCGTGCTGCAGCGCCCCGACGACACCGTCATCGTCTACAACTCCCCCGGAGTGAGCGAAGCGGCGACCGCGATCCAGCGACTCGGGCCTCCCTCGCGGTTGCTCGTGAACCACGCCCACGAGGCGATGTACGGACCCCCCGACCTCGACATCCCGATCTGGATGCACGGAGCGGATCGACGCGAGGTCGGCGACTCGCTCGACATCGCAGGAACCTTCGACCGCCGCGAACGCATCGACCACGACCTCGAGGCGATCCCGACACCGGGCCACACACCCGGAACGTGCTCCTACCTCTGGGACAGCGGCACTCATCGATTCTTCTTCACCGGCGACTTCCTCTGGATCGAGAACGGCGAGTGGAAGGCCGTCGTCCTCGATCCCGCGCTCCGTGACGAGCACCTCGCCAGCCTGGCGCTCATCGGGGGCATGGCGGCTCGGCTCGATAGGGAGGCCCTCTCGGACGAGCGGCGATATCCGGCTCGTGCAGGAGAGTTCGTGCACCTTCGCGACGCGACCGGCACCCGCCACCGTACGCCCTCGACCCGCCGAAAAGGACTCGTGCAAAATATGCCGGTGAGGCACCAGAAACGATCCACAAATCCTCAACCACAGAGCTGCGGGATCGACGATGTTGAAACGGTTTGAATAGCACGGATGAGGGGTTAGTCTCAGAGCCCCCGGCTCCCGGATGTTGCGCTCACGCGATGTCGATCCCCGGTGAGGCGTAGCTCGTCTGGTCGTACCTCTCCCCCGCTCCTTCGAAGCGGACGCCTCGATCACCGGGTGCACCTGCAAGCGAATGCGGCGTCTGGATTGGTCTCGTCAGGCGGTGCTTTGGATCGCGAACCGCTTTAGCTCGGGTCGAACCTCATTCAGCGAGAGCCCGCCCTGCTCGAGCAGCTGGATCGGCGTCGTCCCTGTCGCCTCGTCCGCCGTCGTCCACCACCTCAGCGTCAGCCAGCTGACCTGGTCCGCGTCGTCGGTGCGAGCGCTCAGTAACCCGTGCAGCGTTTCGTTGATGTCGCCGACAGCCGGGTGGATGTCTCCCATCGTCTCGGAGATCTGGAAGGACGGGTAGAGGCCAGGGTCATCGCCGACCGGGATCCTGATCAGCGCGTGCTGCTGGCGGAGATAGTTGAGCCAGCTACGGCGTTCCTTTTCCGCACGGCTGAGAAGTCGGTCGCGCATCGCCCGTCCGGTTGCAAGATCGACATCGGCGATGAGAGCCATTCGGTCCGCGACGGACGGGTCGCGCCTGTAATTGGGCTGCCAGAGTGTGGTCGCTTCCCACGCCGGAGGGAATCCCATCGAGGCGAGCTCTAGCGCGAGCTCGGTGGTGCGTTCCTCGATCAGCTTCCGCACTCGCGTCTGCCAGTCGGCGCCTGGGGAGATGCGTGCGAGCAAGAAGGCCAGCACCGTGATGGTGCCGTACACGCGGCTGCGACTGATGCTGTTGAGATCGGCGAGTTCGGCAATGCCGCGCGTTTCACTGAGCTCCACGTTCAGTACGCGGTTCCACAGACGCGAGTGATGCGCGCACAGGTTGCGCATGTGCCGGAGCTGATTGAGCCAATTGCTGAACAACGCTGCGTCGCCACGGCCCGACGTCGTGACCACGTCGAACTTCAACGCGATCAGTTCCCGATCCGCCTGCTTCGCTCCGGAGTACAACCGCGTCAGCGTGCCGAAGGTCATCACCTCGGTCGCGACCCACACAGGAAAGTGCTCGCCGTACTTTTCGCGGAAGTGCAGGGCGAACGCCTCCTGAGACCGCCCTTCCTGCTTGTCGAACTCCGCGAGCCACTCCGTGTGAGCGCTCGTCACCACCTCCTCGGGCGCGCGAGAGAACGATGCGTCAAGGCAGGCGGGGTCGCGATGCGCGAAGACGCTGCGGCGCCCGAGCGTGTGACCGATCTCGAAGCGCAACGCGACTTCGGCGGTCTCCAGCGCGTCGAGCATCAGGGAACGCAACTCTCGATCGAACTCGTAGATGCGAGTCACGAGCGAGAGAGTGATGCCCTCGCGCAGTCTCGGCCCGACGGCTTCCGTTCCATCCGCTCGCACCTCACGCTCGCGGTATGGATACCAGTACCCCGACAGCCGGTAGTACCCGACGCGACGCAGGAGCCGCTCGGCCTCCGCGCGATCGGCGACCAGCATCCCGCGAGCCTTCAGCTTGTCGACCTGAGCACCGACCGTCAGGTGAGGCTTCGAGTAGGAACTGGAGTGCGGCACAAAAGAAAACTAGCCGCCTCTCGGTGAAGAGAGAGCGGCTAGCCGTGTTGGTTTGAGGGTAGCACCGGCAACTGTGCGGGCGCACAACGGGTGTCGCACTGACGCCTCGACCCTGGCCGCCGGGTGCTCGGCAGGGACGGCCCGGCTCGCCGACATGACGGTAAACCAACGGCACCTCAAAGCAGAGCCGCGAAGCGGCCTCCGGTCGCCGCAAACGAGGCGCGCGAAGCGCGCTCCGCCATCAAGTCGGAGAATCGGCGAGGGTGAGGGGCAGGCACCTCACGGGACGGCGCAGCCGACCCTCCCTGCCTCTCGCCGCATCGATTAAAAGGATCGATTAGCGCGACGGGCGATGTCACCGCCCTCCCTCTACGAGAGTCCGACGCGGCTCATTCACCTTCTCCGGGATGCCGTTTACTGCCTCCCCTAGCGCGTTGCGGAGCCGGCGAGCGGCGCAGCGGCTGGTGTGTGAGTCGATCGACTAACAGGGCGCTCAGGATGGGACGTGACGCGGAGGCGCGGGGCAGGGTGTTGTCACGGCCCGCACGTGACGGGTTGGAGCACCTGAATCGGAAGCATCGGCGAGAGGACAGGGACGATGAGTACCTACACCCGCAGCACGAACACGACGAAGACCGCGCGACGAGGATTCGGAGCACTCGCGGCGGCAGCAGCTCTCGCGCTCGGCGCGACTCTCGTGCCCGCAGCGGCAGCATCCGCGGACGACTTCTACACCGACGATGAGCTGCAGAAGATCTGTAACAACGCACCGACCAGTCAGACCAAGGGCGCGGAGGGCGAGTGCACGTTCGAGGTGCAGAGCGAGGGCGGGCAGCACGTCGAGTGGCTGCGGTACGGCGAGCCGGTCAGCAACTGCAACGCCGGCACGACCACGAGCATCAAGTCGACGATCGGTGACGTCCGCTCGTTCTCCGAAACGTGGAAGGCCGGAGGTGGCGTGGGACTGGAGCTGTGGGAGGTGTTGAAGATCGAAGGAGGCGGTGAGTACTCGCAGACCCGTACTGTCACCAACGAGCGCCGGGATGAGATCACCGCGAACCCTGGCCGAAAGGCCGCAGTCACCCTGGGAACGGGATTCGTTGACCAGACCGGCCGCATCCGCGTGGACATCAACGTCTACGAGACCAACAACGACGGCAGCGTCCTCGTGGGCACCGAACCTCACTACATCGACAACGTCACCCGCACCGTCCCTAACGGCTACACCGAGAAGGGCCAAGACGAAGTCGGCTGCGACGAGGACTTCCGCGTCCCCGCCTGATCCAGCGGGCACGGAGAACAGTGTGCTCGCCGAGCAATATCGGCGAGCACACCATTCTCAGTTCAACGGTTCCGGCGGTAGCGGTGGCGCCTCGAGCGCACGACGGCTTCGGGTCCGTGGGACGCGGGGAACGATAACTCCCTTAACGAACGCCATGGTCACCAGCGCGGTCCGGTTCGGGGCCTTCCATGCCTTCATCAACCGTGACAGGTGCCAGCCCACGGCCTGCCGGCTGTAGCTCGTGGCTTTCGCAATGCCCTCGTTCGAGAGCCCGTAAGCCGTGAGGGTCAACATCCGCTCCTCGGCTTCCTCGAGCTCCGAGTCCAGGACGACGAGCTCCACCGGACCGGGCGGTCTGGCCACGTCCGCTGCGTCAGGAGCCGCCACGTGAAGGGACGTCCCTGCCGTTGATGGAGGGAGGTGCCCCGTCCACGCCTCGATCCAGCACGACCCCAGTTCGTGAGCGACATGCGTCGCCCGCGCCATCGCGAGTACCGCACACCGCGCATCGATCCTCGTCGAGGTCTGCAACACCAGCGAGAACACCCGCAGCGCAGGAACCGCGCCGCGCAACGCGACGCCCAGACGCACCTCCGGGTCGGCGGCGGAACGCGCCGCGACGCCGCGAAGCTTCTCCAAACACTCGGCGGAGAGCGGCTCCCCCAATTCCACCGCACGCAACGCAGCAGGCAGCACGAGAGGCACGATCTCCCGGTAGCGCCGCTGCAACCACGCCCGATGTTCGCCAGGAACATGATCGGCGACAGCAGACAGCAGCAGAGACGAGAACTCGTCCGCCCGCTCATGCAGCCCCAGCCCCAACGGCTCGAACGCGGCAACGGCGACCCCGCCACTCTCAAATGCCACGACGCCGATCCCCCACTCCTCAGGCTGCGCCGACGACGTCGCCATCGGCAGACTAATAGCCCCGACAGATCATCCCCGCTCCCGAATTCCGCGATCCGTTTCCAGTCGATACGCATCCGCAGTGTCGAAAAGATGCTTGTCAGCACGCCTGCAAGCGCCGATAAGGTTCCATGAGCTGAGCTGCTTCGAGCGGCACCGCACTCGCCGACGACGTCTGGAGTCCCGATGAACCGCCGCCGCACCGCCCTCGTCCTCGCCGCCGGAGCGGCCCTCGCCCTCGGCCTCACCGGCTGCTCGGGGATCAACAGCCTGATGGGCGGAGAGACCCGCGACGAGGAGTCGGGCGAGATCACCGAGGGCGGCATTACCGACGTCTTCCAGCTGCGCGTGGGCGACTGCCTCAACGACGAGCTGAGCGAGACGGCGACCGAGGTCACCGACGTGCCGACCGTGCCGTGCACCGACCCGCACGCCTATGAGGTCTTCCAGAACATCACGATGGCCGACGCCGACGAGTACCCCGGCGAGGACGCGACGGTGCAGCAGGCCGACAACGAGTGCGCGGCGGCCTTCGAGGGCTTCGTCGGCGTCAGCTACGAAGAGTCGCAGTACGACTTCAGCTACTACTACCCGACGCAGCAGAGCTGGGACGGCGGGGACCGCGTCATCAACTGCCTCATCATCGACCCGAACGGCCAGAGCACCGGCAGCCTCTCGGGCGTCGGCGCCTAGCAAATTCAGGAGAAATGGCGGAGCCTTCCGCGGCCGTGCGATCAACACCTCTCGGGATTGCAACTGATCGGCGACCTCTTCTCACCTATTGACTGGCGTTCTGGCTGTCGTTCACTGCGGCGGAGGTGCTGACTTTCAGGACCGGTCAGCTGCTTTGGTAGTCGTGGGTGCTGGGAGGGGGAGGGTGATGGTGGCGATGGTTCCCTGGGGGTGTCGGTTTTCGAGGAGAAGGTGACCGCCGAGGTCGCGGATACGGAGTGCGTGTGAGGCGAGCCCGATGTGGCCGGCTTCGATGTGGGTCTTGCTGTTAGTGGTCGTGAGTCCGCAGCCGTTGTCGCTGACGGTGAGAGTGACTTCGTGAGTGGTGCCGACGAGGTCGAGGATGATATGGGTGGCTTTGGCGTGTTTGTCGGCGTTGGCGAGTAGTTCTCTGGCTGCTGCGTAAAGCACGTAGGCGAGGTCGTCCTCGAGGCGTGGAAGTGCGGTGATTGTCACTGTTGTGAGGGGGCGTCCGGGGCGTCGGGTGAGTTCGAGGATTGCCGTTTCGAGGCCTAGTTGGGCGAGGACTTGGGGGTGCAGGGTCGCGACTGCTCCGCGCAGCTGCTGGGTGGTCGTGCTGAGGAGGCGAGCGGCGGCGTCAAGCTGCGCCTGGTCGGCGGCGTTCGGCTGGAGGCTTTCGAGTAGGCGGCGGGCGGCGATGACGTCCTGGAGGGGGCCGTCGTGGAGGTCGTCCGCGAGGCGCGCAGCGTGCTGTTGCTCGGCGGCGATCATCCTTGCGGTGAGGCTTTCCTGGAGGGACCTGGTTTCGGCGTCGGCGAGGGCTCGGCGGGCGAGGACGAGGGCGAGCCCGGTGGTGGTGAGGGTCATCCAGATCAGGAGGAGGAAGTGGAGCCAGACGATGCCTGTCACGGTGGGTCCGCCGTTGACGGCCAGATTTTGGTGCCAGACGACCGCGTAGCTGCCTGCAATGAGGGTGCCGACTACTGCTGTCAGCGCGGGCCTGTAGTAGAAGACGGTGAAGATCGGATACAGGTAGAAGACGGGGGTGATGTACGAGGTGACCCCATCGGAGCTGACCGCCATCACGGCGAGCAGCCCCAAGTCTGTGAGCACGCTCGCGGGCCCCGCCCACCGAGGGATGGGGCGACGGTACGACCACCACACGCTGAGAAGCGCCCAGGCTCCGAAGACCGCGACGAGCACCGGGTATCGGGCGTCGGGGGTATCAGGATCATGGACGACCACGCCGAGCACGCTCGAGGGCACCACCAACAGCGCTCGAAGTATCGAGGTGACCCGGTGCACGGACGCGGTGGTCGCTATATCGGCGGTGAAGAGAGGTCGGATCCGGGCGGTCATTGCAGGATCCCTCGCCGCATGGCTTCGGCGACGGCTGCTCCGCGGTCGTTGACGCCGAGCTTCTCGTAAAGCCGCTGCAGGTACGTCTTCACCGTCGAAGGAGCCAGATGCATGGTCAGCGCGATCGAGGGTGCCGATTTCCCCGCAGCGATCGCCGTGAGGATCTGCTGCTCACGGGGGCTTAGATCGATCGTGGCGGCGCTGGTGCGACGGTGCCGCACTTGCTCCATCAGCGCGGGAACGAACTCATCAGGAAGGACATCAACGCCGTCTGCTGCTGTATGGATCGCTGCGACGATCGTCGCGCGATCGGCGTCCTTGGAGAGAAAGCCTGCCGCGCCTCTCTCGATACAGCGGAACATGATGGCCGGTTCGGTGTAGGCGGAGAGCACGAGGACGCGAGTCGGGATCCCCCGGCGTCGTACCGTCTCTGCGACGGCGGCTCCGTCCAAACCTGGCATCCGGAAGTCGGAGAGCGCCACGGCGGGACGATGCACCGCGATCATCTCGACCAGCCCGGGCCCGTCGTCGGCCTCGGCGACAACAACGATTCCGCCCGAGGACGTCAGCAGGTGAACCAGTCCTGCGCGCACGACCGGATGGTCATCTCCCACCACCACTGTGATCACGCAGTCTCCCACCGCCACGGCAAAGATCCCCTTCCCGCCGGGACCACTCTGCTCACCACGGACCAGGACGGCAAGGCGCACACTGACCTGTCCTCCGATCGGCCGACCGTCCCTGTCGTCCCCGGGGTGACGTCGATCCGCGGACAGACACCGCGAAGCATCGTTTCTAAGGTGAGCCGCGCACTCAGATACTCCGGGACGCTCACACCCGAGCTGATCCGTGCACTGATGCGTCAGCGAGGAGACCTGATGACACAGAATGTCAGCCGCCGATCAGTGGTCGCCGCTGCCTGGGCGACACCCGTCATCGTCGCGGCTACCAGTGCTCCCGCCGCATCAGCGTCCGCGACGCTCAAGCAGTTATCGGTGCGCTCTGCAGGCCCAGAGTTGTACTCCCAGGGGACCCGCATCTCCTCCTACATCTTCTGGGTCACGAACCTCGGCGACGCGACCATCCCCGCCGGAACACTGACGGTGTCACTGAAAGAAGGCCCCGATTTCTGGTTCTCCGGGTTCAGCGGCCTCGCCGGCACGTGGGACTACGGCCCCCTCACCGACGACACCCTCTCGTTCATCTACTACTTGGACGTCCCACCGGGTACCGCCGGAAACGAGGACGACGAAACCTACCCGCTGCTGATGAATCTGGAGAGCAGCCTCCCGGAAGACGCTCAACCGCCCGCTTCTGCCACCTTCGTCATCACGGCACCCGGCTACGAACCGTCAGTCCTGACCTTGCCCGTCCCCTACTGATGTGTGCCGTCGGCATCGACCCCTCCAACACGCGCGCTGACTCCTCGACAACCGCAACAGGAAGCTCCCGATGATCACCCTTCACAGACCCGCTACCCCCTCGCCATCTGTCCCTTCCCGCCTGTCGCTCATCGTCCTGACCGCAGCGCTCACGCTGGGAGCGGTCGTCGCGCCAACAGCATCAGCGCAGGCCGCGCCTCGAATCGTCGTCGTCTCGGGCGACATCACCACGGACACGACCTGGAGCAGAGCCGACGCGGACGTCTACCTCGTGGACTCTCGCCTCACAGTCGCCGCCGATGCGCAGCTCACCATCACCGAGGGCGTCGTCGTGAAGTTCATGCCCTACGCCGGCCTGGAAGTCGAGGGATCTCTCGTCTCGGCCGGTACCGCTGACGCGCCGGTGGTCCTCACGGCCGCGTCCGACGATACGGTCGGCCCTGCCATCGGCACTGCCTCCGCCCCGCCTCGCTCGGACTATTGGAACGGTATCGGCACAGGTTTCGGCGGTATCTCCCTCGCCCTCGACCACACCGACATCCGCTACGCAGGCATCGAAGCCGTCAGCGAACTCCGACTCACGAACTCCTCCGTCACCGGCACCACCGTCGGCGTCATCGCACGCGGTCAAGGCGACGCCACTGTCACCGACTCGTCCATCGACGGCGACCTCCAAATCCACCGCTTCGGATGGCAGCAACCGGCGGCCCCGACCTCCGCGACGATCACCGGGAACACCCTCACCGGCGGGCGCCTTGAAGTCTCAGCTACCTACTCCGGACCCTTCACCATCCGCAACAACACCGTCATCGGCGCCACCTTTGACCCCGAAGAACCACTCGGCCTCCAACCCGCGATAGCTCTCTCCGCCCCCAACCTCCACCCGCGCGACTTCGCCACCAACACCGCGACCGGCGGAGACCGTGACTACATCGCACTCGAAGGCAGCCTCGCGCAATCCTGGACCGTCCCCACCCGCGGTCTGCGATACGAGGTCGGAGGACTTGGGCTCACCGCCACTGTCGGTCTCACCGTTCCTCGCGGCATCACCCTCACCCTCCTCGCCAGCGCCGCCCTCACCGTCCGCCCAGATTGGCGAGGTCCCGCCCTCACCATCGACGGTCGACTCGTCGCCGCCGCAACACCCTCCCGACCAGCAACGATCACCTTCGTCGGAGACACCGGCCCCGCAAGCACCATCATCACCGTCCGCGGATCAGGCGCTGCCGCCGCCTACGGACTGTCCCTCGAAGGCACCCCGACCGTAAACACCGCAGGCACCTTCGGTACCGCCAACCCCACCTGCGCCTACCTGGTCACCGCCAACCAGGCCCCGCAACGCTGCCGCTGAGAAGCTCCCCCCACAGAACAGCCCTCTCCCTCGATTTGCAGCGCACGGATCGCGCCTCTTCCGGACAACGACGTGTCACGAACGTTAGCGACGGCGGGTCTACTGTGGCGGTGCGGCCGAGAAGCGGGGGCTTCAATGACGCCGCGCAGCGCAATGCCGTGGGCACTCCAGGCGCGCGCTGCCGCTCTCGGCCCTGAATCACGGCAGAGCCGAGAGCACCCCACTCCACCTCGATCTACTGAGGAGTGACGAATTCGGAGAGGTGTATCAGTCGCGTCGCCTGCAGCCACCGATCACTTCGGGTGAATGTCGTCGCTGTCGGCCAGGAGCGTCGCCGTCCTCTGCAACAGAGCAGCGAGGCGTACGTCGATGTCGTCGTACCCGTCGGCGAGGTCCTGTAAGGAGTGCGACGTTGATGGTGTCAGGCGTGGCCGGGGACGATTGTCGGCCGGGAGCAGGGTTGCGTTCTGGCGGTGCGCGGTGATGGTCGACATCGCCCGGGTGCTGAGCGGACGTTGCGGATTGAGCCAGCCGTGCTGATCAATGGCAGGCAAGAGAGTCGGCGCTGACCGCCAGTCATCCGGAACGGCGGTGGCGCAGTCGTGGGTATCGCTGTGAAGAGTGGGGTCGAGGATCTCCCGGACGCTGTACCGGAACCCCAATGCGGCCGGCCCCAGAACGCGTAGCCACCGGGTCATCACGCACCGCCAGCATGAAGCCGCGTCGTCCACGCCTGCAATGATCGCGCCGGCGATGGTGAAGGGCTCTTCCACCGCGACATCCGTTCCAACGACCACTCGAGCCTGGGCTCGAGTGAGATGAAGTTGGTCGAGTAGGAGTAGCAGGAAAGCGTCACGGCGGCCGATCAAGCCCGCCGGGTAGCGGGTGATCGGGATCGCCTGCAACGCGTGCGTGGCGCTTACCCAGCCAGCGCCAACTCGGACAGCTCGAGCAGGCTCCATGGGCGCGACCGGGAATGGCGCGCCGAGAAGAAGATGGCCCAGACGCAGTGCTCGCACTCGCGTGATCGCCGTGGCGGGTGCCGCCGGAACGGCGGCGAAGAACCGCCCCAGTTCCGCCAACGTCGCCGGAACCGCGACCGCGTCGGTCGCCGCGCACCAATCGAGGTACAACTGCCACGCCGCGCGGCTGGAAACAGGCAGCTGCTCGAGAACGTCGACGGGGGTCATAGGCCCAGCGCCGTCACGGCATTGCCGGTGAGGGGGTCGCGTTCGCGGGCGTAGGTCTCCACGGTCGCGGCGGAGCGGTGCCCGGTTTGGCGCATCACCGCGTGCGTGGTCGCTCCTTGGCGCAGGGCCTCGGTGACAAAGCCAGCGCGTAAGGAGTGCGCGCTGTATCGGGCGGGGTCGAAGCCGACGGCGGTGACGCGGCGTTTGACGATCAGGTTCACCGATTGCGCGGCCAGCGGGTTCTCGGTGGGCAGGCCGCTCTTGTGCATCCGGCGCAGCAGCGGTGTTACTCCCCGTAGAGCCGGGAGTGTGCTGCGGCACACGTGCACTGTCGGGTCATCGGTAAACAGCACTCGCATGACCGCGCTGCGTCCTTCCTCCCCTGCTGCCAGAATTCGCAACCAGCGCACCCAGGCGCAGGGGCCGCAGGTGAGCGGTTCCCGCCCATACGGGACCGCCTTGATCAGGCCCTTCCCGACCTGGTCGGTCTTGGAGCGTCGCACCCGGACGTGCAGTCCGTCCTCGCGATGCCGGACGACGTCTTCAACGCGAAGGTCGGTGAGCTCGCTGCGCCGGAACGCTCCGGCCCAGCCGAGCAGGAGCAGCAGCCTGTCCCGAACGCCGGCCGCGCCGGCAGGCCAGGTGGTCACGTCGATGCGGTCCAGGACCGCTTGGATGTCGCTGAGCATGAGTGGATCCGCTTGCCGGGTGGGGCGTTGGCGGTCGCGGCGGATGCCCTGCAGGGTCCGGGTGACCAGGGCGCTGTGTCCGGGGAGGGGGAGGTTCTGTTCGGCGTGGGCGGCGTTGATCGCGGCCAGCGCGCGCGCGAGGGTCGACGGTGCGTACCGCCACCCCCCCGCGGTGTTCAGCAGCCCGGCGCGATCGGCGAGGTATTCAGCGACCGTCTCCGGCGACGCCGGCAGATGCGGCCGCCCCGCTGCCGCGCACCACGCCACGAACGAGCGCAGGTCCCCCTGGTAGGCGCGCCGAGTGTTCCCGGCAATGGACGCCTCCCCCAGCTGCACGACGGCAGCGGACACTTCCCCGAGTGCCGACGCCGCCGCAACTGCATCCCGTGCGCGACCGTCCTCGAGCTCGTGCATCAGGAGACTCGCGGTGCGCCGAGGATCCGGCAGGCGCGGCAGGCGCTGTCGCGCGTCGCCGGGTCGTCGACGCCCTGCGGGCAGGTCCCGTGATTGCGGTGAGGCACACGTCCGTCCGCGACCTGCTCGAGCAGTCGGACTCGATCGATGAGCTGCGGCACCGGAGTGCGTAGCAGGGCCGTGGCTCGCAGTAGGACACGCCAGTCGGGCGCCTGTTCGGCGTCGAACCACTCCGCGGTGCGCACCTCGCGGACTTCGAGCGCGATCGCCTCGAGATCCAGTGGTGCTGCCAGAAGGCTCTCGAAGGGCCCGTCGAGCTGATCCTCGACCCTCACGCCCGCCTCCTCACCCCGAAAGCCCACTCGATCACCACCGAGCGCTCACACCAGTTTAGTAGCGGTAATCGCAATTATCGCTATCCATACTGGGGCAGCATGAAGCGACCCCGCCTAGCTTCGAAGAGGGCACATACAGCGGGAGAAGACAAAGCGAAGTGAGACGATGAGCACCACGAAGGGCCGGCTACGGCCCCAACGCTTACCTCCTCTTGTTGATCGAGTTCCGAACGGCGAGGTGGCGGAACCGGTCGAACATGTCGATCGCCGCCGCCGCCCGACCGCTAGGTTGCGTGGTGTTGCGTCGGTCACGGCTATCGGCGGCCTCGCCGACAGGACTCGAAGTCCTGAAGGCCGCGCAGAGCGGTCGGGACCATGACCGAAGACGCCGTGGCGCAACAGATTTAGGCAATTGCGACCGATGCCAGCGTTGGTTCGCAATCGTCGCGATCGCGAAGTCCTCCGCACAGCCTCGCGGACCGCGCGCAAGTGCGGAGGGCTCAGCGCGTGAAGCGCTGGACAGCGAGGACCGGGCGTTGCCGTGACCCGAGGTCGATCTGGCGCTGGCCGCGCGGCTCATTCAAGTCTTGTCGTCGTCAACGAGCGCCATGACGACACAACCGAGCGTCCAGTGCGGTCACGCTTCTATCGGCCTCGCGTACAAAGAAGAACTCAAGAACAGCCGCAACGCCGACTCGACGTCGAGACCAGGATTGGCCAACCACTGTAACTGCAGACCGTCGACGACGACGAGATAGAGGAGCGCTCGCTCGGCGTCGCCGTCTGCACGAGCGCCACTGACTCCTCCGGTTGCAAACTCGGCGCGATCAGCGAAAAACCCACGAGCAGGATGGTCCTCCTGCGTGGCGGCGATGCTGATCGCGAGCCACGCCCGCAATCGATCGGGCGTCCGCTGTTGGTGTTCTAAAACCGCAGCGATGACGTCTGCACGGGACCCATCCGAACGCGAGGCCTTGAGCGCCACTTCCTCGGAGTCCGCCTCGAAGAGCTTCAGCGCGAACAAGAGCAACGCGCGCTCGTCCGGAAAGAGGCCGGTCAGGGCCTCATACGAGACCTCGGCTCGCTTAGCAACTTCCCGTAGCGACGCGCGCTTCACACTCTGCTCGCCGAAGACCTCCAGCGCAGCCCAAGCAATTCCGACCATTGGAGTGACCGTGGATCCCACGGCGTGGGCAGACTGGCCATCCACGAGCACTCCCCTTTCGCCTCGGTGCGTAGCAGGCGCCGCTTGCCGCACGCCCGGTTCGGTCAGCGAACAACTCAACGGTACGACACCTGAAGGTTTGCGCCGCTGCGCGGAGTAATCCTGCGTGGATAAATTATTTACGTCTAGACGTAATTAACTGTCGAGACGAGCTCGGATCGCTTCGTCTAGGAAGTCGACCACTGTCATGCCGTTCTGCTGAAGGTAGTCGTCAAGACGATCACGCAAGCTGATCTCGATCTTGGATGAGAACGGCTCCATCCGCCTCTTAGATCGAGGACGGCCGGGTCCAGGCCGGCGTTCGGGCGCCGGCTCCGCATCAACGGTGATGGCCGGCGACGGCACGTCCTCAACGGCAGGACGTGCAGAAGACAAGGTCTCGAGCACGGTGGCAGCCGGCGCCTTCGTAACCGAGGACTTGCGTTGAATACTCACTTGGAGACTCCTTCGAGGTGGCGAGCATGCGACACGAAGCGCTCGGTCAGGATCGCGGGACGACGACCGCTCAGCTTGGTCAACGGCACGCGTGCACTGACCGAGTCCTGCATGGCGGTCCAGGTCGGTAGGTATGGCTCGACGATGAGATCGCCGTACGCCTCTCGGAGCTCGCCGATCTGGAACGAGTGCTCGCTCGTCAGCGGGCTCGACGTCTTATTGACGACGATCCCGGCAGTCTTCAGGCCGGGATTGAGGTGCGGAGTCGCGGTGACCTGACGCACCGTGTCGAGGAACTCCCCCACTCCTCGAACAGCGAATGATGTCGGCTCCGTGACCACGAGGACCTGCGTAGCGGCCAGCAGTCCATTGACCGTCAAGCGCCCAAGTGCGGGCGGGAGGTCGATCAGAACATGGTCGTACTGCGCAAGCTCCGGAGCCTCCCACATAACGGTCTTCAAGCGGACCTCAGCACCCATCAGCGATTCGGTCTCCATCCGAAAGAGCGCTTCTGAGCTCCTGACGACGTCGATCCCACTCCAGGAGGACTTCGTGACCGCCTCGCCGATCGAACCCGGCACTCCCCCGTAGAGGACGTCGAACACGTCGAGCTCGCCGTCAGCCTCGAGCGCAGTTGACGCGTCTGCTTGCGGATCAAGGTCAATGACGAGCACCTTTCGGCGCATCAGCATCAGCCCAGTTGCCAGACCCAGCACCTCCGCGGTCTTACCAACACCGCCCTTGCGGTTTCCGACCGCCGTAATGATCGCCATCGCGCCCTCAACTCTGTCCGACTGTCTGCCCGTCCATCCATCATACCATCTAGCTGTCATTACGTCATGACGTAATTAAACTTGTCAAGCAGGTTTGCACACTTACATTACGAGCATCTTTCCGTCATGACGTAATTATTAAGATCAGCGGGTACTGCTGCATCTCTTGCGCGGTATCGGCAGCTCATCGAACTCGTAGATAATTATTTAAATCAGGACGTAAATAAGGCGGTCGCGGCCGCAGGTGTGCTCATGTAAAGCATGACAAGCCGCTGCGAGCACGAGGTCTATATAATTACGTCTGGACGTAATTATACAACTAGACAGATTGACATCCGCCTTTACGTCAGGATTTATTTAAACTAAAGGCTACTACTAGGTGTCGCTCGTCGACCGAACACGAACCACCGGTACGCCGCCGTCAATTCGGCTCCATGGGTTGCAGTGCGGGGGAGAGTGCGTCTTGTTCCGTGGCCCGGACAGGTCCTTCGCGATTGCTGGCACGTCCAAGTCCCACCCCCGAGCGGCCGAGCCGTTCAGCAGCAGCGACAGTCGTTGTCCGACGTCGTCGGGTGCCGAAGGCGGCATCGAAGATGTCGGAATAAGCGTGGAACCTTTCGGGGGAGAGGCCGGCGAGGACGACACCGGCGCAACAATGCCGTGCAACGTCGCAACCGCACCCAAACCGCACCGATCGGGACCTTCACAATCGCCGCCGGTCCATCCTTGGGAACGGGACGCCGGCGGGTCCGCGCGAAAACTATTGCAGCGCGTCCGCAAACGGCGACGTCGACCGAACACGCGCATCGTCTTCGTTACCGGCCCCTGCGCGCAGGGGCCGCGGTCGGCGCGCCGCGCGAAGACGGAGACGACCTGGTCCAGCGAGCGACCACGTAACCGTCGTTGTTCGAGACGACGACGAGTCGACCGACGAGCTTCGAGTCGACCGACGAGCTTCGAGTCGAACCGCCGCCGCTGCTCATCTAGAAAGACTTCACGTCGACGACGCCACTGCATCGCTCAGAGCGCACGGGGAGGCCGCCATCCGCAAACGGCGAACGCACCCCAGAACTGAAGGTCGCCGAGCTCCCGGACGAGGATCGGCGGGCACTCGCGTTCTCAGCGCGCACGATGACACCGCCGACGGAGACCTCGAGGAACTTGACAAAAGTTTGCCGTCGGACCGAAACGGCGACGTTGCCGCGCTTGGGGGAGAGGGGTCCGTCGACCAAGAGCTCATCGCCGTCGCTGCAGCTGGCCCGCATCGTTCCTCCGAAGAGACGCGGACGGTAAACATAGACGGCTTATCGCAGATCCGGTGGTCATCAAGATCGAGGGAGCCGTCAAAGTAACCCCGCGCTGGAGAAGAGAACCCGGCTACGAGGACGTCCTAGGCCACGACGAATACGACAGTGGGGAAGTGGTCCACCGTGTCGATAACAGTCGAGGGCTAAGCAGCGGTGGAGGACCACCAAAGGGAGCCTGGGGCGAGCATGCCGGTGCGTCCCCAGTGGAGGGCTTCTCGGTGGTCGCCTCGGCCGGCAGCGTCGCGCGGGTAGAGCGGCCAGACGCGTTCTCCGGGGGAGGAGTCTTCGAAGAGGGGGCGACTGGTGATGTGTGGGCGTCGGGGGCGTTCTCTTGGTGTGGAGGAGCGATGCGCGAGCTCGGCTTGCCACCAGGCCCAGACTTCGCGTTCGATGCTGTAGCGATGGGCGCGGTCCTCGAGCAGCCCGTCGACGCCGAGAGCTTGTGCTGCAGTGGCGCGGAGGTCGCGGAGGGATCGTCTCCATCCGTCGGTGTGCTTGACGATGAGGCGTTGGCTCCGAAGTCGGGAAAGGTTCGTGGCGGCCGTTCGGGTGGTCACTCCCAGCATCCGCGCGGTGCTGTCGATGGTCAAGGAGGCTTCGCGGCGCAACAGCGCATAGATCTTCCCAGCGAGGTGTCCCAAGCCTGGGCGGGTGAAGAGATCGTGGCGAGCGTCGGTGAGTTCGTTCTCGAGCAGGTCGAGGATGACCGCTCGCTCAGAGAAAATTTGGCCCGGGGGGCGGGGGTTATTGAGTGGTTGTGTCCGGACTGTGCCTGAACCTGTGGAAAGTGTGCCGGTCAAGCGCCATTCGCTCGCGTTGCTGCCGTCGGCGCGGGCGATGAGCTGGACGTAGCCGTCCTCGCGGAGGGTCCGGAGTGCGCTGGCGGCGGTAGTGCGGCCAAGGCCAGAGAGCAGGGCGAGATCGCGGACGGAGGCGGCGACGGTGCGCTTGCCGGTGTGGAGAGTGAGGTAGGCGAGGGCGGTGAGGATTGTCCGCTCGGAAGTAGCGCGCTCGGTGCGACCCCATCGGCCTGGGTTCACTCGAAACCGCTCGAGGAGGTCGCCGACGGCCGCGACGATGCCCTCAAGCTCCGTCAGATCGCGAGGCTCCCGCTGAGAGGGCAAGACGGCGTGCAGGGCCGCGAACTCGAGCGCCTTTTCCCACTGGCGGCTGAGTCGCTCGGCGGCCTCGTCACGCGCTCGAGGGCGGCGGCCACCTCGACCGGTGTTCTTCGTGCGGTAGTGCTCCATACCGGGCGCGGTCTGGGCGGCGTGCTCGACATCGGTCAGTGTCCAGCCGGCGTGCGCGGCCGAGAGCAGGCACATGAACGCGGTCCACGACGGGTTCGCGCCACCACCGGCGGTAGCCATATGGGCCGCACCCGCAGCGCTCAGTGCACGGTGAGTGCGGTGCTGCAGGACGACCGCGTCCTGAGCCGGCGCGAAGTAGCGGCGCCCCGAAGGCGTCGCTTCCAGGGCGGCCGCAACCGCGAGCAGCGAAGCAGGCAGTACGACCGGGTTCAGCAGATCCTCGACGCGGCCTCGCAGCAGCGTCGACACGCTGCCATCGCGGTGAGGAGACTGGGGAGGGCGGGCAGCACCCGTGCGTGCGTTGTGAAGCATGCCGTGATCCAGGGTGCGGAAGTTCGCCTTCGCAGCCGTCGCCAATCGATCGACATCAGCTGCGGCAGCACCGCCACGAACCGCGACCCACAGGTGGCGGCCCCCGGTGCCGGAGGACTCACACACCACGTGGGGAACTTGATGCTCATCGAGGACAGCCGAGAGCGCGCCGCAGTCATCGACGGCCTGCTCCATCAGATCGGGGTCGACACCGTGTGAGTCCTTGCCGTCGAAGTCGAAGCAGAGCAGACGGAAGACGCCGGCGGAGTCCGCGAGGTAAATCGCCCAAGGGGTACTCGGGGCAACGGCGGAGACCAGGAACGCCGTGGGGTAAGCGTTCTCGTCCAGGCGCCCGTAGGCGTCGCGACGCATCGTCCGGACAGTGTCGCGCGGGCTCAACCGACGGGTCAACGACCACGCGTCGGCGCCGGGCGTCAACGAGCCGTGACGGCTCGCCGAGAGATCCATCCTTGAATCTCTCAGCCCGTCGTGTAATCTTTCGGGCATAGAGAAGCCTCCCGTGAGGGTGGTGACCTTGATTAGCTCGGACCCGTTGCTTGGCGGTGTCGGGGTACGAGCTACGAAACTTGGTGAGGCCCGCTTCGGCGGGCCTCCTTCGTTTAAGCGGCTGGGATCGGCAGCTCCTCTGCTTGGGGTCGCGGTGCAGCGACAAGGGGGAGCGCACCGTTCAGCTGAACGAGCTCACGCAGGAAGGTATCGAGGTAGTAGGCCACGGAGACTCCGCTGGCCGCTGCGGCCGCCTGCACTTCCGCACGGACGTCCGGAGTGACGCGTGCCTGAAGCAGCACGGTGGGAGCATTGTCTGCTCGCTTTGCACGACCCTTGATTGCGCTCATCCGCCTAGTCTCTGGAGCGAATGCATGCATTGCCGGGACGCGAACCGGCGTGTCGACGAACCGGCGGTCAGGAGCCGTCGCGCCGGCGGCCGGCGCCCCTGCAGACGTTCGGGTGACGTCGGCCGACTTCATCGGGACACGCCGACGTTGTGAGGTAAGCGTTGATCGGCTCAAGGGCATGGGTAAGATGCAAGACATAGAGAAACCTCCCGCAAGGGCTGGTGACTTGACTAGCTCGAACCCCGGGAGCCTGGCAGCAATGGGGGAGCGAGCTACGAAACTTGGTGAGGCCCGCTTCGGCGGGCCTCCTTCGTTTAAGCGGCTGTCGTACGTTCCTCCTGTGGGATGGGCAGCTCGTTGTGGAAGTCGCGGCGAGGACGCGGCGCATACTCCGGCATGCCGAGAGACTCGGCTGCGAGAGCGGTGATGTACTCGCCGTAGCTCAGCCCAGCGGCCGTCGCGTTGGCCTTGATGACCTCCGCAAGAGGCACCGCGGGTTTCGCCATGATGGGGACTCGCTGTCCCTTGCTCGGTCTAGCCATGTGCGAAATCATCCTGCGGTTCCGTTAACGGAAACGTTAGGTCGACGGTGTGTCGTCAACTTGCAGGACGATTCACTACGCGAGGATCGATCAGTGAACGATCCACCGCTGGGCTTGCGCCGTGATCGCAGGAGACGGGTGTATCGGGGGCCTAGCGTGCAACGGCCTCTCGACCCGATACGTCGGTTCGTGCGTACTCGCCATTCGGCCTGCGTGCGAGGACGCCGTAGCTCATCAGCGCGCGAGTCACGCGCGCGAGGCGGAGAACGTCGATGCCAGTCCGTCGTCCCATCCCGCTGAGGGTCAGCGGCCCCTCATCGAGGGCGCGCATCAGCTCGACGCCCTCAACGGTGTTCAGAGCGAGCTGCAGTTCGAGGCAGGAAGGGTCAGCCACAGGTTGGTCTCCTCGGTGTCTGGTTGAAGTCACTACCAGCAGGCTCTCGAAATCCGGTATCCTGGCAAGACGTTTGCGTTTGGCAAGACCGTAACAGACGGCAAGCGATCTGTTCGACCCGAAGGACACAGCACATGCCACTGGCTCCCCAAGCTCTGCCCGGAGCGCTCACACGATCTTTGGGCCGGGTGCTCCGCGCCCGCATGGTCGACCGCGCGGTATCCCTGGCCGAAGCGGCACGAGCTGTCGATGTATCGGAGGGGCAGCTCTCGCGGATGCTGCATGGGAAGCGACGCATGGATGTCGAACAACTCGACCTCCTGTGCCGGTTTCTCGAGATCGACGCGGTCGAGACGCTGCGGGCCGCAAAGAACGGGACGCTGACAGCGGCCGAAACCGTACCTGCCCGGGGCGCTGCGGCGAACCAAGACCTCCGCGAGCTCGCCCGGAGGATGCGCACTCTCGCGCACTTACAGGAAGACGGCGGATACCGTGCGGTGTCCTTAGCCACCAGCCGTATCGGCGTCACCCTGTCTCAGAACGAGTGGCATGACCTTCTGGATGGCGCGATCGCAGCCTTCCCACGGGACGAGCTTCTAAGCGCTGTCAGCTCCGCGCTCGGGGTGCCTCGGGACTACCTGACGACGGGGGACCAAGAATTTGTCGCTCGGGTGGAGGCTGAAGAAGAACTTGCCCAAGCGATGCGATCGACCGGGACCTTACGGATCGCCGCGCGCAACCTGTCCAGCCTCAGCCCCGAAGAAATCCGAGCAATTGCCAAGTTGGTCCGCGACAGTGGGATAGAGAGGGATCAGCAGTGAGCGTGTGGCCAGCAAAACGTGAGGACGCAGAAGCTTTCGATGTCTCCGCGACAGTCTCGGCCATGATCGACCGGCTCACCCTCGAGCCAGGCATGTCACTCAAAGACATCGTCGAAAGAGTAGCTGAGATATACCGCAAACCTATCGTCTTACAAGCAGTTTCGGATGACCGTCTTCGACAGCTCACTGGACTTTTTCGCGACACTCCCAGCCGGGGTTACGTCTCTTTCCGACAATCTGATCCTCTGTCATATCAACTGCACTGCATATGCCACGAACTTGGCCATGCATGCTTTAATCACGAAGACTGCGACGTGCTCCGAGGCACAAGTATGGACCTAACTGACGGAGGCACTTTAGGCGAGCGGGTAATCAAAGCGCGCGGGCGTGGAATCACGCGCAGCCGCTCGGAAGTCATAGCGGAAGAGTTCGCGTACCGACTGATGACCTGGTTGCTCGGCACCGACCTGCAGGCAGAGGAGAGCGTCTTCGGATGATGGGCTCAATCTCGGTCGAAGCGCTTGTGTGGGTAAGGTTGGCGATCATTGTCTCCGTAGCGCTCTGCGTAGCGCTGTTCTTCGGCCGCGCCGTCGGCTCGACCAAAGATCCAGCCAGGCGGCCAGCGTGGATTGCGTCGCTGTTCGGCGTGATGGGAATGCTGACGCTCGGCGTGGTCATCCCACTCCGTTGGGTGGACGCTGCGCTAGGTGGGTCCAACTTCTGGAATCTCGCACAGGCCTTGTGCGCGACAATCGCGTTCTGGTTCTTCTACCGCGCGACGCGGCTAGGAGCGGGAATGTCTGGGCTTGAGAAGCCGCGATGGATCGCGCTCGGTGCTGTTCTCGGAGTGCAAGCCGTGCTGTTTGCCCTGATTCAGCAGCGCGGAGCTACCTCCGAGACGTTCGTTCGGGATCACATCACCGATCCCGCTTGCTACGGGTACCTCATGCTCTACATCGTCACAATCGGGGTGCTCACTGGTCGCTCCGCGCTCATCCGAGCGCGGAAGTTGCGGGGTACGTCGGCGGTCTTCTTTTCAGGATTCACTCTCGTGGCCACCGCCTGCGCGACTCATGTCGTGTACTTGACGGTGGCCCATTTCGAGTGGGGCGAGGAATCGCATCGCGAGGCGCTACGCGGCCTGTTCTACGTAATTTTCGGACCTGGGGTTCTTCTCCTGATCGTCGCATTTGCAATAGTTTTTATTCAGCGCCAACGGAAGCTTTTGCAGCCTGTATGGCGTCTTCGAGCTCTTCGCCTTGCCTTGATCCGACGGAAGGTAACGGACGCGCCTCTGACGCTCTCGGCGACATGCCGAGCCTTGTTCCGGCCAGAGCCGCGTGCTCGCGCCAATTCGGAATCGACAGTTCTCTATGACGCCACGAACGCGGAGGACGCGTTGCTCACCTCGAGTGAGCGGCGCCTTCTCGAGCGAACGAACTCGGGCATCCTGCGTCACCTTGGCATTGAGGAAGAACTTCGAACGATGGCGGAGGTTGTTCAGTGACAGTTCTATCCGCAGTTGCTTGGGGAGCAGGCGCCGTTACAGCCGCCGTAGGCCTAGGTGCCTTGGCGGCCGACGTCGCCTTGATGCGCAGACTTGTTCTTCGCGGGCGCGTGAAGGTACTACCCATCACGATCGACCTCGAACAGCGGACGATTCACCTGCCGGCTTCGGACAGGACGCGGGCGCCGGGGGATTACGGCGTGTGGGTGAATGATGGCCGTGGACATGTCCGAGTAGGGGCCGTGATGCACGACGATCACGACTCTGTTGAGCGCCGCATCGAGGCGACGCGGGGAGACGTCGCTGAAGCGACTGAGGGACGGTGGACGGGCCATGCTTTCGCACACGCCTCTTCGCTCGGGCTTGCCTACGAGGACATCGAGGTCCCCACAGAGGTCGGCCAACGACCAGCGTGGCTGTTCCCCGCCGGCGACGGCCGCCGTTGGGCGTTGCACGTGCACGGGATCAAGTCTTCTCGGGCTTCGGCCCTCCGGTCGGTGCCGATCGCTGCTGAACTAGGGATGACGTCACTCGTGCCCTCTTTCTATGGTGACGTGGACGAAGACACCACGCTTGGCACCGGGCCAGAGGGGGCAACTCTCGGACTTAGGGAAGCGCGCGACGTGGAACGCGCCATCGCCTTCGCGGTCGAGAGTGGAGCTGAGGAGCTCGTGCTGTTCGGCTGGTCGATGGGCGGGACGATTGCACTGCTTCTTGCGGAGTCCTCGCAGTACCGGAACCTCATCACGCAGCTCGTGCTCATCGGGCCGGCCGTGGAGTGGGAGGCTTCGATCGAACGCGGAATGGCGGCCGCTCGCCTTCCTGCGTGGGTGGGGCCGCCCTTGTTCCACTCGCTGGAATCGCGATGGCTGAGCAGGCTGGCGAGTATGGCAGAGCCGACGTCGCTCGCGCATCTGAACTGGCTCCGAGGGGACCGCCCGATCAATGTTTCGACCCTGGTCCTGCACTCGGCTGGCGATCGAGATAACGACCTCGCCGAGAGTCTCCAGATGGAGCAGCTGAATTCATCGACGGTGACGGTACGTGAGTTCCCGCCTGTCCCTCACCTGATGGAGTGGAACGTCCACAGGCAGCTTTTCGAGAGCGTCGTGCGCGACCGCCTCAGGTCGTAGAGCCGGAGGCGGGCTTGCCCCGCAGCTTGCGAAGACGTTCCTCTGCGAGGTTACGTAGCGGCGGATTGTCGACGGCGTCGCGCAGCGCGAGTTCGAGCTGCTGTTCCAGCGTCCGCGGCCGCGACGGGTTGGTGTAGTTGTGCCAGGCCAGGTCCAGCTCCCACCCTCGGTAGTGATTGCGTGAGTAGAGGCCGTTCTGTTGACGAGCCACAGCATCTCCAGCTTGAGCGTCGCGGCCGTACTCGACGGTGATGACGCCGTAGTCCTCGAGCTCCTTCAAGACTCGGCCGAGCGATCCGTAGGGGATGCCAGTCTCCCGGGCGATGATCCCGCGCGTAGCACCGGTCACGGTGTCTAGGTAGCGCAACACTTCGGCCCGCGAACGATTCCCGTTCACCAGGATCGCAATCTCGACGTCCACGGGCCTCGGATCCGGGGTTGGCCACTCGACTCTTGGAGACATGCGCCCCATTTTGCTTGGTGGAGGCCCCCCAGCGTCGGTGCGACACCGACGCCTCGCTCGCGCTGCAAGTTCGCTGACGACTGACCGAGCACCGGTGGCTTACTTCCGCTCGATTTTGAGTCGGTAGGAGTGTATTGGTGGTTCGTTAAACGATACAGTAGGCACTTCGGGAATCGAGCGGAGGAGCGCCATGCGCGGTTGCAAGTTGGCCCCATTGGTCATGGGGGTGTGTGGACTGCTGACGGCCGGATGCGCCGCGTCCACGCCGAGTGCTGTGCCCAAGAGACCACTATCTGCGGCATCCTCGATGGCCGCCCCATCGAGCTCGGTCGCTGATACGGCAGCTCCGGGCATCGTCTTTGCAACGCCCGTCGAAGTGCCCACCGATGCTGAGCACATTCGAGAGTCAGGCGTTGAGGAAGACACTCTCGCCATTGCGACTTCGGCGATGACGGCATTCTGCCGGCCGGCATTGGACTACGACATGTGGATCAGTGAGCTGTACCCATCCCTGAGCCAGCGGGCAGCAGTGGCCTACGAGACGGTCGACCCGGCGAACGTGCCCTGCACGAGTCTCTCGGGCGCTGCGACTGTCCATGACGGTGACGGCGCGTTCACGATGCGCATCCTCGTCCCCACCGACGCGGGGGAGTACTCCGTGTACGTCCACCGCACCACGGAGAGCACTCCCTGGGCCGTCGAGCAGATCACCCCTCTCACCTCGGAGTAACGGGATGCAGAAGGGGGGACTGGGGGTGCTTGCAGCGGTCATGGTGCCTATCGTGGCGGCCGCGATGCTGTTGTGGGTGCTGTTCTTCGGCGGCTCCGCTGCCGCGGCATGCCTGCCGGGCGGGGGACCGGTCAACGTGTCCGCTATCCCTGCGGACGCGAAGGTCGGGGCCTACGGGCACGACCAACTCGTGAATGCAGCACTGATCGTGAACGCGGGAGCGGCGAAGGGGCTCGGCGCGGACGGGCAGACACTGGGCGTGCAGACAGCGATCGGGGAGTCATCCCTGGTGAACATCGGCTACGGGGACGGTGCGATCAACCCGGACGGGTCAGTTGCCGACTCGATCGGACTGTTCCAGCAGCAGTCGAGCTGGGGCACCGTCGAGCAGCGAATGGACCCGACAACCTCGGCGGGCTTCTTCTACGACCGCCTCGTCGCGGTCGAGGGTTGGCAGTCGATGGAGCCCTCCATCGCGATCAACAAAGTCCAGCGCAACGCCGACCCGAACCACTACACGAAGTACCGCGCCGACGCCGTGGCGATCATGACCTACCTCAACGGCCTCGGCAGCAGCACGACCGCCCCCGCGACTACCGCTGCACCGGTCGATGTTCCGTCGACGCCGGCCAGCACCGCACCTGCGACTGCTGCGCCGATCGGTGGATGCGTCGCCGTATCTGGCGACGAGCAGGCCCTCGCAGCCGGCCTCGTGACGGCGATGGAAGAGGGGCGCCTGCGACTGCTCGAGGAAAGGTACGCGCAGCAGATCCGCGACATGGCCGCCGGGACCGCCAAGGAGAACTGCGGCATCGACGTGCGGATCCTCCAGATTATCACCATCGCGCTGAACACGTTCGGGAAGGTCGGCGTCTCCGACCTCAACCGCCAGTGCACCGGATCCCTCCTAGGCGCCGGCACCGGCTCTTCGCACTGGATGAACGGCGGCGGGAACGCGGTCGATTTCTTCTCCTTCGACGGCACGGCCACGACCGGCTGCGATGCGAACGCGCTCACGCTCCTCACCGTCCTGGACCCACAGGTTCCGGCGGGCTCGCGTGCCGGGCAGATCCAGTGCCGCTCGACCAGCTACCAGCACATCACCCAGTTCACGGACATCTCGAACCACCTGCACTTCGACGTCGCCTACGCCGACGGCCCCCTTACCACCGGATAGCCGGACCTTTTCGGCGCCCTAACCGGCGGTGCCGAACACCCCGCACCACCACCACACGAAACGGAGAACACCATGTCTGTACTCGCCCTCACCTCCGACCTGATCACAGCCGCTGGCAGCTTCGGGGCCGTCGTCCCCGACCCGGGCCCCGGGGGCATGCCCCCCGGATTCGAGGCCTTCACCACCGTCATGGGCTGGGCCAAGTGGGTCGGCCTCGGCGTCGCCGTCGTCGGCCTGATCATTCTCGGCGTCACCATGACCGTCTCCGCCCGCCGCGGCGAAGGCGGAGAGATCGGCGGCTGGCTCGGCCGACTCCTCGTCGGCGTGATCATCGTGTCCGCCGCGTTCACGATCGTCGGCTTCCTCATGGGCAGCTAGCGCACGAGGACACCGACCGGCATCACCAACGAGAGGCACGACGTCATGAGCGACACGCAGTCCCGCAACCCGTTCACCAGTCGAGGATTCATCTTCGGAGCAATCGTCTTCGGAATCCTCGTCCTGGCCGCGATCCTGCTCGCCGTCACGTCCCTGGACAGTGGTGGCGGGCAGGGCACCGCCGTGCCCGCCACCACTGCAACGCCCACCTCCCAGGCCTCAGAGCTCGACGCCGATGCTGCGAGCATCTGCGGCCTCCCTGGACTCGACGAGAGCGGCAGCCTCGCTGCCGCACCCGACGCGGAGTGGACCATCGTCGGGACCATGGCAGCGCCGTCCTCGGACGATGCAGGGCCTGGCGTCGTCGACGCCGACGGAGTTCGCAGCTGCTACGCGCACACCGTGGAAGGCGCAGCCTTCGCCGTCGCGAACCTCTGGGCGATGGGAACGGACGGCCGTCTGAGCGATCTCGTCACCGAACGCCTCACCGTCCCCGGCCCCGGTCGAGACGCCGCGCTGGCCCGCGAGACCACTCAGAGCAACACCGGCCTGAGCTCCCAGATCGCCGGCGTGAAAGTCCTCGCCTACGACGGCCAGAACGCCACCATCGACATCGCCTTCCAGATCTCCGACGGACGTCTCATCAGCTTCCCCTACGCCCTCAGCTGGTCCGAGGGCGACTGGAGGTTCGTGCTCACCGACGACGGACTTCCCACCTTCCGCCCGGTCGCTCTGCAGAGCCTCGGCGGCTACCTCCCTTGGAGCGGCACCACATGACCCCAGTCCCCGACAAAGAGCCGTGCTCCGTCGTCGACGTTCTCTGCTGGACCGGAGAAGGAATCGGCAACGTCGTCTCGCAGGCGTCGAACGACGCTCTGCAGCAGTTCGTCAACAACATCCTGGAGGGCTTCGGCAAAGCGGTCGTCTCGCTCGGCACCCTCTGGGTGAACGTTCCCTCCCCGGTGACCGTCGTCGACCGGGGAGGCGGCGTTAACGGCGGCGGCACACCGCCCCTGCCTGAGGCGTTCGAGACGATCCTCGGCTACGTGACGTGGGTCACCGCGGGCCTCGCGGTCATGTCGCTGATCATCGCGGGCGTCATGATGAGCACCCGTCGCCGCCACGGCGACGGCGAAGCGCACATGGGACGCATCGGCGTCATCATCTTCGCCGTCTTCCTGCTCTCCTCCGCCTCCGCGCTCGTGACAGGGTTCCTGCCCTTGGCGCTGCACCTGAACGAGTCCTCGAGCACCGTCGGCTGGGTGCAGGGGCAGCTCGAGTGGTACGCCGGCGGGCTCGCGATCCTCTCGATCCTCGTCGCCGCCGGCCGCATGGTGTGGACGCAGCGTGCAGGCGAGTTGCGCACCCTCGCCCGGTCGGTGCTGACGCTGATCGCCGTGGCCGGAGCGGGACTCGTCGTGATCCGTCTCGCCACGCAGGCCGGGGACGCGTTCTCGGTCTGGATCCTCAACAACTCCACCGACTGCGACGTCACCAACGGCGAGAGTAACTGCTTCGGCACCAACGTCTTCGCGATGATCTCTCTCACCGCGACCGCTCCCATCGGCCTGATCGGCCTCTTCCTCCTCGGGATCCTCGCCGTGCTGATGACGTACGTCCAGGTCGCGCTGATGGTGTTCCGCGGCGCGATGCTCGTCGTTCTCGCAGGGATCTTCCCCATCGCCGCCGCCGCGACGAACACCGAGATCGGGCAGCAGTGGTTCAAGAAGACCCTCGCCTGGACTCTCGCCTTCATCCTCTACAAGCCGGCCGCGGCGATCGTCTATGCGATCGCCTTCCGGATGACCGGCACTGATCTGTTCAAGTCGGACGGGACCGGGCTGTTCCAGATCGTCACCGGGCTCGCGCTGATGCTCATCGCGCTCGTCACACTGCCCGCCCTGATGCGCTTCCTCGTCCCCGCTGTCGCCTCGGTGGGCGGCGGTGGTGGCGGTGCAGGCCTCCTGCTCGGTGCGGCCGCGGCCGGTGGAGCGGCGGAGATTGCCAGCGGAGCGATCCGCTCGCGCAGCGGAGGCGACAGCGGCGGGGGCGGAGGAACGCCCGGCGGCGGTGGCTTCGGCTCCGCACCGTCCGGCAGCAGCGCCTCCGCCGGCAGCAAGGGGTCACCCGCTGCGACCCCGGCCGCCTCCGGTGCAGGCGGCGGCGCAACAGCAGGCGGCGGCGCCGCTGGCGGAGCTGCGGCTGGCGGTGGCGCGGCAGCGGGCGGTGCGGCGGCAGGCGGTGGTGCCGCAGCCGCGGCAGGCGGCCCGATCGGTGTCGGTCTTGCGGTGGCTGGGAAGGCCGCCGAGGGTGCGAAGCACGCAGCAGGAGCGGTCAAGGCCGCCACGGACGACGCCACTGGCGGCAACGGAAGCGGGAACTGATGAGCACCACGACTCCCACGCGCAGCGTTGAGGCGCCGCGCACGTACGGCAACTGGCGTCGCCCGCAGACTGCGGGACTCGGCGGCCTCGGACAGCTCGCCACGGGCGTGCTGTTCGTCGGCATCCTCTCCTCGATCATCGCGTCGATGTTCTCCGGCCTCGGGGCCGCGCTCGTCGTCGCCGCGATCTTCGGCGGGATCTTGCTGACGGTTTCAGTGAAGGACAAGCACGGGCAGAGCGCCCTCGGAAGGACGGTGAATCGCGTGAACTGGATGCGGACGAAGGCCAAGGGAGCGAACGTCTACCGTTCCGGTCCCGCGGGTCGGGCGAAGTGGGGCACGTTCCAGCTCCCCGGACTCGCGGCGGCGTCGCAGCTCTCCGAGCACGAAGACTCGCACGGGCGCCGGTTCGCTCTCGTGCACGTCCCCTCCACCAAGCACTACACCGTCGTGATCGCCACCGAGCCGGACGGCGCCGCTCTGGTGGATCAGGAGGAGGTCAACAACCAGGTCGCGGAGTACGGTATCTGGCTCTCCAACCTCGGAGACGAGCCCGGCATCGAAGCCGCCTCCGTCACCGTCGAGACGGCCCCCGACACCGGCACGCGCCTGCGCTCGGAAGTCGAGGGGTCGATGGACCCGGATGCGCCGGAGTTCGCTCGAGCGATGCTCTCGGAGGTCGTGAGCAGCTACCCGGTCGGGTCGGCCACGATCCGCGCCTACGTCGCGATCACCTTCTCCTCCCTGTCTCGCATCGGCGGGAAGCGCCGCAACGCGAAGGAGGTCGCTGCTGACCTCGCCGCCCGCCTGCCTGGCCTGACGACGAGCCTTGCCGCGACAGGGGCCGGCGCTGCACGGCCGCTCGGTGCTCAGGAGCTGTGCGAGGTGATCCGGATCGCCTACGACCCCGCCGCCGCCGTCCTGATCGATGAGGCCCGCGCCTCCGGGGACGTGCCCGAGCTGTCCTGGACGGACGTCGGCCCCGCGGCCGCGGAGTCCCGGTGGGAGTCGTACCGGCACGACGGCGCCGTGTCGACGTCGTGGACGATGACCTCCCCGCCGCGCGGCGTCGTGCAGTCCGGGATCCTCGCGCGCCTGCTCGCTCCGCACCGCGACGTCGCCCGCAAACGCGTCACCCTGCTCTACCGCCCCATCGACCCGGCCCGCGCCGCGGCGATCGTGGAGGCGGACCTGAACGCGGCGCAGTTCAATAGCTCCGCGTCGACCAAGCCCACCGCCCGCTCGACCCTCTCCACACGCTCCGCCCAGGCGACCGCGGCGGAAGAGGCCTCCGGCGCGGGCCTGCTCAACTTCGGCCTGATCGTCACCGCGACGACCACTGACGCCGTGCACGAGGCGGACGCACGCGCGGCGATCGACTCGCTAACCGCTGCGGCGCGTATTCGGGTGCGGCCTGCGTTCGGGTCGCAGGACACCGTTTTCGCCGCCGGTTTGCCGTTGGGACTCGTGCTCCCGCGTCACCTGCGCCTGCCCACCGAAGTGAGGGAGTCCCTGTGAGCCTGATCACCCGCCTGTTCTCCTCGAACAGCGACAACGAGCTCGAACCCGGCGAGGACGCCCTGCCGGACGGAGCGGTCACCGCCGCCCACGGCGGTACGACGGGGGAGGAGCTGACCGGCGACGGCCTGCCCACCGGTGCCGTGTCGTCCTCGGCAGAGCCCGGCACCGACACGACCACACCCTCGCGGCAGACAGAGCGCGGGCGGGGCGAAGCTCCGGCCCTGGTAGCGGCGGTCGCTCAGCGTCCGACGCTCACCAGAGAGCGCATCACCCCGCGCACCCGGCGCCGGGAAGGGAAGAAGGTCGAGATCCCGCACGGCGGGAAGAAGAAGAGCCAGGGTACGGCGCTGCGCCGTCCTCTGCGCCCGAGCATCCGCGGATGGCTCGGCCGCGGCGGCGGTGAAGCCGTCAACGTCACGGCCGCAGACGAGTTCCGCGGGACGACCGTGCAGGTGTGCGGGCTCTACCCGTTCTCGGTCGGGACGGGTACGCCGATGATCGGGGTGCCGCTGGGGAAGAACCTCTCCACCGGCGCCTCCGTCTGCTGCGACCCGATCAGCTGGTTCCAGCGCGCGAACCTCATCAGCAACCCGTCGATGTTCGTGCTCGGCAAGCCCGGCCTGGGGAAGTCCTCGCTGACCCGCCGCATGGCCGCCGGCCTCGCCGGGTACGGCACGATCCCCCTCGTGCTGGGCGACCTCAAGCCGGACTACGTGGATCTGATCGAAGCCCTCGACGGGCAGGTCATCCCTCTCGGCCGTGGCCGCGGCTACCTGAACATCCTCGATCCCGGCGAGGCGTCGGAGGCAGCGCAGCGCCTCCATGACGAGGCAGACCGCTCGCTCGAGCGGGCCGACGAGCTCGCGCACCAGGTCGACGCGCTCGGCGTCTCCGACGACACCGCGGCGATGATCGCGGAGGTCGGCCGGCTGCGCAAGCACGCCGCGAAGGTGCAGCGCCTCGCGCACCAGGTCCTCGCGGACGCCCACGGCCGCCGGCACACGATGGTCGCCGCGCTGCTGACGATCCTCCGGTCGCAGCCGCCGAGTGACCGTGAAGAGACGATCATCGACCGGGCGCTGAAGTACCTGGACGAGCACCACCAGGGCGTCCCGGTTCTCGCGGACCTCCTGCGCGTCATCCAGGAGGCGCCGGACGAGGTTCGTCAGGTCGCTTTGGACCGCGGGAACATCGAGAAGTACAAGGACGTCACCGAGAACCTCGAAGCGTCGCTCATCGGCCTCACCACCGGTGGACGCCTGGGCGAGGTGTTCTCGAAGCAGACGACCACGCCGATGCGCCGGGACCGGCCCGTCGTCTACGACGTGTCCTCGATCGACGACTCCGAAGGCGACCTGCAAGCCGCGATCCTCCTCGCCTGTTGGTCGGCCGGCTTCGGCACCGTGAACGTCGCGGCCGCCCTCGCGGACGCGGAGCTCGAACCGCAACGGCACTACTTCGTCATCCTGGACGAGCTGTGGCGGGCGCTGCGCGCGGGCAAGGGCATGGTCGATCGCGTCGACGCGCTCACCCGCCTCAACCGCGCCCGTGGCGTGGGCCTAGCGATGATCAGCCACACCATGTCCGACCTCCTCGCACTGGCCTCCTCGGAGGATCAGATGAAGGCGAAGGGCTTCGTGGAACGCTCCGGCATGGTCATCTGCGGCGGCCTCCCCGGCGCGGAAATGCCGCTGCTGACCTCGGCCGTGCCGATGTCGATCGCGGAACAGGGGATGCTCACCTCCTGGCAGGACCCGCCCGCCTGGGACCCCGTGTCCGGGCACGAGTCCGAGCCTCCCGGCCGCGGCCGCTTCCTGATCAAGGTCGGCGGACGTCCCGGTATCCCGGTGCGCGTCGAGTTGACCGCAGCAGAGAAGGAGGTCAACGACACCAACAAGCTTTGGCACGCGACCTCCCGCGCCGGCCGCGCAGCGGAGCCACTGCCCACCGATCCCGTGAACGTCGAGATCCTGCCGTGAGCGTCCTCGTCGCTCTCGGCGCGAGCTGCGTCGCGGCCGGCGCCGGCGGGGCCGCGATCATCAGCGCGCTCCGCGCCCGCCAGCGGACGGCGGACCGCGACCGGTTCCTGCTCACCCTCTGCTGGACCGGCGTCGGGCTCCTGGCTGGCTTCGTCGCCTGGGACCAGTGGGACCGGGTGATCGCGTGAGCTGCCCATCGACGGTCGCGTTCGAGGGCTACCGCTGGACCTGCCAGCGATCTGCTCCGGGGGAGCACGGCTTCCACACGACGGATCTTCCCGTCTCCTTCGTGGAGCGGGGCCTCGCGGTCCTCTCCTGGGGGACCTCGCACCAAGCACCCGCCGACGACTGCACCCCGCGGTGGGTTGGCCCGATCTACACGGAGGAGTCCGCATGAGCGCCACCGCCAACAACCGCCGCCGCGAGCCTGGCAAGGCCAATAACGACGCCCTGATGCTCGGCGCAGCCCTCGCGGCGATCGCTGCGATCGGCATCGTCTGGGTGGCCGTCGCGGTCGGTTCCAAGCTCGACGGCGTGAACGAGGGCTTGCCCTCGGACCCGTTTGAAATCATCTCGGGCCTGTTCCGCGGCCGAGTGGTGTGGTCGACGTCCGCAACGATGATCGCCGCGGCCGCCGTCGCCGTCATCGTCCTCGTGGGCCTCTGGCTCGTGTGGATGCGCTCGCTCGGACGCAAGAACCGCTCGAGCGTCGACCACGCCGCCCGATACATGGCAACGCCGCGCGATCTGGCGCCGATGATGCGCAAGGAGGCGTTGAAGAAGTCCGCCCGCCTCGGTGTCGCTGAGAACCCTGGCGTCCCGGTGGGTCGGCTGCACCTGGGGAAGCAGATGCTCTACGCCTCGTTCGAGGACATGATGCTGCTGATCGCCGGCCCTCGCGTGGGCAAGTCGACCTCGCTCGTCATCCCCGCGATCATGGCCGCCCCGGGCGCCGTGGTCACGACGTCGAACAAGCGCGACGTGCTCGACGCAACCAGGGACGTCCGCGCCGCCAAGGGCCACGTGTGGGTCTTCGACCCGCAGCGCGTCGCGTTCGAAGACGCGACCTGGTGGTGGAACCCCCTCTCCTACGTCACCGACGACACCAAGGCCGCCAAGCTCGCCACGCACTTCGCCTCCGGCACCCGGGCGATGAACGCGAAGACCGACGCCTACTTCGACGGCAAAGGCCAAGAGCTGCTGTCCGACCTGCTGCTCGCGGCCGCGGCCGGCAACCGGCCGATCAGCGACGTGCTGCTCTGGCTGACCTCCGTCGAGGACGAAACCCCCGTCGAGCTCCTACACGACAACGGCTACCCGACCAACGCGCGAGCAGTCCGCGGCATCATGAACACCGCCGACAAGGCCCGCGACGGGATCTACTCGACCGCGCAGGGCATGGCCGTGTGCTTGAAGAGCGCCGCGACCGCCGACTGGGTGAACGCCCGCCCGAACGACACCCGCCCGCAGTTCGTCCCCGAGACGTTCGTCACGTCGACCCAGACGCTGTACTCCCTGTCCAAAGAAGGCGCCGGCACCGCCGGACCCCTCGTCACCGCCCTGACCGCCGCGACCATCGAGGCCGCAGAGGAACACGCCGCACGCTCCCGCGGAGGCCGGCTCGCGACGCCGCTCGTCGCCGTTCTCGATGAGGCCGCGAACGTCTGCCGGTGGAAGGACCT
This sequence comes from Rathayibacter sp. PhB179, assembly GCF_004345345.1. Classification (NCBI taxonomy): domain Bacteria; kingdom Bacillati; phylum Actinomycetota; class Actinomycetes; order Micrococcales; family Microbacteriaceae; genus Rathayibacter; species Rathayibacter sp. PhB179. The sequence goes on along the minus strand of NZ_SLVD01000011.1, from coordinate 135,790 downwards.
CCCCGACCTGTACTCGCACTACGGCTCGCGCGGGATCCCGATCATGGCCGTGTTCCAGTCCTGGTCGCAGGGCGTCGGCGTCTTCGGCAAGGAAGGCATGCTCAAGCTCTGGTCCGCCGCGAACGTGAAGCTGTACGCCGGCGGAGTCGCAGAGGACGAGTTCCTGCGCACCCTCTCCGAGCTGATCGGCACCTACGACAAGGAGACCACCTCCGCCAGCTACAACAAGGGCGTCCGCTCCACCACCTCGGCACTGCGCCGAGAGAAGATCCTCGAAGTCGCGGACCTCACCAGCATGGGCCGCGGCCGCGCGATCATGCTCTCCTCCGGCGCCCGCGCCGCCCTGATCGACACGGTGCCCTGGTACAACGGGCCGAAGGAGCAGGTCGCCGCGATCAACGCCTCCATCGCCGCGCACGACGCCAGCAGCGGACCCGCGAACCCCGCACCAGTCTCGCTCCTCGTGACGGCGATGCCGCCGCGAGAGGCGCAGCGGTCGACGGACGTCGATGCGGCGCTCCGGGGCGAGTGATGAGCGACGAGGACGTGTTCGACGTCGACGCAGATCCTTTCTCGCCGGCCGCCCCACCCGTCAGACTGCGCACCGCAGAAGCAGAGGAACCACACGAGGAGGAGGTGCCGCCGACGTACTTCGGTTCAGCCGACGAGTGGGTCCGGAAGTTCCTCCTGCCCTCCTACCGGCGCCGCGTCACGGCCAAGGGCCAGAGCGCCGGCGACCGGTGGGCGGCCGAGTGGTGGAGCAGCGTCGAGGCGCTGACCCGCATCGAAGCTCTCTGGCGGATGTGGGAAGAGATCCGGACCAGTGCCGGGTCTCTGAGCGCGTACTGGATCAACCACCTCGACCCCCACATGCGAGTCCTACTCTCGCCCAGCGGCCCGTTCGCGACGTCGACAGACGAGAACCGGGCTGGCGAAATACTTCCTTACACCGCACCGCCAGCAGGAATGTTCCCGTCAGATTTGCAAGCCTGAGCCCTCGGCGACCGAGATCGCCTTGATGCTGTCCGTGTCAGGAATCTGCTCGGCGCCCACCTCTCCGATCTCGACGGTCTGCGCGGGCCATCGGTCCGTCCTGGCGTGCGGACACCTGCTGGATGACCTTCAGAGCCAGCCGCATGAACTCGCGGGTGGCCGGGGAGATGGAGGCGTTCCGGCGGGTGACGAAGGCGTAGTGCTCGACGATCGGCGGCTCCAGCAGGGCCCAGTGCAGTCCGCGTGACTGGATGAGCGACCGGCCGACGAAATAAGAGACGAGCGAGTCCCCGACTCCCTGGGCAGCGAGCTCGAGCGCGTGCGTCTGGAACTCGACCTCGATCATCGGATCGAGGGTCACTCCGGCCTGCTGCGCGTGCGCGAGAAGGGAGACGCGCAGGGGGTCGTCCTTCGACCAGCGCGCCTCCGAGAGGATCAGCGGCCGGTCGGCGAGCTCGTGGATGCCGACCGGTCTGCTGGTGCGTCCGGGATCGACGGAGACGTAGACGACGGAGTCGGTGAAGACCGGCGGCGTGAGGTCGAGTTCACGGTCGTCGACCGGCAGCTGCACGATCCCGGCCTCCAGCTCGCCCGAGCGGACGGCGTCGGCGACCTCGGCTGAGTTCAGGCCGACGACGCGGATGCGCACGGAGGGGTGCAACTCGTGGAACTCGCGGATCAGATCAGTCAGCAGGTAGAGGTGGGCGCTGTTGAAGGTGCCGAAGGAGACCGTGCCCTCCTCCAGGGCCTGGACGCCGCGGCCGGACTCCACGAAACGCTCGGCCTCGGCCAGCACGCGCTCGGCGAGAGGCAGCAGCTGCTTCCCCGAGTCGGTCAGGAGCAGCTTCCGCGAGGTGCGGGTGAAGAGGACGACGTCGAGCGTGCGCTCGAGGGTGGCGATCTGCTCGGAGAGACTCGGCTGGGCGATGTGACGAGCGTTCGCTGCGGCGGCGAAGGTGCCCAGGCGCGCGGCGCAGACGAAGTAGTCGAGCTGTCGCAGCGTCGGCATGGAGGGCATCGCGGAACGGCCTTTCTCTAGTTTTCTCCTTGAGTGGCCCCATCGTATTCAGCATTGCCCTAGGTCGATGCCGCTGGTCTGCTGGTCCTGCACCGCGACGGGTCGTCCAGACCGGCCGCACGAGGACGAGGAGCCCGCCGAGAATGAGCACCAGCAGAGATCGCGTCGCCGTCGTCACGGGCGCGGGAAGCGGCATGGGCCGCAGCACCGCCGACGTCTTCCTCCGCGAGGGCTGGACGGTCGTCGCCCTCGACGTCGCGCCGATCGACGAGGACGTCGACGGCCCGGGCCGGCTGATCTTCGCCGTCGCCGACGTCCGCTCGCGCGACGCCGTCCGAGCGGCCCTGCAGGAGGCGCTCCCGGGCGGTGAGCGGATCGACGCCGTCGCGAACATCGCCGGGATCTACCCGCCGTCCACGCTCGCCGACTTCTCGGAGGAGACCTACCGGCGCATCTTCGACATCAACGTCCTCGGCGTCCTCAACGTGATCGCCGAGTCGGTCCCCCGGATGGCCGCGAACGCGTCGGTCGTCAACTTCGCCTCCGTCGACGCCTTCACCGTGTCGCCGGGGCAGCTGCTCTACGGGGCGTCGAAGGCGGCCGTGGTCATGCTGACCAAGGAGCTCGCCCTCGAACTCGCTCCCTCCGGCATCCGCGTCAACGGGATCGCCCCGGGCTGGGTCGCCACCCCGGGCAACGCGGCCACCGGTCGGATGGAGGCGGCCGCCTCCTCGATCCCGCTCGGTCGTGTCGCCCAGCCGGAGGAGATCGCGGAGTGGGTGTGGCTGCTCTCGCAGGGCGATCACGCGGCGTTCCTGACGGGGGAGACGCTCGTGCTCTCCGGCGGAGACGTGATGCGCTGATGACGATCGTGATCACCGGCGCCGCCCGCGGGCAGGGCGCGGCGCATGCCCGCCACCTCGCCGGGCTCGGCCGCCGCGTCGTCCTGACGGACGTCCTCGACGAGGCGGGTGACGCCACCGCCGGCTCGATCCGGGACCAGGGCGGCGACGCGATCTACCGCCACCTCGACGTGTCGGACGAGAGCGCCTGGGCAGCCCTGGCGGCCGAGCTGGGCCCGGTCGCCGGACTGGTGAACAACGCGGGGGTCCTCCGCCACTCCGCTCTCGGCGAGACCACCCTCGCGAGCTGGGAGCTCCACCACCGGATCAACACGACCGGCCCGTTCCTCGGCATCAAGCACCTCGCGCCGCTGATGGGCTCCGGCGGATCGATCGTCACCGTCTCGTCCACCGCCGCTCTCGCGGGCTCGGCCGGCTACGGCGCGTACAGCTCCTCGAAGGCCGCCCTCCTCGGGCTCACCCGCGTCGCGGCGGCCGAGTACGCGCCGCTCGTCCGGGTCAACGCGATCTGCCCGGGCGGGGTCGCCACCCCGATGAACGACGACGAGCCGGCCGGCGGCAGCAGCAGCTCCGCCCCGCTCGGCCGCCGCGCGCACGCCGACGAGATCTCACCGCTCATCGCCTTCCTCCTCTCCGACGCGGCGTCCTTCGTCACGGGCGCCGTCTGGCCCATCGACGGCGGACTCACCGCGGTCTGACCGCACCGCCCTTCCCGCGACCTCCGCCTGCACGTCCCGCCTGCACGTCCACCCCACCGCACCCGACAGCACCAAGAAACGGACCCGACCATGCTCCGCTCGAATCTGACCCGCCGCCTCGCCGCCACCACCGCGCTCGCCGGCGCGGCCGCTCTCGCCCTGGTGGGCTGCTCCGCGTCCACCGCCGCCACCACCGTCGCCGACGACTGCACTCCCGCCGACTCCGGACTCACCACCCACACGCCCGGGACCCTCACCGTCGGCGTCCCGGAGAACCCGCCGTACACCCAGACCTCCGGCAGCAGCGCCTCCGGCCTCGAGATCGAGATCGTCGAGAAGCTCGCCGCGGCCGAGTGCCTCGACCTCGCCTACGTCCCGATCACCTACGCCAACGGCATTCCGATGATCAGCGAGCAGAAGAAGACCGACATGATCACCGGCGGCTGGTACGTCACCGAAGCCCGCGCCGAGCAGGTCGGCTTCACCAGCCCGACCTACTACGACTCCATGGCGATCATCTCGAAGGACGGCATCGACACCGTCGAGGGCCTGGAGGGGATCGGCGCTGTCGGCAGCGGCGCCGGGTTCTCCTGGGAGGCGGACATGAGCGCGATCCTCGGCAGCAGCTTCTCCAACTACCCCGGCACCGTCGAGATGAAGCAGGACCTGCAGAGCGGACGGATCCAGGCCGCCCTCGACGGCTACGGCGTCGCGAAGTACGCCTACAAGGACACCGACTTCCAGGTCGAGGTGGCCCAGCCCGACGACCGGGTCGCGATCACCACCAGCGCGCCCGTCGCGGCGTTCCCGATCGCCAAGGAGAACACCGCGCTCTCCGACGCGTTCAGCGCGCTGATCGACCAGTACCGCGAGGACGGCACGCTCGCCGGCTTCCTGGCGGACTACGACCTCGACGAGTCCCTCCTCATCCCGGCGGACGTCGCCGCGACCTCCCTCCGCTAGACCCCTCGGGCGCTGGGTCGTCCCAGCGCCCCACCCGCTCCCACCCGACCCGAGGAGTCCCCATGGACGTCCCCCTGCTCACCAGGCCGAACGACCTGCCGCTCGCCGGTGTCCGGCTCACCGGCATCTCGAAGAGCTTCGGCCAGCACCTCGTGCTCGACGACATCTCGATGACCGTCGCGCCCGGCAGCGTGACCGCGCTGATCGGGCCCTCGGGCTCGGGCAAGAGCACGCTGCTGCGCTGCGTCAACCTGCTCGAGATCCCCGACGCTGGCACGATCGCGGTCGGCTCCAAGTCGGTCGAGGCGGGCGGCAAGGTCTCCGAGCGCGACCTGCTCGCGCTGCGCCGCCAGGTCGGCATGGTGTTCCAGTCGTTCAACCTCTTCCCGCACTTCACCGTGCTGCGCAACATCGCCTTCCCGCAGGAGAAGATCCTCGGCCGCAGCCGCGAGGAGGCGGAGGCGCGCGCGCTGACCCTCCTCGAGCGTGTGGGGCTGAAGGACAAGGCGCACCAGCACCCCGGCAAGTGCTCGGGAGGGCAGCAGCAGCGGATCGCGATCGTGCGCGCGCTCGCGCTCGATCCGAAGGCGATGCTCTTCGACGAGCCGACCAGCGCACTCGACCCGGAGGTCGGCGTCGAGGTGCTGGCGGTGATGCGCGAGCTCGCCGACACCGGGATGACGATGATCGTCGTCACCCACGAGATGCAGTTCGCGCGCGACGTGGGCGACCACCTCGTCGTGATGGCCGAGGGCCGCATCATCGAGGAGGGCGCTCCGGAGGCCGTGATGGCCGACCCGCGGGAGGAGCGCACCCGCCGCTTCCTCAGCGCCGTGCTGGACCGCTGATGGAGCTGCTCCTCGCCGTGCTGGCCGGGCTGCCGCTGACGCTCCTGGTCACCGCCGCGGCGTTCGCGATCGGCCTCCTCCTGGGCGTGCCGATCATGCTCGGCCTGCGGTCGCGGATCGTGCCGCTGCGGCTCGCCACCCGGCTGCTGGTCGACCTGATCCGGGGCGTGCCGACCATCGTCTGGCTCTTCCTGCTCTACTTCGGCGTCTCGCTCGGCACGCTGCGCTTCGACTCGCTCAGCGCCGCGATCGTCGGACTCGGGATCATCTCGGCCGCCTACCTGGCCGAGATCTATCGCGGTGCGTTCCAGACCCTGCCCAGAGGTCAGGGGGAGGCCGCGCAAGCGCTCGGCCTCGGACGCGGCACGACCTTCGTGCGCGTGCTCGCTCCCCAGGCGATCCGCACGGCCCTCCCGTCCCTCACCTCCTACCTGCTCGCGCTGGTGAAGGACTCGTCGATCGCCTCCACGATCGGGGTCGCCGAGGTCGTCTTCGCCGCGACGACCGTCGCCCGCCAGAACCCCGACACCGCGGGACTCTCCCCGTTCTTCCTCGCTGCCGCCGTCTATCTCGCCGTCAGCATCCCGCTCGCGATCCTCGCCCGCCGGCTCGACACGCGCCTCAGGAGGTCGTACTGATGGATCTCGCCGTCCACCTCCCGAGGCTGCTCGACGGCCTCGTCGTCAGCCTGCAGCTGACCGCGCTCTCCGTCGTCGGCGGGTACCTCGTCGGACTCCTCTTCGCCCTCGGCGCGGCCTCGCTGCGGCCGTGGCTGCGCTGGCCCACGATCGTCCTGATCGAGATCGGCAGGGGCATCCCCGCCCTGGTCGTCCTCTACATCGCCTACTACGGGCTGCCCTCGATCGGCGTCCTGCTCGAGAGCTTCACCGCAGCGGCCTGCGCACTCACCTTCACCGTCGCCGCGTACTCGTCCGAGACCATCCGGGCGGGCCTGCAGTCCGTCCCCCTCTCGCAGCGGGAGGCGTCCGCCGCGCTCGGGCTGAGCGCGATGACCACCTTCACCCGCGTGGTGCTGCCGCAGGGCATGCGCTCCGCCGTGCCGGCGCTGATGGGGCTGGCGATCCAGTCCTTCCAGGGCACGTCCCTCGCGTACTCGATCTCGGTGAACGAGCTGATGAGCCAGTCCTACCAGGTGTCGAACACCACCTTCGAGTACCTCGGCACCTACGCCCTCACCGGCCTGATCTACGTGGCGATCGCCGTTCCGGCGACCTGGCTGTCGATGCTCGTCGAGCGCCGGCTCGCTCGCGGCCACGCCTGATCCACTCCTCCGACCCTCCTTCGAAAGGAACTCCTCCATGTCCCGCTACTGCGTGATCGGCGCCGGCGCCGCCGGCCTCTCGGCCCTCCAGAAGCTCCGCGCCGCCGGCTACGACGTCGACTGCTACGAGAAGACCGACCGCGTCGGCGGTCACTGGAACACCGACTACGACGCCCTGCATCTGATCACCTCCCGCGACATGACGCACTTCGAAGACTTCCCGATGCCGGCCGACTACCCGCACTTCCCCCGCCGCGACCAGGTCCGCGCCTACCTCGAGTCGTACGCCGAAGCCCACGGCCTCGGCGACGTCATCCGCTTCGAGACCCCGGTCGCGTCCGTCCGGCCGATCGAGACGGAGGGGCCGCTCGGTTCCGCGGGCTGGACCGTGACCCTCGAGAACGGCGAGGTGCACTCGTACGACGGGGTCCTGGTCGCGAACGGCCACCTGTGGGATCAGAAGATCCCGGCCGTGCCCGGCGTCTTCACCGGCACCCAGATCCACTCCGGGTCGTACCGCAACACGGGCGACATCTCCGGCGACCGTGTGCTCGTGGTCGGCGCCGGCAACTCCGGCTGCGACCTCGCCGTCGACGCGGCCCAGCACCGCTACGACGTCGACATCGTCATCCGTCAGGGCACTTACTTCCAGCCCAAGAGCTACTTCGGAGTGCCCCGCCAGGAGGTCGCCTGGATGGCGGGCTTCGCGCCCGAGGAGCAGGACCTGATCTCGAGGCTGCTCGCCCGCGTCAGCCTGGGGGAGTGGGACGCCTACCCCGGCCTGCCCCAGCCGAAGGCCAAGACCCTCGCCGAGGGCCGGACGGTGGTGAACAGCCTGCTCCTCTACTGGCTCCAGCACGGCAGGGTCCGAGTCGTCCCGGGCATCACCCGCTTCGACGGCGGCACCGTGCACTTCAGCGACGGCACCTCCCGCGAGTACGACACGATCCTCTGGGCGACCGGGTTCCACGCGAGCCTGCCGTTCCTCGACGAGAGCCTCATCGCTCGTCGTGGAGGAACACCGCTGCGCTACGGCGGCGGCGTCGTCCCCGTCGGACTCGAGAAGCTCTACTACATCGGCCTCGCCGCTCCGCGCGGCCCGCAGATCCCGGTGTACGGGGAGCAGACGAAGCTCGCGCTGCGCATGATCGAGCTGCACGAGCAGGCCGGCCCCCGGGGTGCCGGTCTCGAGGAGTACCTGGCGGAGCTCCAGGAGGCAGACGACCGCATCGACATCGTCCGAGCGGTCTGGAACGAGCAGATGGCCGACACCGCGCGCCTGCTCGGAGCGTTCGGCCTGGCGCGGGCCGCGCAGCCCGAAGCCGAGGTGCTGGAGAGCTCGGTCACCTGAGCGGGCGGGACGCGGCGGAGCGGCCGCGTGGCGGGGGGGGGCGGCGGGGGCGGCGGGCGGTACCGGCCCCCGCCGTGCCAGGTCTATGACGTGTAATCTTCTTACACAACACTCATGCTCGGAGCGGCCACGAGCCGCCCCGACGACTCAGGAGACGAACCCGTGCAGAACCCCCCGACCTTCCCGAGCACGACGGCCGTCGTCGTCGTCGACATGCAGAACGACACCGTCCACGCGGAGGGAGCGTTCGCCTCGTCGGGCGCCGCCGCGCACGCCGCCTCTCAGGACGTCGTCGCTCACGTCGCCGAGATCCTCGCCGCCGCCCGCACTGCGGGGACCGTCGTGCTCCACAACCGGATCGTGGTGTACCCGGCGGCGGTCGGCGGCGAGAACGCACCGATCTTCCGCATGCTCGGTCCCGAGTCCTTCGCGGTCGGCTCCTGGGGAGCGGCCATCGTCGACGAGCTCGCACCGGTCGGGCAGGAGATCGTCCTCGACCGCATCCGCATGAGCGCGTTCCACGGCACCCCGCTGGACGTGATGCTGCGCAACCTCGGCATCACCCACCTGATCGTCGTGGGGGCGTGGACGAACATGGCTGTCGAGCACACGGTGCGGGACGCCGCGGACCACGGCTACGACGTGACGATCGTCTCGGACGCGACGTCCAGCCTCAGCCCGGAGTGGCAGGACGCGGCCCTGAACTTCGCTCTCACCAACATCGCCACCGTCACCGACACGGCGAGCGTCGTGGCGGCACTGCGCTCCTGACCAGCGCACACGAGGGGCCGCTCCGATGGAGGGCCCCTCTTGGTGTGGGCGTCGTCGCGCCCTCGTCGTCCGCGCGATGACGGAACTCGCACCTCTCGATCAACCGCTATCCATTACATGGCACGTACTTCGGTGCTACCTTCATGCCATGGCATCGATCTCTGACGACTTCAAGGCGCTCGTGCGCTTCGAGACCCAGGTGTGGAACGAGGTCGAGCGGCGTCTCCGACTTGTCGAGGGCGCGGTCTCGCTCGGTCGCCACCGCATTCTCGAGCTGGCCGCCTCCGAGGGATCGACGCGCGTCCAGGACATCTCCGACGAGCTGCTCATCACGGTCGGAGCCGCCAGTCGGCTGACCGACCGGCTCGAGTCCGATGGACTCGTCGCACGGGCGCCGCACCCGACTGATCGCCGAGGGTCATTGGTCGTGATCACGGAGACCGGCCGCGCCGCGCTGCAGGTGACGGCACCGGCAATCGACTCCGCACTCGAGAGCGTCCTCGGGGTGGGCGGGGTCGCCGCCCTCGCCGTCGTCGCCGGACTCCTGGCGACCACCGCTGCAACCGCGGAGGCGACGCGATGACCGCCACTATGCGCGCCGTCGTGCTCGAGCGGTTCGGCGGGCCCGAGGTCCTCCAGGTGCGAGAGGTGCCGATCCCCGTGGCTGTAGCGGGCCAGGTGCTGATCCGCGTCGAGGCGTTCGGCCTGAACCGCTCCGAGCTGCACTTCCGCCGCGGCATGGGCTCGTTCGGCTCGATCCCGCGCGTCCCGGGGATCGAGGCGGCCGGCACCGTGGTCGACGCTCCCGGAGGTGAGTTCGCTCCGGGGCAGCAGGTCGCCGCGCTCATGGGCGGGATGGGGCGCACCGTCGACGGCGGCTACGCCGAGTACACCCTCGTCCCCGCTAGCAGCGTCGTTCCCTTCACCAGCACTCTCGACTGGGCGACGCTCGGCGCGATCCCGGAGATGCTGCAGACCGCCTACGGCTCCCTCACCACCGGCATCGATGCACGGCCCGGCGACACGATCCTGATCCGCGGTGGAACCTCCTCGATCGGGCTGGCCCTCGCTGTCCTGGCCAAGCAGCGCGGCATGACCGTCTACTCGACCACCCGCTCCGCCGCGAAGACCGCCGTGCTCGAGAGCGTCGGGGTGGACCGCGTCTTCCTCGACACCGGTGAGATCGCCGACGCCGTGCGGGCCGCGTCCCCCGGCGGCGTCGACGGCGCCGTGGAGCTCGTCGGCACGAACACCCTCCGCGACACCCTGCGGGCGACCCGCGTGCACGGAACCGTCTCCTTCACCGGGATGCTCTCGGACGTCTGGACCGTGCCGGACTGGTACCCGATGGACTTCATCCCCAACGGCGTCCGGCTCACCGCCTACTCCGGCGAGGCGAGCGATCTGCCGGCGTCGGCACTGCAGGAGTTCGTCGACGCGCTGCAGACGGGCTCGGCGTCCGTGCCGATCGGCGCGGTCTACTCCCTCGAGGACATCGCCGAGGCGCACCGCGACATGGAGTCGGGCGCCGTCACCGGGAAGCTCGTCGTCACGACGCGCTGACCCGCCCGCCACCCGCCACCACGGAGGACCCGCCATGCGCCGACCCGCTCGTCTCATCACTCTCGCCGCCGCCGCAACGGCGTCACTGCTCGCTCTCAGTGGCTGCGGCTCCAGCGCCGATCCGCTCGCCGATCCGAGCGCCGCCGTTTCCGCGGGCGACACGCTCGTCATCGGATCGCAGGACTACTACTCGAACGAGATCATCGCCGAGATCTACGCCCAAGCCCTCGAAGCCGCCGACTACACCGTCGACCGCCAGTTCCGGATCGGGCAGCGCGAGGTCTACGTCGCCGAGATCGAGGACGGGTCGATCGACCTCTTCCCCGAGTACACGGGCCCGCTCCTCACCTACTGGGACCCGGAGACCACCGCGCGGCTCGAGGACGAGGTCTACCCGGCTCTCGCGGCGGTGACCCCCGACGGCCTCCGCGTGCTCGACGCGTCCAGCGCGACCGATCAGGACACCTACGTCGTGACGCGGGCGTTCTCCGAGGAGTACGGCATCACCTCCGTCGCTGACCTCGCCTCCGCGCCCGCTCCCGTCACCCTCGGCGGGCCCGCCGAGGGGGAGATCCGTCCAATCGGCCCGAGCGGTCTCCAGGAGACCTACGGGGTGGACGTGGAGTACACGGTCATCGAGGACGGCGGCGGACCTGTCACCGTCCAGGCTCTCCAGGACGGTGTGATCGACCTCGCCGTGCTCTATACCGCCTCGCCGATCGTCGCCGGCGACGACCTCGTCCAGCTCGCCGACCCCGCCGGCCTCCTGCTCTCCTCCCACGTCGTCCCGGTCGCCAGCGACAAGGTCGATGCGGACGCCGCGTCGATCATCGACGCGATCAGCGCCGCGCTCACCCCTGAGGGACTCCTCGATCTGAACTCGCGAAGCGTCGACGAGCAGGTGCCGGCCGCGACCATCGCTCGCGACTGGCTCGCGCAGACCTCGATCGAGTAGAAGCCCGGTTCACCCCCCTCGCGGGACGGACGCGAGCATCTTCCCGGTCGGGTCCAGCCCGGTCAGGAGCGCTGCGGAGATCTCCGTCAGCCGGTCCCTCTGCTCGGGAGTCAGTGCGTCGAGGACCGTTCTCCGCACGTTCTCCACGTGCCCGGGAGCCGTCGCAACGACCTTCCGCCAGCCCTCGTCCGTCAGGGCGACGTTGGTCGCGCGCCGGTCTTCCGGGCACGGGTAGCGGCGCACGAGGCCGCGCTCCTCGAGTCTGCTGATCACCTTCGACAACCGGGGGAGGGTCGCGTTCGTCCGAGCGGCCAGCGCTGAAGCGCGCAGAACGCGGTCGGGCGCTTCGGACAACATGGCCAGGGCGAAGTAGTCGAAGTGGGTCAGTCCGGCGTCCTGAGTCAGCTGCGAGTCGAGCGCAGCGGGAAGCAGTTCGAGGACCGCGGAGAACGTCACCCACATCGCTCGTTCCTCGTCGGTCAGCCATCGCGGTGAGGTCATGTCTTGATCCTACCCAAAGGTTGCACCTACAACATCTTTGTCGTAGATTGGTTGTACCAGCAACCAATGACCCTCGCGGTCGAGAAGGAGCAGCACATGAGCACCGTCACCATCTTCGGAACCGGGAACATGGGAACCGCCATCGCCGGCGTCGTCACCGCCGCAGGCGCGTCCGTCCAGCACGTCGGCTCCGCCGACGACGCCACGATCACCGGCGACATCGTCGTCCTCGCCGTGCCGTACCCGGCCCTCGCCTCGATCGCCGAGAAGTACGCCGACCAGCTCGAGGGCCGAACCGTCGTCGACATCACCAACCCGCTCGACTTCGAGACCTTCGACTCCCTCGTCGTTCCCGCCGGGAGCTCCGCCGCGGCCGAGCTCGCGCAGGCCCTGCCCGCCTCGAAGGTGCTCAAGGCGTTCAACACCACCTTCGCCGGAACTCTGGCCGCCACGAAGGTCGGCCCCGTGGACACCACGGTGCTCGTCGCCGGTGACGACGCCGACGCCAAGGCCGCCCTGATCGACCTCGTCACCGCGGGTGGCGTGCGGGCGATCGACGCCGGCGCGCTCTCGCGCGCGCACGAGCTCGAGGCGCTCGGCTTCCTCCAGCTCACCCTCGCCGCCGGCGAGAAGATCAGCTGGACCGGCGGCTTCGGCGTCGTCTCCTGACCCGTCGTCCCACAGTCCAACACCCCCGCTGACTGCCGACCGGCGGCGACAGCATCCCGTTCCCCTCAGAAAGCGCAGGACCATGACCACCGCGAGTGACGACCTCCTCTCCGCCGACACGTCGATGGGCGCGGTGACCCTCCGGGTCGGGGATCTCGAGACGATGTCCTCCTACTACTCGCAGGCCTTCGCCATGGAGGCGCTGGAGGAGGCCGGGCGCGGCCGGGAGGTCCACCGGGTCCTCGGCCGCGCCGGCACGCCGCTGGTAAAGCTCGTCCACACCCCGGATCTCCCCGGTGTCGACGCGCGGCAGGCCGGCCTGTTCCACACGGCCTTCCTCTTCGAGGACGCTCCGAGCCTCGCGGCGACCGTCTACCGCTCCGCGCAGCTGCCGAACAACCGCTTCATCGGGTCCAGCGACCACCACGTCAGCGAGGCGTTCTACTTCACCGACCCGGAGGGGAACGGCGTCGAGCTGTACACGGACCGCGACCGGTCGCTGTGGGCCCGTGACGCGGGAGAGATCCGCATCACGACCAGCTTCCTCGACCCGAACGAGTACCTCCGGAAGCACCTGACCCAGGCGGCCGTCGACGCAGGCCCCTCCCTGCCGGGACGGGTCGGTCACGTCCACCTGCAGGTCGGCGATCTCGCGACGGCGAAGGCGTTCTATGTCGATGCCCTCGGCTTCGAGACGACGCAGAGCGGGTACACCGGAGCACTCTTCGCGTCGGCCGGCGGCTACCACCATCACGTCGCGATGAACGTGTGGAACAGCGGGGGAGCGGGGCCGCGTGCGGCGAGTCTCGGGCTCGGAGACGTCGCCGTGACCGCCGCAGGCTCCGCGGATCTGGAGGCGCTGCAGAGCAGGCTGCGGGGTCACTCGATCCCCTTCGACTCCGACGGACGCTCCGTCGTCGTCCAGGACCCCTGGGGCACGCGGATCACCGTCGCCCTGTCCGACATCAGCACCGAGGAGCTGCTCGCCCGATGACTCTCTCCATCCTCCAGGCCGAGCGCAGGCCCGGCACGGCGAACCAGACCCTCTCCGGGCCGGCGGCAGTCGTGCTTCTGCACGGCTACGGCTCGAACGAGCGCGACCTTCCCGGTCTCGTCTCCGCTCTCGGCACGACCCTGCCCTGGGTCTCGCTCCGGGCGCCGATCGAGCTCGGCAACGGCGGAGCCGCGTGGTTCGCCATCACCACCCCCGGTGACCCAGCCGAGGCGCCCGTCGTCGACGCGACGGATGCGATCTGGTCCTGGATCGACGCGAACGTCGATCCGAGCACGATGATCGTGCCGATCGGGTTCTCCCAGGGCGGGCTGATGGCCAGCCAGATGCTGCGCACGCGTCCCGCGCGAGTGCTCGCTCCGGTGATCCTCGGCGGCTTCGTCCTGGGTGCGAGGCAGCCGGGCGACGACGTGCTGACCGATGTCCAGCCGGCCGTCTTCTGGGGGAGAGGATCCGACGATCGCGTGATCACGGGACCCGCCGTCGACCGCACCGCCGCGTTCCTCCCGAGGCACAGCACCCTCGTCGAGCGGATCTACCCGGGCCTCGCCCACAGCATCGATGCTCGCGAGATCGCCGATGTGCGCACCTTCCTCACCGCTGAGCTCGGCCCTGCAGCAGTCCCCGCCGGATGAGCGCCGCGAGCACGTTCGAGATCGGGGTCTTCACCTTCGGGGAGTTGACGAAGGACCGGGCGGGGAAGCCGATCGACCCCTCCCGGCGGATGCAGGACATCCTCGAATGGGCTCGCGTCGCTGACGAAGCAGGACTCGACCTCTTCGGCGTCGGCGAGCACCATCGCGAGGACTTCGCCGTCGCCTCGCCGCAGCTGATGCTGGCCGCGGTGGCCGCGCAGACCAGTCGGATCCGGCTGACGAGCACGGTCACCGTCCTCTCCAGCTCGGATCCCGTCCGGGTCTTCGAGGACTTCGCTCAGCTCGACCAGCTCAGCGGCGGCCGCGCGGAGATCACCGCCGGCCGCGGAGCCTATGTCGAGTCGTTTCCCCTCTTCGGCCAATCGCTCGATCGGTACGACGAGTACTTCGAGGACCGGCTCGATCTCCTCCTGCAGCTCCGCGCACAGAATCCCCTCACGTGGGCGGGGACGACCAGGCCGCCTTTGCGCGATGCCGGGATCTGGCCGCGCCCCCTGCAGGACGAGCTTCCCGTGTGGATCGCCGTCGGCGGCACACCGGAGTCCGTCGTCCGCGCGGCGACGCGGGGGCTTCCGCTGTACTTCGCGATCCTCGGCGACCCGGAGCGGTTCTCCGCGCTGGCCCGACTGCACGAGCGCGCCGCGGAGGAGGCGGGGCTGCCGCCCGGCCGCATCGGAGTGACCTCGCACTTCTACGCCGAGCCGACCTCGCAGGGCGCCCGGAGCACGTTCTTCCCCCACTACTCGTCGTACATCGGGCAGAACATGCCGCGGGTCGGGTACCTCGACCGCCCGTCCTTCGATATTTGGGCGAGCCCCCGCGGTGCCCTCTTCGCCGGCAGCCCTGCGGAGATCATCGACAAGATCCTCTGGGAGCACGAGATCCTCGGACACACCCGTTTCCTCGCCCAGGTCGGCCTCGGCGGCCTCTCCCAGCGCGACACGCTGGCGTCGATCGAGCTGCTCGCCACCGAGGTGCTGCCCGCTGTCCGCGCTGCTCTGATCTCTCGTGCCTGAGCGCCGTTCCCGCTCGATCCGCTCCCGTCCTTCCGCGGAGCGGGTCCCTCAGCGCGAGGAGGAATCGGCCGAGGGACTACTCGCACCCGGTGCGCCGGGCTGGTCCGTCTTCGTCTGGACGCTCTTCCTCGCAGGCTTCGCCACCTTCGCCCTCCTGTTCGCGCCCCAGGCCTTCCTGCCCGCGCTCTCCCAGCAGCTCGCCGTCGATGCGGACGCCGCCTCGATGACGGTCTCCGCGACCACGCTCGGGGTCGCCGCCGGCGTCCTCGGCTGGGCCGGCCTCTCGAATCGCCTCGGCCGACTGCGGACGATCCGGATCTCCCTCCTCCTCGCCCTTTTGCTCGCGCTGGCCGTCCCCTTCCTCCCGGATCTGCCGAGCGTGGTCGCGGTCCGGTTCGTCGAAGGCCTGGCGCTCGGCGCCGCACCGGCGGTCGGCATGGCCTCCATCGCCGAGCGGGTCGACGGAAGGTGGGCGGCACACGTCGCGGGCACGTTCGTCGCCGGGAACACGCTCGGGGGGATCGTCGGCCGCCTCGCGTCGGGGGCGGTCGCCGACGTCGGAGGCTGGCGCGCCGCCTTCTGGACGAGCGCGGGAACGGCTGCGGTGGCGGTCGTGGCGCTCCTCGTCCTCTCGCGGCGACTCGCCGATCACCGGCCGGCGGAGCCGCCGCACGGGACGGGGCACGCTCTCCTCGCCAATCTCCGCGATCCGTCCATGCTGGCGCTCTACCTCCAGGGCTTCCTGCTCATGGGGGCCTTCGGGGCCGTCTACAACGTCTTCGGCTACCGCGTGCAGGAGCCGGACATCGGCCTGCCGGCCTGGGCCGCCAGCCTCCTGTTCATCGTCTACCTCGCGGGGTCCTTCGCGGCGCAGCGCTCGGGCGCCCTGGCCCGGAGAGAGGGAACCGCCCGTGCGATGGTCGCGGGCAGCGCCGGCATGCTGGTCTCGCTCCCGATGATGGCGTCGGACTCCCTCGTGCTCATGGTCGCCGGACTCGTCCTTTTCACGCTCGGCTGCTTCACTACGCATCCCCTCGCGGGCGGCCTCAGCGGGCGCTCCGCCCGGGTCGGTCGGCCGCAGAGCACGGCGCTCTACCAGATCGCCTGGCTCGGAGGCACGAGCCTGTTCGGCTGGCTGGGCGGTCTCGCTTACGCGGCGACCGGCTGGGGAACGACTCTCGCTCTCGTCGCTGTCCTCTGCACGGCCGCCGCGCTGGCGGCAGTGCTCCGGGGGACGGTGCTCACGCGGATCCGTCCGGTGCTCCCGACCGGAGGGTGAGCGGCATCCACCTCGACCGGTCAGCGCTCGAGCACGACCGCCAGCCCCTGGCCGACCCCGATGCACAGGGCGGCGACCGCGACCCCGCCGCCGCGCCGCTTCAGCTCCTGGGCGGCATGGGCCACGACGCGTCCGCCCGACGCGCCGAGGGGATGACCGATGGCGAGGGCGCCGCCGTGGATGTTCAGCTTCTCGGGGTCGAGCTCCGGCCAGCCGCGGAGGCAGGCGAGGGACTGAGAGGCGAACGCCTCGTTGAGCTCGACGAGGTCGACGTCGGCCCAGGTCCGCCCGGCGCGGGCGAGAGCCTTGTTCGCGGCCTCGATGGGCGCGATCGGGAAGACGTCGGGATCGACACCGTGCCAGCCCCGCCCCGTGATGCGGGCGAGCGGCTCGATGTCGAGTGCTCCCTCGGCTCCGAGGAGCACGGCGGAGGCGCCGTCGTTGATCGAGGAGGAGTTGCCCGCCGTCACGGATCCCGCGGCGTCGAAGAGCGGCGTGAGACCGGCCAGCTTCTCGATGGTGGAGCCGGCCCGGATCCCCTCGTCGCGGTCGAGCTGCGCTCCGGGCACCTGCACGATCTCGGCGGCGATGGACCCCTCGCGCCAGGCCGCGGCGGCCCGCTCGTGGCTGCGCACGGCGAAGGCGTCCTGGTCCTCGCGGGAGACGCCCCACTCCCGGGCGATCTTCTCTGCGGACTCGCCGTTCGAGATCGTCCACGCGGAGGGGAGGCGCGGGTTCGTCATCCGCCAGCCGATCGCGGTGTTCCAGAGGGTCTGGTTGCCCACTGCGGGGTAGGGCTTGGCCGATTTCTCGACGACCCACGGGGCCCGGCTCATCGACTCCACGCCGCCGGCCAGGACGAGGTCGGCGTCGCCGCTCTCGATGGCCCGCGAGCCCTGGAAGACGGCTTCCAGGGACGAGGCGCAGAGCCGGTTGACCGTCACTCCGGTCACCGAGGTGGGGAAGCCCGCCAGCAGGGCGCCGAAGCGGGCGACGTTGCGGTTGTCCTCGCCGGCCTGATTGGCGTCGCCGAAGATCACGTCGCCGATGCGAGCGGGGTCGGTTCCGGTCCGCTCCACGATCGCTCGCATGACCACCGCCGCGAGGTCGTCGGGCCTGACGCCCGAGAGGGCGCCGCCCGCACGTCCGAACGGGGTGCGCACGGCGTCGTAGACGAAGCTGCCGCTCATCGGTTCTCCCTCTCAGGGGTGCTGGGGTTCTCAGGGGTGCTGGAACGGTCGAGGAAGCGGGTCATGCGCTCCCGCTTGGCCTCGGACTCGAACAGGATCGCCTGCGCGAGGTCGTCGACCAGTGGATGCGTGCCGGCCGGTGCGTCGAGCAGTCGCTTGGCGAGCTGGACCGCCAGCGGATCCTGAGCGGCGACGCCGTCGGCGACCCGCTCGGCCGCGGCGGCGAGTTCCTCGGGAGGATGCACCGATGCGACCAGGTGCACGTCCAGCGCCTCCTGAGCCGAGAGCCGGCGCCCCGCGAGGAGCATCTCCTTCGCGAGGGGCTCGCCCACCAGGCGAGGCAGCCGCCAGGTCCCGCCCGCCGCGGCGATGATGCCGAGGCCCGTCTCGGGGTTGCCGAAGACGGCGCGGTCGGAAGCGACCCGGATGTCGGCCGCGTACGCCAGTTCCGCGCCTCCACCGAGGGCGTAGCCGTCCACGGCGGCGATGACGGGCATCGGCAGTGCGGCGATCCGCGAGAAGAGCCGCGCGTTGAAGCCGCGGAGCGCCTGGTCCCGCCCTCGACCGAGCAGCGTGCCGATGTCGGCGCCGCTGGCGAAGACGCCTTTCTCCGGAGTGCTCGATCCGGTCAGGATGAGGATCCGCGGCTTCTCCTCGAGGTCGGCGCACACCTCGTGGAGCTCGGACGCCATCACCTCGTCGATGGCGTTGCGGACGGCGGGGCGGTGCAGCGCCACGCGGAGCCGGTCGCCGCCGTCGTCGATCCTCAGCGTCTCCATCGCGCCCGCCCGCTCGCCGTCTCGCCGTGCATCAGTTGAAGACCATGCCGCCGTCGACCAGGATCGACTGCCCGGTGATGTAGTCGGAGTCGGGGCCGGCCAGGAACGACACGACGTTCGCGATGTCGCTCGGCTCCGAGATGCGATCGAGGGTGATCCCCGAGGTGAACTGCTCCCAGCCCCACGCCTCGGGCTTGCCTGCGGCGTCGGCGGTGTCCTTCGCGACAGCCTCCATCATCGGCGTGCGCACGATGCCGGGCGCGTAGGTGTTCACGGTGATGCCGTGCTTCGCGAGGTCGCGAGCGGCCGACTGCGTGAACCCGCGGACGGCGAACTTGGTCGCGGAGTACAGGGCGATGCCCGGGTTGCCGACGTGCCCGGCCTGCGAGGCGGCAGCGATGATCTTGCCGCCGTGGCCGAGCTCGCGGAACGCCGCCGCGGCCGCCTGAACGCCCCAGATCACTCCGTTGACGTTGATCGAGAACAGCCGCTCGACCGACTCCGGCGTGATGTCCTCGATCGCGGACAGCGGAGCGATGCCGGCGTTGTTCACGATGACGTCGAAGCCGCCGAGCTCCCGCGTCGCTGCGGCGACGGCGTCGTGCACGCTCTGCCGGTCGGCCACGTCGATGTGGAGGCTGATCGCCCCGGCGTCGCGGCCGCCGAGGGCCTCGGCGACGCGGTCGGTCTTCGAGGTGTCGATGTCCGCGAGCGCGACGCCGAAGCCGTCGGCGTGGAGGCGCTGCGCGATGGCCTCGCCGATCCCCTGTCCGGCTCCGGTGACCAGGGCGACCTTGCCGTTGCTCTGACGAGTCATGGTGTGCTCTCCTTCGAGTTGTGCGGATGAGGTGGTGGACCCGCGGGTCCTGGAGTAGCGCTCAGGAGAACGCCGAGATCCCGGTGATCTCGCGGCCGATGATCAGGGACTGGATGAAGTCGGTGCCCTCGTAGGTGTGCACGACCTCCATGTCGGTGAGATGGCGTGCGACGTGGTTCTCGAGCAGGAGCCCGTTGCCGCCGAGCAGATCGCGCGCGTCGCGGCAGAGCTGGCGCGCCTTCTGCCCGGTGAACATCTTCGAGAGCGAGGCCTGCTCGTTGGAGAGACGGCCCTGGTCCTGCAGCACGCCGGTCCGGAAGCACATCAGCTGCATCGCCGTGAGGTCGGCGAGCATGTTCGCGAGCGAGTTCTGCACAAGCTGGAAGCTGGCGATCGGCTTGCCGAACTGCACGCGCTCGTGCACGTAGCGGGCCGCAATCTCGTACGCGGCCGTCGCGTGGCCGAGGGACTCCCAGGCCACAGTGCTGCGGGTGCGGTTCAGGATGGAGCCGACGTCGCGGAACGAGGTCGACTTCTCGAGCCGGTTCGCGACGGGGATGCGGACGTCGACGATCTCGATGTGCGCCTGCTGGATGGCGCGCTTCGCGATCTTGCCCTCGATCGCCCGCGCGTCGTAGCCCTCGGGGTAGCTGCCGTCGGCGTTCTTCTCGAGGACGAAGGCCTTGACCTTCGAGTCGGAGACGTCGCGGGCCCAGAGGATCACGACGTCGGCGATGTGGCCGAGCCCGATCCAGCGCTTGGCTCCGTTGATGACGTAGTGGTCGCCGTCCCGGCGCGCCGAGGTCTCGAGCGCGACGGAATCGGAGCCGTGCTCCGGTTCTGTGAGCGCGAAGGCTCCGAGCTTTCGCACTGCGGCGAGGTCGGGCAGCCAGCGCTGCTTCTGCTCCTCACTGCCGAGCAGCGCGATGCTGCCCATGGCGAGTCCGGACTGCACGGCGTTGAGCGTGTTGACGCTGCCGTCGCCACGGGAGAGCTCCATGGCGACCAGCCCGGTCTGCAGCCGGGTCAGGCCCGGGCACCCGTAGCCCTGGATGGCGGTGCCGGCGATCCCGAGATCGGCGAAGGCGGGCAGGATCTGCCACGGGAAGTCGGCCCGCTCCCAGGCCTCGTTGATGTTCGGGAGGACGTGCTGCTGGACGAAGCCGCGCACCTTGGCGACGACGGCACGGTCGTCGTCGTCGAGGTAGTCGTCGAGGGCGTAGAAGTCCACGTCGACAGGACGCAGGGGATCGGTGCTCATGCGGGCTGACCTTCCTCGGTCATCGTCTGGGGGTCGAGCTCGTCGGTTCCTTCGAGCCAGGCGCGGATGCTGTCGCCGTCCTGCCCGAGCGCCGGCGGGCCCAGGCGGTAGTCGGCGGGAGTCCGCGAGAAGGTGATGGGGTGGCGGATTCCCGGCATGGCTCGCTCACCGGTCCCGGCGGTCACGACGGGATCCAGGCCGATGCTCTCGGCGAAGGCGATCCCTCCGGCGACGTCGAGCACCGGAGCACAGGGGAGCCGCAAGGCGGACAGCCGCTCGAACCACTCCTGCGCGGTCGCTCCGGCGAGCCGAGCCACCAGCAAGGGACGCAGCTCGCTCCGATGGGCGCTGCGCAGCGCGTTCGAGCAGAAGCGCGGGTCGGCGGCGACGCCGGCGAGGCCGAGAGCGTCGCACAGCGCGCCGAACTGGGCGTCATTGCCGATGGTCAGCACCAGCTCGCCGTCGGCGGTCGGGAACGGGGCGTAGGGATAGATGCTCGGGTGGTCGTTGCCGAGGCGTGTGGGGACCTTCCCGCTCAGCAGGTAGCCCCCGGTCTGGTTCACCAGGCCGGAGAGCGCCGAGGAGAGCAGATTCAGCTCGACGTGCTGCCCCTCGCCGGTGCGCTCGCGATGGTAAAGCGCGGTGACGATGCCGATCGCCGTGTGCAGCCCGGTGATGACGTCGAACACGGCGACGCCGGAGCGGTAGCCCTCACCGTCCTCAGGTCCGGTCAGCGTCATCATTCCGGACATCGCCTGCACGAGCAGGTCGTAGCCCGGCAGGCCGGCGCCGCCGGCGGTGCCGAACCCCGTGATCGAGGCGTACACGACGGCGGGGTTCGTCGCCGAGACGGAGGCGTAGTCGAGGCCGAAGCGCTTCATCCCGCCGGGCTTGAAGTTCTCGGTCACCACGTCGGCGCGCTCGGCCAGCCGTCGCGCAACGCGGAGGTCGTCCTGGTCCGCGAGATCGAGGACGATGGAGTTCTTGTTGCGGTTGATCGAGAGGTAGTAGGTCGACTCCCCGTCCCGCTGCGGCGGAGTCCAGCTGCGTGTCTCGTCCCCGGCAGCGCTCTCGACCTTTATCACCGTGGCGCCCAGATCCGCGAGCAGCATCGTGGCGTACGGTCCGGCGAGCACCCGGCCGAAGTCGGCGATCAGGAGCCCGTCGAAGGGGCCCTTGGCGGGCGGGCGGCGAGTCGTCTCGCCGCGTGCATCGGAGATCGTCATCGCATCACCTTCGTCGGAGCCGTCCCGTCAGCCTGTCAGGACGGTTCATGACGGTCCAATACCCAAAGGGCCGGCGATTGATACCCGTCGTGCCATCATTTCGGCATGGAGATCCAGCAGATCAGAGCGTTCCTAGCGGTGGCCGAGGAGCTGCACTTCGGCAAG
This sequence comes from Rathayibacter sp. PhB179, assembly GCF_004345345.1. Classification (NCBI taxonomy): domain Bacteria; kingdom Bacillati; phylum Actinomycetota; class Actinomycetes; order Micrococcales; family Microbacteriaceae; genus Rathayibacter; species Rathayibacter sp. PhB179. The sequence goes on along the minus strand of NZ_SLVD01000011.1, from coordinate 113,914 downwards.
GCCGCCGAGAAGCTGCACATGGCACAGCCGCCCGTCAGCCGCAGCATCAAGCAGCTCGAGCGCGAGCTCGGCGCCCTGCTCTTCGAGCGGTCGACCCGCCGCGTGACGCTGACCTCGGTCGGAGCGTCCCTGGTGCAGCCCGCCCGCGAGGTGCTCGACTCGCTCGAGCGACTGGGCACCGTGGCCAAGGCGGCGGAGCTGGGCGAGATCGGCCGGGCCCGTCTGGCCTACGCCGGTGCATCGTCCAACGTCCTCGTCGGGCGACTCGCCCGCGCGGTGAACCAGCGCCACCCGGGAGTGGACCTGGAGCTGCTGAGCCAGAATTTCGCGCACAAGGCGATGCGGTTGCTCACCCGCGGCGACGTCGACATCATCCTCGGCCGTTGGGATCACCTGCCCGACAGTGTCGAGACCCGCGTCATCGCCGTGGAGGAGCTGGTGATGGCGGTTCCGGAGACCCACCGGCTGGCGGATCGCGAGGAGGTGTCGATCGCGGAGTTCCGCGACGACCGCTTCGTGACGCTCCCCGCAGAGCTCGGCTCGGTGCTGAACGACCGGCTCCACCAGATGACCCGCGACGCCGGCTACGTCGCCGACATCGTCCAGGACGCGTCGGACACCTGGACACTGATGTCCCTCGTCTCGGCGGAGATCGGGTGCTCGCTCACCCTCTCCTCGATCATCCCGAGCATCGCCGACCCGCACCTGCGGTTCCTGCGCCTGCGGGAGGACGTCGAGCCGATCGAGCTGAGGATGGCCTGGCGGGCGGACAGCGACGACCGCGCCGTGCACGCCGTCCTCCGCCTGTCGGAATCGGTCTTGCCGACGCCGGGGTGATTCATTCTCGCTGGGTAAGAGTGCCTCTCTCACTTGGTATTGGAACGGATTCAATGCCGGTGTCACAGTGAGACTTCCTGAGGGACCCAAGCTGACGAAGGAGTCACCTATGACAAACCCGCACCTCGAGACGGATTACGACGCGGTCGTCGTCGGCGCCGGTTTCGCCGGCATCTACCAGCTGTACACCCTGCGCGAAGAGCTCGGACTCCGCGTCCGCCTGTTCGAGAAGGGCTCGGGCATCGGCGGGACGTGGTTCTGGAACAAGTACCCCGGCGCGATGTCCGACACCGAGAGCCCCTTCTACCGCTACTCCTTCGACAAGGAGCTGCTGCAGGAGTGGAGCTGGAGCCGCAAGTACATCGACCAGCCGGACATCCTCGCCTACCTCGAGGAAGTCGTCCGCCGTCACGATCTCCTGAAGGACATCCAGCTCGACAGCGAGATCACCTCCATCGTCCTCGACGAGGCGACCGACACCTGGACCGTGACCACGGGCGCCGGCGAGTCGTTCACCACGCGCTACGTCGTGACGGCCCTCGGCCTGCTCGCCGCGGTGAACGTCCCGGACATCCCGGGCATCGACACCTTCCAGGGCACCCTCGCGCACACGGCGGAGTGGCCCGACGACCTCACTCTTGAAGGCAAGCGCGTCGGCGTCATCGGCACCGGGTCGACCGGCACTCAGTTCATCGTCGCCGCGTCGAAGAAGGCCGAGCACCTCACCGTCTTCCAGCGCAACCCGCAGTACTGCGTCCCGTCGGGGAACGGCCCCGTCGAGCCCGGCGAGGTCGACAGCGTCAAGGCCCGGTACGACGACATCTGGAAGCAGGTGCGCGGATCGCAGGTCGCCTTCGGCTTCGAGGAGTCGACCGTCCCCGCCTCGTCGGTGACCCCGGAGGAGCGCGAGCGCGTCTTCGAGGAGGCCTGGGCCCGCGGCAACGGCTTCTACTTCATGTTCGGCACGTTCAACGACCTGGCGGTCGACCTCGAGTCGAACGAGGCCGCGGCCGACTTCATCCGTCGCAAGATCGCCCAGACCGTCACCGACCCGGATACGGCCCGCAAGCTCACCCCCACCCAGGCGTACGCCAAGCGCCCCCTGTGCAATCTCGGGTACTACGAGGTCTACAACCAGGAGAACGTCGAGTTGGTCGCCCTGCTCGAGAACCCGATCGTCGAGATCGTCCCCGAGGGCGTCAGGACCGCTGACGGCGTGCTGCACGAGCTCGACGTGCTCGTCCTCGCGACGGGCTTCGACGCCGTCGACGGCAACTACCGGCGCATCGACGTCGTGGGCCGCGGCGGCGTCACGGCCGACGAGCACTGGAGGGATGCACCGACCAGCTACCTCGGTATCGCGACCACGGGCTTCCCGAACATGTTCATGGTGCTCGGCCCGAACGGCCCGTTCACGAATCTCGTGCCCTCCATCGAGGTCCAGGTCGAGTTCATCACCAAGCTCGTCGAGACCGGCGAGCGCGAGCAGGTCACGATCGAGACCACGCAGGACGTGGAGGACGGCTGGTCGGTGATCTGCAAGGACATCGCCGACGGCACCGTGTTCCCCAAGACCGACTCGTGGATCTTCGGCGCCAACATCCCGGGCAAGAAGAGCAGCGTGCTGTTCTACATGGCAGGCATCAGCGCCTACTCCGAGGTCCTCGCCGAAGTCGCGGGAAACGGTTTCAAGGGGTTCACCCTCACGCCGGCCGCGAGGCCCGTCGAGGTCTGATCCGCGCAGCACGATGCCCCGGGGTGCCGAGCACTCCGGGGCATCGTGCTGCCCACAGCTCCGGTCCGTGAGGACGCGAGAGTGAGAGGGATCCGCCCCGCCGGCCGCATCCTGCGGACAGGTCGGCGGGGCGGACCCCTGGTCGCGAGAGGGGGACTCGCTCAGGTGAGCGGCTGGATCGTCCGCACGAGCTTCTTGTTGGCGAACTCGTCGATGCCGAAGCGGGCGAGCTCGCGACCCACGCCCGAGCGCTTCACGCCGCCGAACGGCAGATCGGGGGCGGTCTTGCTCGTCGCGTTGATCCACACCATGCCCGCGTCGAGCTGCTCGGCGAGCGAGGCGGCGAGGTCTCGGTCCGCCGTGAAGACGCTGCTGGCCAGCCCGAACGGCGACGCGTTCGCGAGCTGCACCGCCGCCTGCGGCGAGGGAACGCGGTAGACGACGGCCGTCGGGCCGAAGAGCTCCTCCTCGAACGCGCGCATCTGCGGCGTCACCTCGGTGAGCACGCTCGGCGGATAGAACGCGCCGGACCGCTGCGCCCCCGGAGCGGTGTGCAGCGTGGCCCCCTGGGAGACCGCGTCCTTCACGATCTCGTCGAGCTCGTCGCCCGCGCCCGCCGAGGACAGTGGGCCGAGGAACGTGGCCGGATCCATCGGGTCCCCGGTGACGATGTCGGCGACGGCGTCGATGAACTTGCGAGTGAACTCCTCGTACACCGCTTCCATCACGATGAACCGCTTGGACGCCGTGCAGGCCTGGCCGCCGTTGGCATAGCGCCCGACGATGCCGGCCGCCACCGCCGCATCGACGTCCGCATCGTCGAGCACGATGAACGGGTCCGAGCCGCCCAGCTCGAGCACGTACTTCTTCATGTGCCGTCCTGCGATCTCGCCGACCGCGGAGCCCGCCCTCTCGGACCCGGTGAGCGAGACGCCGCGGACCCTCTCGTCGGCCACGATCACGGCGACCTGACGGCTGTCGATGAAGGCGTTGAGGTAGGCATCGCGGGGGAGCCCGGCGTCGTGCAGGACCCGCTCGATCGCCAGGGCCGCACGCGGGCAGTTCCGGGCGTGCTTGAGGATGATCGTGTTCCCGAGCGCGAGATTCGGCGCGACGAAACGGGCCACCTGGTAGTAGGGGTAGTTCCAGGGCATCACCCCGAGGAGCGGCCCGATCGGCTCGGTGCGCACGAGAGCCTCCCCGCCACCCGCGATGTCGAGCTGCTCATCGGCGAGGAATCTGGCGGCGTTGTCCGCGTAGTACTCGTAGATCGACGCGACCAGCGTGACCTCGCCCCGCGCCTGCGTGATGGGCTTGCCCATCTCCACGGTGAGGATCTCGGCGAGCTCCTCGATCCGCTCCCGGTGAAGGGCCGCGGCACGACGGAGCACGGCGGTGCGCTCCTTCAGGGGGAGGGAGCGGAACGACGAGTACGCGGCCGCCGACCGGGTCAGAAGGCCCTCCACCTCGTCGTCGCTGAGGAGCTCGTGCTCCTCGAGCGTCTCGCCCGTGCTCGGGTTGATGGTCTTGTACGCGCTCATCGTCTCTCCGCTTCGTCGCCGGTCCTGCTTCGTCGCCGGTCCTGGCCTCCAGCCTGACCTTCGGACTCGATGGTCGTCCAATACCGATGGCCGCGCCCGTCGATCCGCGCGATGAATCAATCGGACCCCGATCAGGTATTGGACACGCATAAGTCGCCGTGTGACCCTGGCGGGACCGTGAAGGTCGAGGGAGATGTCATGAGTGGTGCACCAGAGCGAGTCGGCGTGATCGGCGGCGGTCGGATGGGGGCGGGCATCGCCCAGGTCTTCGCCCAGGCGGGATCCGAAGTCACAGTGATCGAGCGCGACGACGATGCCGCGGTGGCCGCTCGGGCACGCTTGGCCGACGGGATCGCCAAGGCCGCCGCGCGGAATCCCTCCGTCGACCTCGAGTCGACTCTCGCGCGCGTGAGAGTCTCGACCTCCTACGACGACCTGGCGCCGGCCGGCTTGGTCGTGGAAGCGGTCCCCGAGGTGATCGAGCTCAAGATCGAGGCGCTCACCAGAGCGGAGCGCGTCGTCTCGCCCACGGCGTGGGTGGCGACGAACACCTCCTCGCTCCCAGTGACGCGGCTCGCCGAGGAGCTCACGCATCCTGATCGGTTCTGCGGTCTGCACTTCTTCAATCCCGTACCGCCGTCCGCCCTCGTCGAGATCGTCCTCACTCCGCGCGCGTCGAGCGCCCTGCGCGACGCCGCACTCGGCTGGGTCGAGTCACTCGGCAAGGCGGCGATCGTCGTGACCGACTCTCCCGGCTTCGCCAGCTCGCGGCTCGGCAACGTCCTCGCCCTCGAGGCGATGAGGATGCTCGAGGAGGGGGTGGCAGAGGCCGCCGACATCGACGCCGCGATGGTCCTCGGCTACCGCCACGCCACCGGCCCGCTGCGCACCTCCGACCTCGTCGGCCTCGACGTGCGACTGAACATCTGCGAGTTCCTGCACGAGTCCCTCGGCGAGAGGTTCGCGCCGCCGCAGATCCTGCGCGACAAGGTCGCCGCCGGTGACCTCGGCCGCAAGACGGGTCGCGGCTTCTTCGACTACAGCTGAGTCACCTGGCCCACCTGAAGCGGCCTTCGAACGCGCCGATCGCGGCCCACCTACCCTCAGAGTCAGCACGTCAAAAGAAGGACGAGATGCCTAAGCCGCCACTGCCCGAGAACGTCGTGGAGTTCCTCCGGGCGCCGAACCCGGCGGTCATCGCGTCGGTGCGCCCGAACGGCGAGCCGCACACCGCGACGACCTGGTACGAGATCCAGGACGACGGCTCGATCCTGGTCAACATGGACGGGACGCGAGCCCGCCTGAAGTACCTCCGCGCGAACCCGCACGTCTCGCTCTCCGTGATGGGCGCGGAGAACTGGTACTCGCAGATCTCCCTCAGCGGGCGGGTGAGCGAGATCCGCCGCGACCCCGACCTCGCCGACATCGACCGGCTCGCGACCCGCTACCGCGGTGCGATCTACCCCGACCGCGAACGGGAGAGCTGGACGGCGATCATCGAGGTGACGTCCTGGTTCGGCTGGGGGCCGGTCCTCTCCGCGTGACCCGGATCACCGTCGCCGGGTGGTCGGACCGCGCGAGCTGGGCGGTACGCCCGGTCCTCGAGGACGGCTCGGCGTTCGCGTTCGCCGGCCATCCGCTCGAGGCTTCTCGCTCACTGACCTTCGACGCCGTCGCGGGGACCGCCCGATGGAGGACGCCGGGCCGATTCGAGCGAGTCATCGTCCGGGGCGCCGTCGCCCGAGCAGCATCGCTGCGAGGTTGAGGACGAGCAGCGCGCCGCCGAGCCCGGCGATCCACGCTCCGAGGAGCGCGATCCCGCCGTCGGCGGCGGTCGACTCGAGCGCGTGCGCGACCACCACCGCGGAGGCGCACGCGCCGATGTACTGCGCCGTCCGATAGAGCCCGCTCGCCGATCCGGCTGCGGTCGACGGCGAGGCGGCGTGCAAGAGGAGCTGATTGCCGAGATTGTTGAAGCCGTTCGGCACACCGAGCAGGACAGCGAACGCGACGAGCAGCAGCAGGGGGCTCTCGTCATCGACGAGGAAAACGAGGATGCCGCCTGCCGCGACCATCGCGGTCGTGCCGATCGCCAGCAGTACGCGCGGGCCGGCTCGCCGTCCGAGCCGGGTCGCAATCAGCGTCGAGAGCACACCGACGCCGAAGACGGGGAGCATCAGGAGACCCGTGACGGCCGGATCCAGCCCGCGAGTCGATTCGAGCCACTGCGGGAGTCCGTAGAACACGCAGTAGAACGAGGTGAAGGTCGCTATCGCTCGCAGACAGGTCAAGCCGATCTGCGGGTGGCGACCCAGGAGGCGCAGATCGACGAACGGCGAGCGCGCCGAGAGCTCTCGCCAGACCAGGGCGCCCGCGAGGGGCGCGCCCACGGCGAACGCGAGCCACAGCGGTTCCCCGGTGAGGGAGAGCAGGCCGAGCATCAGCGCGACCAGGGCGCCGACGAAGAGCACCATGCCGAGCGGATCGAGCGACCGGATGGTCGGCAGCACGCCCGTCCGGGTCTGCGCAGCGTCTGCGGGAACCGTCCGAAGCACCCAGATCGCCGAGTTGAGGATGATCGGCAGGTTCACCCAGAAGATGCCCTGCCAGCCCGTCGCCGTGACGAGGAGACCGCCCACGGTCGGCCCGAGAGCCGCGGTGGCCTGACCGCAGAGGGCGACGATGCCGATCGCACCGACAGGGATGACGTCGCTCGCAGCGGCCTGGCGGCGGATGATGGCCATCGCGGCGGGGAACTGGATCGACGTGCCCAGACCCAGCACGATGCGGTCGAGGACGAGCCACTCGATGGAGGGGGTGAACGGACCGGCGACGGAGGCAGCGAGGACGACGACGAGGCCCGCCAGGTAGACGCGTCGGGGTCCGAAGAGGTCGGCGAGCCGGCCGCCCGCCGGAGCGCCGACTGCGGCGGCGATGTAGAGGCCGCTCACGAGCCAGGGGATCGACTCGGCCGAGCCGAACTGCAGCGCGATGGGCACGAGCGCGACGGCGATGATCGCCGAGTTGAGTCCCTGCAGCACGGTGCCGGAGCCGAGTGCCCACGCGAGACTGCGCGGCAGGTCGCGAGGGGACGACGAGGTGGGCGGTTCCTCGGTGCGGGTGCGGCTCATGACAGGGCGGCGATCTCGCCGGGAGTCGCGAGGTGTACGTCCGGATGCGCGGCGAGCCGCGCGAGCGTCCGCTCCGCCACGTCGGCGAAGCACGCCTGTCCGAGCACCCAGCCGAACCAGCTCAGCCCGAGGTAGCGGGCTCCGAGAAGATCGGCGTCCTCGATGAGCTGATCGACGGTGTCCTCCAGCGCCCTCTCGTAGTCGGCGAAGGGCTGACCCCGGGTGTACAGCGCGAACATGTCCTCCGTCTCCAGAGGATGCGGCAGGGCGATCAGCCCCTCGGAGGCGCCGGAGAGCGTGACCGGCCGTTCGTCGACGGGCCAGTCCCCGAACCAGGAGAAGCCGGCCTCGTGCAGCAGAGCCGTGGTCTGCGGGCTCTGGCCCCGCTCCGGTCCGAACCAGCCGCTCGTCGAGCGGCCGGTCGCGGCCTCGACAGCGGATCGCGCGTCGGCGATCGATCCGCGCTCGTCGGCGGTGCCGCTGCCGAGGATGACGTCGGCGGCCTGCCCGCGCACGACGATCTCCTGCGCTCGCCCCGCGGCGAGCCTGGCCAGACCGGGCATTCGTCTCACTCCTGCCGCGTCCAGGGCGACGGCGACGGGAGCACCGGCTCGCTCGGCGATGTCGAGCAGGCGCCAGATGCCGACAGTGAGACCGAAGTCCCACTGGGACAGGCGAGCCACCTGGCCGTGTCTCGGCTCGGACGTCTCGCGCCCGACGCCGCCCTGCATGGTCGTCGGCTTGAGGGCGCCGGACGGCACGACGTCCAGATAGGCGGGGGCGTGCAGCAGCACGCTCACCGCGAGCTTCTTCCCGTCCGGAAGAGACCAGGGTGCGCGGGAGGCGTCCGAAGTGCGCGGCAGGTCGGGGGCGAAGACGACCGCGTCCGCGGGGTTGGTGATGATGCTCATCGCACCGCTCCGTCCTGATCGAGCGCGCTGGCCAGCTGGGCGTCGTAGTGGTGGTCGAGGTAGTGCTCGGCGATGTCCCCGGCTCGCGTGACCCAGAGCCGCTCGTCCGAGCGCAAGTAGGCGAACACCTCCTCGAGGGCGCGTTGCATGCCGGGCTGCCCCAGGACGAACGGGTGGGTGGCGATGCAGGCGACGCGCCCCTGGCCGTCGCGGTCGGCGTCTGCCAGCAGGCGGTCGATCTGAGCCTTGACCATCGTCACGAAGTAGTCGGAGGAGTAGTGCTTCGCGTGCAGCAGGGGGACGTCGTTCAGCATGTAGCTGTAGGGCATCGAGACGATCCGCGCTCCGGAGCGGGTGCGCAGCGGGCGCGGCTGCTCGTCGTGGACCCAGTCGGCGTGGTAGATCATCCCGTGCTCCGCCATCAGGTCCACCGTGTTGTCGGTGCCGCTGATCTTCGGCCCGAGCATGCCCTTGAGACGCGCTCCGCCGTAGTAGGCGTCCACCACCGCCTGCGATTCCCGGAGGAACGCCGCTTCGTCCGCCTCGGGCAGGTCGTAGATCGGACGCAGGTTCGAGATGCCGTGGCTCATCACCTCCCAGTCCCGCTCCCGCATCGCCTCGCGGATGTCGGGGAACTCCTCGAGCACGGTCAGACTGAGGGAGACGGTCGACGGGATCTCGAACCGGTCGACCGCTCGTAGCAGGCGCCAGAAGGCGGTGCGGTTGCCGGCGTCGCGGTGCATGTAGTGCTGCAGGTCGGGTGCGGGGACGCGACCCTGGGGGCTTCCGCCACCGGGCGGGATGTAATCGTAGTGCTCGACGTTGGGCGCGTGCCAGACCGCGACGGTCCTGCCCTCAGGCCAGGTCACCTGCGGACGGGTCACGATCGGCTCGTAGACGAGCCGATCGTCGGTGCTGAATCGCAGCGGGGCGCTCACGAAGCTGTCCGCACAGGCGATCGCTCTGCGGCGATCGATGTGAACCGCGCCAGGGTGGCGTCGAGGGGCACGACGTCGCCGAAGCGGTCCTGGATGTCCCACAGGGAGACCTCGCCCGAGAGCGTGCGGAAGTCGTCGCAGCACTCCTCGACCAGGCTCAGCCGGTAGTCGCGGTAGGCCGCATCGGTGGCGGTGGCGCGAACGCATCCGCTCGTGCTCGTACCGGCGAGCACGATCTCGTCGACGCCGAGCTCCTGAAGCAGATCGTGGAGTCGCGTGTTGTAGAACCCCGAGGCGACCGTCTTCTCGACGATGTGGTCGCCGGGCTGGGCCGGGACGGCTGAACTGATCTCGGTCCAGGGATTCCCGCGCTCGCAGCGCTCGGTGAGGCTCGAGCGGACCCGCTGGGCGAGCATCCGGTCGTCGAGGGAGTCGAGGACCATCACCAGGTAGACCACCGGCACTCCGGCGCGGCGCGCGGCATCGAGCAGGACGTTCGTCCTCTCGAGGGCGACGGCGGTGGTGGGGCCGACGAACTCGTGCTCGGTGAAGGCTCGCTGGAAATCGACCACGACGACGGCCGGAGTGGTGCCCGGGCCGACCTTCGTCCGGGCGGAGCGGAGGTCGCGGATCCTGTCGACTTCGAGGTTCCAGTCGGTCATGAAGTGATTCCTTCCGGCAGGCGCCCGTGCACGGGCGGTTCGGTGAGAGCGGCGACGACGGCACGGGCCGCGCGCACCGCGAAGGTGGTGCCGGTCAGCGTGGAGTTCGCGGTGACCGGGGTCGGGATCACGCCGTTGCCGGCGAGGTAGAGGTTGTCGAAGCCCCAGACACGGGCGTCGGTATCGCAGACGCTGGTGCCGTCGTCAACGGGCCCCATGCGGACGGTGCCGGTGAAGTGCAGGGACGAGCCGGGCGCGAGCAGTGCGGTGTCCCGCTCGGGGTCGAAGCGTCCGATCCGCTCGGCGGCCTCGCGCTGCCGCACCCGGGCGAGTGCGATCAGCTCCTCGTCGCGCGGGGAGTAGTCGAAGTGCACCCGCATCCGCGGCAGGCCCATCGCGTCGGTCTCGGTCTCGGAGAACTCGACGTGATTGGCGGCGCGGACCTCGGTCGGGACGTAGAGAGCGAGTCCCACGGAGTAGTCGACCGTCGCGCCGGCGTCGTCGACATGCGGTCTCTCCATCATCTGGCCGTGGAAGGGCTGCGCCTCGTCGCTGTGCGGAAGCCAGTACGCGCCGACGGCCCACTCGCCCTCGCGAGGCGCGGCCAGGCTCGAAGGATCGATGCCGAGCCGCGCGATGTCCGGGAAGACGCGTCCGGTGAGGAAGGCGTGCTCGTTCAGATGCGTGCCGAGGGCGGCCGGTCGGATACCGCTGGCGAAGAGCAGCTGCGGTGTGCGCAGCGTGTCGGCGCAGACGACGACGATTCCCGCCTTCAGACGGGACTCGTGACCGGTGGCGACGTCGCGGACGATCGCGCCCGTCACGGTTCCGTCGCGGTGCTCGAGTCGCACGCAGAGTGCTCCCGGAAGCAGTGCGAACGCGGGATCTGACCCGTCTGCCATGGCGGGCAGGATCCGGTTCGGCCCGGTCCGAGGGCGAGGTCCCGATGCCGTGGGGGTCATGGCCATAGGCATGGTCCGCGGATGGCGCCCCTCCGCGCTGGTGGGACCGAACACGGCGTCGAGCTCGCGGAGGACCGCTCGGCCGGCGTCCGTGATGCCGAAAGCGTCGTCGTGCACCCCGAGCACCCGCTGGGCCGTCCGGAGATCGGCGTCCCACTCGGCGGCGGGGAGGAAATCCGGTACCTCGCGGCCCCACGGAGCCGGACAGGCCGCCGTCCAGTGGACTCCCATTCCACCGACGTTCCAAGCGAGTGACGCACCCGGCAGCGCGGCGGCGTCCTCACCGAGGGAGGAGAGATGGTGCATCCCCGGCTCGACGTCGGCCATGCCGCCTTCGACAGGGGAACTGACTGCGGCACCCGTGTAGAGGGCCTGCACCCCGCTGGCCACTCGAGCGTTGTACCGCTCGTGGATCAGGGGCTCTGCGGAATCGTGCAGGTGCTGGCCGGGTACCGACCCGATCACTGCGCCGCCGTCGATCATCACGATCGACGCGTCCGGCGACGCTTCCCGGATCAGGCGCGCAGTCGCGGCGCCCATCAGACCGCTGCCGACGATCAGCACGTCGGTGATCATCCCTTCACCGCCCCACCGAGGACACCTCGGACGAAGAATCGCTGCATGCCGATCAGGATGATCAGCGGCACCAGGATCGACAGGCAGGTCGCGGCCATCAGCACGGCCTCGCCCTCGCCGTTGGACTGCACGAGCCCCGCGACCTGCACGGTGAGTGGCGCCTCGAGATCGCTCCCGCCGAGGAAGAGGAGCGGGATGAGCAGATCGTTCCAGGACCAGAGGAACTGCATGATCGCGAGCGATGCGAGGACGGGGAGGGAGAGAGGAGTGACGATGGTGCGGAAGGTCTGGAACGTCGAGGCTCCGTCGATCGCGGCGGCCTCGAAGAGCTCCTCAGGGATGGAGGCGATGAAGCCGCGGATGAGGAAGATGCCGAACGGGATCGTGAAGCCGACCTGGTAGATCCAGACCGAGGGCACCGTGCCCTGCAGTCCGATCGCGGCGAAGAACTTCAGCATGGGCACGAGGGTGACCTGAGGTGGTATGACGAGCATCGCGACGAGGAGCAGGGAGATCACGGTGCGACCGGTGAAGGTCATCCGGGTCAACGAGTAGGCGCCGATCAGGGAGAGCACCGTGGTGAGCACCGTGGTCGGGAGGGAGATCGCCAGCGAGGTGGCGAGGCTCTCACCTGCCGAGATGAACCCCATCGCCTGCTGGTAGTTGTATCCGGTGAAGAGCGGATCGACGATCGCGGTCCACCATCCGGTCGACGCGGCGTCGGCCTGGGTGCGCACGGCGGACACGAACAGGCCGAGCACGGGCGTGAACCAGACCAGCATGAAGACGATCGTGACGATGTGCAGGACGATGCGCCCCGGGGTGAGCAGCCGGCGCAGTTGCCGCCGCCGATGGACGACCGGAGCAGGCTCGGCGAGCGCGGTCGATGCCGTCTCGATGACGGGAGCGGTGAGGGTGCTCATCTCAAGCCTCTTTCTCGGCGCGGAACTGGCGGATGTTGAGGGCGATGATCGGAGCCGCGGCGATCAGCAGCAGGATGGCGATCGCGCTGGCGTGTCCGTAGTCGCTGGAGGAGAAGAGCTCGGAGTACATGCGGTTCGCGACCACATCGGTGCCGAAGTTGCCATTGGTCATCACGTAGACGATGTCGAAGACCTTCAGAGCGAAGATCACCTCGGTCGTGATCACGACCAGGACGGCGGGCGCGATGCTGGGCAGGACCATGCTGAAGAAGACGCGGAACTCGCCCGCGCCGTCCAAGCGCGCCGCCTCGAGCATGTCCGCAGGCACGTTCTTGACGGCTGCCGACAGGATGAGGGCCGCGACTCCCAGGCCCGACCAGATCGCAACGAAGATCAGAGCGAAGGTGTTCACCGTCTGCGTCTGAAGCCAGGGGATCGGCGCAGCGCCTGGCAGCAGCGTCCACAGCGCATTCAGCAGGCCGCGCTGCTCGGATCCGGCCGGCTGGTAGGAGTAGTTCTGCCGCCAGATGATCGAACCCGCGGCGAACGAGATCGCGGTGGGCAGCACGATCAGAGTCATCGCGAGCTTCTCGTAGCGGACGCGGTCGAAGACGACCGCCACGATCAGTGCAAGAACGAGGGTGCCGACCGGGAACGCCACGATCCAGATCACGTTGTTGCCGAGGATCTCCAACATCGACCCGGAGAAGGCCCAGACGAAGTTCTCGCCTCCGACGAACCTGGTGCCCGTCTCATCCATCACGGACAGTACGACGGTGTAGAGCAGGGGGTAGAGCAGGATGAGCGCGACGACGAGGAGCGGGACCAGGAGCCACACCCACGGGCGCAGGACCGAGCGGGGGCGCCGAGGCAGCAGCCGCTCCAGGATGCGCTCCCCGAGACCGAGAAGCAGATACACGGCGGCGGGGATGGCGATCGCGCCGATGAGGATCAGCGCCGGAACGCTGGTCGAGAGATCGATCATCGGACGGTCCTTCGGGTCGGGGTGCGTGTGGAGGTGGTCCCGCTCATCGCTGTCAGCTCGCCGAGACGGTGTCCTGGATGGACTGCAGGACGGAGTCCAGCGATGCCGGGTCCTGCATGTACGCGACGACGCCCTTGTAGAGGGCCGAGCGGACGTCGGAGCCGGCGAGTGTGCTGATTCCGGTACCGAACGTGACGTCCTCATTGATGAAGGTCTCCGCAGCGCGCTGCAGCAGCACGCTGTCGTAGGTGTCAACAGGCACGTCGAGGTTCGAGACGGTCCACTGGTCGGCGGAGGCGAGTAGCGTCTGCGCCTCGGTGGAGGCGATGTAGGCCAGCAGCGCGCGGGTCTCCGGGGTGTCGTTGAAGGCGAAGGTGCCTTCGGTCTGGAAGATCTCCGTCTCGGCGAACTCCGGAGTCGAACCCGGTACCTGCATGAAGTCCAGGTTCTCGCCCGGGACCATGACGTCGGTGCTCCCAGCGATCAGGCCGGCGGTGAAGGATCCCCACACCTCAGCGGAGCAGAGGTCGGTGACCAGGCCGTTGGAGCCGGTGGAGATCGGCTCTGAGAGCGCGCCAGTCACACCTCCGTTGACGGCGGCGTCGTTCGTGGCGATGGCGCCGAACATCTCGAAGGCGTCCTTTACCTCCGGGGAAGTCCAGGCGAGCTCTCCGCTGCCCCACGCGGCGAGCTTGTCCGGGCCGTACTTCTTCGCGAAGAGGGTCTCGATGAACTGCGCACCGGGGAATCCGCTGCTCGCTCCCGACTCCTGCGCCGCGCACCACGGGGTCTCACCTGCGGCGATCGCACTGTCGGTCCACGCCATGACCTCGTCCCAGGAGGCGTCCTCGGTGGGGCCGGTGTAGGTCTGCGGGTTGTACCACATCATGAAGTTGCTGAATCCCTGGAAGACGGCGCGAGCCTCTCCGTCGAAGGTGACCGCGTCGAGCAGCGAGCCGCTGTAGCTCGACGCCAGCTCTTCGGCTCCAACGACCTCGGTCACGCTGACGAGATCCATCGTTGAGGCGTACTGGCGGAAGACCCCGAGGGACATGCTGGCCATATCCGGCGGATTGTCGGCCTGAACGCGTGACTGCACCACGCTGATGTAGTCCTGGGTGCCGGTGTATTTCACGTCCACGCCCGTCGCTTCCTCGAACGGCGCGTAGACGGCCTCGAGGATCGCTCCCTCGTTGCCGCCGTTCGGGCCGATGAGCTCGATGGTGCCGTCGAGCTCGGCGGGCTCGGCGATCTCCGCCGCCTTGGCTTCGGCCGAGGCGACGAGGTCGGAGTCGAGGACGACGCCCGTGCTGCCGTCAGCACGTGCACCGGCCTCCTCTGCGGAGGCGCAGCCTGCGAGGACCGAGGTGATGAGACCGCCGACGAGGACGGTGCCGATGACGCGGGAGCGTCGACTGCGGAAGTGGTTCATGAGTGGGGACTCCTCAACGGTGGTGCGGGGAGCCGGCGCGGCAGTCGCCGTCCGGATGGTGCAGGGATGTCCTCGCGGGGCTAGGCGAGGGACGCGTCGAGGTGGGCGCGCGCGGCGGCCATCTCCTCGACGGGGTTCGGGACCGCGTCGAGCTCGAGGAGGATGAGCGGCCCGACGCGGGTGGTCTCGGAGAGGGCGGCCCAGGCCGTCCAGTCGACGGTGCCGGCGCCGACGCGTCGGAAGTACTCGCGATGAGCGAGATGGATGCCCTCGTCGACAGTTGTCTCGGGCATCTCGCCGATCGCGTCCTTCCAGTGGGAGAGGATGACGCGCTCGCGGTGCCGGGACACTGCGAAGCTCGGCTCGGAGCCCGACAGGACCAGGTGGCCGGTGTCGGGGCAGAGCCCGACGTAACTCGGATCGGTGAGGGCCATCAGCAGGTCGAGGTCGCGGGTGGTGCAGACCAGGGAGTGGGCCTCTGTGTGCACCGCCGTCTTCACGCCCTGGCGCAGGCTCGCATCGCCAATGGCGTGCAAGGAGTCGGCGAAGGCGTTCATGGTTTCGAGGCCCACGAACAGAGGAGGAACCGCGTTCGTCGACCGGCGCATCGGCGGGGCGACGACGAGGGTGTCGCCGCCAGCGCGCCGGATGAAGTCGCTGTCGACGGCGGCGCTATCGGCGAGCTCGGCCGCACTCGCGTCGGGCATCCGGACCGGGTCGACGAAGAACCCGCTCTTGAGAGTCAGGCCGTGCTCGGCGAGAGCGGCGGCGAAGGCCTCGGGACTGCCGAACGCGGCGAGGGCCGAGAGCCGGTCAGCCGGGGCGAAGGTCATCTCGACGACCGAGATCCCCGCATCACGGCAGCCGGCCATGATCCGCAGCCAGAGAGCCTCCGGGTCTGCTGCTGCGAACGCGAGCAGCTCCTCACGGTTCTGCAGGCCCCAGAACGCCGGGTGATAGAAGGTGATCAGATCCACCCCGTACTGCTGTTCCATTGTGCGAGCCTCTCGGTCTGTTCCGATGAGGAAATTCGTTCCGTTCAGTGGAACGCGTATATTGCCGTCATCAGTTGAATTGCTAGCTACGGTAGGTGTTAGAAGCGATTAATCCGTTTCGTCGGTGTAACAGTTACGTTTCCGACCGCACGGAACGGTGGGCAGTCGTTCCGTTCAATGGAACACTGGCCTGGAACAAGGGGGTCGCATGACAGACAGTGAGCGGAACGGCGCGTCAACGACGGAGCGGGTGGCCGACATCCTGCTGGCGTTCGCGGAGGGGGAGCGTCTCGGGGTCTCCGAGCTCGCTCGCCGCGTCTCATTGAGCAAGGCGGTCGTACACCGCATCCTTCAGACGCTCGTGCACCGCTCGCTCCTGCGCTACAACGGCGGAACACGGGACTACTCGCTCGGCGTCGCGGCCATCGGTCTGAGCCGGGCATCGACACGGCAGAACGAGCTGCATGCCGCCGCGGCCCCTGTGATCGCCCGGCTCTCGTCGGCGACGGGGGAGACGACGATCCTGTCGCAGCGGCAGGGGTACCGGCGCTTCTACATCGACCAGGTGGAGAGTGCCCAGCCCATCCGGATCACGATCGCGGTGGGCGGGTCCTACCCGATCACGGTCGGAGCGAGCGGGCTGGCGATGCTCGCCTTCCTGCCCGACGCCGACCTCGACGCCGCGCTCAGCCTGCCGCTCGAGCGCTTCACCGAACGGACCACGGTCGAGGTCGATGCTCTCCGAGAGCGCCTCGTGCAGATCCGCGAGCAGGGATGGGCGCGCACGGCCGGTGAGCGAGTGGCCGAAGCGACCAGCATCGCAGCCCCGGTCCTCGACGAGGACGGATCGCCGATCGGCTCGCTGAGCGCGGCGTACCTCACGTCGCGCTTCTCAGAAGAGGCGGCCAACGATCTGGCCCGACTCGTGAAGGATGCGGGGGCGGATGCGACCACGCGGTATCGGCAGCTCCGAGCGATCTGATCGGCGTCCTCGAGGACTCGTCATCGGAGGCGATCGCGTGCCGAGCGCACGATCGCCCGTGGGCGGGGGCGAGGAGAGTCCGTGGAGCCGGTGCCTGAGCGCCCTGCCGCTCAGCCCGTGGTGCGCATCGCAGTGGCAGCGGCGGCCGAGACGACGTACTCCCGATAGGCGGCCGCGCTCGCTTTCGGCGTTCTCGCGAAAGTCTCGCGATCGACCTCGACGAGGCCGAAGCACCTGTCGTAGCCGAAGATCCACTCGTAGTTGTCGAGGAGGGTCCAGTGGCAGTAGCCAATGACCGGGACGCCGTCCAGGAGGACCTGAGCGAGACCGTCCAGAGCGGGGCGGATAAATCCTGCGCGCAACGCGTCGTCGGAGGCGCCGAGCCCGTGCTCGGTGACGAGCACGGGGACTCCGCTCACGGCGTGGGCGTAGCGGACTGCCCCGGCGAGTGACCCCGGCTCGATCGCGGTGCCCATCGCATTGAGGGGCAGGCCTTCGGCGGGCTCGAGGCGCCCCGCGGGCCCGTAGTACTCCCTCTCGTAGTTTTGCACCCCGATGAAGTCGTCCGAGCTCGCCAAGTCGAGCCAGTGCTCGTAGACCTCGGAGCGCTTGCGGTTCCGGACCCGCTCTCCGCCCTCGGCGGCGACGTCGTCGCTGACGGCGATCGAGATTCCGACGGGCAGATCGGCCCGATGCCCTCTGATGACGGCTCGGGCTGCGAGGTGTGCGCGAGTCAGTCCGGCCTGCATCTCCTCGAACTCCTCGGCGAGGACGACGTTGCCGACGCGGTAGCGCTCGGAACCGGACGCGGTGCTCGCGGCGTGCAGGGTCGCTCGCTCGAGCTCCGCCACGAACGGCGGCAGCTCGGCCCAGCTGAGCAGCTGGGGGAGGTTCGGCTCGTTCAGGGTGACGGCGATCGAGATGCGGTCGCCGAAGCGGCGCATCACAGCGTCGCAGTAGGCGGCGAAACGGTCGGCGGCGTCGGCTGCGAGCCACCCGCCCGCCGCCGCGAACCAGTGCGGTGCTGCGAAGTGGCTGAAGGTGACGATGGGGGCCAGCCCCCTGAGGAGGCAGCCGTCGACGATCTGCTCGTAGTGCGAGAGGGCGTCCTGGTCAAAGACTCCCGCCACGGCCTCGACACGCGCCCATTCGACCGAGAAGCGGTAGCTGTTCAGGCCGAACGAGGCGGCGAGGTCGAGGTCCTCCTCCCATCGGTTCCAGCTGTCGCTCGCGGCTCCCGACCGCTGAGTGAAGATCGTGGGCTGCACGTGCTCCAGGAACCAGATGTCGCTGGCGGTGCTGCCGCCCTCGTTCTGGTAGCCGGCGGTCGCAACGCCCCAGAAGAAGTCGGAGGGGAAGGCGGATCGTGTCATGCAGTGCGCTCCTGGAAAGGGATCGAGGGGAGGCGGACGTCGATCCGGTGCTCACCCGGGGAGAGTTCCCGGTCGTTCGCCCCTGGCAGGCGCAGGACGGCCGTGGTGCTTTCGGGAACTCCGATCCGGACGCTGAGATCGTCGCCCGTGCGATCCCAGCGGACCGACGCTCGGCCGTGCGGAGTCTGCAGGGCCGTCTCCGCCCAGTCCAGTCCGCCGCCGGGCTGGGGCGCGATCAGGAACCGGCGATAGCCGGGTTCCAGCGGGGAGAGTCCGCCGATGGTCCGGTGCATCCAGTCGGCCACCGAGCCGAACGCGTAGTGGTTGAAGCTGGTCATCTCGCCCGGGTTGATCGAGCCGTCAGGCAGCATCGAGTCCCAGCGCTCCCAGATCGTGGTGGCGCCCATCGTCACGGGGTAGAGCCAGGAGGGGCACTCCGTCTGGAGGAGAAGCCGGTAGGCGTGGCGGACGTGGCCGGTGGAGCTCAGTGCCTCGGTGAGGAACGGAGTCGCGGCGAACCCGGTCGAGATGCGGAAGCCGCTGGCCTCGACGAGCTCGGCGAGGCGTCGGCCGGCCCACACTCGCTGGGGGGCGTCGAGCAGCCCGAGGACCAGGGCCAGCGTGTAGACGGCGGAGCAGTCGCTGCGGATGCGCTCCTCAGAGACGTACTCGTTCTGGAAGCCGGCGCGGATCCGCTCGGCCCCGAGGCGGAACTCGGCCTCGTCCTGCGACCGACCGAGGAGCGCGGCGGTATCGGCTGCGATCGTGCAGGTGCGGAACGCGCACGCTGTCGCGACGACACCGGAGTCGGCCTTCGCCGCCCAGGGCATGTCGTCCGGCGCATCCGGATCGAGCCAGTCTCCGAACTGGAAGCCGGAGTTCCACACGTCGCGCTCCGAGAGCAGCTCCAGCTCGCGTCGGGCGTGCGTCGCGAGGGAGTCGTAGGACTCGGTGAGCACCGACATGTCGCCGTACGCGATCCAGAGCTGCCAGGGCAGCCATGCGGCGACGTCGCTCCAGACCGCCGCGGTGTCCACCGGCGGCAGGTCGGGCTGATCGATGTACTTGAGAACGTCGGGCACCACCAGCGGCACCCCGGTCGCACCGTGCCGCTGCTCGAGAGCCAGATCGCGCAGCCAGTCACGGAGGAAGTCCGCAGAGTCGAAGAGGTACACCGCGGTGGCGCCGAATACCGCGAGGTCTCCTGTCCAGCCGAGGCGCTCGTCGCGCTGCGGGCAGTCCGTCGGCACGTCGACGAAGTTTCCGCGCATCCCCCAGACGATGTTCTCGTGCAGGCGGTTCAGCATCGCGTCCGAGCACGCGAACGTCCCGGTGCGAGGCATGTCGGAGGAGATGACGACGGCGGTCATCGCGGATCGCAGCGCCTCGAGGTCGCCGTCCCAGCCGTCGACCTCGACGTATCGGAAGCCGTGGAAGGTCAATGTCGGCTCGAACAGGTCGTCGCCCCCCGAGAGCACGTAGCGGTCAGTCGCCAGCGCGCTGCGCAGGGGCCGGGTGCCGAGTTCGCCGTGCTCGAGCACCTCCGCGTGCCGGAGCGCGAGTTCCTGCCCCGACTCGCCGCGGATCCGCAGGCGCACCCAGCCGACGACGTTCTGACCGAAGTCCACCAGGGTCCTCCCGCTCGGGCTCAGCGAGATGTCGACGGGTTCCCGCTCGAGCTGAGGCCGGACGGGCGGGGCCAGGTACGGCTCCAGGGTGCCCGTCGGCGTGATCGCGTCGAATCCGTCCCTCCACGACCGGTCGTCGAAAGCCGCAGTCGACCAGCCGACGGGGACGACCCGGGCGTCGATGTGCTGGCCGTCGTAGAGGTCGTTCGCCGTCGTTCCGCTGCTCCCGACGCGCCAGGCCCTGTCGGCCGTGTTGGTGGTGACGGTTCGGCGGTGCCCGTCTTCGAAGAGCACCGTCAGCTCGGCGTATCCGGCGAGCCGATCACCGTAGAACGCGGAACCGCCCGACCAGGTGAGCCGGCCTCGATACCACCCGTTGCCGAGAGCGAGACCGAGGACGTTCGATCCCGGCGCCACCAGCTCGGTCACATCGTGCTCCGCGTAGCGGAGGCGCCACTCGTAGCTCGTCCAGCCCGGGGTGAGCAGATCGGGCGCGGCCCTCCGGCCGTTGAGGTGCGCATCCACAATGCCGAGGGCGGAGACCCGGAGCGTCGCGGCTCGCACATCCCCGTGTTCTCGGTCGAGCTCGAAGCGGCGGCGGAGCAGGGGCGCGCCACCGAAGTCGGTGCGGGGCGAGATGAACTCGGCGTCGAGGTCGTTCACGATCCCTCTTCCCTTTCCGTGGTCTGCGGGTGTTCGGTGACACCGTAGCAAACATTTACCATCCTGGTCATGGTTGTGCCTCCGTTGTCGACATGGCGTGGGACACTGCCGATGACAGGAAGAGGAGGCGATCCGATGAGGGAGACGTCCGAGGACGCACCGGCCGCATCGCGTGCGCCGGATCGAGCGCGCTACAGCAACGGTGAGCGCCGCCGAGAGCAGATCATCGAAGCGGCGGTCGAGATCTTCGCCGAGCAGGGCTACACCGCGACGTCCCTCAGGGCGATAGCGGAGCGCGCAGGAACCAGCCACGTGAGCCTCAAGCACCACTTCGGCACCAAGGAGGCGATCTTCCAGCGGGTGCTCGAGCACCGCTTCGCTCTCGACCGCGTCGCGCGTCAGCAGTCCATCCCGGGGGCGGGGATCCTCGAGATCGCCGGCATGATGATGCGCCGCAACATGGAGTCGCCCGAGCTGCTGCAGCTCGACGCGACCTTGACGGCCGAGGCGATCGCACCCGAGCACCCGGCCCACGACTACATCCTCCGCACGCAGGAGGACTTCGTCGCCGAGGTGGCGCCCACTCTGGCGCATGAGCAGAAGGCCGGCAGGATCCGGGCCGAGCTCGATCCCACGGTCGTCGCCCGACAGCTCAACGGCCTGATCCAGGGCATCCAGGTGCAGTGGCTGTACAACCGCAAGCTCGACATGGAGCTGCATGTTCGGACCTTCCTGGAGCTGCTGCGACCCTGATCCGATCGGCGAGGGACCCCGAATCTCACGGCAACCTTTTCCACGCTGGTAAATGTCTGCTACTGTCGGCCGCACGTCGCCCGTGATCCACACCGCGACGCCGGTGCGGCCGCTGCCAGGTCGTGCGCATTCACACATGAAGCAAAGGTGCTCGCCATGACTGCTCTGCCCGAGTCCGCCGCCGCGTCGGCCGACCCGATGCTCGACCCGACGCCGACAGAGGCCTTCCGACGGGAGGCCGCGCCGCGCCGGGGCTTCCTGTTCTTCCTCGTGCTCGCGTCCGTCGGAGCCGCTTCCGCCCAGATGAGCGTGGCCCTGCTCACGCTCTCGCTGAAGGCCAACCAGATCGATGCGGACGACGCGACCTCGATCCTCGCCCTCGCGAGCGGCATCGCGGGCATCCTCGCCCTGGTCGGCCTGCCCATCGTCGGCCGCCTGAGCGACCAGTCGCGCTCCCGTGCCGGCCGCCGCCGCCCCTTCCTGATCGCCGGCGCCGTCGCCTTCGCCCTCGGGGCGGCGCTGATGATCACAGCGACGGACGCCTGGTCGCTCACCGCAGCCAACCTCGCCTTCACCCTCGGCTCCATCTGCGCCGGTGTCATCACCACGGCTCTGATCGCCGATCAGCTGCCGGCGAACCGGCGGGGCCTGCCTTCGGCCCTGATCAGCCTCAGCACTCCCGTCGGCGCTCTGCTCGGCATCGGTCTCAGCCAGCCGTTCGGCTCGTCGGTTCTCGCGCTCGTGCTGATTCCGACTGCTCTCGCCGTCCTCGGACTCGTCGCGCTCAGCCTCTTCCTTCGCGATCCGCAGTTCATCCAGGAGCGCAAGCCGTTCCACCTCCTCGAACTCGTCGGCGTCTTCTGGGTCAACCCACTGCGGCACCCCGCGTTCGCCCTGGCGTTCGCCAGCCGGATGCTCGTGTTCTCGGGGGTCGCCGCGATCAACGCGTTCCAGGCGATCTACCTGCTCGATCACCTCGGCTTCGCGCCGCAGGAGCTCGGGTCCGCGATCCTGCTCACCGTGCTGATCAACACCGGCGTCTCCCTCCTCGTGGCGCCCATCATGGGCAAGCTCTCGGACCGGATCGGCCGACGCAAGCCCTTCGTCGTCATCGCGGCGGTCATCCTCGCGATCGGCCTCCTCCTGGCCGCGTCCGCGACGACGTTCGAGTTCTACCTCGCTGCCCTCGTGGTGGTCGCGATCGGGCAAGGCGTCTACTTCAGCGTCGAGCTCGCCCTCGCCTCTCAGGTGCTGCCCGATCCGGACAACCCCGCCAAGGACCTCGCGCTGATCAACGTCGCCAACAATCTGCCGGTCTCGATCGTGGCGGCCGTCGCGCCCGCGCTGCTCGCCGTCGGCGTGGCCGCGAACGACCCGAAGAACTACAGCGCGCTCTTCATCGCCGGAGCGGTCTCAGCGCTGATCGGGGCCGTCGCGGTCTCGTTCATCCGCTCGGTCCGCTGAACCGCCCCCCACTGAAGGCCGGCCGCTGCGCGCGGCAGAGAGAGGACCACCACCGTGTTCGAACCGGAATCCACCGTCGACGACGTCGTCGCCGACCTGAGCGACGACGAGCTCGCTCGCCTGACCTCCGGGTCGGACTTCTGGAACAGCCAGGGGCTGGAGCGGATCGGCTTGCTGCCGATCATGGTCGCCGACGGCCCGCACGGTCTGCGCAAGCAGTCGGCGGACAGCGCTGGCATCACGCTGCACGGGGCAGTGCCCGCCACCTGCTTCCCGACGGCAGCCGCGCTGGCCTCGACCTGGGATCCTCGGCTTCTGCACGAGATCGGCTCCGCGCTCGGCGCCGAGGCCCGGGCCGAGCGGGTCGGGGTCCTGCTCGGCCCGGGCGTGAACATCAAGCGGCATCCGCTCAACGGACGCAACTTCGAGTACCTCTCGGAGGACCCGCTGCTCGCGGGGCTACTGGGAGCGGCGCTGGTACGGGGCGTCCAGAGCAAGGGCGTCGGTGCATCCGTCAAGCACTTCGCCTGCAACAACCAGGAGACGAATCGCGCGCGCATCTCGGCCGACGTCGACGAGCGCACGCTCCGGGAGATCTACCTGCGCCCCTTCGAGCGCGTCGTCCGGACGGCCCGTCCCTGGACGCTGATGACGGCGAACAACCGGATCAACGGTGTCTACGCGTCGGAGCACGCCGAACTGCTCGGGATCGCGCGCCACGAGTGGGGCTTCGACGGCGCCGTGATCTCGGACTGGGGGTCCGTCTACGACCGGGTCGCCGCGCTGCGCGCAGGGCTCGATCTGGAGATGCCGGCGAACGCGCACGCCGATGAGGAGGTCCTCGCCGCAGTCAGCGCCGATCCGAGCGTGCGCCATGCGGCGCAGGACTCTGCACGCAACCTCCTGCGCCTGGCCGAGCGGATCGCACCGGCCGACGGTTCGCCCGTCGATGCCGACGCGCACCACCGGCTGGCCCGCGTCGCCGCAGCAGAGGCCTGCGTGCTGCTGACAAACGACGGGATGCTCCCGCTCGAGCCGGAGCCCGGGCAGCGGATCGCCATCATCGGTGCTTTCGCGACCTCCCCGCGCTTCCAGGGGGCCGGAAGCTCACGCGTCACTCCGACCCGGGTAGACGATGCCCTCGAGTCGTTGCGCGCGGCGGTGCCGGAGGGGGTCATCGTCGAGTTCGCACCGGGCTTCGGGCTGGACGATACGGCGGCCGACGAGTCGCTCCGGGCGGAGGCCGTCGACCTCGCGCGAGGAGCCGACGCGGTGCTCGTCTTCCTCGGTCTGCCCGAGGGTGACGAAGCCGAGGGGGCCGACCGCACCGAGTTCGCACTGCCGATCCCGCAGCGCCGCCTGCTTGACGCGGTCTTGACGGAGAACGACCGGGTGGCCGTCGTGCTGTCCAACGGCTCCGTCGTCGAGATGAACTCGTGGGCCGATCGGCCGGCGGCGGTTCTCGAGGCCTGGTTGAGCGGCCAGGCCGGCGGGTCCGCTGTCGTCGACGTGCTGCTCGGCACGGTCAATCCGTCCGGCCGCCTCGCCGAGACCGTGCCGATCGCGCTGACCGACTGCCCCGCGAACATCGGGTGGCCGGGCGAGGAGGGCCGCACCCTCTACGGCGAGGGCATCCACGTCGGCTACCGGTACTACGACAGCTACGGCGTACCCGTCGCGTTCCCCTTCGGCCATGGCCTCTCGTATACCGCCTTCGAGCACACAGCCACGGCGACCGTCACAGAGGAGGGCGGAGTCCTGATCGACAGCGTGGTCACGAACGTCGGCGGACGGGAGGGGCGCGAGGTCGTCCAGGTCTACGCGAATCACATCACCCCGGGCGTCCACCGTCCCCGCCGGGAGCTCGTCGGTTTCGGTGACATCACCCTGCCGCCGGGCGCGTCAGGATCGGTCCGCATCGCCGTCGCGCCGCAGGACCTCGCTTACTGGTCGATCGGAGCGCACGACTGGGTGGTGACAGCCGGGCCCCTCACGCTCGAGATCGGCGCTTCGTCGCACGACATCCGCGGGACGCTCGAGGTGGTGCTGCCCGGCAACGGCGTCCGACCACCCGTCACCCTCGGGCACACCCTTCAGGAGTGGCTCGAAGACCCCGAGAGCGGTCCGCTGGTCCGCGAGGCGTTCGGGCTCACGAACGAGAACGATCCACTGCCGGCTCCCTTGGACGATCCCGAGGTCCTCAAACTGGTCGGTGGCACGACCATGGGCAAGTTCGCCCACTTCGGGATGGGAATCGACCAGCCGGCTCTGGAGCGGATCCTGGAGAAGCGCGTCTCATGACGATCGGGATCCGACCGGCGCCGGGCGAGGCGGCGTCGCACCTCCCTCCGATCAGCGGGCCAGGGCGGCCAGCTCAGCCCGGTTGCGGGCGCCGGCCTTGCGCAGCAGGTTCGACACGTGGAACTTCGCGGTGCTGCCGCTGATGCCGAGGTCGTCCGCGATCCGCCGGTTCGAGGCGCCGAGCGTGATCAGGTTCAGCACCTCGCGCTCGCGGGCGCTCAACTCGGCGAGGTCCAGCCCGTCCGGCTGAGCCGGCGGGTCCAGCGGCAGGCGGATCGACAGGGTCGAGCCCCAGCCCGCGGTCGACGCGATCGACAGCTCGCCCTCGAGACCGCGCACGCGCTCCGCGATCGGGCGCAGCGCCTCGTCGCGGGTGCTCAGCTCGCCGCGGCCGTCGTCGCGGATCTCGACGAGCAGGTTCAGCCCGTCGCAGTCCCACTGGATCCGCACCCGCCGCGTCTGCTCCGACTCCACGAACGCCAGCACGGCGCTGCCGACGATCGCGCGGGCCGCGTGCGCGACCTCGCCGGGCAGGGCGCATCGGGCCGCCCGGTCGTCGAGCCGCAAACGCCCACGCCGTCCATCGAGCAGGGACACGACCTCGAGCCGGTGACTCACGCATGGGCGGCTACGGCGACGACCCGTTCGGCACCGGCGAGCCCGCCGCCGCGGCGGCGAGCGTCGACGTTGCTGCGGGGGAGGAGTCGACGCACATCGAATCCGCGAACGAGTTCGTGCGCAAGCAACTCATCGGCACTTACCGGCGCGGAGTCATGGCGCAGGGCTCCGGAGGCCGCGCGCCGACCCGGAGGCCGGGGTAATTGCATGGTGGATCAACCACTGCGCCCCGCGAGCGTCCTGCTCTCCGCGGACGGGCGGGGTGCTGGCCCCTCCTTGCTGATCGAGTAGGCCGCGCAGCGGGCGTATCGAGCTCCTCCGTGCGGGGGACGTGGGTCTCGATACGCCGCCTGCGGCGGCTACTCGACCAGCATGATGGCGCCTGTGGGGGCTACTCGACCGGCGAGCTCTGTGGGTCAGGCGCGGGGGCGGGGCTGGAGGCGCTCGAGCTGGGTGACGTGGGCCGGGGTGAGCTCTTCGAGGGAGTGGGCGCCGAGGAGCTTCATGGTGCGGACGATCTGGTCGGAGAGGATCGCGATGGTTCGGTCCACGCCCTGGCGGCCGCCGGCCATCAGGCCGTAGAGGTAGGCGCGGCCGATCAGGGTGAACTTCGCTCCCAGGGCGATGGAGGAGACGATGTCGGCTCCGTTCATGATGCCGGTGTCGACCATCACCTCGGTGTCGGTGCCGACCTCGCGGACGACCTCGGGCAGGAGGTGGAACGGGATAGGCGCGCGGTCGAGCTGGCGACCGCCGTGATTCGACAGCACGATGCCGTCGACGCCGAAGTCGGCGAACTTGTGGGCGTCCTCGACGCTCTGCACGCCCTTGATCACGAGCTTCCCGGGCCACATCTCGCGGATGACCTTGAGGTCCTCGAAGCTGATGGTGGGGTCCATGGCGAGATCGAGCAGGTCGCCGACGGTGCCTCCGGTCGCACTGAGCGAGGCGAACTCGAGCTTCTGGGTGGTGAGGAAGTCGAACCACCACCACGGGCGGGGCAGCGCGTCGAGGACGGTGCCGACGGTGAGCTGCGGCGGGATGGAGAAGCCGTTGCGCTTGTCGCGCAGGCGGGCGCCGGCGACGGGGGTGTCGACGGTGAAGAAGAGCGTCTCGTAGCCGGCCTTGGCGGCGCGTTCGACGAGGCCGTAGGAGATCTCGCGGTCGCGCATGACGTAGAGCTGGAACCAGTTGCGGCCGTCCGGGTTGGCCTTCTTCACGTTCTCGATGGAGGTGGTGCCGAGTGTGGAGAGGGTGAAGGGGATGCCGGCGGCGGCGGCCGCTCCGGCTCCGGCGGACTCGCCCTCGGTCTGCATCAGACGGGTGAAGCCGGTGGGCGCGATCCCGAACGGCATCGCGGAGGGCGCGCCGAGGACGGTGGCGGTGGTGTCCACGGCGGCGACGTCGCGGAGCACCTGCGGGTGGAACTCCACGTCCTCGAAGGCCTGGCGGGCGCGGGCGATGGAGATCTCGCCCTCGGCGGAGCCGTCGGTGTAGTCGAACGCGGCCTTCGGCGTGCGGCGCTTCGCGATGGTGCGGAGGTCCTCGATGGTGAGCGCAGCGTCGAGGCGGCGCTTGCGGCCGTCGAGCTCGGGCTTCTTGAAGCTGAGGTACTCGAGCAGCTCGACGGGCTTCGGGAACTGGCGCTGGACCATGGATGGAGTGCCTTTCGTGCGTGAGTGAGCATGGCGACGTCTCCTCATCGCCTCGGAAGTCAGAGTGGGCGGACCCGGAGAGAGTTCATTCCGCCATCGACTGCGAGCGATGATCCGGTGATCGAGGAGGAGTTTCGACCCGCGAGGAACGCCACTGCTTCGGCGACCTCGCGTGTGGTGATCATTCGACCGATCGGCTGGCGCTGATTGAGCGCCTCCAGCTCGGCGGCGGGGTCGTCGAACGAGCGGAGATTCGCATCGACGAAGCCTGTGTGCACCGTTCCCGGATTCACGCAGTTCACCCGGATGCCCTCGCGAACATGGTCGGTGGCCATCGCGATCGTGAGGCCGTAAACGGCTGCTTTCGATGCTCCGTAGACCGCCCGTTGTGGAAGCCCGCTCGTCGCGGCCACGGAGCACATGTTGACGATCGAGGCACTGCTCGACTGGCGCAACGCCGGCAGCGCAGCGGCGCTCACTCGCGCGACACCGATCACATTGACGTCGAGGACTCGCTGCCAGGTCTCCTCAGTGCTCTCCTCCACGGTGCCGACAGCGCCGATCCCGGCGTTGTTGACGACGATGTCGAGTCCGCCGAATCTTCCGACGACCGAAGCGATCGCGGCGTCGATCGATGCTCGGTCCGTGACGTCGCAGCGCACACCGAACAGGTCTGCCGGCACTGAGTCGACGTCGCGGTCGAGCACCGCCACTAGCGCCCCGCGCTCTGACAACAGAGAAGCGCACTCGGCGCCGATGCCCGAGGCGCCGCCGGTCACGATCGCGATGAGCCCGTCGAGCGCGCTCATCGTCCGGTCTCCGCCTGCTCGAAGCGCTGCTCGGCCTCGCCGAGTCCTTCGATCGAGAGCGTCACCGCGTCCCCGGCGCGGAGGTAAGGGTTACCCGGGATGCCGAGCGCGACACCAGCCGGCGTGCCCGTGTTCACGAGATCACCGGGGTGCAGCACCATGAACTGGCTGAGGTACCAGACCACGTAGGCGGGGTCGAAAACCATGTCAGCGGTTGTGCCGTCCTGGCGCACGACTCCGTTGACCGAGAGAGTGAGTCGGAGATCCGATGCGTCGAGCTCTTCGGCGGGGACGAGCGATGGTCCGAGCGGGTTGAAGGTCTCGCAGCTCTTGCCCTTGTCCCACTGCCCGCCGCGTTCTAGCTGGAACTCCCGTTCGGACACGTCGTGCGAGAGCACGTATCCGGCGATGCACGCCGCTGCCTCCTCAGGGGAATCGAGATATCGCGCTTGGACGCCGATGACGACACCGAGCTCCACCTCCCAATCAGTCTTCACCGAGCCGACTGGGATCCGCACGGCGTCGAAGGGGCCGACGATCGTCGCGGGATCCTTCATGAAGACGACGGGTTCTGCTGGGACGGCTGCGCCAGTCTCGGCTGCGTGGTCGCGGTAGTTGAGGCCGATGCAGACGATCTTGCCGGGCCTCGCGATCGGCGATCCGATGCGCAGCTCGGCGACGTCCGCCTCAGGGAGGAGCCCTTCTCTCAAAGCGGTTCGCACGCGGTTCAGACCGTCGTCGGCGAGAAAGACGCCGTCGATCTCGGAGGTGAGGCTTTCCAGGTCGTACGCGATGTCCAAGTCCAGGACGTAGGGGCGTTCAGCCCCCGGGTTGCCGAGGCGACGGATCTGCATGGTGGTCCTCCAGAGGGCCGGTGGATGAGCGGGTTGGGCGAAGAGCGAAGGAGAGAAGGTGGGGGATCCGACATCGCGGATTTTGCGTCACTGAAGTCGTTGACAGCGCGGACCGGCAGCCCCGCTCACCGAGTACCGAGACCGTAGACCCGCCGAGCGGTCCCGCCGAGAACGGCGGCTCGTCCGAGGGGGTCGAGAGAGCTCAGCAGATTCGTCGTCGAATCGATGATTCGTCGGTAGCCGCCCGATAGTTCCGAGACGGGCCAATCGCCTCCGAAGAGCATTCGATCCGGTCCGAAGACATCGAGCGCTACTTCTACGAACGGTCGAACCTGATCCGGGCTCCATGCGGCCGCGTCTGTGCCGAGGGACTGCAGACCGGAGAGCTTTGCCGAGACCGTGGGAAGGGGCCCCAGACGACGCACCAGCCGCTCCCATTCTCCTTCCGCCCAGGGGCCAGCGGCGCCGACCGGCGGTTTGCCGAGGTGGTCGAGCACGATCCGGAGACCTGGGTGCCGGTGCGCGAGTTCCGGGATGTGCTTCAGATGCGCAGGGAGTACTGCAGGCAAGTCGAACACGAGACCTGCTGCGTCGATCAGATCGAGTATCTCGCGAGCGGCCGGGCGGAGGATCCAGTCGGGGTCCGGTCGATCGTGCACGAGCGATCGAACCCCGACGACGAGCGGGTCCTGCAGCAGCGATTCGAGCCGAGCCGCCGCCATCCTCGGGTCATCGAGAGGCACGAACGCGACGACCCCGATGAGCTCGCTGTGTGCTCTGGCTGCGGCCAGCATCGCGTCGGTGTCCTCATCGGTGTCGGCTGCCTGAACGAGAAGCGCCTGCGAAACCCCCGCGCGGCGCAGCACGCCGATCGCCTCTTCGGCGGTGACGGTCCGATCGATCGGGGCGTGCTGCGGACCGAGCCAGTCGTAGCGATGCCGGGACGGGTCCCAGATGTGCAGGTGAGCGTCGATGACACCCGCTCCGCGATCATCGGGGGTCGTCTCCGGACTCACTCGCTCAGCTCGTGGCTGCGGCCCAGTAGCCGCCTTCGGGGAATCGGAACTCTTCGATGGTTGCTTCGAAGACTTCAGCCGAGTACCCAGGCCGAGACGGGACGATGTAGGCGCCGTCCTTGACGATGCAGGGGTCGACGAAATGCTCGTGCAGGTGATCGACGTACTCGGTGACGCGACCCTCGAGTGAGCCGGACACAGCGACGTAGTCGAAGACGGAGAGGTGCTGCACCAGCTCGCAGAGGCCGACCCCGCCGGCATGCGGGCAAACGGGCACGTCGAACTTCGCGGCCATGAGGTACACCGCGAGGATCTCGTTGACGCTGCCGAGGCGGGCGGAGTCGAGCTGGCAGTAGTCGATGGCCTCGGCCTGGAACAACTGCTTGAACAGCACCCGATTCATGCCGTGCTCACCGGTCGCAACCCCGATGGGTGCCACGGCGCGGCGCACTGCAGCGTGGCCGAGCACATCATCCGGGCTCGTGGGCTCCTCGATCCAGAGGGGTTTGAACTGCGCGAGCGCACGGACGTTCTCGATGGCTTCCGGAACATCCCAGACCTGGTTCGCGTCGATCATGAGGTCGACGTCCCAGCCGATCACCTCGCGGGCGAGAGCGAGGCGTCGCAGGTCGTCGTCGAGGCTGCCGCCGACCTTGAGCTTCACGTGCTTGTAGCCCGCGTCGACAGCTTCCTGGCAGAGGCGCCGAAGCTTGTCATCGGAGTATCCGAGCCATCCCGCGCTGGTGGTGTAGCAGGGGTATCCCGTGCGCTCGAGATCGGCGATGCGGTCAGCGCGGGTTGCGACCTTATCCGAGAGGATCGCGAGTGCCTCGTCCCTGGTCAACGCGTCCGAAAGATAGCGCAGGTCGGCGGCGTCGACGAGCTCGTCGGGAGTCATGTCGGCCAGGAGACGCCAGAGCGGCTTCCCGGCAGCGCGCGCAGCGAGGTCCCAGACCGCATTCATGACCGCCGCGAGAGCGAGGTGCACGACGCCCTTGTCCGGTCCGAGCCACCGCACCTGTGAGTCCGACTGCAGTTCGCGGTACAAGCCACCGAGGTCGCCGACGACTGCTGCCACGTCACGTCCGGGGAGGGAGGCCGCGCGGATTCGCGCGGCGAGCACGCAGAGCTCGTTGCCTCGTCCGATGGTGAAGGTGAACCCGAATCCGCTCAGGGCGGGATCGTCGGTGTCGATGCGAACGTAGGCGGCCGAGTAGTCGGCGTCCTTGTTCATCGCGTCCGACCCATCGGCGCTCAGCGACGTCGGGAAGCGGAGGTCGGTGACAGTGACGTCGGTGATCCGGGTCATGCGGAATGCCTTTCGAGGGTCGGGGCAGGGCGGCTCGAGATCGGGGTGGACGGGTTCAAGAGGCCGAGTTCGATGAGTTCGGTCCAGAGGTCGGCCGGGGGGTGTGAGGCGAAGCGCTCGACGTTCGAGTCGACTTGGTCAGCAGTCCGCATCCCGAGCACCACTGAGGCGACCGCCGGGTGGGTGAGCGGGAACAGGGCAGCGGCCTCCGGGAGCGAGCTGCCGTGCCGCTCGCAGACCTCGGCGATGGCGTTGGCTCGGCGGATCAACGCCTCGGGTGGGGCTGCGTAGTCGTAGCGGGACTCGGGGGTGGGACGAGGCTTGGAGAGCAGCCCGGAGTTGTAGACACCGGCTGCGATGATGCCCACGCCTCGCTCCTGGGCTGCGGGCAGGAGGTCGGCGAGGGCGCTCTGGTCGAGGAGTGTGTACCGGCCGGCCACCATGACGAGGTCGAGGTCACTCTCGCGGACGAATCGTGCCGGCGCCGCCGACTGGTTCATGCCCACTCCGACCGCCCGGATCACGCCCTGCTCGCGTAGTTCGATGAGCGTCGGGAGGGCAGCGTCGAGGGTCTCCTCGACGTGGTCATCGGGATCATGGACGTAGACGACGTCGAGGTGATCGAGTTGAAGACGCTCGAGGCTGGACTCGATCGAGCGGAGGACCCCGTCGCGGGAGTAGTCGCGCCGCCGGACGGCCGTAGCCGTGACCGCGAACCCCTCATCGTCGAGTGCGCCGGAAGGATTCTCGACAGGGTCGAGGATGCGGCCGACTTTCGTAGAGACGACGAAGGTGTCGCGGTTCCACTTAACGAGGGCTTCGCCCAGTCGGCGCTCCGACAGCCCTAAGCCGTAGTGGGGTGCGGTGTCGTAGGTCCGGATCCGGCGCTCGTGAGCACGGGCGAGTGCGCCTACTGCCTCGGCGTCGTTCGTCTCGCGGTAGAGATTTCCGAGTTGAGCGCCACCGAAGGCGAGTGCACCGAGGTCGAGCGCAGCGACGACGTCCTTCATTCGTGAATCTTCCTTTGAGCTGGCGAGAGGGGTCCTTTCGCCGGGATCAGCCGGCGGTGGGACATGGATGACGCAGTCGTGCGGGACAGGGGTCGTTCCGTCCCGCACGACGTCGTGGTGGTGATGACTGCCCCGACCTCAGTCGAGTGGGATCACTCAGCAGGCCCGGGCGGTGTACGCGACCGTCGCGGTCCGGCTCGGTGCGGAGCCGACCGGTCCGACGGACGCGGTCGCCTCTCCGGCGGGCATGGTCGTGAGGCGGGTGGAGAACGCCGAGGACGCGTTCGCACCCGGCGCGACCTGAGCGAAGCTCTTCGAGCCGTAGGCGCTGGTGAGGGTTACCGCCATGGGTGTGCTGCCGGTGTTCGTGGTCGTGACGGACAGAACCGCCTTCCCGGCCACGCACCGAGAAGACGCGACGGTCGTGCTCGGGTAGGTCGCTGTGGCTGCCGAGATCCGGACGGAGTCCCACACCAGGGCGGAGGCGTCGAACGCGACCGCGATCCTGACATCGGATGACGCGGCGAAGGTCGACGGGACGGCCACCGAACCCCTCTCATTTGCGTCGAACGCGACCGTGCCCAGATCGACTGCCGCGCCGGCGCCGGTGAGAGCCCAGACGCGGCCGGTGACTCCGGCGTTCGTCTTCGTTCCGGCCGGATCGGCGGTAGCGGCGTTCAGCGCCAGGGTGCTGCCGGCGGGGAGGTCGTCGACGCCGATCAGGGTCGTCGACTGTCGGGCCGCCGACAGCCCGGAGGCGGTCGGGGCCTCCTGCACGAGCTGCCACTCCTGCGCGTCGTCAGCGGTGGTGTTCGTCGACGCGTCGATCGAGGATGCCAGGCGGACCTGATCCCCCGCCGCAGTGCCGCTGAGGAAGAGGCCGGTGTTCTTCGTGGACTGGATCTTCGTGTAGCCGTCAGCTGTCGGTACGAGGGTCCACAGTTTGTCGGAGCCGTTGTCGTCGACCCACTGGGAGAGGGGCTGGCCGGCGGTGGCGTTGCCGAACCAGATGCCGAGGGCGCGGCCCCCCGCCTTGTTCAGGAAGGTGACGCTCGAGCCCTTCCGCTGCACGTGCCAGCGCTGAGTGTCGTTGCCCGGGTTGTCGCTCCAGGTGATGATGTCGGGCTGATCACCGGTGTAGACCGGGTCCTGCGTCTTGTCCTGTGCCGTGCTGAGGACCTGACCGGTCGCTCTGTTCACGAGCGAGTAGTAGGCGCCCTCGGAGTGGCCGAGATCGAGGGATGCGGTACTGACGGGTCCGGTACCCCAGGGAGCCTGCAGTATCTGGATGCGGCCGGTGCCCTCGACGTACTGAAGTGCGCGGCTGTAGCCGGCGGGAACTGTGGTCTGGTACTGCTTCCATGCGCCGTCGCTGCGCCCGGATTCGTTGACCCAAACGGCTCCGCTGTTCGCTGCGTTGTAGATCAATCCGCCGTCGGGGCGTCGGACCAGGACCGGGCTGCCGCCTTGCGCGAGTCCCTGAGAGCCGGCTGCCACGGGAAGCTGTGAGATCGGCAGTCCTTCTGCGCCGCCGACCGACCGGAAGTTCTCGGGATCGTCCGCGATCTTGTAGCGGACGTTGTCGCCCCCACCCCAGTACTCGTACGTGAGGAGCCATTTGCCGTCCGTCGTGGGGACGATGTTGGTCATACCGGGTCGACCACCACCGATCTTGGTCTTCCCGTCGTGCGGTTGCGTGAGTCCGGCGACGTCCACGATGGGCGCCGTCCACGCGCCGACGCCGTCCCAGGTCGTGTGAGCCAGGATCTGCCCGCCGGAATCTGCGGAGCTGGCGTCGGCGGGATCGAACCGGGCGACGCCGGTGGTCGCGTCGTAGCCGAGGGCGTCTCTCTCGTCGGAGTAGAAGACGATCAGCTTCCCGTTCCGCATCATGAGGTAGGGCTCCCAGACGGGGTCCTGCCAGACCGAGTCTCCTTCGACTCCGGTGTACGACGTGGGGCTCGCGGCGACCTTCGAAACGAGACCCCAGGACGCGCCGTCGTTCGTGCTCGCCCAGAGAACAACGGCGGACGCGAGACGGTTGTTGTCGGTCGAGGTGCCCGGCGAGACGACCGTCGAGAGGATGACGGTGCCCTTCTTGTAACTGCCGAGGTCCTCGGGCAGCACGTAGAGGTAGGGGTTCGTCCAGTTGCTCGTGTACGGCGAGTAGGCGGGGTCGTCGGTGACGTAGGCCGGTGCTCGGAGGTCGGCGAGCTTCTGCCAGGTGTCGCCGTAGTCGTCGCTCTTGAAGATCGGCATGTCTTGGCCGACGACTGCGCCTTGACTGTCCTCGAACGCTGCGAGCAGGCGACCACTCGGAAGCTGGGTCGACTTCGGGTAAAGAATGCAGGGGCTCTTGTTGCACGAGCCCGGATCGGTCGCCGTGTACACCGAAGACGGCGTCGGCTGGTACGCCGATGCGCTGACGCCTCCGCTCAGCGCGAGGCCGGTTGCGAGAGCGCCGACCGTGACGGTCGAGAGGCTCCATCTGACAAGGTTCTTCACGTTGCTCCTCCTTGAGCTCGATGCATCCATTCCACCGATCAGCTGGTGCGCGGGACGATGACGCGGACGGAAAGAGTTTCCAACCGTTCGACGGATCGACCTCACCCGGGACTTCGTCATGATGCGGTGAAGTCCGCCTGCACCCTCACGCGAAGAGTTCCCGGCTTGATGACGAGCGAGCGCGAGTCGATCTGTGTGGTGTTCGGGGCCCCGCGGAGGACACCGGCTCGCGGCAGGACGATGGTGACGCCTTCGGGCCGCAGCCATTCACCACGCGTCGACAGCTCGAGATCGAGATCGATGCCGTCCGGAGTCCACGACAGTCGACTGACAGTGACTGCCCCTCGCGCGGTCAGACCGGTGATGGTGCCGGCGGCCCACTGAGACGGGAGAGCTGGCAGCACGTGCAGCGTGTCGCGGGAGGACTGCAGCAGCATCGCGGCGACGACAGCGGGCAGTGCGCCCGAGGCGTCGAGATTGAAGATCGCGCCGGCGTCGTGCGTCGTGCTGAGGGCACGAGTGAAGTGGTCCCGAGCCAGCCATACGGCGCACTGGTAGGCCGAGGACGCGTCACCGAGAGCCGCGGCCGCGAGTCCGATGGAGGAGAGTCCGAACGCCATCTCCATGTGACCAGGAGGGCCCGACGGAATCTCGGCACGCCACGCGATCTTCGCTCTGACGGTGCCCAGTGCCGCCGCGCGGAGCTTCTCGTCGGTGAACGCCTCATCGGGCTCGTACCAGAGTCCGTGGAGCTGCGAGACGTGCCGATGAGCGATGTTCTCCGGCCACCGGGTGGACCATTCGGCGAGCGTTCCATCAGTGACGATTGCGAACTGAGGCAGCCGGCTTCGCGCGGCGGACCATTCCGCGGCGCGATGGGTGTCCCCCCGTAGTTCGGCGAACCAGGCGCCGACGCGGTAGCCGTCGCGCAGAGCGGCGATGTCCGCGGTGGCATCGGCGACCAGAGGGTTCTCGCTACCGGCCGGGGTGTTCTCGGGGGAGTACGAGGGCGAGAGGATCCCTCCGGCGTCGTCGATCACTCGGCGGGAGAAGTCGAGGATCTCGATCGTGAGGTCCCAGAGCCAGTCGTCGAGGATCGTCCGGTCGCCGGTGACTTGGATGTAGTCGGCTGCGAGCCGCAGGAACCAGGGACCGTTCCCGAGCCAGAACTGGTGGGGGTAGTCGCGGAGGAAGTGGTTGGCGTGTCCGTGAGTGGTCATCCGGGCGGGGAGGAGCATTCCGTCCTGCCCGAAGATCCGTCGGGCGTTGGATCGGTAGTGGTCGAGGTAGCGGCGGACGAGCCGGAACAGCGAGGTCATCACTTCCGGCGTGCCCGTCCAAAGGACAGCCGCGAGAGCTCCGAGCTGGACGTTCCCGTTCATCGTGTAGTCGGCGGACCATGCCGGCGACCAGGTGCCCTGCCAGACCCCTTGCAGTGTCGGCGGCAAGGACCCCGTGGAGACGGCGATGTTGCGCAGTCCCGCCAGGTAGGCGAGTTCCAGTACCCGCGCCTCGGCCGGCACCGCGCCGGCCGAGGCATCTTCCCAGATGCGTTCCGTCGGTTCGTCAGCGCTCGTCGAACCCGCGAGCGTCAGCTCGGAGGCGGGTAGCAGCGACGCGATGTCAGCCAGCACATGGTCTGATCCGGAGTCGTAGGTGGTGGTGACGTCGATGCGGAAGCGGCAGCCTGAGGCGGGCACTTCTACGCGCCAGGTATTCTCGCCGTCCGGCTCATGGGGCGCCTCCGAGATGACGCGGGCTTGGGCACTCGCCCCAGTACCCGGTTCGAGACCGAGCGCTTCGACGATGACGATCAGTACGGATTCGGTGGCTGCGGTCCGAGTTCGAATGGTGTCGCTGTAGTCGACGGGAAGGACGGTTGTCGCGGATGATCCCGCCTCGTGCACCGGTACGAGGCGCAATCGACCGGAGATCGGCTCTTCCGACCAGAGCTCGACGTCGAAACCGGCGGTGCCGTGGCTGGTCGAGATGCTCAGGCCTGTTCTCGCGCCGGACGGCAGTTCCCACGAGACTCCCGCGTCTCCGTTGATGAGCGAGATGTCTCGCCGGTAAGCGCTCCAGTTCGTGTGGTCGGGCTGCCACTCCAGTTGAGCGATCGCTCCGAGCGGATCGGTCCAGATCAGCGTGTCCGGATCCCACCCCTGCTCGCGCAGGGTCTTCTCGACGAGGTCGGCGGCCGTACCTGAATCTCCGTCGGCGAGGGCCCTGCGGACAGCGGGGAGCGCGGGCGCGAGGAGGGGGGCGGGGACACGGCTGTTGGCCGGCACGAAGAAGTCCTCGTGCGCTAGCGCGACGACGTGCCGCGGTGGATCGCCGTAGAGGATGCCGCCCACGACTCCCGTTCCTGCGAGGAGGCCCTCCTCCCAGGTCTTCGCGGTCAGCGCGCTCCACGCGGCCCTGCTCATGCGTTCCCGCTTCGGATCGACGAGCGGACTGCCGCGTAGGTCGTCATCTCACGCTGGTGGTCCACGTACCGCACGGGTCCGGTCAACTCGACCGTGACGATGGGAGCAGCGCCGGCGGCGTTCTCGGCGATGCTCAGTTCGATGAGGCCGGCATCGACGCGCCGACGTAACGCGCGGTCGGTGTAGGCGGTGAGATCGGCGTGCATCGTGAAGCTCACCTCGGCGCTCTCGCCTGCCTGCAGCAGGAGCCTGGTGAAGCCGATCAGCTGGCGCACGGGCCGGGTGACATCCGCCTCGACATCGTGCAGGTACAGCTGCGGGACCGCGGTGCCCGCTCGCGTGCCGCGGTTCTCCACCGTCGTGGAGACGGTCACCGTTCCGTCGGTGGTGATCCTCGCGGCGTCCACCTGGAGCGGCCCGAAGACGAAGTCGGTGTAGGAGAGCCCGAATCCGAAGGGGAAGGCGGGGGTGGGGTCGATGTTGCTGATGCCTTCGCTGCGCAGGGCGAGCGGCGGCGCGAGGTAGGTGCCGGGCTGGGCGGAGGATGCTCCAGGGATCTGCACCGGCATCCGGCCACTCGGGTCGACTCGTCCGGTCAGGACGCCGGCGATGGCGGCCGCGCCTTCCTGCCCCGGGAAGAAGACCTGGAGCGCGGAGGTGGCCTGCTCGACGAGCGACCCGATCGCGTACGGGCGTCCCGAGAGCACGATGAGGATGCTCGTGCCGGCTGCCTCGAGGACCCGTTCCGTCAGCTCGTGCTGTGATCCGGGGAGCTCGAGACCCAGCACGTCGCAGCCCTCGCCGGAGGTGCCGTGCCCGAACATGCCGGAGCGGTCCCCGACGACGACCATGGTGAGGTCTGCTGCGGCAGCGGCAGCCACGGCCGCTGGGATGTTCGCGGTGTCCTCGCCGATCACCGTTCCACCGGCGATGAAGGTCACTTCCGCGTTCGGGAAGGCCTCCCGGATGCCCTGCAGGACATACGGTGCGCTGATGCCGAGTCCCGCCTCGGGGAAGTTGGGGAGCACGTGATTCGGGAAGGAGTAGCAGCCGAAGAGCCCGTGCGGGTCATCCGCCAGCGGGCCGATGACGGCGATCCTTCGCGGCTCGTCGCTCAGCGGAAGCACCGCGTCGGTGTTGCGCAGAAGGACGATGGACTCTTCGGCCAGGCGTGCGGCGATGTCGCGGTTGCGGGTCGAGTCCAGATCGACCGACTGGTCGCGCTCCGGCGTCCAGTCCTCGTCGAGGAGGCCGAGCTCGGCCTTCTGGGTGAGGATGCGGGTGGCGGCGGTGTCGATGAAGTCGACGCCGACCCGCTCCGCGAGCTCCTCGGTGTAGGACGCGGTGTGGGGCAGCTCGACGTCGATCCCGGCCGTCAAGGACAGCGCACCCGCCGAGACCAGGCCGTCCGCGACGCGGTGCATGGTCTGGAGGAAGGGGGTCGCCCAGTAGTCCGAGACGACCGTGCCGGTGAACCCCCACTGATCGCGGAGCAGCCCGGTCAGCAGTTCCCGATCGCTCGCCGTCGGGACGCCGTCGAGCTCGGTGTAGGAGTTCATGACCGAGCGCACGCCGGCGGCGACGACCGCCTTCTCGAACGGAGGGAGCATCACGTCCCGGAGCTCGCGCTGGCCGATCGAGACCGGAGCGTGGTTCCGGGCACCGCGGGAGGCGGAGTATCCGACGAAGTGCTTCAGGGTGGCGATGACGCCCGCGGACTGGATGCCCCTGACATAGGCGGCGGCGAGCTCGGAGACGAGGTAGGGGTCCTCGCCGAGCGTCTCCTCCACTCGGCCCCAGCGGTAGTCGCGGACGACGTCGAGGACCGGAGCGAGACCCTGGTGCACCCCCAGCGCCGCCATGTCGGTGCCGATCGCCTCGCCCATCTCCTTCACGAGATCCGGGTGGAAGGTGGCCGCCCAGGCGAGCGGAGTGGGGTAGACGGTGGCCTTCCAGGCGGTCAGACCGGTGAGGCACTCCTCGTGCGCGATGGCGGGGATCCCGAAGCGGTTCGCGTCGACCACGCGGCGCTGCAGGCCGACGAGTCGCGCGATGCCCTCCGCGGGCTCGACGGGCGCGGTCCCGAACGGTCTGGTGATGTGACCGATGCCGTCGATGATCGCCTCCTCGAACGGAAGAGCCATCTCGTGGGTCTCCTGCAGCGGGGCGACGGCCTCCTCCAGGTCCTCGGAGCCGGGCCAGGTGCTGCCGATCTGCTGCAGCTTCTCGCGGAGGGTCATCTGCTGAACCAGTGACGCAGCGCGCTCCGCCGGGGTCGACGACGTGTCTTTCCAGAGCGGGAGTGCGTCGGTGGCGGGAGTGGTCATGACGGCCTTTCGGGGGAGTGCTCGGCGCGGTGCGCTGTGGAGGAACGAACCTCGAGATGCGTCGACAGCTCGACGCGCTTCGTGGTGATGGTCTCGCCTCGGGAGAGGCGCAGGAGAGTCGTGACGGCCGTTCGACCGATATCGGCGATGGGCTGGTGCACGGTGGTCAACGGCGGTGCGGAAATGCGCGCGATGAGGGTGTCGTCGAAGCCGACGACGCTGAGGTCGTCGGGGACGGTGATGCAGAGCTGTCGTGCGGCCTCGAGCACCCCCATCGCTGAGGCGTCGCTGCCCGCGAAGATCGCTGTCGGCGGGTTGTCGGACGACAGGAGGGCCCTCGCGGCGGCCAGTCCGTGCTCGTAGCTGTACGCCTCGCGGGGCACGCTGGTGAGATCGACGTGGATGCCGGCCTCCGCCATGGCGGCGGCCCAGCCGTGAGCTCGGACGATGTCGCAGCTGGCCCGGGGTGGTCCGCCGATGTAGTCGATTCGGCGGTGGCCGAGCTCGAGGAGGTGCTTCGTCGCCTCATAGGCGCCGGCCCAGTTGGTGGCGCCGATGCTGTGGGTCGTCGTGCGGGGGCTGTCGATCGGGTCGACGAGGACCATCGACAGCCCGGCGGCTCGTAGCGCGCGCTCGCGGGACGCCGAGTAGGTGCTGGTGACCTCGATGACGCCCAGGCGCCCCGCTCGAGCCAGCGTGCTCGCCCACGCCGTAGGAGTGTCGGTGATCGCGGACTCGATGGAGCGGGTGAGGAGTCCGATCCCCAGGCTGCTGGCGACTTCTATCGCCCCACCCAGGAAGGCGGCGAGGTAGGGATTGCTGACGTCCCGAGGCTCCACGAGCATCTCGATCGTCGACTCCCCGGCCAGGCTCGCCGCTCTCTGACGATCCGCGAGAGCGACGAAGCCGAGCTGCTGCGCGGCGGCGTCGACACGATCCCGCGTCCCGTCGCCGACTCCGGCACGTCCGTTCATCACCTTCGACGCGGTCGACAGCGAGACGTTCGCAGCCTTCGCGACGTCCTGGAGAGTCACTTTGCGGGCGCTGGCGTCGAGCGTCATCACTTACCCCCGACGCCCATCAACCCCCGGACGAGAGAGCGGCGGGCGAAGACGTACAGAAGCAGGATCGGGACGACGGTCAGCACGATCGCCGACATCAGCCCGGGGATGTTGAGCGAGAACTCCTGCCGGAAGATGCCCAGCGCGAGGGTGGCGACGCGGTTGTCGGCCGAGCGCGTGAGCACCAGCGGGAGCAGGTAGTTGTTCCAGGCGTTCAGCGCCGAGAAGATCACGATGGTCGAGACCCCGCCCTTCGAGAGCGGAAGCACGAGGGTGGCGAAGGTCCGGAACGAACCGGCGCCGTCGAGCGCCATCGCCTCATACTGCTCCGTCCCGATCTCGCGCATCGAGCCGGAGAGGATCAGCGTCGTCAGGGGGATCAGGAAGACAGCCGTGGGGATGATGACTCCGAGCAGCGTGTCGTAGAGCGACAGCCGGTCGATCAAGAAGAACACCGGGATGACCACGACCTGAGCGGGGATGGCGAGCCCGAAGAGCATCACGCGGAAGACCACGCGTACCCAGCGGCTCTCGCTGCGGACGATGGCGAAGGCGAGCGGTGGCACGACCAGCAGGATGATGAGGACGGTGCCGACGGTGATGAGACCGGAGTTCAGCAGGAACCGTCCGAAGCCCTGCTGGAAGGCGTAGGCGTAGTTGTCGAGGGTGAACTCGCGTGGCAGGCCGAGGGGTCCATTCTCCGCATAGGTCGCACGGCTCTCGAAGGAGGCACGGACCATGACGTAGACCGGGATCATGATGATCAGCAGCCAGAGGCCGGCGAAGAAGCCGGCAATGTAGTTGGGTCGGGTGCGCATCAGAGGCCTTCCTGAGTGCCCTGCATCTGGTCGTACCCGGTCGCTCGCACCATGCCGATCGACACGATGGCGGCGACCGCGATGACGATGACTGCGACAACGCAGCCGTAGCCGAAGTCGAGAGCGGAGATGCCGCGGTCGTACATGAAGAACGGCAGGTTGGACGTCGCGCCGCTCGGGCCTCCGCGGGTGAGGATGAGGATGAGATCGAAGGTGGTGAAGGTGCCGACCACCATGAGGATGGTGGAGGTCACGATCGTGTTCTTCAGCTGCGGGACGGTGATGGAGAAGAACTGCCGCACGGTGCCGGCCCCGTCGATGGCGGCGGCCTGGTAGAGCGTCTCGGGGATCGACCGCGCTCCGCCCTGGTAGATCAGGGTGTGCAGGGGAGTGGCGCCCCACAGGTAGATGAACGCGATCAGCCCGATGGCGCTGGCGGGCTGTCCGAGGATGTTGCTGAAGAGGTTGTCGGGGCCGAGCAGCGGCGTCAGGAGGGCCGGGATGCCGAAATTCGGGTCCGCGAGCGAGGCCCAGAGAACAGCCACGGCGGCGGTGCTCATCAGCAGAGGGATGAAGTACAGCGCGGCGACGACGGCGCGGGCCCGCTGCGGGCCGGCAGCCCAAACGCCGATCAGGAGGCTGACGGGGAGCTGCGTGACGACGGCCAGGATGACGAGGACGACCGTGACGACGAGGCTCCGGTGCAGTGCCGTGTCGGTGAGGACGCGCGCCCAGTTGTCGAGGCCGACCCACTGGGGCGCGATGAGGCGGATGCCGTTGTACTCGGTGAAAGAGAGGTAGACGGCGAAGACGAGGGGGAGCAGAGCGAAGACGGCGAACATGAGGATCGCGGGGAGGGACCAGACGAAGCCGGGGCGGCCTGCTTTGCGCGGGCCGGGGCGGCCCGCTGCGGACAGGCCGCCCCTCTTCGCCTGAGCCTTCTCTTCATCGAGGAGGAGGGTCATGGCTTGGTGCCTTTCATCGTGACGGACGCTCAGCGACCGTCGGGGTTCTTCTACTCCTGGGCGGTCGCGGCCTGCACCGCGGAGACCCACTCATCAGCGTCGATCGTGCCGTTGAAGTAGTCGGCCATCGCGTTCTGCAGCGGCGTCTGGCTGGAGGCGGGCACCACCTGGTCCCAGGACAGCTGGAACGTGGGGGCGTCCGCGACCAGGCCGGCGACGAAGGTGAGGAACTCCTTGTTGGTCTCGTCGAGGCTCGAGTCGGCCGCCACGAGATCGCCGGCATTCGTCGTCGGCGGCAGGTTACCCAGAGCGAGCTGGTCGTTCAGGAACTCGTCGCTGTAGAGCTCGGCCAGGAAGCCGCGGACGGTGTCCGGGTACCGGGTGTCAGCGGCCACGTTGTAGAAGTTGCTGAGGTTGCCGGCGATGTCGCCCGCTCCGTCCGACCCGAAGGACGGGAAGGCCGTCCAGCCGAGGTCGTTCTGGACGAACTCCTCGTCGCCGCCCTCGATCGTGGCGTAGTGCCACGTGCCCATCAGCTCGTAGGCGGACTTGCCGGTGCGCAGGAGGGCCGCCGATCCGTCGGTTCCGTAGGAGACGGAGTCGAAGTTGTTCCCGAAGGCTCCCGAGTCCACGAGCTCGCGCAGGTCGTCGAGTGCGTCGAGGCTGTCGTCGCTGGCCCAGACGTCGGCGTCGCCCGCCAGGCCGTCCTTCACCGCGTCGGCTCCGTCAACCCGGTCGAACAGGTACTGGTACCACATCTGGGTGGGCCACTTGTCGGCTCCCGCGAGGCCGATCGGCGTGACGCCGGCGTCGCTCAGCGGGCCGACCTGCGCGAGGAGGTCGTCCCAGGTCGCCGCCGGCTCGAGACCGGCGTCCGCGAGGACCTTCTTGTTGTAGTAGAGGAAGGTCGGTGCAACGCCTCGCATCGGGATGCCGTAGGCGTCCTCGTCGATGACCTCCTCGTCGAAGACCGACGGCAGGAAGGCGTCGCGCAGCTGCGGGTCCTCCTCGATGAAGTCGTTCAGGGACAGCAGGGCGCCGGCGTC
Organism: Rathayibacter sp. PhB179; assembly: GCF_004345345.1. Lineage (NCBI taxonomy): Bacteria > Bacillati > Actinomycetota > Actinomycetes > Micrococcales > Microbacteriaceae > Rathayibacter > Rathayibacter sp. PhB179. The sequence goes on along the minus strand of NZ_SLVD01000011.1, from coordinate 70,703 downwards.
GACCAGGGGCTGGATGCCCGCGGCGCCCCAGCTCATGAAGACGTCCGGGGCGGAGGCGGTGCCGATCGAGTTGCGCACCGCCGTCGTGTACTCGGCTCCGGAGGTGGATCCGGTGTCGATGACGACCTTCACCTCAGAGTTTTCGTTGAACCGGTCGGCCGCGGCCTGCTCCGCCGACGCGGCGGCGTCACCCAAGACCAGGACGTGGATCTCGTCGTCGGGTCGTGCGGAGTTCCCGGGGCCGTCCGAGCTGTTCCCGCCCGAGCAGCCCGCCAGGACGACGCCTGCGACCAGAACCAGGGCAGTCGCCGCAGCACCCCTGAAAGGTCCACGGGATCGCGAGTTCATCATTGAATGCCTCTCTGCATCATGATTGCGGCCGCCCTCGAGGGCCGACGCAAGCCCGCTTCGTTGCCGGGCGTCTGAAAACTAACAACTCCAGAGCGACACATGATCGCAGGATCCAGCGAAAGTTTTTCGTATCGACGGTGTCGAGCAGTGGGTCGAGGGTGCGGCGTCCCCGAGGCCCGCTCGCCCGGCGAACACACGCGCGGCACTCGCCCTTCGGGCGATCACCAGGTCGCACCGGCGGCGAGCGAAACTCTTTCCGAACCGAGGACGGAGGCGTGATGCTGAGCTCTAATGAAGGTGGACCCCAGCACTTGAGAGGACTGCAACGATGCAGAAGCACCTTCGCAAAGCGACGCTGATCGCCGGCGCACTCGCCGCGACAATCGGCCTCACCATCCCCGGGGCGCTCAGTGCGTCCGCCTACTCACCCAGCGTGCAGAGTGTCTACACGGCGCAGAACCCTGCGAGCTGCAACAAGAACCCGTGTGTGCTCTACCCGAAGTCAGCGCAACTGCCGAGCGGCCGGATCCTCGCGACCTTCGAGGACAGCGAGAGCGCAGTCGTCGGCCAGACCCTGCCGGTTCACAAGACGGACGACGACGGTCGCACCTGGCAGAAGCTCGCCGACGTCAAGGCGCCCGCCTTCGCGTCGACCGATCCGAAGTACGCCAAGTACACCAGCAACTGGACCAACTCCTACCTCTACACGCTGCCGCAAGACGTCGGCGCACTGAAGTCCGGCACCGTGCTCCTGGCCAGCGTCGTCTCAGGAGATGACGCCTGGTACCGCGAGCACAAAGCAGCAGACCCCAACTGGATGCCCTCCGGCGACGGCGACCGGCAAGACCTTGCGATCGCGCTCTACTCCAGCGTCGACGAGGGTGCGACCTGGAAGATCGAGAACATCATCACCGAGGGAGGCTGGCAGGGCGGCAGCGCCGGAGCCATCGGCCGCACCTCAAACGCCAACAGCACGGCGCAGGTCGACCCCGTCTGGGAGCCGTACCTGATGGCCTACAACGGTCAGCTCCTCGCCTACTACTCCGACGAGAACGACTACCTCGGCTACAACGCAACGACAGGTGCGCCGATCCTGGACCCGGCGAATCAGACCGCGTCCGACTCGCACGGGCAGATCCTCGCCCACCGCAGTTGGGACGGCGCGAGCGCCTCCTGGAGTGCGCCCGTCGTTGACGTCGCAGGCGATGTAGTCGACCGCAGCAACGGCACGACCCAGATCGGAGGCGGCCGGCCCGGCATGTCAACGCTGGCGCAAACAGCCGACGGCAAGTGGCTCCTCACCTTCGAATACTTCGGCGGCGGCGACAACGTCCACTACAAGATCGCCGACGACCCCACCAAGTTCTACTCGGTCGGCGGCGCCGCTGGCTCGAACATCACCTCACTGGCCACCTCCGGTCCGCCCCTCGCCACCGGCGGCAGCCCCGTCCTCGCACGCTTCCCGGACGGCCGTATCGTGTACAACGCCTCAGGCAGCGGCAACGTATGGGTGAACGAGTCGGGCCGCAGTGACGGCACCTGGAAGGCGCTTCAGACGCCGATCGCCGGCGGCTACAGCCGCAACCTGCAATACGTCGCTGGTACCGGCCAGCTGATGATCCTGCAGGCTCAGTGGGCCGGCGGCAGCGTCGGGCCGATCAATCACGTCGACGTCGATCTCGGTCGCAGCCTCGGCCAGTACTACACGATCGTCAACCGAGCGACCGGCCAGGTTCTCAGCACTGACGGCGACAAGACGCAGGACCCGCCCTTCACCGGCGACCGACCTGACCTGCTCACCTGGGACAAAGCCACCGCCAACGACACTCAGCGCTGGCGCGTCGAAAAGAAGGGGTCCTCGTTCTCGTTCCTGAACAGGGGGGGCGGACGCTCCGTCGCCATCTGGCAGGGCAACGCGTCCGCGGGGCAGCAGCTGACGCAGTGGGTCGACGACAACGGTTCCGACAAGCTCTGGAATCTGGTTCCGACCAGCGACGGCTACTACCGCATCCAGTCGACCAAGAACACCTCGGTCGTCTGGAGTGGCGCCGCCTACGGTGCGACGAAGCTGGGCACCGTGATCGACGCCGCAGCCGATCCCAAGGCCGACGACGCGCAGGAGTGGATGCTCGTTCCGGAGGAACTCGTCGCCACCGATCTGACCGACGCCCGCCGGTCCACCCGCCTCGTCGGATCCGACTCGGCACCCGTCGCGTCGCGCGTGACCCTCGATGCGAGCAGCTCGACCCGATTCGCCTCGCACGCCGGTGTCGCCGGTCGAGTCTCGGCCTTCGCTGCCGACGGCACGCGCACCGACCTGGGTACCGTCTCGTTCGACGCCCAGCAGAAGGGCAGCGTCGCGCTTCCCGCCGCGCTGGCCGCCGGCAACGACTACAAGATCGCGGTCGCTTTCGACACCTCCGCGCCCGTGTGGGATTCCGTGAGGATCGCGCCCGCGGCGCCGTCGTACCCGACCAATGCCGCCGCCTCCACGCGGTGCGTGGCGTCGAAGGTCACCCTCATGGTCACGACCACGAACACGGGCACCACTCCGATCACCGTGAAGATCGACTCGGCCTTCGGTTCGAAGAGCTTCGCCCAGGTCGCCCCCGGCGCGAGCGCGTCCGCCGCCTTCTCCACACGATCCGGATCGATCCCCGCCGGGGAAGCGACCTCGACCGTGGGACCGGTCGGTTCAACCCCGACTTCAGCAGCGTCCGTTCCTTACGCCGGGCGGAGCTGCTAACCCAGCTGAACCGATTCGGAGGAAGGGGCGGACCACAAGATGTGACCCCCCTTCCTCACCCCAAGTCGCGACCCTCGACGCGCGACCCCCTCGAGAATCGTGCCGGCGATGCCGTCGGCCGGAGAACGGAGAACACCCGCAATGAGAACCCGCTCCTTCCTTGCTCGCGGCGCCGCCGGACTGGCCGGAGGACTACTCCTACTCAGCGTCGCTGGGACCGCAACGGCAGCCGAGACCGAGATCGATAACAACGATGTCGACGTGACCGTCGAGATCGCCCCGCTCATCACCCCCGGGACGCTGACGATGTCGGTCGACGGGACCTCGACCGGCCTGATCGAGAACGGCTCCACCTCGGTCATCCGCCAGTTCACCGGCACCCTGCCAACCGTCACCGTCACCGACACCCGCAACCCCGAGGAGATCCCCGCCGGCACCGGCTGGTACGTTCTCGGCACCGCGACCGACTTCGTCTCCACCACCGGCGATGTGATCGGCGCCGAGAACTTCGGCTGGGCCCCGAACCTCATCGACGGCGGCGACTCCGGCCTCGTCGCCGAAGGAGACGTCGTCGACACCGCCATCGACGGCGGAGCAGACGGAGTCGGCCTGATCGACCAAGAGCTGCTCGCCATCACGAACGACTCGGCTGCCATCGCCCAGGAGGGCTCCTGGACCGCGAACGCTGACCTGTTCCTGCGCACCGAGCCCACCGTGGACGCCGGCGACTACAGTTCTACCCTCACCCTCTCCCTCTTCGAATAAGACCGAAGGCACGCGTAGCGCCTGCACCACTACGGCAGACGTGACCGGGCTCCCTCAACCCGGCCGCGTCCGCTTCCGACTGCTCGGCACGGCAGCACGCCTCGAACCAGCGGTTCGAAGACGCCTCTCCGCACCCCGTGCTCATGCGGCGCCCGATCCGATCGGGCCTCGAGAGTACGTTCCAGCTGCAGCGGCACCCGAGGTGCTCCTCTCAGGACAGGCCTGGTGCGACCAGTCCACTCTCATCGGCGAAGATGACCGGCTGAGCGCAATCGTGAGCGTCGAGTTCGGTCATGATGCGGTCGAGCTGGCCACGACTCCGGTACCGGTTGCTCAAGCGAGTAGGGCTGCACCAGCAGCGGGCAAATCGACCTCAAGCCGCGCCCAGTACGCCTCGTCGTCCACTCGGGTGAGCGCAGAGCGTTCGAGGGTCGCGAGCACCATCGTCGCGGCGAGATCCGCACGACTGCGACGATCGACAGTCGAGGTGGCCAACCCCGCGACGAGTCGGCTGCGCTCTTTTTCGAGCCACGGCGCAATCCGAGCGGCGATTCCCGGCTGCAGCGGTGCGTGGATCAAAAACTGGCGGATGAAGACGCGATTCTCGCGGAAGAGATGAGCGAGCGCGAGGAAGCTCGCCTCAGGATCAGCGGAACCGTTCCCTTGCTCGGAGAACTCGCCGAAGGTGACGGAGACCTGCTCGGTCCACTGGCCGACGACCTCCTCCACAAGGTGGGCGCGATCTTCGAAGCGGTTGTAAACGGTACCGACCGCGACACCCGCGCGCTCTGCCACTGCGGCCAGCGTCAGCCCGTCCAGACCTACTTCCTCGATCAGCTCGCGCGCCGCCTTCAACACGAGCTCTCGCGACCGGAGGCTCCGAGCCTGCCTCGGTTCTCGTGCACTCGTTCTCGAATCTGAATTCATGTTCGTATAGTATCGGTGGAAGGTGACCATCGAGGTCGCCGCCGAAGGAGAACACGATGCTCGAGATCCGCACCTACACCCTTGCCTCCGACGAGGCCCTCGAACAGTACGCTGACGTGCATTGGGCGCGGCACATCAGCAGCCTCGCCGCCTACGGCATCACAACGCATCACGTCTGGCGCGAGATCGGCGGCGACCAGCCCCGGCTCATCGCCCTTGTCGAGTACGCCACGGGCGCCGACCCGCGGGCGGTCACTGCGACCTACATGAGCAGCCCCGAGTTCCGCGCGGACATGGACGGCTTCGCGATGGACGGGATCATCGGTGTGTCCTCCGTCTTCGTGGAGCCGGTCTCGTCGGACCCGACTTCTTGACTAGTCGGATTGGGGGGTGTGCGACGAGCATCTCGTCGTCGCTTGCGCCAACCTGAGGTACCCACGCCTGGGCGGGAGGATCATGCATCGCAAGCCCTCGAGCGACGTGAACTGACACGGTCTCGATTGGCGAATGTTGGTCACAGGGTGGCTACCTGTTCCGACATGTTCACGAGCCGGCATCATGCTCACGAACGGCGCAACTACTGATCACGTCTCCCTGAGCAGCCGGTAGCGCCGACGCCACAGCCAGCAGCGGCGTATCGCGAGACGATACTTCCGAACTCACGAACTTCCGAACTTCCGACGCGCCGGCCGATCAGGTCGGCGGCCCCGATGGAATCGGCCTCGTCGACCAGGAGCTGGCCGTCGCCGAGGAGGGCTCCTGGACCGCTAGCGCCTACCTCTACCTGCGCACGAGCTCGGCTCGTCCGGCATCACCGTGAATGCGATCGGGCCCGGGCCCGATCGCCACCGACCTCTTCCTGAAGGCGAATGCCGCTGAGTCGCCGCAGACGAAGGCGCTCATCGCCGGCGTCCCGGTCGGGCGGCTCGGGCAGCCGGAGGACATCGCGCATGCGGCCAGGTTCTTCCTCGACGACGCGGCCGGCTTCGTGACGGGCCAAACACTCTACGTCTGCGGAGGACTGACGGTCGGGATCAACCCGGTGTGATTCGCGAAGCCCTACCCAGCGAGGAAGGGCAGGTCGCCCGAGGCCCAGGTCGCTCAGTTCTCGCCCAGATACGCCGCTTCCACTGCTCGGAAGTCGCCGAGGAGCTCGTCGGCACGGCCGGAGAGTGCGACCCGGCCCTCCGCCAGCACGTAGGCGCGGTCGGCGACCCGAAGCGCAGTCTGCGCGTGCTGCTCGACGAGCAGGATGCCGACGCCATCATCGCGGGCGGCACGGGGCGCGTCCATCAGCCGCTCGACGAACTTCGGAGCCAGGCTGAGCGAGCGTTCCTCGATCACGAGAGCTCTCGGCCAGCCGGCCGACGCTCGCGGCGATGCTGCCGCGGCCGAGTCTGAGGTTCTGGCCGACTGTGAGCTCGAGTAGCACGCCGTGTTCCTCGATCACGGATGCGAGGCCACCGCAGACCCAGTGCGGCGGCGGATTCGTGCGCGCGACGCCGTCGAGCAGCACTCGCCCCCTCGTCTTTGCAGTCGCCGTTCTCAAGTTCTCGCATGTCCCTTCGACGTCTGGGTACACCTTGCCGAACTCGGAGTTGCACTTGAAAGGACCGTGAGCAGGCCGATCGCGCGACAGTCTCCGACCGCTGCCACCCAGCGCACCGTCGCGTGCTCGCTCTACACACATGTCGGGCCACCCGACCCGATCAGAGCTCCGCGGAGAATTAGTTGCGGCAGACCTGGCACGAGCTATTTTATCGTGCTAAATTCGCGGCAGCCGAGCTCGATGTCGAGCAGGCACCATCCGGGAAGGACAAAGATGTTCCGTTGGAAAAAAGCTGCCGCCGTCGTGGTCGCCGCCTCCCTCGCAGTCGGTCTGACGAGCTGCACCGCCGGTGGCGGTGATGGTTCTGGAGGGGAATCGGGCGGCACGCTCACTCTCGGGGCCATCCAAACCTTGACGACCTTCGCTGCGGCGGACTCCTACTGGGCGAACGAGTCGCCCTACATGCAGGCCGTCTACGACACGGTGCTGCGCGCCGAGCCGGACGGCACGATCACGGAGGGACTGGCGACCGCTTGGGCGTACAACGAGGACAACACCGTGCTCACGCTCACGATCCGTGACGGGGTCGCTTTCTCGGACGGGACGCCAGTGGATGCGGCCGCGGTTGCGCAGAATCTGATCCGATTCCGCGACGGGAACTCGCCCGACATCACCAAGATGGCAGACCTCCAGGACGCCGTCGCAACCGACGCCTCCACGGTGACGGTCACTCTGACGCAGCCGAACCCGACATTCCTCTTCTACCTGACGCAGAACGCCGGCCTGGTCGAGAGTCCGGCGGCGTTCGCTTCCGCCGACATCCAGACCGTCCCGGTCGGATCCGGTCCCTACGAACTGGACGCGGCGAAGACCGTGGTCGGCACGTCCTACGTCTTCACAGCCAATGCCGATTACTGGGACCCAGCGTCCGTGCACTACGACAACCTGGTCATCAACGTCTACAGCGATCCCACCGCTCTGGTGAACGCCCTCAAGGGTGGCCAGGTCAACGCGTCGACCCTCGCCCTGAACAAGAACGTGGCGGAACTCGAATCGTCCGGGTTCACTGCGAACGCGGCAGAGCTCAGCTGGATGGGTCTGCTGCTCCTGGACCGTCAAGGCACCCGCGTGCCCGCCCTGGCCGACGTCCGCGTCCGTCAGGCCATCAACTACGCCTTCGACAAAGAAGCGATGCTGAAGTCCATCGGCCAGGATTACGGGACGGTGACCGGCCAGATCTTCCCGCCGTCCTCGGTCGGCTTCGACGAGTCACTCGACGACCGTTACGACTACGACCCCGAGAAGGCGCGAGAGCTGCTGGCCGAGGCCGGCTACGCCGATGGCTTCACCCTCCAGATGCCCACCGCGTCCGCTGTCGATGCGTCCACGTTCACCCTCATCCAGCAGCAGCTGTCCGACATCGGCATCGATGTGGTCTACACGGACGCGGGAAACAACTTCATCGCCGACGTTCTCGCGCCGAAATACCCCGCGACGTGGCTCATCCTCCAGCAGGATCCGGATCTGGCCCTGATCAACTTCCACCTCAGCAAGGACGCCATCTTCAACCCGTTCAAGAGCGAGGATCCCGAGCTCACCGCGCTGATCGAGAAGGTGCGCACCACGGAAGGCAGCGAGTACGAGGCCACGGTCAAGGCCATCAACAAGTTCACTGTTGAGCAGGCCTGGTTCGCGCCCTGGTACCGCCCGGAGCAGACCTTCGTCACGGACGCCGCCACCCAAGCCGAGGTGCAGCAGGGCAACTCCTACCCGTACCTCTGGAACATCCGGCCCAAGAGCTGATCGAGAGGATGGAAAATGAACCTCGGAGCACTGACGTGATTCTGCGGACGAGAAGAGCTGTGCTGCCCGATGCGACCGGAAGGGTGTCGTGACGGAGTCGACGTCCGGGCGGCGCGACGTCTTCGACGAGGTCGGCTACCGTCCACTGCTTGACGGTGCGAACCTTGCAGGCTGGAGCGCAATTCCGCGCGTCTACGGTGCGGTCCACCCGGGCGGCCCGACAGTCGAGAGCCTCCTCCAGGAACAGGGGATCGCCCTGCCGGTCGAGCCGGAGAAGCACCCCGCGTCCTGGAGGGTGGAGGACGGCGTCTTGATCGGCGCCCAGGCCACCCCGGGTTACGGCGGCTATCTGCTCAGCGACGAGTCGTTCGGCTCCTTCGACCTGGCCCTCGAGATGCGGCCGGACTGGCCCGCCGACACCGGCGTGATGCTGCGTCGCCGAGCGGACGACTGGGCGGGCTTCCAGGTACTCGTGGACCATCGCCCGTCCGGGGGCATCGGCGGCTTCTTCGGGAACGGGCTCGCCTCCTTCTCGGCGGTCCCGTTCGCCGTGGACGCCGTACTCGATGATCAGGGTCGCCCTGTCGGCCTTCGCGCCGATGATCCTGCGACAAGCGTGGAGCCGGTCACGGCGGAGAAGGTCGCGCGGCTCGAGGAAGCCGCGGACGTCGATGAGTTCTTGCAGGTGTGGCGCTGGAACGACTGGAACGAACTCCGCATCCGGTGCGAGGGCGGAGCGCTACCGGTCCTCACGACCTGGATCAACGGAGTGCAGATCGCCCGGCTCGACACCGCACGCCTGCGCTCACCCGGGTACGACCCCGATGCGGTCGCGACGCATCTCGGGGACCGCGGCCGCATCGCCCTCGAGGTGCACGATAACGACAGCGTTTTCGGCGAGTCTCGCTGGGGGCGCGGGGCGGTGTGCCGCTGGAGGGACATCCGCGTGCGGGAGTGAGCACGCACCTGCTCGAGCGGCGGATGTCAGACTGGGAACGACTGCTTCGTGAATCAGGACGGTGGGGGCGAGATGAGTGGAGGACGCGATGACCGCGCTTCTCCGCCGACGATGCGCGACATCGCGGAGTCGCTCGGCGTCTCCCGACAGCTCGTCTCTCTCGTGCTGCGCGGTGCGGCCGGTCCGAGTGCCGACTCGCGCGAGCGGGTGCTGGCGGCTGCATCCACCCTCGGGTACCGACCGAACGCGTCGGCGCGGCAGCTCCGGCAGCAGCGAACCGGGCTCCTCGGCGTGGCCTTCGCGGTAGGGCACCCGTTCCAATCGCGTGTCGTCGAGCGGATGATCGTGCGGGCAGCTGAGCGCGGCTACCACGTCGTACCCCGCCCGATGGTGGGCGAGCACCCGAGCGAGGACGCGATTGCGGCGCTGCTGGAGGAACGAGTGGAGGCGATGGCGGTCTTCAACGGTGATCCCACGGCGCTCGCGCTCGCAGATGCCCGGGCGAGAGTGCCGATCGTCTGGCTGGGCGAGTGGTCCCGCGATGACGGAGTGGACAATGTGCACGTCGACGAGGTCGGAGGCTTACGAGCGGCCGTCGCACACCTCGTCGGTCTCGGGCACCGACGCATCGCCTACATCGGCGGCGACGAAGGCCACCTGGGGCGCGATCGTGCAGCCGCCTATGCAGCCGCGATGGAGGCGGTCGGTCTCGGCGATCACGTCGATGTCATCCCGAGCGGGTTCGACGAGGAATCGGGAGCGGACGCCGCACGCCTGGTCTTGACCCGGGAGGATGCGCCGACGGCACTGGTGTGCTGCGGCGACCAGGTAGCGGTCGCCGTCCTCTCGGTGCTCGCGCTGGCACGCATCCCCGTCCCGGCCCGCATCTCCGTCGTCGGCTTCGATGACAGCCCGCCCGCAGCCCTGAGCTATCACCGCCTCACCTCGGTGCACCAGGACGTGGAGCTCACCGTCGAGGCGACCCTCGACACTCTCCTCGAGCGCCTCGAGGGATCCGACGCTCCGCGTCGTCGCATCTCTACCCCGGCCACGCTGATCGTCCGCGACTCCACCGGCCCCGTCCCCACTTCGAAGATGTGACCTGAGCGCCCCGAGATCCGGGCCGCGAGGCACGGGAAGGGACTCGGCGAACGACGAGGAGTCCTGCACCGTAGGACGCGGTCATCGGACCTGCTTGATCGGAATGACGACGAGCGCGCCGATCAGCGAGATCACTCCGGCGCCGATGAGCATCGCGACATAGTTGTCCGTGCCGCCGCCGATCCCCAGCAGGGCGAGACCTGCAGCGGGGGCGAGCGACTGCGGCAGCGAATTCGCGATGTTGATCACGCCGAGGTCCTTGCCGGGCTTCGCCGGGTCGGGGAGCACGTCGACCACGAGGGCGGTGTCGACGGCGGCGTAGACGCCGTAGGCGAGACCGAGGACGACCTCGGCGACGTAGAACATGCCGACGGTGTTGCTGAAAGCGAGGACGACGAAGCCGACGCCAGTGAGGGCGGTGGATCCTGCGACGAAGATCTTGCGCCGGCCGAGCCGGTCGCTCAGCCAGCCCGAGACGAAGGCGGCGGCCATCAGGGCGATCGTGTAGAGGAGCACGCCGAGCGCGATCGCGCCGACGGCGGCCTCGGCGTCGAGACCGAGGTGGTCCTGCATGTAAAGGAGCCGGTAAGTCGTGAACATGAAGGTCGCGAAGGTGATGAGGAAGCGCGACCACCAGGCAAGGCCGAAGTCGGGGTACTTCACCGGGTTCGTCCAGAACGTGCCGAGGATCTGGCGCAGCGAGAATGGACGCTGCTCGAGCGGAGGCAGGCGATCGGGGGTGACGAAGACGTAGATCGTCACGAGGACGACGCCGAGAACGCCCGGCGCAATGAACAGCACCGGCAGGTTGCCGACCAGCAGCACCGCTCCGTAGACGCCGGCGAGGATCGAGACGTTCTGCGCCAGAGCCAGGGTGCTCGAGGCCTTGCCGCGCTGCTCGACCGGCACGTTGTCCGCGAAGCTCGCGATGAGAGCGGCCGACGCGGCGTTGGAGGCGAGCTGGCAGACCAGCCATGCGAGCGCGAGCGCGACGATGTCGGTGGCCGCCGCGACGAGCACGAGGCCGACGGTGAGCGCGACGATGCCACCCAGGAGCCACGGCTTGCGCCTGCCCCAGCGGCTGCGGGTGCGGTCGCTCAGCGCTCCGAAGACCGGGTTTCCGATCAGCGCCCCGAGCGCGCCGATGGGGAGCACCGTGCCGATGATCGCCGCGGGATTGCTCGGGTCGAGCTCCTGCGCCTTGAGCTGCATGCTCACGATCACCGGGGAGAGGATCGCGATGAAGATGCCGAATTGAGCAAGGCCCAGCGCGGGGAGATACCACCTGCTCAGCGGTCTCGTCGAGATCGGAGTGGTATACGGGTGGGCGGGGACGTTCGTCGTCATCGACGGCTCCTTGGGTCGGATGGGCCACGCTTCACAAGCGATTTAGCTCGTGCTAACGTCGGATTCCGTCGCCCTAGCTCGTGCCAACCGCAATGAGCAACGACTCCTTCACCGCGAAGAGCTGCGGGAACCGCCGACCGTCAACGAAGCCCTGGAGGCGCTGTGCTGCCCACCCATCTCCCCACTCCCGACCTGTTCCTGCCCGCGACGGGCGAGCCCGCGCTGCGCTGGGGGATCATCGGCCCCGGCTGGATCGCCGGGATGTTCGCCGATGCCCTGCACGCCCACACGGCGCAGCGCGTCGTGGCGGTCGGATCCCGCTCGCAGGACCGGGCCGACGTCTTCGCGGCGCAGCACGGCATCGAGCACGCACTCGGATCGGTCGAGGCGCTCGTCTCGCACCCGCAGGTCGACGTCGTCTACATCGCGGCGCCGCAGAGCGAGCACGAGGCGCTGGGACTGCAGGCGATCGCCGCGGGCAAGCACGTGCTGATCGAGAAGCCGTTCACCGTCACCGCCGCCGAGGCGCGCACCCTCACCGAGGCCGGACGCTCCGCGGGCGTGCTCGTGATGGAGGCGATGTGGAGCCGCTACCTCCCGCAGGCGTCCGTCCTGCGCGGGCTCCTGGCCGACGGGGTCCTCGGTGAGGTGCGCTCCGTCCTCGCCGACCACGGCCAGCTCATCCCCACCGACCCTTCGCACCGGCTCAACCGGCCGGAGACGGCGGGTGGCGCGCTGCTGGATCTCGGGGTCTATCCGATGCAGTTCGCGTTCCAGGCGCTCGGTGCCCCGGAGAGCGTCCGCGCTCTGGGTGCGCTCACCGCGAGCGGTGTCGACGCGTACGCCACCGTCGTGCTGCAGCACGGCGGGCTCGGTCAGTCGATCGTCACCACGTCGATGGTCGCCCGTAGTCACACGGGCGCGTCGATCGCGGGGACCGAGGCCGCCGTAACCTTCGCGGGTCCGTTCTACAACCCGACCTCTTTCCGGCTCGCCTCCGCCGAGCACGGCGGCCCCGTCATCGACTGGAGCGATCCCACTCCGCTGCGCGGCTTCGACGCGCTGTCCTGGGAGGCCACCGCGCTGGCCCGCTTCGTCGGCGAGGGGCGGCTGGAGTCGCCCGTGCACGACCACGAGGAGACCATCGGCATCATCGGAGCCCTCCAGGAAGCCCGCGTGCAGCTCGGAGCGGTCGGCGCCGTGCGCGACGAGGTCGCCGCATGAGCGCGGACGGCGTCGCCGCGCGCCTCGCCGAGCTGGACGAGCAGGAGCGCGAGCTGGTCTTCGACCGCTTCGACAGCGGAACCGCGTACCGGCTGGGCACGCGCCTCGCCGCCCTCGCGGTCGAGCGCGGGCTTCGGGTCGGCATCGACATCCAGCGTCCCGGAATGACGCTCTTCCGGGCGATGCTGCCCGGCACCACCCCGGACCAGGAGGTCTGGATCCAGCGCAAGGCCGCCCTCGTCCTGCGGATGGAGGCCTCGGGTGCACTCGTCGAGGCGCGCTTCGCCGGCTTCGATCCGGCGAGCATCGGCTGGCTCGACCACCGCTACGCCGTCACCGCCGGCGCAGTCCCGATCCGGGTGCGCGGCGTCGGCGTCGTCGCCGTCGCCACCGCCTCCGGGCTCTCCTCCGAGGAGGACCACGACCTGATCGTCGAGGGCCTGCGCGCGCAGATCGCCGAGGAGCAGAAGGCCGAGGGGCGGTCGTGATCGAGAGCCCCCCGCTGCCGCAGCTGCTCCCCGGCCAGCGGGCCCGCATCCGGATCTGGGACCGCGCCACCGGCGCGGTCCGCACTGTCGCCGAGTCGACCGAGCTGCTGTTCGAGGCGCCGAACTGGACCCGCGACGACCGCCTGCTCGTCAACGCGCAGGGCCGGCTTTGGCTCCTGCCCGCCGACGGGACCGCGGCGCCGGTCGTGATCGACGCCCCGGGGCTGCCGCCGGTCAACAACGACCACGTCCTCGCTCCCGCCGGCGACGTCGTCTTCGCCTCCGCGAACGACTGGCACATCTGGTCGGTGCCGCTCGCAGGCGGCCGGCCCACGCGGCTCACCGAGGAGGACGGCGCGCTGCACTTCCTGCACGGAGTCCGCCCCGACGGCGAGCGGCTCGCCTACGTCCGCCTCGAGCCCGAGGGCAAGAACTGGTGGGCGTCCGCGAAGATCCACACGATGGCGAGCACCGGCGGCGACGACCGGGCGGTGACCGACCACCCCGGCCCCGCCGACGGCAGCGAGTGGACGCCGGACGGGGAGTGGATCCTCTTCAACACGGAGCAGTTCAGCACCGAGCCCGGCCACGCCCAGCTCGCCCGCATCCGCGAGGACGGCACCGGCCTCGAGCAGCTCACCTTCGACGAGCGGGTGAACTGGTTCCCGCACATCGACCCCACCGGCGAGGTCGTCGCGTACCTCAGCTTCCCGCCCGGCACGACCGGCCACCCCGGGAATTTGCCGGTCGAGTTGCGCCTCGTGACGGTCGGAGCCTGGACCCAGCCCACCACCATCGTCGAGCTCTTCGGCGGCCAGGGCACCGTCAACGTGCCCAGCTGGGCCCCCGACGGCTCCGCGTTCGCCTTCGTCGACTACCCCCTCGAGTGAATCGGAACACCCCCATGACTCAGCACCTCCGCGTCGTGATCGTCGGCACCGGCATGATCGGCGCCGCGCACCTGCGCGCCGCCCGCCTCGCCGGCGCCGACGTCCTCGGCGTTCTCGGCTCTTCGCCGACCCGCTCTGCCGCTATCGCCGCCGAGTGGGGCGTCCCACGCGGTTACGCCGACCTCGACGAGGTCCTCGCCGATCGCCCCGACGTCGTGCACGTCTGCACCCCGAACGATACCCACGTGCCCTACGGCGTGCGCGTCGCCCGCGCCGGGATCCACCTCGTCCTCGAGAAGCCGATCGCGACCTCCGTCGAGGACGCCGAGCTGCTGGTCGCCGCCGTCGAGGAAGCGGGAGTCGTCGCCGCCGTGCCGTTCGTCTACCGCTACCACCCGATGGTCCGCGAGATCCGGGCACGCCGGATCGCCGGAGAGCTCGGCGACGTCCTCCTCGTGCACGGCAGCTACCAGCAGGACTGGCTCGCCTCGCCAGACGCGTCGTCGTGGCGGGTCGACCCGGAGAAGGGCGGCCCGTCGCGCGCCTTCGCCGACATCGGCTCGCACTGGGCCGACCTCGCTGCCTTCGTCTCGGGGGAGGAGCTGACCGACGCCTCGGCCTCCTTCTCGACGGCGTACCCGACGCGGCCCTCGGGGACAGCGGAGTCGTTCGGCGGCGCGGCGACCGGAGAGCACGTTCCCGTCCGGACCGAGGACATCGCCGTCGCCACCTTCCGTACGGCACGCGGCCTCGTTGCGAACACGGTCGTCTCGCAGGTCTCCGCCGGCCGGAAGAACCGCCTCTGGCTCGAGATCGACGGCTCCGCCGGCTCCGCGGTTTTCGACCAGGAGCACCCCGAGTCCGCATGGTTCGGCGGCACCGGCGGCTCGACCGTCGTGCACCGCGGGGAAGGACGCGTCTCCGCTGATCAGGCGAGGATGAACCTCATCGCCGCCGGCCACTCCCAGGGCTGGACCGATGCGTTCGCGCAGCTCATCGCCGACGCCTACGCGGCCACCCGAGGAGAGGCTCCGGAAGGCCTCCCCACGGTGCACGACGGACTGCGCTCCGTCCGCGTCGACGACGCCGTCCTCCGCTCCTCGCGCAGTGCAGCCTGGACCGCCATCGGAGCGGACGCCCCGCAGCACGAGGCGATCGCGGAGGCGCCGGTGGCGGTTCGCCCGCGGGCCTCCGGCGAGGGCACCGAGTCGGTGCAGCACACCGTCGCGTTCTCGCTCGTCCACGCCCCGGGCTCGCCCGAGGAGGATTTCTTCCTCGTCGACGCCCGCCGCATCCTCGCCGCGATCCCCGGCGTGCAGGACTTCACCGTCGCTAGGCAGGTCAGCCCGAAGAGCGACCTGACCTGGCACTTCTCGATGCTGTTCGCCGACCGCGCCGCCTATGCGGCGTACAACGAGCACCCCAACCACGTCGCCTTCGTCCGGGACCACTGGGCGACCGAGGTCGTCGACTTCCAGGAGCTTGACTTCGAGCGCCGCTATGCGCATGACGGCTAAGCATCAGCTGCCGTGCTTTCTCTCGGCCCGATCGGAGTGCAGCGCTGCGAGCCGCGCAGTATCGCTCGTTAAAGCTTAACTGACATAATCTCGATTATGGTATAATGGCACGCGTCAGCACGGCCACTCGGTCTTGTCAGCAGGCACCGAGCTCGTCACCGCGGTTGGCACCTTCGGCGTCAGCACCATCGTCAACGTGACCGCCACCGAGAACGAGAATGGGGAAGGGGTGGTCATGGATCTGACGATCGACAGCGCCGCTCTCGCGCGGGGTCGTTACGCGCCGTGACGTCTGCAGCACTCTTCGATTGAGACTGCGGGTGGATTGAGCGACGAGACGCGGCCTCTCTCGAGCGCGGAAAGCACTACTGCTTTCCATCTCAGGCGGGGTGAGAAACCTGCTCGCCATCGCGAGGGATCGGTTGCGCGCGCGTAGATCTCAGTGCTGCCACAGCGAGATCGTGGTCCTCGCGGATGGATCCGACCAGTCCCGAGACAGCGATCGCGCCGACGACGTTCCCGTCGACGACCAGGGGTATCGCTCCGCC
Source organism: Rathayibacter sp. PhB179 (assembly GCF_004345345.1). Lineage (NCBI taxonomy): Bacteria > Bacillati > Actinomycetota > Actinomycetes > Micrococcales > Microbacteriaceae > Rathayibacter > Rathayibacter sp. PhB179. Next base: position 54,489 of record NZ_SLVD01000011.1, on the reverse strand, counting down.
GGCGACCGCGTACTCGAGCGGGTCGAGCCAGCCCGGCAGCTGGCCGGCCAGCTCCTGGCGCAATACGAATTCCAGACTCGGCACTTCATGCCGCAGTGCCGTGTTGATCTTGCGTCGCACCCAGTCGTCGTGCTCAGCCGTCGTCCCGGCGAAGGAGAGATGGAATACGCACTGTAGTCCGCGCGTCACTCGGACGGTGATGGCAAGACCCTCTCGCTCGGCGATCGAAGCAGCTGCTTCTCCGAGGCGTCGAGCGTCGTCGTGATCGAAGCGCGACAGGGTCCGGAGGGGCAGCTCCGATCGGATCTCGTCCAGTAGGTCAGCGGTGCTCATGATCTTCCTCATCCGTCAGTTCGCGGAGGCGGATGTTCCGCCACCGGCATGCCGCGCCGGGCCCCCACCTGTCATCGCCCAGGCCCGGGTCGTTGTCGTGCACCTCGAAGGCGATGTGCCCGGCGGGGCCCAGCAGGCCCCACACGGCGTCCGGATCGTATCCGGGATGATGCATCGTCGCGGTGTCGAGGGAGGCGACCAGATGCCCGTTAATCCAGCTCGTGACGACGGGGCGCTCGCCCACGCATCGGATGCGTAGGGTGTTCCAGTCGTCGAAGCGCCAGGACCGGAGGAAGGGCGCGATCGAGGAGGAGCGGGAGAGCAGAGCGCGCTTCTCCGGAGTAACCGGTTCCCGCGACTGCGCCGGGTCGTCCTCTCTGAGCCCGATCGGGGTACCGGCGGCGTCGCGCTCGACGTCGACCGCGAAGGGGACGCCGTGGAAGCCGCCGATACCGTTGCCGTAGAAGCCTCCGATCGAGCCGCCCGGGCGGTGGTCGACCAGCACCTGCAGCCCCTCCCAGGAGTCCCGCTGCCGTCGGATCATCACACCGGTGTCCGCGGGCCAGTCGGGTCGCATCTCGAGTTCGAGCTCGAAGTCGCCGAACGAGCTCTCGCTGACGAGGTATCCGCCCCATCCAGGAGTGGTCGGGTCTTGGCGGCCGACGATGGCGCCGTCCTCGACGCTCCACACGGCGGGATGCTCCGCCGCGCGCTCGTTGTAGTCAGCAGGGAATCCCGGGATCGCCTCGAGTACCGTCGGTCCGCCTGGACGGACAGTGCCGTAGCTGCGCGGTGCGGCGAACCAGCCGTCAAGGCTGCTCCCGTCGAACAGCGGCATCCACCCGGTCACGACGCGGCAGCCTTGCCGCGAGGGCGTGCCACCCCGGCGGCGAGGTGGATCGCGTCCATCACGCGCATGGTGGCGATGAAATCGGCCGGACCGGTGTCAGGCTCCTCGCGGGACTCGACCGCCTGCACGACGGCGTCCAGTTCGTGGTCATAGGTCTCGCGCCCACCCACGGTGAGGCGATCGGATCGGCCGTCGCGCTCGAGGCTCACACTGTGTCCGAGGTGCGGGAGCACGAGGTTGTCGACGTCCAGACGTCCCCGGGTTCCGATCACCGACAGTGGCGCGGCGAACGCGCTCCCTGCCGCCATGCTCGCGTGCAGACGCACCTCGACGCCGCCGGGCAGTTCCAGCTCGGCGTCGATGGTCTCGTCGGCCCCCAGGGGCCCCGCGATGTGCGAGGCCGAGACGACGCTCGGCTCCCCACCGCCGATCGTGCGGATCCAGTGCACGGGGTAGCAACCGAGATCCATCAACGCCCCGCCGCCGAGCTCCGGCACATGCCGGAGCGAGGACGGCGAGAACGGGTTGTCGGCGGTGAATGCTGCCCTGATCGAGACCAGGTCGCCGATCGCACCCGACTGCACGAGATCGAGCATCCGCCCGGTCAGCGGGTGGTAGTGGTCGTGGAAGGCCTCGATCACGAGGCGACCGGTGCGTGCAGCCACCGCCGCGACCTGCTCCGCCTCGTCCGCATCCATGGTGATCGGTTTCTCGCAGAGAACGTCCTTGCCTGCCTCCATCGCCGCGATCGACCAGTGCGCGTGCTCGGATGGCGGGAGCGCGATGTAGACGAGGTCGACCTCGTCGAGGTCGAGCAAGCTCTGATAGCCCTGGAGCGCGGTCGGGATGTCGTTCTCGGTCGCAAAACGCTCGGCTGACGCGCCGTTGCGAGCCGCGATCGCCTCCACCGTGACATCGTCGCGGCGTCGAGCCGGGTTCACGAGGGCCTGCGGGGCGATGCCGGCCGCGCCGAGCAGCCCGATGCGGATCATGCGTCGTCCACGGGGTAGTCGACGTAGGCGAACGCGCGACTGTCCGGTGACCAGCTGTTGACGTTCATGGTTCCCTGCCCGCCGAACACGTGCACGAGATCGGCGGCATCCTCCCCGGCCGGACCGCAGACACGGATGATGCAGTCGAGGTCGGCCGGATGTCCGAGCGTGCCCGACGGGAAGCTGATGAACGCGATCCTGCTCCCATCGGGGGCGACGTGCGGGAACCAGTTGACCCGCTCGTCGGAGGTGAGCTGCTCGGCGCCGGACCCGTCCGTCCTCATGCGGTAGAGCTGTGCGTGACCAGGACCCGTGTCGGCGCGCTCCGAATTGAAGTAGAGCCACTCCCCGTCGTTGGAGTACTCGGCGCCGTCGTCAGGGAAGCCGTCCCTCGTGATCGCCACGTCCTCACCGCCCGCCGCGGGGATCGTCCAGATGTCTCCTGCACCCCACTCTCCGTCGACCCCGCGCTCGATTCCGATGTAGGCGAGGGTCGCACCGTCGGGACTCACACCATGGAGGAAGTGAAGCCGTCCGTCGTCGTTCGTGATGCGCGTCGGTGCGCCTCCGAGAAGGGGAGCCCTGTAAATATGCCAGTCGTTCGCCGAGATGAAGACGTGCTCTCCATCAGGGTCGAGCACGTGGTCGTTGTTCAGCTCGGGCAGAGAGCCGAAATCGATCCGCTGCGGACTCGACTCCGCAGTCAGCGAGAGACGGAACAGGTGCCCGTTCCCGTTAATGATCAGAGCGGAACCGTCCAGGCTCCAGTTGGGAGCCTCGTAGAGCACCGAATCCGACTCGTGGACGATGCGGTCCTCTCCGGTGGTGATGTCGATGATGTGGATGCGGGAGCGCTGCCCTGCAGCGAGTTCGCGGGCCATGGAGTTCCTTCTCGAGGTTCGTCGTTCACTTGAGGGCGCCGGCGGAGAGGCCGCGCTCGAAAAGCTTCTGGAGGCAGAGGTAGGCGACTACCTCCGGGAGTGCGGTGATGACGGCCGAAGCGAGCACCTTCGTCTGGTCGTCGGTGAACTGGCCCTGGAAGAAGCTGGGGACCTGGGTCACCACCTGGAAGTCGGCGTCCTGCAGGAAGATCAGCGGCAGGAGGTAGGAGTTCCACGTGCTGATCAGAGTCAGCACCACGACGGCGGCAGCGATCGGCCTGGTCAGCGGAAGGATCACGTGCCAGAACGCTTGCATAGTCGTCGAGCCGTCGATGCGCGCAGCTTCGACGAGGGCATCGGGGATGCCATTGACGAAGGTGCGTGTGATCAGCACGGTGAACGGGATCTGCAGCGCAGCCAGTGGCAGGACGACGGCCCAGTAGGTGTTGTAGAGGTTGGTCGAGGTCGCCGTGACGAACAGCGGAGTGATCAGCACCACTTCGGGCAGGGTGAGGGCGGCGAGGAGCATCCAGAAGAAGAACTCCTTGCCGCGGATCTGCAGCTTCGAGAACCCGAAGGCGGCGAGCATCGTCGCGGCCCACACGATTGCGATGGTGAGAACGCAGATGATGACGCTGTTGCGGAAGAAGAGTGGCAGCTCGGGCAGCGCGAGCACGGCGAGGTAGTTGCCCCAGCCTTGCCCTGCAAGCGAGCCCTGCACCATCGCGACGAGGGGGAAGAGGAACGGGAGTGCGAGAACAGTGATCAGCAGCTGAAGGAGCAGCTTGCCGGGGAGGGTGCGCGCTTCGAGCATCAGGAGTTCCTCTCCTTCTTGTCGCCGCCGCGGGCGCTGAGGATGATCGCCATCGCGAGGGCGAGGATCAGCAGAAGGACCGAGAGGGCCGCTGCGTAGCCGACGTCGCCCAGGGGCACGGCTTGGCGGTAGATGTATGTCCCGAGGAACTCGGTCGCGTAGTTCGGTCCGCCCAGGGTGACCAGGTAGGGGATGTCGAAGAGCTTGAGGGAGGCGATGGCGGTCAGCATCGCGAGGGCGACGACAGTGCCCTTGATGCCGGGGACGATGATGCTCCAGATCACGCGGATGTTGCCGGCGCCGTCGATCCGGGCGGCTTCGATGATCTCGGTGTCGATCTGACTCATGGCGGAGTAGTAGAGGATGAACGAGATGCCGGTCGACTGCCAGACCTGCATGATCATCAGGACTCCCAGGGCCGTGCTCGACTGGGCGAGCCATGGTTGAGCGAGGAATCCCAAGCCGACCGCCTGCAGCAGTTGATTGATCGGGCCTTCGCCGGCGAACATGATCCGGAAGACCGGAGCCATGATCGCGGGAGCGAGCACGACGGGGATGAAGATGACGACCTTGTAGAGCACGGCGAATCGGATCTTCGAGTGCAAGAGAACGGCGAAGAGGATCCCCAGGACCGTCTGCACAGCGAAGGTCACGACGAAGTAGACAGCGGTGTGCTGGATCGTCCCCCAGAAGATCGGATCGGCGAAAGCTCGGGCGAAGTTGTCCAGGCCAACGCTCTGCGGGTTGGGGCTGACCCCGTTCCAGTCGAGCGTCGCGACGTAGCCGTTGTAGCCGATGCAGAAGTAGATGATCCCGCCGGAGATGACCAGCGCAGGGAGGATCCAAGGAAGTCCCGACGCCCGCATCGCGGAACGGCGTGATCCGCGCCGCGCCGAGCGCGCGGTCGGAGCGGGTGGAGTGGTACCGACGAGATCGTCTGAGACGTCGCGAGCTTGCACTGACGCGTTCGTCACGGGGTCGCCCTACTGGCCGATCTTCGCGACGAGCGTGTCGATCGCATCGTCCGGTGAGACGCTGCCCTCGAGGACGGAGACAGCGGCCGAGTTCAGGGCCTCGAGCTGCTCCGGAGTCGATTCCGCGTTCCGCGGCTCGGTGATCGCGGCGACCTGGGAGTAGAGGTCCTTGATCGCCGGGATCTGCACGTCCGGGTTCACCAGACCGAGGTCGTCCCACTGCGGCTCCACCCCGACGAGACCGGGGATGAGGTCGACGGCATTCGCGATGGTCTGCGCACCCTCCTTCGTCGAGGTCAGCCACAGAGCGAAAGTGGTGGCGGCGGCGGTGTTCTTCGAACGGGCGTTCACGGCGAGTCCGTAGTCGACTTCGCCGAAGATGCCTGGGACGTCGCCGTTTCCGGCTACATCGGGGAACGGGACGGGCAGCTGCGTGAACGGCTTGGGGTCGCTCACGCCGGCGGCCGACATCGACGCCGAGGCGCTCTCGGCGCGGCTGTACTGCGCGTACCACGTCCCCATCTGAACCATCGCGGCGTTCTGCGAGAGGAACGCGTTGTTGGCATCCGGGTACTGGGTGAGCCCCACCACGTCCGCAGGGATGATGCCATCGGTCTGCATCTTCTTTAGGATCGTGAGGCCTTCCGCGAAGGCGGGATCGTCCCAGCCGACGTCGCCGCGAATGGCCTTCATCCACACCCCCGGCTCGACACTGGCGACGATGGTGCGCCAGGTCTCGACCGTGAACCCGTTCACACCGACCGCGCCCATCGCCATGCAGTCCTTCCCCACTGACTTCAGGGCCGCGCACACGTCGACCCATTCGTCATACGTCGTGGGGGCGGCGACTCCTGCCTCGTCGAGGAGATCCTGGTCAACCCAGAGCATCCCGGCGGCGACTCCGCCCATCGGAACAGCAGCGATCGAGTCGTCGTCCCGAGTGAACGAGTCCGGGGAGAAGGTGTACTGGTCGGCCCAACTTGCGCCGAACTCCTCCTCGAGTGCGGGGCGGAGATCGAAGGCGAAGTCGCCGTAGGTCGGGAACGACCCCGTGTCACCACCGGGCGCCATGTCGAAGACATCCGGGCCGGAGTTCGAGGTGAGGCCGGGACGGAGGGCGGAGTTGTAGTCGCCGTTCTCGAAGTTCTTGTAGGTCACTTCGATGTCCGGGTACACCTTGTTGAACTCGGCGATGTAGGCATCGCCGACGCTCGCGTCGGGCGTCCAGCCCCACCAGGTGATCGAGCCGGAGGTGGCGTCGCCGGAGGGGGCCGACGACGATCCGCTGGAGCAGCCGGCGAGGCCGACGGCGAGACCGATGACGGCGGTAGCAGCCGCCGTACGGGTGATGGTGCGAGCCAGAGTGCTGTGGAACCGCATTGTTCGATGTCTCCTCGTCGTTGAGTGCAGGGCCGCGTGGGAGCGGCTGGTTCGGAAAGCTAGCACGATTCGCTCAACTTGGGTACGGTACGTAAGAAAGAAATTCCGACCACACGAAGAGGTGACCCCATGGGGGACAACTACGGAGCGCTGCTCGACCTGATCCGTTCCGGAGGGTCCATCAGCCGCGTCGAGCTGGCGCTGCGATCTGGCTTGACCGAGGCGTCGGTGTCACGAATCGTCAAGCAGCTCCTCTCCGACGGGGTGATCGCCGAGACCGGCCGGGGAGCCTCAACGGGAGGCAAACGGCCGACTCTTCTACAGCTGGACAACGCCTCCCGGCACGCGATCGGCCTGTTCATCGCAGAGACTCGCGTGGAGTGCGTGCTCACGGATCTGGCGGGACAGGTGATCGCGTCCTCGACTTCGCCCGGAATGGCTCATCAGAGCCGGCCCGCGCTCGTGGCGCGAGCTGCTGAGGCTGTCGATCAACTGCTGACCGATGCACGAGTGGAGTCGGAGACGCTTCTCGGTATCGGTGTCGCCGTCTCCGGACGGCAGGCTTTCAGCGGATACGCGACCCGAGTGCATCCGTTCGACCTGGCGGAGTGGGAGTGGTCGTCCATCGAGCGAGACCTCCGCGAGGCGACCGGCCGCTCCATCTCCGTCGAGAACGACTCCACCTGCGCGGCGATCGGTGAGTTCTGGAGTAGCCGCGCACCCGCGGCGAAGGACTTCGGCGTCGTCAACATCTCGAACGGCATCGGCTTCGGGCTGGTCACAGGAGGCGACGTCTACCGCGGCGCAACGTCGAACGTGGGTGAAATCGGCCACATGGTTCTCGACGTCGACGGCCCCGAGTGCCCGTGCGGGAACCGCGGCTGCCTGGAGCGGCTGGCCGCACCTCCGCAGATCGTCGATAACGCACTCCAGAATTCCGGTCTTGTCGAACGCTTGGGACTGTCGGGGGACGGGGAGGACACCCTCGAGGACTACGACAGGATCGCGACGGCCGCGGTCGGCGGCGACGACGAGGCTCGAGACCTGCTCACGGCTGCGGCTCGTTACATCGGTATCGCGCTCGTCTCCCTCACGAACGTTCTGGACCTCGAGCGGATCGTTCTCACCGGGCCGGCGCTGGACATCGCGGGTCAGCTCGTCGTCGATGTCGTGGCGGCAGAACTCCAGAAGCGCGCCTACGTGCGCGATATCCACCCGACCGAGGTGCGGCTGGCCGACTCCGGACGGCACTCCTCGGCGATCGGCGCTGCAGCCCTCGTCATCCACGAGCGGCTCGGCGCAGTCCGCCGACCGAGAGAACTCGCGATCGTGGGCTGATCGCCACCCTCGACGCTCGTACTGAAGAAGCACCCGACGAAGGAGTCACGATGAACAACGCAGCGACAGGAACACGGCCGGACTCGACTCCGGGTGCCCCGGATTGGCTCCGGCCTGCTGGGCGCACGGGCTTGACGGTCTCGGCGATCGGTCTCGGAGGAGCACCCCTCGCCAGCATGCCGGAGGTACTCGGCTACTCCGTACCGGCTGACAGGGCCGTCGATCTCGTCGAGGCGGTGCTGCGCAGCCCGATCGCCGTGATCGACACGTCCAACGGATACAACGACGGTGAGAGCGAGCGCCGCATCGGCACCGCTCTCGACCGCGTCGGACGCGACCAGGACACTCTCGTCGTCACCAAGGTCGACGCATCCGGGCGCGACTACTCAGGCGAGCGGGTCCGCCGATCGGTGGAGGAGAGCAAGCAGAGACTGGGCATGGACCGGCTTCCGCTCGTGCACTTGCATGACCCGGAGTTCTTCGAGTTCGAGGAGCTGGCGGCCCCAGGAGGCGCCGTCGAGGCCCTTGTCGCACTGCGCGAGGAGGGCGTCATCGGCGCCATCGGGGTCGCCGGAGGACACGCCCCGACCATGCAGCGATACGTCGATCTGGGCGTCTTCGATGCGCTGCTGGTGCACAACCGACTCACACTGGTGGACCGCAGCGCGGAGGCGGTGATGCATGACGCGTCGTCACGAGGCATGGCGGTCTTCAACGCTGCAGTCCTCGGCGGCGGCCTGCTCGCGGCTCCCCGCTCGGGCATCGTCAGCTACGCCTACCGGCCCGCTTCTCCCGCAGTGCTCGCCGCCGTCGCGGCGATGGCGGACGTCTGCGACGACTACGGCGTCGCCTTGGGCGTTGTCGCCCTCCAGTACGCGCTCCGTGAGTCGCTGGTCGACTGCACTCTGGTCGGCATGAGCCGGCCCGAGCGGGTCGAGTGGACGCTCGACGCTCTCGCCCGCCCCGTGCCGGCCGAGATCTGGGCGCGCATCGAGGCGCTGCGCCCACCCTCGGAGCACTGGCTCGACGCCCGCGGCTGAGACACGCACTCGTCCGACAACCACTCGCCGCGAGCCCGCGGCCGGGATCCACCTCTCCGAAGGAGAACAGACATGCCCCACGCCCGCATCGACCTGCACAGCGGCTATCGTGACCGACTCCCCGAACTAAGTGCGGCGATCCTCGCCGGAATGGTACGGGGCTTCGACATGCCCGCAACCGACCTCTTCCAGACCTTCCGCCTCCACGAGCCCGGTGAACTCGTCTTCGGTCGGGCTCACCCCGAGCCTCCCCGCGAGGACATCGTCTTCATCGAGATCCTCGCCGGCGTCGGCTACGCCTCCTCCGCAGGGAAGCACGACGGCTTAGTCGCGATCGCCGACGAGCTGGAGGCGATCGGGATTCCCCGCCACGATCTGCTCCTGCACGTCATCGAGGTGCCCGCGGGGGACTGGTACTCCCCGGGATTCGCCGGTGTCGCGTGACGACTGTGCCCGCCGCGTGACGCCGAGCAGGCCGTCGCGGCAGACCGCTGCGAACCGGACAAACGGCGTTCCGGCCCCTTACCGGGCCCGCTTCGCCGTCATCGGAGCAGGCTGGCGCTCGACCGTGTACCTCGATCTCGCCCGAGCGCGACCGGACCTGTTCGAGGTGACGGCACTACTCGCCCGGCGCCCCGAGGAGGTCGGCAACTCGGCAGGTCGAGACATCGCCGTCGTCTCCGATCTCGACGCCCTGCTCGCGACGCGGCCGGAGTTCGTCGTCGTGTCGGTGCCCTGGGAGGTCACGCCAGCCTTCATCCGCGAGCTGGTCGCGCGCGGAGTGCCGGTCCTGGCAGAGACGCCACCCGCCCCCGATCTCGACAGTCTCCGAGCACTGTGGCGGGACGTCGGTACGAGTGGCCTGGTCGCCGTCGCGGAGCAGTACCCGCGCTACCCGCTCACCGCCACGATCGGAGCACTGGTGGCCGAGGGGACGATCGGCGAGCCGAGCTTCGTCCACGTCAGCTCGACACATGAGTACCACGCCGTCGCACTGATAAGAGGGCTGCTCGGCGCTGGTCGGGGACCCGTGCAGGTGACCGCCCAGAGCATGGTTGTTCCTCTGCTCGATCCTCTGGACGCGGCCGGCTGGACGGGCGTCGCCGAGCCGAGACCCGTGGTGCACACGCTCGCGAGCCTCGTCTTCGAGAACGGCACGCGCGGGCTGTACGACTTCACGGATAACCAGTGGTGGAACCCGCTGCGGCCCGACAGGCTGACGGTCCGTGGGTCACTCGGTGAGATCCACGACAACGTCGTGGTCAGGATGATCGGGCCGACCGCTCCCGTGATCTCCCGCCTCGAAAGAGGCATCTCCGGCCGCGGCCTCAACCTCGAGGGCGCCGACGCGACCACCGTTGCGTTCGACGGCCGGGTCCTGCACCGCAACCGCTTCGAGGGCGGAAGATTCTCGGACGACGAGCTGGCCGTGGCCGACCTCGTCGCCGATGCAGGGGAGTGGGTACGCGGAGAGGGGCCCCCGCCTTACTCCCTCGCTGAAGCGTGCCAGGACCACGCGGTCGCGCTCGCAATTCGCCGCGCCGCCGCCGAGGGCCCACTCGTCTCAGACCACGAGGCCTGGGCATGACTCACGACATCATGAAGAAGGGTTTCAGAATGACTTCCTCCACGGCCTCGACCGGGCTCTCGACCAACCGATATGCCGGCCGCACCGACCTGCAGACCGGTCAGGTGTCGCAGCTGATCATCGCCGATCTCGACAAGGGCACCGAGAAAGTCTTGCTCGAGCTCGACCGGATGATCGAGTCGCCAAACTGGACGCCTGACGGCCGATGGCTGGTCGTCAATGGGCAGGGCAGGCTGTATCGCCTGCCAGCAGATGGATCGGGGCCGCTGCAGGAGATCCCGATCGGCGCGGTCAGCGGGGTGAACAACGATCATGTCCTCTCGCCCGACGGGGAACGCGTCTACTTCAGTGCCGAGGGTCACCTCTACTGCGTCGACGTCAACGGAGGAGACGCCCGACGCGTCTCGAACGAGCACCCGACGGAGCAGCAGTACAGCTACTGGCTCCACGGCGTCTCACCGGATGAGAGCACACTCGCCTACGTCTCGGTCGAGCCGGAAGGCGACGAGCCGCGTGCTCGCCGCAATCTCGCGCTGATCCCGGCGGCGGGTGGGCCCGACGTGCAGCTCACTGAGGGAGTGAACGACTTCGACGGGCCCGAGTTCTCGCCGGACGGAACCTGGTTGTACTACAACTCCGAAGAGGCTGCCGAGGTGAAAGGGCACTCCCAGATCTTCCGCATGCGGCTGAACGGCACAGGGCGCGAGCAGCTCACCTTCGACGAGCGCGTGAACTGGTTCCCGCACCTGTCGCCCGATGGATCCCGCTTCATCTACATCAGCTATGCATCGGGCACCATCAGTCATCCCGCTGATGTAGAGGTGCAATTGCGCATTCTCCCGGCGGGGGGCGGCGATCCGATCACGGTCACCACGCTCTTCGGCGGCCAAGGGTCTCTCAATACGAACAGCTGGGCGCCGGACGGCCGACGTTTCGCCTTCGTCGCATACCCGTCCACGACTGCTCTCGACTTCTGAGTCGGACGGACGACACTCCGGCGGAACAGAACACCTTCGGGTGAGGCTGCTCGGCCGATGAGGAACCGAGTGCCCAGCCACAGCCGCGACATTCTTCGTCCCTCCCAGCACACCACCCTCCCGCTCCACGACCAAATTGGAAGCAGAAGAACTCATGTCTCAGCGTCAGCGTGTCGTCATCGTCGGAACCGGCATGATCGGCGCCGCGCATCTGCGTGCGGCCCGGGCTGCAGGAGCCGACGTGATCGGTGTCCTCGGATCCACCGCGTCTCGTTCAGCAGCCGTTGCTGCCGAATGGGGCGTCCCGCGTGCCTACTCCGACCTCGAACAGGTCATCACCGATCAACCCGATATCGTGCACATCTGCACTCCGAACGACACCCACGTGTCATACGGAGTGCGCATCGCTCGCGCGGGAATCCATCTGATCATCGAGAAGCCGATCGCAACGTCAGTTGAAGACGCCGAACAGCTGGTCGCCGCCGTCGAGGAAGCAGGAGTCGTCGGCGCGGTGCCGTTCGTCTACCGCTACCACCCGATGATTCGAGAGATCCGAGCACGCCGGCTCTCCGGCGGCCTCGGAAGCGTGCTCCTGGTGCACGGCAGCTACCAACAGGACTGGCTCGCGTCGCCACAGGCTTCCTCGTGGCGGGTGGATGCAGCGAAGGGCGGGCCGTCCCGCGCGTTCGCAGACATCGGCTCTCACTGGGCTGACCTCGCTGCGTTCGTCTCGGGCGAAGAGCTCACCGCCACGACAGCTTCCTTCGCGATCGCCTATCCATCGCGGCCGACTGGAACGGGCGAGTCCTTCGGAGGCACCCCGACGGGAACGCCCCTTGCCGAAGTCCACACCGAAGACGTCGCGGTTGCGACATTTCGGACGGAGAGAGGGATATTAGCCAACACTGTCATCTCGCAGGTCTCTGCCGGCCGCAAGAACCGTCTCTGGCTGGAGATCGACGGGTCGAAGGGATCTGCGGTATTCGATCAGGAGCATCCTGAATCCGCATGGTTCGGAGGCACCGATGGTTCGACCGTCCTTCACCGGGGGGAGGGGACGGTGTCGGCAGACCAGGCCAGAATGAACCTGATCGCCGCCGGGCACTCCCAAGGGTGGACGGACGCGTTCGCACAGCTCATCGCCGATGCTTACGCGAAAACCCGCGGAGAGAACCCGGAAGGCCTACCGACTGTGCATGACGGCCTACGATCAGTCCGCATCGTCGACGCCGTCCTTCGCTCCTCCAGAAGCAGCGCTTGGACGAACATTCGAACAGACGCTCCGTCTCTGGCGAGCAGATGACCCGACTAAGTGCTGTGAAGGCGATACCGCGGCTCAGCGCGCATCCCTCTTTCGCCTAGTGGGGATCAGGTCGCCGTGCACGTCGAGGACAGCGTGACCACGGCGAAGCGAGAACGAGAAGGGTCGACGCTTCGGTACGTCGTTGCCGGCGGCATCATCGGGTAAGCGATGCCTAATGCGGTGACGGCCGACGAGCATCGCGATCGAATTGAGCAGGAGAAGCACAGCTCCCAGTCCGGCGATCCAGGCGCCGAGCAGGGCGATGCCGCCGTCAGCGGTCGTCGTCGCGAAGGAGTGCGCGACGACGACGGACGAGGTGCAAGCGCCGACGTACTGAGCGGTGCGGTAGAGCCCGCTCGCCGATCCGGCAACGGTTGACGGCGCGGCCGCGTGCAGGATGAGCTGGTTGCCGAGGTTGTTGAATCCGTTCGGGATGCCGAGCAGCACGGCGACCCCCACGAGCAGGGAGACTGGGCTGGAGGCGTCGACGAAGAACAGCAAGATGACCCCGGCGGCGATCATGCCCGTGGTGCCCACGGCTAGGAGCGCACGCGGTCCGACCCGGCGTCCGAGCCTGGTCGCCACCAGCGTCGAGAGCACGCCAACCCCGAAGACGGGCAGCATCAGCAGGCCTGTCGCGGCGGGGTCCAGTCCGCGTGTTGACTCGAGCCACTGCGGGAGCCCGTAGAACACGCAGTAGAACGACGTGAAGGTCGCGATCGCGCGAAGGCAGGTCAGCGCGATCTGCGGATGCCGTCCCATCAGGCGCAGATCGACGAACGGCGATCCGGCGCGGAGCTCACGCCAGATCAGTGCGCCCACGAGGGGGACGACGGCGGCGAGAGCCGGCCACAGGGGTTCACTGGTGAGCGAGAGCAGGCCGGGCATGAGTGCGACGAGCGTAGCGACGAAGAGCAGGACGCCGAGCGGGTCGAGCGAACGGACCGTCGGCACGAAACCCTTATGAGGCGTCGGCTCGTCGGCGGGGACACCGCGCAGCACCCAGATCGCGGAGTTCAGGATGATCGGCAGGTTCACCCAGAAGATCCCCTGCCAGCCCGTCGCGGCGATGATGAGACCGCCGACAGTCGGCCCGAGGGCCGCCGTGGCCTGACCGCACAGGGCGATGATCCCGATCGCGCCGACCGGGTTGAGACCGGTGGTGGCGGCTCGGCGCCGGATGATCGCCATCGCCGCGGGGAACTGGATGGACGTGCCAAGACCCAGGACGACACGGTCGATCACCAGCCACTCGACGGAGGGCATGAACGGGCCGGCGACGGAGGCCGCGAGCACGATGACGAGGCCGGCGAGGTAGACCCGGCGCGGGCCGAAGAGGTCGGCGAGTCGGCCCCCCGCGGGGGCGCCGATGGCAGCGGCGATGTACAGGCCGCTGACGAGCCAGGGGATGGAGTCGTCCGAGCCGAACTGCAGCGCAATCGGGACGAGCGCGACAGCGATGATCGCCGAGTTGAGTCCCTGCAGCACGGTGCCGGAGCCCAGTGCCCAGGCGAGACGACGCGGTAAATCGCGAGGGGTCGCCGCGGCGGGAGGCCCCTCGATGTCGGTGCGGGTCACGTGAGTGCGGCGATCTCGCTCGGGGTCGCGAGCAGCACATCGGGATGCGCGGCGAGGCGAGCGAGTATCCGCTCGGCGACGTCGGCGAAGCACGCCTGTCCGAGCACCCAGCCGAACCAGCTCAGTCCGAGGTAGCGGGGACCGACGATCTCGGCGTCTCGAATGAGCTGGTCGAAGGTGTCCTCCAGCGCCCGCTCGTAGTCGGCGAACGGCAGACCGCGCGTGTACAGCGAGAACATGTCCTCGGTCTCCAGCGGATGCGGCAGCGCGACGAGGCCGGCGGCACCGCCCGAGAGCGCGACGGGACGCTCGTCGACGGGCCAGTCGCCGAACCACGAGAAGCCCGCCTCGCGCAGCAGCGTCGTCGTCTGCGGGCTCTGGCCGCGCTCCGGCCCGAACCAGCCGCTCGTGGAGCGGCCGGTCGCCGTCTCGACGGCCAATCGCGCATCCGCGATGTATCCGCGCTCGTCCACGACACCGCTTCCCAGAATGTCGTTCGCTGCCCGCCCGCGCACGACGATCTCCTGGGCGCGCTCGGCGGCGAGCCGTGCCAGGCCCGGCATCTCCCGCACACCGGCAGCGTCGAGCGCGACCGCGACCGGCACCCCGGTCTGCTGAGCGATGTCGAGCAGGCGCCAGATGCCGACGGTCAATCCGAAGTCCCACTGCGAGAGCCGAGCGACCTGGCCGTGCCGCGGTTCCGATGTCTCGCGCCCCACTCCGCCCTGCATCGTCGTGGGCTTCAGGACGCCGAAGGGCACGTCGTCCTGGTAGCTGGGCGCGTGCAGCAGCACGCTGACAGCGAGCTTCTCGCCCCCCGGGAGGGACCTGGCTCGATCACCGCTACGCGATCACCGCCGGGGCCGTCCCCCTCCGCGTGCGCGGCGTGGGCGTCGTGGCCGTCGCCACGGCCTCCGGGCTCTCGTCGCAGGAGGACCACGACCTGATCGTCGAGGGCATCCGCGCCCAGATCGCCGAGGAGGCGTCGTGATCGAGAGTCCTCCGCTGCCGCAGCTGCAGCCCGGCCAGCGAGACCGCATCCGCATCTGGGAACGCGCCACCGGAGAGGTCCGCACCGTCGCCGAGTCCCGCGCGCATCCGTACGAAGCCCCGAACTGGACCTCGGACGGCCGCCTGCTCGTCAACGCGCACGGACGCCTCTGGCTGCTGCCGGCCGACGGCTCCGACGAGCCGGTCGCGATCGAGGCACCCGGGCTCCCACCGGTCAACAACGACCACGTGCTCGCGCCCTCGGGCGACGTCGTCTACGCATCGGCGAACGACTGGCACATCTGGTCGGTGCCGATCGCGGGTGGCGAGCCGACCCGGCTGACCGAGGACGACGGCGCCCTGCACTTCCTGCACGGCGTGACGCCGGACGGCCTCCGCCTCGCCTACGTCCGTCTCGAGCCCGAGGGCGACGACTGGTGGGCGTCGGCGCGCATCCACACGATGTCCAGTAGCGGCGGCGGAGACCGGCGCATCACCACGCACCCCGGCCCGGCCGACGGCTGCGAGTGGACCCCGGATGGCGAGTGGATCCTCTTTAACACCGAGCAGTTCAGCGAGACCCCCGGCCACGCGCAGCTCGCCAGGATCCGCGAGAACGGCAGCGGCCTCGAGCAGCTGACCTTCGACGAGCGCGTCAACTGGTTCCCGCACATCGCCCCCACCGGCGACGTCGTCGCCTACCTCAGCTACCCGCCCGGAACCACGGGCCACCCCGGCGACCTCTCCGTGGAGCTCCGCCTCGTGCGGGTCGGCGCCTGGACCGAGCCGACCACGATCGTCGCGCTGCACGGCGGGCAGGGCACCGTCAACGTGCCCAGCTGGGCGCCGGACGGCTCCGCATTCGCCTTCGTCGACTACCCCCGCGACTGATCCGCAAGAGAAGGACATGAGTCACACACCTCGCATCGTCATCGTCGGCACGGGCATGATCGGCGCCGCGCATCTGCGCGCCGCCCGTCTCGCCAGTGCCGACGTCCTCGGCGTCCTCGGCTCGACCCCGCAGCGCTCCGCGGCCGTCGCCGCCGAGTGGGGCGTCCCGCGCGGATACGAGGACCTCGAAGAGGTTCTCGCCGACCGCCCCGACGTGGTGCACGTCTGTACCCCGAACGACACGCACGTCCCCTACGGCGTGCGGATCGCCGACGCCGGGATCCACCTCGTCATAGAGAAGCCGATCGCGATGTCGGTGGGTGAGGCGGAGCGGCTCGCCGAGGCCGTCGACGCGGCGGGGATCGTCGCCGCCGTGCCGTTCGTCTACCGCTACCACCCGATGATCCGCGAGATCCGAGCGCGACGACTGGCCGGTGAGCTCGGCGACCTGCTCCTCGTTCACGGCAGCTACCAGCAGGACTGGCTCGCCTCCCCGCGAGCCTCGTCGTGGCGCGTCGACGCCGCGAAGGGCGGCCCTTCT
This sequence comes from Rathayibacter sp. PhB179, assembly GCF_004345345.1. Classification (NCBI taxonomy): domain Bacteria; kingdom Bacillati; phylum Actinomycetota; class Actinomycetes; order Micrococcales; family Microbacteriaceae; genus Rathayibacter; species Rathayibacter sp. PhB179. The sequence continues at coordinate 38,019 of NZ_SLVD01000011.1, read as the reverse complement.
CGCGCCTTCGCCGACATCGGCTCGCACTGGGCCGACCTCGCCGCGTTCGTGTCGGGCGAAGAGCTGCTCGCGACGAGCGCGTCGATGTCCATCGCCTACCCCTCCCGGCCGGCAGAATCGGGAGCCTCGTTCGGCGGCGAGTCCAGCGGCTCGACCCTCGCCGACGTGACCACAGAGGACATCGCCATCGCGACGTTCCGCACCACGAGCGGCATCCTGGCGAACACCGTCATCTCGCAAGTCTCGGCCGGACGCAAGAACCGGCTCTGGCTCGAGATCGACGGCTCGGCCGGCTCCGCGGTCTTCGACCAGGAGCACCCCGAGTCCGCCTGGTTCGGCGGCACCTCCGGATCGACGATCCTCCACCGCGGCGAAGGCCGAGTCTCTCCCGACCAGGCCCGGATGAACCTCATCGCCGCCGGCCACTCCCAGGGCTGGACCGACGCGTTCGCGCAGCTCATCACCGACGCCTACGCCGCCGTCGCAGGAGACACTCCGGAGGGTCTCCCGACCGTCCGCGACGGTCTGCGCTCGGTCCGGGTCGTCGACGCCGTCCTCCGCTCCGCACGCACCGGGGAATGGACCGACATCGCCGGTTCTCAGCATTGAACAGCCCCTTCGCACCGGAATCGACGCCCGCGGACACCCGTCCACCTACTGCAGACAAGGAATCTGTTCCATGGCTCTTCCTACCGCCTCCCTCCAGCTGTCCACGCCGGCGACGGAGCTTTCCGAGCATCCGAACGGATCGCTCGAAAAGCAGGCCACGATCGGCCCGACGACCGTCATCGACCCCTACGTCCTGGTCGAGCGCCGGCTGAACCAGGTCGGCGTCGCGGAGATCGCCGACCGCCTCGACACGCTCGCAGAGGTCGCCGCGACCTTCGGCCTCACCGTCGACCACCACAACCACGCACAGGAGCTCCTCGCTTCCTTCGAGGGGGGCTACCGCTTCCTCAGCACAGACGGACGCACCGCATGAACGGGAATCAGCCGATTCAGGGGGGCGACGGCCCGATGCCGCCCACCATCCAGCACACGGTCGTCTTCAGGCTCGCGCACGCGCCTGGTTCGACCGAGGAAGCAGCCTTCCTCGCCGATGCCGTACGGATCCTGACCGGAATCCCGAGGGTGCAGGACTTCACCGTGAACCGGCAGGTGAGCTCGAAGAGCCCTCTCGCCTGGCAGTTCTCCATGGTATTCGCGGATCGCTCGGCCTACGCGGAGTACGACGCGCATCCTGACCACGCCGCGTTCGTGAGCGAGCGCTGGCTGAGTGAGGTCGCCGCGTTCCAGGAGTACGACTACGAGGCGTACTGATCAGCCGAAAAGGTCCCGCCTCTCCCTGCGAGCTGTGAAGGCTTGTAGGGGTCAGAGCACGGTGGCGCCGGCCGGGCGCTCACGCGCCACCCCGGAACCACCGACGTTGCGAACGGACGCCCGACGGCGAGTGGGTACTGTCCGATGATGAGCAGCCCGGGCGTGCTGACGGTCAACGGAGGAGTCAGCTGAAGGCGAAGCCGCCGAGCGTCATCGCACTCACCAGCTAGTCGGCGGGAGTCCTTCGCAGGTGACCTGCGAAGGACTCCCGCTGGTCGTCTCAGCGCAGAGATGCTCGTTCTGCGGAGACGAGTGCTTCCACACGGGCCCGCTCGGCACGGCCATAGGTCTCGCGGGTGATCAAAATGCCGAAGAGGCCGATCACCGACGCGACCATGTAGAGCAGCGAGGCACCGGGCCAGCCGAGCCAGCCCACGAGGACAGCCGCGAGTAGCGGCGCGAACCCGCCCAGCGCGGCAGCGATCTGGTAGCCCAGAGACGCGCCGGAGGTTCGGGTCGAGGTGCCGAACTGCTCTGTCAGAAGCGATCCCTGGGTGCCGGTCAGGGAGGCGTGGATGAAGCCGATCCCGAAGACGAAGACGGCGATGACGAGTGCGGGCTGGCCGTCATTGGTCAGCAGGTACATCGGGAAGGCGAACGCGATGGCGACGACGCAGGCGACGATGTAGACCGGACGGCGTCCGACCCGGTCCGTCAACGAGCCGGCGAGGAAGGTCGTGAAGATGGCGACGAGGCTCGCTGCGGTGATCGCGCCGAGGGCGGTCGGCCGGATGTCCGGGTATCGCTCGGTGAGGTAGTTCAGGAGATAGGTCGCCGTGGAGTAGTAGGCGAAGGACTCGACGATACGCAGGGCGATGACGCGCAGGATGCTCCGCCAGTCCCGCCGGAGGGTGGTGAGGAACGGATTCTTCTCGATCCGGCCGTCGGCCTTCGCATCCTCGAACTCGGGCGACTCGGAGAGCTTCGAGCGGACGACCAGGGCGACGACGACGAGGACAGCGCTGAGCAGGAAGGGGATGCGCCAGCGGAGGTCTCCCTCGAGATTGGCGCAGACGAGGAACATGCCGCTGGCCAGAGCGATGCCGAGCGGGTTGCCGGCCTGGGGGATGGCGGCGTACATGCCGCGGCGGTTCCACGGCGCGTGCTCGTAGGCCATGGTGATCGCACCGCCCCACTCGGCGCCGAACGCGAGACCCTGGATCATGCGGATGATTACCAGGAGGACGGGAGCGAGGACGCCGATCTGCGCGTACGTGGGGAGCAGGCCGATCAGGAACGTGGCGCCGCCCATCACGAGCATCGCGCCGACGAGCACGGGCTTCCGTCCGAAGCGGTCGGCGAGATAGCCCCCGACCGCTCCGCCGAGAGGTCGCATCAGGAATCCGACCGCGAGAGTGGCGAAGGAGAGCAGCGTGCCGATGAAGCGGTCGCTCTCGGGGAAGAACACCGCGCTGAAGTAGAGCGCTGAAGCGGTGCCGTAGGAGATGAAGTCGTAGTTCTCGACGCTCGTGCCGAGGGCGGCGGCGAGGGCCGTCTTGTTGCGGTCCTTCGAGCCGAGCACGGAGACGCGCGGGCTGGAGTCAGTGGTGGTCACAGAGGATCTCCTTTGATCGGTGGGAGTCAGACGGATGGGGAAGGGGAGGGGAGGAGCTCGTCGAGGGCGTTGAGCTTGCGCACGCGTCGACGCGTGTCCTCGTCGTCGTCGAAGGTCGCCGTGAGGAACGAGGCGACGATCTCGTCGATGAAGGCGGGCGGAACGAGCCACGCACCGAGGGCGATCACGTTGGCGTCGTCGTGCTCGACCGCTTGATGGGCGGAGTAGGACTCGTTGGCGAGTCCGCAGCGGATGCCCGGGATCTTGTTGGCGGCCATGATCGCGCCGGCACCGGTGCCGCAGACGAGCACGGCGCGGTCGGCGCTGCCGTCGAGCACCGGGGCGCACGTGGCCTGGGTGATGTCGGGGAAGTCGACCGGGCTCGTGCTGTCCGTTCCACGGTCGATCACGGTGTGGCCGAGTGCCTCGATGGCGGCGATGACCCGCGCTTTCACGGGGAAGCCTGCGTGGTCGGCTCCTACGGCGACTCTCATGCGTCGGTCCTTTCGGTGGTGGTGGCGAGCAGCTGCTCGACCTTGCGGAGGGCGGGGATGGAGGAGGACGCGCCGGCGCGCGTGACAGTGACGGCTCCAGCCGCAGCGGCCAGGAGCAGGCGCTCCTCGAGCGGAGCGGTCTGCGAGGCCGCGAGGTAGCCGACGACGGTGTCGCCGGCGGCGGTCGTGTCGACCGCGCGGACGCGAGGCGCCCGCACCCGGCCGGAGGCGTCAGCCGCGACGAAGACGGCGCCGTCCGAGCCGAGGGTGCACACCCCGGTCAGCCGGCCGCTCGGAGAGAGGGCGACAGCAGTCCGCCGGAGCAGCTCGAGAGGCGGATCGGGAAAGGAGGCAGTGTCGCGGTCGACGTCGAGTAGGGCGGCGATGCGGTCCAGCTCGTGGGCGTTGACGACGAGGACGTCGGCCTCGAGGACGAGCTCGTCGAGCGTAATCGGCGCAGGCGCGGCGTTCCAGATGACGGTGGCGCCGACCTCTCGGCCGCGGCGGGCGGCCGCGTGATTCGCTCCAGCGGGGACCTCGTTCTGCAGGACGAGCGCGTCGCCGGCGGAGAGCGCGGAGAGTCCGGCCACCACGGCGGTCTCCTCGACCAGCGCGTTCGCGCCGGAGAGGACGAGGATCGAGTTCTCGCCCTCGTCGTCCACCGCGATCACCGCACGTCCGGTCGTCGCCCCCGCCACGCGCCCGACATCGTCGGTGTCGACTCCGCGCTCGCGGAGAGATCGGAGAGCGGCGTCCGCGTCTGCATCGGCGCCGACCAGTCCCACCATGCGGGTCCGCGCTCCCGCCGCTGCCGCAGCGATGGCCTGGTTCGCTCCCTTGCCGCCGGCGGAGACCGAGGCGGATCGCACGATCGCCGTCTCGCCGGGCCTCGGCAGAGCGGCCAGACGGTACGTCGTGTCCGCGTTGATGCTGCCGACGACGACGACCTCAGCGGTGTCTCCTGCGCGCACTGTGCACTCCTTCGTGAAACGTTTCCATGGAAACGATTCCACGGATACGACGACACTTTTGCACGGATACAGGTGACTCCGCAAGCGCCGGTGGATCAGGCGCCGGAGCGGTCGAGGAGCTCGGGCTCGAAGAATCTCGACACAACGGGCTCGCCCGCGATGAGCGCGAGGACTCCCGCGGCCCCCCAGCGGCCGATCTGCTCGGCGCCGGTGCTGACCGCGCTGATGCGCGGGGAGGCGTATTCGAACCAGTCCAGGTCGCCGAAGGAGATCATCTCCACTCGCGATGCGTACTCATGGCCGAGCGCGCGGTGCAGTCCGCGCATCGCCCCGAGCGTGGTCGGTCCGTTGACGCCGAAGACCGCGGTGGGGCGCACGCCCCTGGCCAAGATACGCATCATCGCGGCTTCAGCTCCGTCGGCGAGGAAGTCGCCCTCTTCGAGGAGGGCGTCGTCTGTTGAGACGCCGTGCGCTGCTCTACCTCGCAGGTACGCACTCCTGCGCTCGGCACCGGTCGAGAACGCGGTCGGCCCGCCGATGAAAGCCACGTCGGAGTGGCCACGCCGCTGCAGCCAGTCGAGGATCAATGCCACGCCCTGGGTGTTGTCGGTAGCGAAGAGGGGAACGTCGACGCCGTCGAGGGCGCGGTTCAGCAGGACGACGGGCAAGCCGGAGCCGATCAGAGCGGTCAAACGCGGAGTGACCGGCCCCTGCGGTGCGAGCAGCAGGCCGTCCACGCGCTGAGAGGCGAAGATTCGGAGCGAGTCCTCGGCCTGGGCCGCGTTCTCGTTGGCGTTCGCCAGCAGGACGGTGTACCCGTGCTTCGTCGCCTCCCGCTCCGCCGCATGGGCGAGCTCCGAGAAGAAGGGGTTCCGAATGTCCGACACGAGCAGACCCAGCACATCGGTCCGGGACCTTCTAAGCGCCCGCGCCGGCCCATGTGTCACGTAGTCGAGGGCCGCGGCGGCCTCGAGGACACGCGCGCGGGACTCGGGTGACGTCTGCGTGCTGCCGTTCAGCACCCGGGACGCCGTGCCGAGAGCGACGCCTGCACGCACCGCGACGTCCTTAATCGTCGCCATCGCTCTCTCCTCGGTCGCCTCCGCCTGGACGGGACTAAGACTGTACCGCTCGCAAGCGGACCGCCCGGTCGAGGAAGACAGCATCGGAGCGACCAGAGCACCACTCCTCCGGATGACCGCGCGATAAACTGACATAAGATACATTATCGGATAAATGCTCATGTAACGTGTAGCAGCTGGCTGGTCGCTGGCGGGCGCCAACTGCTGCCCGGTCCGGCCCGGCCCGTCGACCCGGCCACACCCAGCGGGCAACGCTCTGTCCACATCCCGGACGCGGGGCGAGCGGGCGCTTTACGTAGCTCGTCGAGCTGAGATGAGATCAGGCGAGCGGGTCAGCTTCGCTAACCAACTCCACAGGCGCACTCTGCCCACCGCCACCGCGCCTCCGACCTGATGACATAATCTCGCTTATGAGAAGCGGCAGTGGGAAGCGCCCGGGGAGCGCGCAAGCCCTGTACCGCCCTCGACGGGCTTGCGTACCGTCGCTGACGACCCGCACCACTCCTCGAGGCACCGGACCGGTGCAGAACAGGTAACAGCACATGACTCGCGAGCAGAACATCGCCTCCCAGCAGGCCTTCGGTGAGGCGGTCAACGCCGGCGACTTTGCCGCGTTCGACGCACTCGTCGCGCCCGACTCTGTCGATCACGACCCGGCGCCCGGCCAGGCACCCGGTCCGGAGGGATACGCCGCGTTCTTCGGCGACCTGCGGACCGCGTTCCCCGACATGGCGCTCGAGGTCGAGAAGCTCGTCGCGGACGACGACAGCGTCGCTTTCGCCTACACGCTGACCGGCACGCAGACCGGTGTGTTCCAGGGCCACGCGCCGACGGGCAAGTCCGTGAAGATCCGCGGCATGCAGATCAGCACCTTCGTCGACGGCAAGCTCGCCGAGCGCTGGGGAAGCAGCGACGAGCTCGGCATCCTCACGCAGCTCGGCCTCGCACCCGGCGCCTAGCCGGCGTGACTCCGGCGGGTTTCGAGGCTCGTGTGCAACCACACCTCGGAGCCCGTCGGGCGGAGTGTGTGCGAACAAACTGACATAACGTCGATTATCGGAGATATATCGCTCGATCGGGCAGGACTGATCAGGTCATCGTCACCGGGCCGGCACCTCGGCGGCTGTTCAACCTAGCCACCCGTGTCGGTGTCGTCGAGCGTTCACTACCGAGGCGGGCCCCCGAAGTGTCAGCCATTTCGACGGGGAACAGAGCCTGAGGCTCTCGGTCCCACAGCCCGGGTCGACGTCTGCGCTCCTCAGCCTGCTACTCAACCTCGGGACTTGCTGCATCTCTGGTGAACGCGTCGACGATGGAGGCCTCGTCGGGCAGCGCTGCTTGGGCTTCCTCGGAGAGCTCGTAGCGGCTGACGGCGACGGGCTGGGTGGTGGAGGCCAGGGCGTAGCGGACAACGGCGTCGTTCTTGTCAGTGACGACGAGGATCCCGACCGTCGGTTCGTGCTTGCCGAGGACGCGCAGCTTGTCGTCAACGAGGGCGACGTAGAAGCCGAGCTGTCCCGCATCTCGCGGATCGAACTTCGTGGTCTTCAGCTCGACGACGATGTAGCGGAGCTGGTCGACATGGAAGAACAGGAGGTCGACGAAGAAGTCGTCGCCGTCGACCTCGAAGTGCACCTGTCGGCCGACGAACGCGAACCCTGGTCCGAGCTCGCGGAGGGTGTCCGCGATGCGGACGACCATGCGCTCTTCCAGCTCACGCTCCGTGGCGTCGCTGTCGATCGCGAGGAAGTCCAGCGCGTACGGATCACGAGTGATCTGCTGAGCGAGATCGGAGTCGACCGGCGCGAGAGTGCCGGCGTAGTTGCTCGGTGCTGCAGCTTCTCGCTCGTGCAGCCGGGTCTTGATCTGGTGCCCGAGCACCGGTCGGCTCCAGCCATGAGCGACGTCCTTCGCGGCATACCACTCACGCAACTCCTTGTCGTCGAGCTTGTCGAGCAGCTCGGTGATGTGGCCCCACGGCAATTGTCCAACGGGTCGTTGGACAATTGCGTCCTCATCCGGCCACGCCGCCGCGAAGCGACGCATGTAGAAGATGTTCGCGCGGGAGAACCCCTTCATCGAAGGGAACTCCGCCCGCAGATCCTCAGCGAGACGCTCGAGGACACTGCTCCCCCACGGCTCCCGCTGCTGACGCTCGAGGATCGTCGACCCGATCTGCCACCACAGCCGCAGAAGCTCCGTGTTCACCTTCCGCTGCGCCTGGAACCGAGCAGCATGCACATGCCGCTTCAGCTCATCCAGAGTCGCCCGGTACTCACTCGGAATCACTGCGGTCATGCGAACCACGCTCTCACATCCCGCAGCGACGCCGCGGCCCACGGTTCACCCATCTACACCGCGGCCGCTACTACGCCGGATCTGCGGACCATCGGCACGCCCGTCGACTGTGCAGGGTCGAACCAAACCGCCCCATCGACCTCTCCGAACACGACTCGGACACCGAGGTCTCGCGAGAGACGGTGCCTCACCCGAAGAAGCACCGCCTCTCGGTCCCTGCCCCTACAGACCGCAGCGACAGTGCACCTGCAGCATAAACTGACATAGTCTCGATTATCGGCTATTGAAACTATGCATCGGGAGGACACGAGCTGCGCCTAGGTTGCGTCATCCCGTTCGGGGAAGCTCGCGGCTGATCCAGCGTTGACCACTTCATTAACGGCCGATGCCTTCCAGACGTAGCCCAGATTTTAACCGTCCCACGCTCGACCGGAGTAGATACCGAGAAAGATGGCGGTGGGTGGCCAACCCATCGATGTCCTACCGACGCCCTGATGCCAAATCGTCCGCTCGTCTGTTGCAACGTATACAGGAGCACCGGACAGCCCCTGATGGGTAGTGCTGTCGATGAAGAAGGTCGGGTAGTCACCAAGGACGTTGAGATCAGGCTCCGAAGCGATGACGCCTTGTGTCCACACAGCCGCCGCCGGGAGCCCTCCGGAATGGCCTCGAGGGTAACCGACGACGAATACCGTGTTGGTCACATTGATGGACGGTGACGAGCTGTCCGACGCGGACAACATGCGCGCCGTGTCGACCGGTCGCGCCATGTGGAGGTCACTGACTCCTTCTGCACCGAGCGGCACTGCCACGATGTCGGCAGCGGCGCCGAACTGCGGATGCTCGTTCCATCGCGGTTCAAAGTCGGCGTCGTAGAGCTCCAATTGGTGGTGGTGAGCGCGACCGGTCGTCCCTTGGACGGTCCAGGTGAGGGATGTTGGGCGTCGACGACTTGAAACCAAGCTTTGCCGGGTGATATTGTCCAGGCCGGTCACGACGTGCCGGTTGGTAACTAGGTAGTCGACCCCGTCAGCACGTGCCACAAAGCCTGTTGCGGTGCCGATGGGGCCTTGACCATCCTCCGGAATCACCGGAACACTTGAAGTTGTGATCGTGTTCAGCGGAATGTCCATGTTCTAGTTTGACATTCGTCCCGCCACATACGGGCGCCGCTCGGTTGCAGGGAAGCATCGGTCGGAGGACTGTCGCCGTGTCGCCGCGTTGAAAGCTCTGCTAAACGGGCTGGTGATTGGCCGTTCGACCGCACCGGTCGGCCTCCTCGGTCCACTTCTAAGGTGATGCTTTTTACGCTGTCAGCTGAAGTGGCGGCGGGCAAGTTCAGCGGCAGCTCGAAACTGCGCATGGGTTTGCAGCGCGTCGGCTAGGCGCTTCTCGGGAACGCCCACCTCGTGCAGTAGATTCATGACTACAACAGCCGCGGTTACCTCGACAACTGCATGGAGCTGTTCGAAGTCTTCCCCAGCGTCGCCGTGGTGAGCGAGGTCATTGCGGGAACGACCCGCCACTCGCGCCCACGTTAGGACGTCGGGGACAAGAACTCTCATGAACGCGCCCGGGCGCTCAGCAAGATCAACTAGTCGCTGTTTTAGTGATGGCTCGTTCCACTGCACGCGATCATTAACCCAGTTGCGTTGCTCCTTCGGGACCGCAGAAAGCAGTGTCCTTCTCAGTGCCGCGAACTCGTCTGCGGGGACCGGCGCAGGTAAGTCCAAGCCTCGATGGAATGCCTCAGCAGCGGCCACGGCGGATACGACTCGTGAGCCGAGGTATCCCTTCGTGATGTACCGCAGACCAAGGATCAAGCTTCGAGCGGCAGCGAACTGGTCGCGTACCTTTAGCCAGGCGGGCAGGAGCTCGTCCCATGGCAGGTCTGCCTCGGTCAGGACGAAATCATTGAAGAAAATTGCCTCTCGACCCGCGTCAGGCTTCACAATGTGTTCCTGATAAACATTAACGATTTTGAAATCGTTCCTGCAGCCATCGAGGGCCTCACCGGCGTTCGCGGGCAACTGAAGTTGCATCGTCAAAGCCGCACACGCGGACATCGTAGATATCGAGACCATATCAGCAATGCCTGCGACTAGGGATAGCCACGACTCCATAGGACGCTTCTCGGCTGACGAGAAGGTAACGGAGGCTTCGGTATGTCGCGTCTCGAAGCGGCCGTCTGCACGATTCTGTAGCGATCTGAAACCTGAGTAAGTAGTAAGCGTGGCATCGATGTCACCGACCCGTGCTAGGGCACTTTTCACATTGTTCTTGGCTGTCTGGGCGGGAACTCGTGGGCTGTGAAGATTACGTTCGACGGCTCCACGATGTGCCCAGCCCGTCAGATTCTCAACGGTGATACCCGCGCCCGTGAAGGCGATCGAGTCGGGCGTGTCAAGGTGACAGCCTTCAAGGAGCGTAAATGCGCGGAGAGTTTGGTCGTGCGGGTCGTCTCCGTAGTTACCCCTAGATGATTCAGAGAACGGGTCGATAAGCGTTAGACGAGTGTTTTCACTGAGCCCGTGGACCACTGGCCATCGCTCGATTTCCTGGTGCACGGCAAGAACTCCGGTAACGATCTCGGTCGATAGCCGAGTTTGCCACCCCCCAATAAGACGAAGACGGATGCCAGTGGCGGGATCGAAGGTCAGAACACCCGAAGCCACTTTCTCCGGCTGGTCCGGGCGCCACCAGCGACCTATCCATTCGTGAGGCTCATCTAGTCGCGCACTGGCCATGACTCCATCATGACGTTATGCGGCTCGTGGGCGCGCTCCCGCCACGCGGTTCCGCAGTGTCTTCGTGCAACGCAGTCGAAGACCGTGACCGTCGTTCTCGAGATCGTCCTCCAACGTCGTAACGGGTCGACGGCCGAGCGGAAATTTGCGGGCGCGAGCGCCGATTCGGCTCAGAGAGAAGAGCCCCCCCCCGCCCGGCCCCCTGACCGCGGCCGCTGGTGCGGCGCGTCACCCTCGAATCGAGGAACGTGCACCTCGACCAGTCACCGCCGACCGCGCGTCTTCCCGCGGGAACGACTCGCTCCCTACATGGGGTGCTTGCGGGCGCTTCTAGTCGCTCAGCTTGCTCTCGCGCTCGTATAGCTCCACCTGTCGCGCCGTAGGCGTGCGCACCATCGCGTAGGGCCGTCGTGCGGAAAGATCCTGATTGACTACCTTGAAAAACCACCTGTTCTGCTCACCGTCAAGCGGCATCAATATGCGGTGGTCGCCAAGCCGAATCAACATCGGCGTCGCGGGCGGCCCTACTTCGTAGCCGTGTCGCTGATAGAAGGCGTCGATCTCGGCATCGCCGTTGGCCACGCCATAGATCAGCTGCACGCCTTCGTCCATGACCCGCCGCTCACCCTCAGCGAGTAGGGCGCTTGCAACGCCGTTACGGCGCAGTTCCGGTCTCACGGCAATTGAGTTCACCATGCGTGTGTCTGCGATGAGAAGCTCCGCCAGGTCTTCGCGACCCGCCTTCAAGAACCATGATGCGTCCTCGAAGGGTGGACCGATGTGGACTACCGCCGCGATGCCCGAGTCATCGGCTGTTCGTAGGACGAGGGAACTCGGTCCACCGCTACTGCGCTCCAAGGAGACCGAGAAGACGGTTGCTAGATTTCCGGAGATATGGTCAGCGAGGAACGCTTCAGCGCCCTTCCGTTCCAGGTCGTCGACCACCTCGATTATGGGTGTTGTCATCGCCCCATTTTGCCCGTGCGGGGCCACTCCGTCGCAGGGGCGGTCAGCGGTCAGCGGTCTGGCAGCGGCTGCAGGGGTGCACTGGAACGAGGCGCTCGCGCCTACACCTGGTTCATCGCTGTTGCGGTGAGAGCGTCGGTAGGCTCGCGGCATGCGTTCGGAGCAGGATCACGCGGTCGCGTCGTCAATCCCGATGTTCAGGCCACTTTGGAGACGATGAATGACGACACCTACTAGTGCCTCAGGCTCTGTCTTCGATGGTGATGGTTTCACCGACGCGGATCTGCGTGCCTTGTACGATCGCTCGGCCGGCGCTGTTGTGTACATCGATGAGAGCTACCGCACCGCCGGCCAGGCCCATGGGGATGGCTTTTACATCCTCACGGCCGTCGTGATACCCCGGGATCGCATCGTGCGCATTCGTGCGAAGCTCACGGACATCGCGGATTCAACCCGGTGGCACACCTCCCAGGCGGCTCGTGACGAGGACGGCCGCGAGAAGACTTTGAAGATGTCCCGGTACCTCGCGCGCGCAGCGACAACCGTGGTCGCCGTGCAGACGCCAGTCACTGCCGCGGATGCGGATGCCGAAGGTGCGCGTGCGGCCTGTTTCGGGGCTCTCCTCGGCGCGTTGTGCAACAACGGAATGCTCGAGCCCACCGGGCTCGTCGTTTTGGAGCGCCGACGGGACACGCATCAGCAGAACTTCGACGGACGCACAATCAACGCGCTGCGAGCTGCTGGAACTATCCACGAGACCCTACTCGTGTACCAGGGCTCACCGGCGACAGAATCACTGCTCTGGGCACCTGACGTCGTCTCGTGGGCGACTCGGCAGTGGATCGCACGCAGTGACGACTCGTACATCGAGCCCTTGCGTGCCACGAAACGCTTCTTCCAGGTGACAGTGACTTAAACAGCAAACCCCCTGCTGCCGCGGCTACACAGAGGGTCCCTGCACCAATCGGACCTAAGCCGGACGAGCGCAAGTTTGCAACTGAAAGACTACACCGGGGTTGACGGATGTCAACCACGCTAGGGCCGCTGACGCGCAAAGAGGGGCGCTGAGTGGGAAGCTGACCACCCTGATGACAGTGAAGCGACGGGTGCCGTCGGCGCAGGACCCGCTGCAGTCCAGGTCGACCTCGATTTCGACGTCGTCTTCGCCAACGTCGCTTCCGCGCTCACGATCTGTGGTCATGGATTTGGATCGACACTGCGTTGGCTCGATGGCTTGGGCACATGCCCACCCGCAGAGGAGGGCCCCCTGACACCAAGCGGTGTCGAGGGGACCCTCCTCTGCTGGTGGGTCAGCGGCCCGGTTCGGATCGTTCGATCTGCGCAATCTGGCCGCGCGCGCCTCGGGTCGAGGGGACGCGAGTGCGCTTCGTGGCCTCCGCGCCGCGCGCAGGAGTCGCGAAGGAGGCGTCAACGGTCATCCGCGCGTTGACCTGCTTCTCCGGAACGTTCTGAGCCTGCATCGATGCTGCGGTGCGCGCCCGACGCTCGGCACTGTCGTACGCAAGCGCTCCTTCGGAGCGTGCCGCGGCCGCACGCCCCTCCTGGGCGGGCGCGGGAGCGCCGTCAGAGGTGCTCTGCTGGCCGCTGTCGTCTCGATAGAGCGCGACCTGGGCACGAGCGTCCTCAGCGAGGCTGCGCAGCTCCTCGGAGCTCTGCGCGGGGGTCCCGCCGGCCTCCGCTTCGCGGTCGTACTGAGCGGCTCGCTGCTCGAGCTCATCGGCACGTCGTGCGGAGTCGATCGGGATCTCTGACGAAGTGGCCGGGAAGGAGGCGTCGCTGGCGCGGTCTAGGCGGTCAGCTTCCGCGATCATCACCTGGGCCTCAGTGATGTCGCGCTGAGACTGAGCCCGCTCGGCGTCCGCTGCGGCGACGGTGAGCCCGCCGGCCTGGTCGGTGCGCCACTCCTGCACGAGAGCCGCGCGCGCGGCTTCAGCCACCGCCGGATCCGCCGACTGCGCGCGGCCATGGTCATCGAAGGCGATGGCTGTCTCAACGCGGTAGTCCTGGTAGCCGACTGGATCGTTGGCGCGCTTCCACTCCTCCGCGACGCTCAGCTCGAGTGCGGGGACGTCGCCGGCGACCGCCGCGCGGTAGTCCGCGATAAGCGCACGCTCCGCCGAAGGGTCGGGCTCGCGGATGTCGCCGACGGGCATGGTGAGCCGGTCATCGTCGTGTCGGTGGTATCCATCGGGCGCGGCAGTGGAGGCCCACTGCTTCGCGAGGTTCAGCTCGGTCGGGGTGTCGCGTGCGATGCCCTGCAGCGTGGCGACGTCGACGCCGTAGCGCTCTTTCGCCTCTGCCGCGATCAGTGCGCTGGCGGACGCGAGCTGCGGGTCCGCGTCCTTCCACGCGGTCGCCGTCTCCGCGACGCGGGCGACGTCGCGCACGCTCGCCTGATCCCACCACTGGGGATCGTTCACGACTGTCACCGCCTGCCGTGCGGACGCCCGCTCGCCCTCGTAGCGGGCTGCGAGCTCGCGCGCCTCGATGGCGCTGCGCTGCTCCGCTTCGCGCATCGCGTCCTGGTATGCGCGGGCCAGCTTCTCGCCGAGCTGGATCGCGATGGTGAGCGCGATCCGCGCGGACGAGTTGATGGACTCTTCCACGCCTCCGTCGTCGTCAGCCATAGTGATTCCTCCCCTTCACTGGTGTCGGTCTAGCGGTCGTGTCCGTCGCGCTCGCGCGGCTCGGTGCCGTGCTGCGGCGCAGCGATCGTGGTGACGTTCGGCTCGGCCTTGGTGAGCTTCGTCGGGACGGGAGTCCCGGTCGCGAAGCTCGCCTGCACTGTCTCGCGCGCTCGGCGGGTGTCCTCGGGTAGCGCATCCCAGGCGTTCTTCTGGATCTGCGCGCTGTAGCCCTCGTGGACCGTCTTCAACTGGTTCCGGATCGTCCCTGCAAGCTCACGGGTACGGCGGGCGTCACCGGCGGCCTTGTGGGCGTCCATGATCGCTCGCGTGGTGCGCACGATCTGGCGCAGCAGCATGGCCTCCTCGGCGGCCTTGTTCCGCTTCCCGGCGGTCGCGAGGATAAGCATCGTCGTGCCGGCCATCGACGGCATCGCCGCCGGCCGCGGCGTCGACTCGTGCGTACGCAGATGCGCGGAGCGGGCGAGGGTCCGTGACGCTTCGGCCAGCGGCCCGGGTGTCGGCTCGAGGCGCCTCGACCAGGCGGCGTAGGCGCCGGATGCTTCGCGGGCTGCGTGCGCCCAGGTCGCGCGATCGGAGGGGTCCACTCGACTCAGGTAGTCGTGCAGCCGCCCCATGTCCTCCGCGTAGGAGGAGTAGAGGTCGCTGGAGAGTTCGGTCGCTTCGCGGCCAGGTGCGACGGGCTCGTAGCGCCACGGGTTCTTCGCTGTCGCGCGCCACTCATCGACTGCTGTCTGCGCGGACTGTGGTGAGTCCGGCCAACCTTTCCGCAGCTCCGGAAGAGTGAGGTCCCGGGCGAGCTTCCCGCCGCCGTGCCACACCACCGGCGCGCCCTTCTCGGGACGCAAGGCGACTGAGTAGCCGGCGACGACGTCGTCGCGGCCTGCCGCGTAGCGCGGGCGGATGAGCACGCCGGCCTGACGCATCCGACGAACGAACTCCGCCTCATCCGCTGACGCGGATGCCGACGAGCGCACCGCGCGCTCGAGCCGGCGAGCGTCGACCTCGACAGCCCCGCGGCGCTGCGCGGACTCGCGCGCGCCCGGCCGCACGCCGCGCTCCCCCAGCTCACGCTCCGGCGCGTGCAACGGTTCGAGCCCGTACTCCTTCTCCAGCTGCCGGCTGACCCGCTGCGAGAGCGCCTTGTCGTACGCGAAGTGCGCCTTCGTCCCGTCGGCGCGCACCGCAGAGACAGCGATGTGGATGTGATCGTTGCCGTTCTTCGACAGGCCGTGCCGCACCGCGATCCACCGGCAGTCCGCCTTCCCGGAGGACTCACCGGCGAACCCCATCCGGTCCACGAAATCGGTCGCGATCCGTCCCCACTGCTCATCGGTGAGCTGCCCCTCCTCCGCACGCAGCGAGAGGGAGCAGTGCCAGACACCAGCGGCGACGCGCTTGCTGCCGATCTGCTCGCCGGAGTCCTTGTCGAACACCTTCTCCTGGCGGGTCACGTCGACGCCGAAAAAGTTCTTGTACTCGTTCAACTCCGCCGCGATCGCGGCGGCCTCGGCCTGGTCGAGGACGCTCTCACCGTGCATCGCCATGATCGCCGGGTCCCCCGCGATCAAGTGCTGCTCAGTGTGCTCGTTCGCGCGCCCCTCCCCCGCGAGGTAGCGCACCAGACCGCCCATGTCCCCGCCGTACGTGACGTTCGGGATCACTGGCCGGCCAGTCGTCGCAGCGTCTCATTCACGCGCGACACCAGCGCCCGGTACTCCGCCGCCACCTGCACAGCTTCCTCCGGGAAACGGCCCTCCGTGTTCGCGAACCGAGCGAGCTGATTCATGTTGCTCGAAAGCCGCCCCATCAACGTCCGAAGCTGCATCAGCTCCGAACCGACCGACTTCCACTCCACATCCGAACGCACCTGCGGATCGATCGCCGCTTCGAACATCAACCGCGGAACCGTCACATCCAAAACCTCAGCACGAGCACGCAACATCGCGTCCTCATCCGGGGACACCCGCACGACGTACTTCTTCTCCCGACGCTGCTCCGGCGGAACGTTCGGACGACGCTTCCGACCGAACAACCGGCTCGACTCCGTCATCTACATCCCCGTCCTTCGGCCCAGCGCAGCGAACCCGCCAACCAGCGGGGACCATACGACCAGTATGCGCACCGGCCCAGCGCAGCGCCAGGCCGGCAAGCAACTTAGGGCACCTAAGTTGACAGCTTGCTCCAAAAAAGTTGTTCTCGCCCGAAGCCTAAATCGGGTGCACTCGTGGTGCGAAGGACACCTGAGCGTCTCGGCTGGCAAAGCCGAAGCCGAGACGCTCAGTCCGCGCCTTCCGGATGACGCTGGTGGCGGCTAGCCTTTCCGCATGAGCGACCACACGAGGAACCCTGACGACGCCGCCGACGCCGCCCGCCGACTGCTCGAACAGAGCGTCGAGAAGCGCGTCGAGGCGGTCCGCACGATCGTCTCCGCAGCCAACGACACCGACACCGCACGCGCCGCCCTCAGCGACGCGCAGAACCGGCACAGCAAGGCGTGGGCGGACGCCCTCGCCGCCGGCTGGTCGGAGAAGGAACTCCGCGCAGCAGGAGTGCCGCGACCCGAGCAGCCTCGCGCTCGCGTCACCCGCTCACGGCGCACGACGTCGGCGGAGGGAACCACCGCTGAGTCGACCGAGAGCGACAGCTCCGAGTCGATCGAGAACGCTGCATGATCGACGACGACTCCGCCGCGCTCCACGGTCAGGTCCGCGCCTGGGCGGAGGGGTCTAACCCGCTCGCGGCCGCCGTCGAACTGCTGATCCGATCGGGCCTCGTGTACGCCGGTGCACCGTGGGTGAAGACCGACCATGCCTGGCAGACGAGCGCCGTCGACTTCGACCGGCTCGGCTACGAAAACGGAGCGCTCAGCGGAGGCGAACAGCGCGTCGCGCGGATCGCATCGTCCCTCGGACAAGGCGTCCCCGTCGACCTCCGCGAGGACGTCGCCGGCCTCGACCTCGAACACACGCGCCTGGTCCTCGCAGCGGTCGCACACGCCGCCGGACTCGGAGAACCCGGCACGACGATCCAGACCATCGACGGAGTACCGACGATCGTCCCTCGCGACGCCCTGGCGTCGTGGCCGAACGAGTAGGTTGATCGCGCACGACGATCCCCCTCGTCGCTGTGGAGGACCCCGCTCGAGCATTCATGCTCGCGGGGGTCTTTCCGTTCCCCCGACGTGCGCGCCGGCTGCGGTCCGGCCGTCCATCCGACGCTTCACTCTTGCCTACGCCGGCCGACCGTCAATAGCGCTGCGCGTCCCTCCGGGATGCCCCTCCGGGGCACTCTTGACGGCCACCCGCCTCCGGCGTCGCGCCGCTTATCGGATGGATGGCCTCAGAAGATGCTCACCGCGGGAAGAGTTCCGATCAGCCGACCCCTACCGAACGCTCACCGGAGCGCTACATCGCGTAGGTGATGACGACAGATGGGAGAGCTAGTGTCAGCAGGGCCAGCCCGGACCCCGCTGGCGGAGGCAGGCCGTTGGCACTCCGCTGGCGGCCTGTCGTCAGTCGATCAGGTTGCAGGCGAGGCTGAAGGCAGTCGAGAACGCCAGACAGGACGCAGCACGGGCGGTTCGCCCTCTCGGTCTCGTCGCACTTCAAACGCTGCTCACCGCGGATGAAAGCGGGCTACAAAAATCGGTGAATGCAGCAGATGACTCATGCTTCCGCGACGTTCACCACGACCGACGATGTGTGCGCGGCCCTCCTCGCCTTCGTCGGTTCGATCGCCGCCGGCGATCACTCGGAATCGGTCGCTATTCCCGCGCTGCGTGTGGATGGGCAGGTCATGGAGGTTCGGATGACGGTGAACGCCCATAGTGCGTTCGTCGTCGTTCCCGTCGATGCCGACGCGCAAGACGAGCGCGCCCTTTTGGCAGCCTCAAAGTCGGTCGTCAGCGAGCTGCGCAGGCGAGGCGCGGCCAGCCGTCAGGATGCCGAGCGGCGCTGACAGGAGTTGCTCGACTCGCTCCCCTGACACTCACCGTCTCGGCATTTCGTGTCTAAAGTGGCGGTGCGGTTGAGAAGTGGGGACCTTGACGCCGCATGCGGCAGACCGACGCGGGGTCGTCGGTGTCGCTCTGCTCTCGGCCGCGTCACACAGCGCGGCCGAGAGCACCATCCGCCGACTACTGCTCAGGGCCGTCAACCCTCCTCCCGCAGGCGCAGGCGGCGCCTACGGTGGAGCACGTACGGAGTGCCGTTCGCTCCGGCCCCAGTGCTCCCAGCTCGGATGCGGCTCGGCCCCCGAGCCGGGAGTAGCGGCCCGGCCCGCGTCGGGGGATGCTGCGTCGGGCCGCTTCCCAGGGGAAGAAGCCGCACTCGAGCGAAACGACAGCAGGCGTAACGTGCGGTGGTTATGCTCCGCGCATGAACGACTTCAGCTCCGCCGAGACGGCGACGGTCGAGTACGTCGGGGACCAGTGGCGCCTCACGATCCTTGACGGGACCGACACCACGTTCGCCGAGACCGGGCTCC
Source organism: Rathayibacter sp. PhB179 (assembly GCF_004345345.1). Lineage (NCBI taxonomy): Bacteria > Bacillati > Actinomycetota > Actinomycetes > Micrococcales > Microbacteriaceae > Rathayibacter > Rathayibacter sp. PhB179. Next base: position 19,372 of record NZ_SLVD01000011.1, on the reverse strand, counting down.
CGCTTTTCGGCCCCGAGAACTTCTTCGTTCGCGCCAACTCAGACCAGCCGGCAGGCCTGGACTACGTGGGGCCGTTCCTGAACAAGCGCGGCCTGTACTACACCCAGTGGACAGGTCGCGCCCGAGACGGATGGAGCACACAGCTCCACTACTGACGCGCACACGTTGCGCGGGCAGGCGTCCGGGATGATGAGCACATGTCGCGCAACACTGAGCCGTTGGCCGGTCAGATGGTCTGGCTCGTGCGCTGGATCCAATCGCGCGACGGCTGGTCTCACGAAACCATCGGCGGCGCTTTCCAGGAGCGCACCAACACGTGCTGGCGGGTCTGGGTGAACAAGGAGCTGCGCGAACTGCCCTCACAAGAGTGGTCCCCCTACAAGCCGTGACGCTGACGGTCGTCCACGCTCACCCGCCCGGAGTGGGAGGCTGTGACCTTGGCTCAATGTTCGTAGGGTGAGCGCATGTGGGTTGACCGCTTCCGCCGGCGCGAACCGCGCCGCCGCGTCTTCGCGCAGACCATGGCTCGGCCGCTGCAGGAGCTTGCGACGCTGGACGGGTGTTGGGTGTCGGCCCGGGTGGTTGATGACGGTTTACCGGTCGGTCTGATGCGGCGCACGCTGACGAGCATTGCGGACGCGGACATGGGGTGGCAATTCTTCTCCGGCGACGAGTCGGAGGACTACCTCAACGACTGGAGCAACCTGTTCGTGCACTCGGTCAACCTCGTCGCGAACTGCGACCCCGCGATCCTGCCGTACCTGCACTTCCCGCGCGGCTCGGAGCTGGCGCGCTCTGGCGATATATTCGCTCCGACACCGGCGAGCATGCACATCGAGCGGGACGATCTCGCGTGATTCCTGCGCTCATCGCGCCTCCGGGTCGCGCGACACGCTAGAGGTGCGGTAAGCGGCCTAGGGTGTGGGAGTGAGAGCACAAGGCCCGCGCGAGCTCCTGGGCGTATGGGTCGAAATCCTCGCCGACGATGTGGCGGTGATGTTCGAGCTCGGTGAGCGGCTGCCGATGCAGCAACCCAATGGCTGGTTCTCCTACGGACTCCGCGTCAGCAACGAACGCGGCACCTTCGTGCAGTACTTCATCGCCCGGATCTCCGCCCATGAGACCACCGCCTACACGTTCGAGTTCGCGACCGGCACCCACGTCTACTACGACCCCACCCGCATCAAAGACCGCAACTCAACGCTCCTCGCCCACTTCCCCGGAGCAGCCCTCGATCTTGCCCAAGGTGGGACGATCACGGGATTTGCTGTCATCGACGGGAACGACGTGGCCGAGAACATTCGCACGCACCTCCTCCCGTGAGGCGAGACCGCACCGCAGCGTGCCGTCAGAGACGGTGCTGCGACGTGTGCTCGAGTGGCAGGCTGTGGAGATGGACCTGTATCCCACACACGAGGGCCGGTGGGTGGTGCGTGACACGCACTCCGCTCCCGCTCGCGCCGTGATCACTCGGCTCACGCAGGACGGCGCCGATCTGTTCCGAGCGACCGAGTTCCATGTCGTCCCCGCATCCGCTCCCCTCATCGGCGACTTCACCACCCTGTCGGACGCGTTCGACGCGGTGCGGACACACACCTCCGCCTCGTCTCGTTCTTCACGTCACAGTCCGCCCCCTGAGTAGGACCCCGCGTCAGCGCGTCATCTGCGCAACCACGCCAGCGCCTTCCGCGGGCATCTGCAAGGCTTTTCACGCTCCTCCTCCTCCTTGAACGGTTCGAGTGCAGAACGGGGCATGAGGGGAATCACTGATGAGCATCGACAACTCCGCCTCGCAGTCGGGCCCGAGCCGTCGGCAGGTCGTGCAGCACGTCGCCTGGTCCGCGCCCGTCGTCGCCGCAGCCCTCGCCACCCCCGCCCTCGCCGCCTCCACAGGCGGGACAATCGCATTCTCACCAACTCAGTACGTCAACCCGACCGGACTCGGCTACATCTCCCTCACCGGCGCCATCTCTTCCACCTCGGCCGGCGTGTACCCCGCTTTTGTGCTGATCAGCTACAGCGACGGCTTTAGCGGCCCCGATTCAGTTCTCGTCAACGAGGACGGCACCTTCGTGGTGTCCGAAGTTACCTGCCCCTCCGCCGTGCGCACGGGCACCGTCATCGCCACCGCCGACGGCTACGCCGTCGGCACCGCCAGTATCAGCGTCACCGACCCGCAGCCGCGCTCCGGATCCATTAACTGGAACCCCCGCCAATACCGCGGCACCCGCACCGGCACCCGAGTCAATTTCCCCACCCTCACCGGCACCGTCGCCGTCACAGGAGGCCCCCTCCCCGACACCGTGGTCCTGAGCTTCTCCGAACCCTCCCCCGGACGAGTGGACCTCCGCCGCGACGCCGGCCTGACCGTCCCCATCGACCCCGACACCGGCACATTCACCGTCACCGGCGTCTACAACTCCATCGTCGGCGGCGAGAACCCCTTCGGCTTCATCTACGCCGGGGTCGATCACCCCGAAGTCGACTACGGACTCGCCACCGCCGAACTCGACGGCTAACCACCCGCAGCCAGACCCGCGCTGCTCTGCGCGGACCGCGCCACACTCACACCACCCCATCCGACGCACTCTCCTCGTGCCCCCGACCACGACAAGAGGCACGGTGCCCACCCTCCGACTCGTCATCTACCTCCGCGACGAACCCGCCTCCTCCAACCACATCTGCACCTTCCACGGCGACCGCCACAAACTCGCCAACGACCTCGAAACCCGCCACTTCCTCCCCGTCGAACGCGGCACGGGATCCTTCGCCATGATCGCCACCCAGCAGATCCTGCGCCTTGAATTCGACCGCGTCGAAGACGAATCCGCCGATGAACTCCGCCGACTCTCCCTCCACCTCACCCCCGAACCCGACCCCACCACTGCAGGAAACCTTCGACGTCCCGACCGAGCGGAGGCGCCGCCCCGGCCCCCGGACAGCGGACCGACGTGCACGCAGAACCCAGAGGAGGGAACAAAGACCCACTCGTTCCCCTCCATCACCGCTCACGGAACAAGTACCAGCGCTCGCGTCACTAGCACGAGCAAACGCCGCGGCTAACCGTGACCTGCCCGACCGCCGTTCGTAACGTCGACACTCCATCCTGAACACACAGGGCGAGCGCAGGAAGGGACGCGGGATGCTGTTACGGAGGACGCACGAGAACCGGTGGATCGCGCGCCACTACCGTCATGCCCCCGCGGTTGGACGCATCACTCGCATGAACGCGGCTGGTCAATCAGCGTGCTTTCGCACCGAAGCGTGGCTGGCGGGCCACGATGAGCGGATCCTGCTCAGGGATACAGATGCCCTCGAAATCGCCTTCGCCCTACTCCTCGCCTCCACCACCAGAGCCCTCTATCGCGCATCGTCCGAGTTGACTGAATCAATGCCCCTCCGCCAACCGGCACCATCGAAGACCCTGCGCGCAACCGCCGGATCGGTGCACCGCTGACATGCGCGAGTGAAACAGCCCCGTCCGCGCCCACCGAAGCGGACGTCGACAGCTTGAAGCGCTCGAAGAGCACGTACACGATACGAAACGTCGTCGAAGCGGTAGGGCTGACGAGAGTGACGGTCGACGACGTGGTTCGAAATCCACGGTTGAGGATGTGTCGAAAGCCGACCTAGTGGGCAGATTTGATGCCTCCGTGGAGGAAGGCGGAGTGTGGATCTCCTGCCCGTGCCAGCGCGTAGATGAGTGGCAGCTCGGGCCTTCTGATGGAGGTGCGGCCGGATCAGCGCACGGATATCCTCTGCTTACGCCGTAAAGCTACGGCCTCGAACGGCAGGGAGACACGCGGAGCATGGGCCACCTTCACTACGGCAGCGAAACGTTCCCGCTGGAGGACCGGACCCTGTTCCACCTTCAAGTCGTCACCGGGCTGAAGCTGCGCCGTCGTGAGCCGTTCTTCGTCTTCTGGCGCCCCGGACATGAGACCGGCGAGGGCCGGCACGCGCTCTGGATCGACAACGGCGTTCCCATCCACTTCGAGTACGCCGGCGGCCGCACACCGAGCGTCAATCGAGAGTGGATCGAGCACCTGGTGTCCGCGGCGAACAGCTCGGGCGGCCTGAACCTGGCCGACGACCGGAATGCAGAACTAGCACGGCCGTAACCCCTCTCGCACGCGTCCCCCTCCCCCGGCAAGGCCCTGCTCCTCGGCAACTGAATGCACCTACCGTGAGAGCACGCAGCAGAACGGGGGACTCGTGCGACTACTCGACCTCACGATCGGCACCAGGCACTTCTATCTCCCTGAGCAAACAGACCTCGCGGAGTTCGAACGCCGCATCGAGCACGCCGCTCGCACGGGCGGCGCAATGATCGACATCCCCGGCACGCACGGACACGCCACATCCGCGCTGATCACCCCGAGCATGCCGGTGTTCATCGAACCCGTCGACGTCACCGAGGACGGCGATCACGACGACGCAGACTTCACCTCGGCCCTGGACTTCGACCTCACCAGCGGCTTCTCCGACTGGAACGCGTGACCTCTCTCGCTACTGCTCGCCGTACCCCGACAAGCGCTACTGCGACAGCTCCCGATCCAGACGGTCGAGGAGCGTCTCGAGGGAGGTCTCGAACTCTTCGGCGCTGCGGTCCTCGCTGAGCAAGACGCGCAACCGGCGAACCTCGGGAGCAGAGTCGAGCGAGACGCTGCCATCGCCTTGAGAGATTGCAGCATCGCCTTCGTCAAGGGGCTCCTCCACCGGACTCGTTTCAGCCCCGTGAACCGCTGACTGCAGAAGCAGCTGGCCGAGCAGGAAGCTACTGAACGAGCGGTAGGCGCCGACGGCCTGTTCTCCGGCGAACCCTTCTCCCCCACCCCAGAGTCCTGGCAGAGCCCCGGCGACCGCCTCATCTCCTGCCTCGTCGTCGACCCCAACACACAAACCATCGGCACCCTCTCCGGCGCCAACCGATAACCACCGATCCAACTCCTCACCTCAACCCGGCCAGTGCCGGCGGGGTCGACGCGGCGGCACGCAACTTTGCGTCTAGCCATCGCGGGCTTGGCCCTCTCCCTTTTGAGGTCGTTACGGGTCGCGATGTTCACGCCGAGCCCGCCTTCGCTCGCAGCTCACACCGCGGCTCGCCTGCGGGGGCGGGAGAGCCATTCCGACGGGGTGGCGAGGCTCCATTGCTTAGAGGGTGGCGAAAGCAAGAGTGATATTGGGGTAGAGCCCCGTTGGGATTACGGCGGTGAAGTATCGGTCGTCGACACGGGCGCCGACGGCGACGACGTGCGGGACGATGTCGACGCGGTACGCCCTGCACGCTTCACCGTCGATGAGGAGCGGGACACCGCGGTGCACGTCGTAGTTCGCCAGCGGTGCTGAGCGCGGGCTACGGGAGCGCTCAGGTCGAGGCTGTCCCGGGAACATGGCTTGCAGAACATCGACGATGTGCGCTTCCAGGCGAGACTCCAGCGGGTGAGCACGTTCGGCTGGAATCGGGAGCGAGGTGCGGACGGCCTCGAAAAGAGTCGGAAAACGAGCTCGACGAATCTGATCACGTAACTCCTCGGGCAGGGACGATCCTTCGGCGCGGGCGATGGCCGTCTTCTGCGCGGGCGTCAGGGGCACGAAGTTGCGGGGATCCTCTTGACGTTCGGGGAAGCGGAAGTAGGAGTACGACAGGCACATCTTCACGACCCGTCCCGATGCTCGACCGGGAGATGCCGCGAACGCTTCCACTCGAGGTTGCGGAGCGAAGGTGTAGACCGGGCCCGCCAGCTCCGCCGCTGCCTCCCGCAAGCTGGGCATCGATAGCGCTCGCGCAGGCGCTTTCTCGTACATGACGCGACCCTAAACCACCCTGCAGTCCTTCACGTAACAGATGCGCCACTGGTTCCTGCGTGGCAGTCGCCTACCGCTCGTGGTCAAGGTGTGCGAGCGGGGGTCGCGAGTTCTGAGCATCGCGCTCTACAGTGGCACACCCCCTGCAGTGAGGCCGGCAACCCGAAACCGTCGACATCCTGCTCCCCTGACCCACCCTGGAAGCCCCATGCCCGCCGACTCGACCCCAGTACCTCCGGACGAAACGAACGACGCCGTCCACGAACTGCTAGCCGCGCTCCGCGAACCCGGCGCCATCGACCCCGGCCTCGCCGATCTCCTCAGTCAACAGCTGCACGCCTTCCTCCATCAGGACACGTCCGACCCCGCGCAAGAACTGTGAACGATGGCGTTCCACGGTCGTCATCGTCAGCGCGACTGAAGCTCGGTGATGGTGTGCACACGAGAGGAGGTTCTCTGAGGCCGCTGGCAGTGTTGGTGCGGCTGGCGGCTCAGGGGCGCCTTTTGGGCGACGTCAAGTCGCTGGCGACGGCTGTTGAGCATGCGGGATGGGTGCGCGCGGTACAGGGTGGACGGTGGGTGTCCCCAGAAGACGCGGGGTGGGATCTACGGGCGTCGGGGTTTCCTTTGCGGGCGTCGTTTTCATCTCGGGGACCGGAAGAATCGGTCTTTCCTCGGGCTCAGGCGCTAGTGCGTCTCCTCGAAAGCGTGGGGCTGCGGCGTCAGGGCGTCGACCCTGATTGGGTGAAGTGGCCGCAGGAGCCGACGTCTCCACCCGAACGGTTCGGGTTTCACACGGAGTGGGTGCTCTGGCATGGCTCTTCGGCGACGTTCTCGTTGAACGCACAGCCGGCGATGAAGAAGGCAGGTTCGCTGGCGTATCTCGAGTTCGTGGTGGAGCGGGCTGATGCGATTGCTGAAGAGCCGAGCGTCGGCGCTGCTCGAGCTCGGTGGATCGCGCGTGCTGGGTCCGATGTGGAACGGTGGTTCTTGGCGGGAGATCGAAAATTACCGACCGTCCTCGTAAATCTTCTGCGCCGAGATTCTGAGCGCGTGGTCGCGGCCGCCGCATACGCACGCCCCAACCGCTAGAGCTCTTCATCATGTCCCTCGAGAGGCTCAGCGACGATGGCGCGGCGGCTGCAGCGCCACCCCGATCTCGACGGCGTCGTCGCCTCCTCCGACCTCACGGTCAACCGCGCGATGCGCGCGCTACACGCATCCGGCCAAAGCGTCCCTGCCGACATCTCCGTGGTCGGCTTCGACGACGTCGTCATCAAGACCACGTCCGACCCGACGCTGACCACGATCCGTCAGCCACTCGAGGACGTGGGCCGCGTCGCCGCCGAGACCGTCGTCGCCGTGGTCACGGGTCACGAGGTCGAGCGCCAGCCGATCCTTCCGGCAAGGCTCGTGCAGCGGGAATCCGCTTAGACAGGCGCAGCGCACCCGAAATCTCACCGTCAAACCAATCCGCAGCCGGGCGGGACCAGCATCGAACCAATCGGTCGAGGTGAGGCCACTTAACGACTGAACCGCTGCCGCCAGCGGACAACAGACCGCGCAGCAGCAGCGATCCCAATCCGTGGGCACCGCAGACACTAGTCCGCCAGCCGCACGGGAAGATTATCTAGCCAATGGTGACGCGCCCAATCGATCGAAACTCTCTCTTCTTCTGCAGGCTTTCAACGGCCGATAACGGGTGCCGATCTCGGGGATCGACACCCACGTCTTCACCGCCTACGCCAGCAGCGCGAGCCCGGCGACGACCAGGGAGTAGTAGATCAGAGAGTGCTCACCATCAGTGAGTATGGCAGTCCAAGGAGCGGTGGCAGAGGGAAGCATGGGGGCCTCTCGGATCGATGCGAGCTCACCGATTCGACGTCCCGTCACCGGTATTCAGCCGGTACGACGGGTGCGCGTGAAGGGGATTGCGTCATCCGCCAGCAGTCATCCGGCACGCGGTCGAACCGATCACCACGGAAACCACCGCGCGCGAAACGGTGAGAAGCAGCTCAGGCGCAAAGGGGTCTCGAATCGTCGTCGGCGCAGTTCACTCACTGCATGGATGGTCTGCCCTTCGTCGTTCTCGTCGTCATCTTCCTCGCCGCCGCCGCAGTGGTGTGGATCGCCGGCATCCAGTTGTCGAAGGCCACGGACGTTCTGGATGCGCGTCTGCACCTGGGGAGTGCGCTGGGCGGTCTGATCGTTCTCGCGGTCGCGACGAATCTGCCGGAGATCGCGATCATAGTGTCCGCCGCGCTCTCCGGGAACCTGGACGTCGCGGTCGGCAACATCCTCGGCGGCATCGAACTGCAGACCGTGGTCCTCGTCGTCCTCGACCTGTTCGGCAAACGCGGAAAGGGTGCGAAGCCGCTCACCTACCGTGCCGCGTCCCTCACACTCGTGCTCGAGGGGCTCGTGGTCGTCGCGGTGCTCGCCGTCGTCATCGCCGGCAGCCAGCTGCCCTCCGGACTGGAAGTGCTGCGCCTCACCCCCGACGTCGTCCTCATCGCCGGCCTCTGGGTCGTAGGGCTGCTGCTCGTACAACGCTCCGGCAAGCACCTCCCCTGGCACGAGGACGGGCGGGCCCCCGACGCGACAGCATCCCCCGCGAAGAAGAAAACGCACCCGATGAGCACACGCAAGGCAACCATCGTGTTCACGACCTCCGCAGCGGCGACCCTCCTCGCCGGTGTCGCACTCGAGCGCGCCGGTGACGCAGCATCCTCGCAGCTCGGTCTCTCAGGGGTCCTGTTCGGAGCCACCGTGCTCGCTCTCGCCACCTCCCTCCCCGAGATCTCAACCGGGCGGCAAGCCATCAAGCAGGGCGACGACAACTCCGCCATCAGCGACATCTTCGGCGGCAACGCCTTCCTCCCCGTCCTGTTCCTCGTCGCCACCGTCCTCTCCGGCACCGCAGTCCTCCCGCAAGCGAACTCGTCCGACATCTACCTCACCGCTCTCGCCGCCCTGCTCACCCTCGTCTACATCGTCGGACTGATCTTCCGACCCACCGCCGCATCGCCGGCATGGGAATCGACTCGTTGATCGTCCTCGCGCTCTACACCGTCGGCATCGGCGGACTCTTCGCCATCACCGCGAAATAACACCCACGCCGCCGAGTGCAGGGGCAGCCGACCCCCTTAACTCCGCAAACTCTGACGGGGGGACATCGGAACCGGCCATCGGTGACGCGTGGCTGGCATGCTTCACCATGGGTCTCTTCTTTACGAGAGCTGTTGGCTTCCGCTCACAGCCTTTCTCCGACCACGAAGCACCCAACCGGCGTTGGCGACTTCGTCCCGGATGCGCTCCACTTCGGTAGGACGCGATCGCCAGAAAGCACGCCGCACCCCACCTCGACCGTTCGAAAAGGACACTCCCGATCATGCCCACCTCCTCTTTCCTCACTCGCCGCTCGGTCGCAACCGCCGTTCTGTGGAGTGCGCCCGTGATCGTCGCCGCGACCTCGGCACCTGCCGCCGTCGCGTCTACGACGACCGCCGCACTCGGCTTCGACTTCGCCAGCTTCACGAACGGAACGACAGTCGGGTACGGCGGAACCTTCACCCCGCTTCTTGCGCGCTCGGCACCCGGTCAGCTCGTCACCGACATCACCGCCTTCGTCACCCTGATTCCTGCCGAGAACACCACCTACTCCGCCTTCTCCGTGCAGCTCTCACCCGGTTGGACCCTGGTTCAGGCTTTGGGAGACGGCGCGCCGGGAACGATCATCTTCACCTGGCACGGCGAGCCCGGCCTGAGCTCCGGTGAATCGGCGGGACGGGTCAGCTTCGAATTCGCCATCATCAGCGGTCCCCCGACCGACACCTTCACCGTCACCGTCACCAGCCCCACTGCCGACAGCGCTACGGTCATCGCCGACGCGGGAAGCCTCTGAGGATCGACCGGCTCTGCCCCGTCGGCACTGTTCTAGCCACGGGCGTAACGTTCTTTTCTTTCTCTGCCCCCCCCTTCGGTGGTGACATTGCGGAGGGAGTACGTGTGGCGAGTACGCACTGTCAGCATCAGGTGATGCGTCTCCTGGGCTGGCTAGGAGTCAGGAACAAGGGATCGCACTATGTCTTCCTCGTCAGAGAACATCTCGGCACCGACCCGTCGACAGGTCGTCCAAAGCGCCGCGTGGTCCGCGCCGGTGATCGCCGTCGCGATCGCCACTCCCGCAGCCGCAGCGTCCGTGGGGGCCGTCATCACTTTCTCCCCCGCGCAATACACGAACCCGTCGGGGCTGGGCTACATCTCCCTGACCGGTTCCGTGACCGCGGACGCATCCGGCGGATACCCGGCGCTCGTGCTGCTTAGCTACTCTCCCGGCTTCGCCGGCCCCGGGTCCGTCCCCGTCGCCTCGGACGGATCCTTCGTCGTGGACAGGGTGACCAGCCCCTCGGATGTGCGCACCGGCGTCGTGACCGCGACCGCCGACGGCTCTACGGCTGGCACCGCGACCATCAGCGTGACCGACCCCGAACCCAAAACCGGCTCCATCAACTTCAACCCGGAGCAGTACCGTGGCGTGCGTGACGGATCACGCGTGAACTTCCCCGCGATCACCGGCGTCGTCACCGTCAACGGCGGCCCCCTCCCCGAAACAGTCGTCTTGAGCTTCTCCGACCCATCCGCCGGACGCGTCGACCTCCGCCGCGACGAAGGCCTCTACGTCCCCATCGACCCAGTCACCGGCGCCTTCACCATCACCGGCGTCTACAACGCCATCGTCGACGGCGACAACCCGTTCGGCTTCATCTACGCCGGGATCCTCAACCCCGACCGAACCTTCGGCCTCGCTGACGCCGAACTCGACGGCTAACACGCTCCACCAGCAACCGGCAGAGCCGGTCATAAGCCGCAGATCCGAGCGCGATGAGCATCGGAAACTGCGCTGCTCATCGCGTACGGTCACGAGGCTGACGGCGATGAAGGCAGTACCGCTGTTCGGTCCTCCCCTTGCGGCGGAAGTTACACCGGATCGCGCGCGCGATTCCAGGATGAGGCGACTGATCGTGCTCGATGCCGAGAACGCGCGGAGCTCGCCGCGTTCTACCGCGCCCTACTAGGTGGTGAGTACCGACCCGGAGACGAGCCCACCGCCGAAGGCTCAACGACCCCGAGTGGGTCGCGATCCGCACCTCCGAAGGAATCGGCATCACGGTGCAACGGGTGGACAAGCTACCGCGGGTAACCTGGCCCAACGGGCCGGTTCCCCAGCATCTGCACCACACTTCAGCGTCACGGACGCGAACGAGCTCGAGCAGCAGCGAGCGCGAGCGGTCGCACTGTCATTGACGATCAAAGCGCACCACCAGCAGGACCACGGGGTGGGCGAGACCGCTGCGGTGTAGCCGATTCGCGAGATGCGACACGAAGCGATGGCAGAACACCGGCGCGGAGCGATCCAATCCACAGCGCGTAGCAGTAGGGTCACTTTCCCGCCTTTCGCTACACGTCTGTGCCAAGGTCTAGGAGTGACGCAACGAACGCAGACCGTCGGCTACGTCCGAGTCAGTACGATCGACCAGAACCTCGATCGACAGATCGAGGCGATCGGCGCCGTCGACCGGATCTTCGAAGAGAAGGTTTTGGGCGCTACCCGCACCGACCGGCCCGCTCTTGCCGACTGCATCCGCTACGTCCGAGATGGCGACCTCGTCCGAGTCGCGTCGATGGATCGCCTCGCGCGCTCGTTGAGAGATCTTCGCGACGTCGTCGACGAGATCGTCGCGAAGGGCGCCTCCGTCGAGTTCATCAAGGAACAGCAGACCTACGGACCCGGCGGCGACGACGCGCTTGGACAGCTGATGCTGCACCTGCTCGGCGCGTTCGCGGAGTTCGAGCGCTCCCTGATCCGCGAGCGGCAAGCCGAGGGCATTCGCATTGCGAAGGCCACGGGCAAGTATACAGGCCGGCAACGCCGGCTCAACGCCGACCAGGTCGCTGCAGCTCGAGCGGACATCGCCGCCGGCATCCCGAAGGCAGCAGTGGCACGCAAGCTCGGCATCGACCGCACGACTCTCTACCGAGCGCTGGCACTCCCCCAACCCGACGAGCTCGCCGCGACCGAGATCTAGAGCGCCGTCAGAACGCCTGCTTGTCGAACCCCTCCGGAGCTGTGTGCATCGGATCTGCCCACTGCAGGCCGGCGGCAACCGCGCGGGCCAAGCTCTCGAGGCCGGTGCCGAAGTAGCAGTACCCGTGCGTCGTCTCTATCTGCTGATGCGGCGGCATCACCACGAGGCGCCAGTTGAACAGCATCTTCCAGACCTCGACCGTGAAGGTGTCCGTCTCCTGCAGCCGGAAGCCGTTCTCCGTCCGCACGATCCGCTCCCCCGCGACGTCGGGCTCCGAGCGCAGCTGCTGCTCGAGGTCGTCGAGCGCCTCGGCTCGGGTGCGCAGCATCGCCTTCTGATCCACAGTGCCAGTGTCCCGATAGCCGCCCCGTCACCGGGCATTTCATCGGGCGGGTCCTACGGGACACTGCCGCCCGCGCCGAAGCGCGGCGCATCCCGCTTGGCGAACTGGTGCGGTGAGCGACCCCTCAACGGACGCCAAGCCGACCCGGTGACCTACCTGTCGCTCGTCAAGCACGACGGACGCCTGGTCTCGGTCGGGATGCTGGAGCCGATCCACGAGGGGGGCATCGACTTCTCGACGATCTCGCTCCAGCGCATCTCGATCGCCGGCTCGATGATCGGCAGCATCGCCGAGACCCAGGACGTCCTCGACTTCTGCGCCGAGCACGGCATCAGCGCCGACGTCGAGGTCATCCCGATCGACCGCATCAACGAGGCGTTCGACGCGATCGTGGCCAAGGACATCGAGTTCCGCTACGTCATCGACATCAGCACGCTCGACCACCCCGAGTGAGGCGCTGACGGCCCCTCTCCAGCGAGGGGCCGTGCCGCGCCGGCGAGCAGAGGATGCAGGGGAGGGCGGAGGCATGTTCTCGGTCGCGGCTAGCAGCAACCGGGCGCCGCGTCGAGGGCCCCGACGCCCGACCCGTGCCGGGGTCACGATGGGAGGGCGCCCACAGGAGTAAGCACAGAGGAATACGCCTAGAGGAGCGCGCCCCACCATCGCAGAGGAGGTTCCGCCATGACGGACCGCACCGCCTACCTGAGCTACGGACCCGAGGTCGAGCAGCAGCAGCCGCACGAGGACGAGGACGTCCAGGCGCTCCGCGAGACGTTCGCGAAGATCCGGACCACGGCGTTCGAGAAGACCCGTCACGCCGTCCGCGATGCGCACGCGAAGAGCCACGGGATCCTCGCGGGCACTCTCCGCGTGCACGACGGCCTGCCGGTCGAGCTCGCGCAGGGGCTCTTCGCGCGGCCCGCGGACCACCCCGTCATCGTCCGGTTCTCGACGGCTCCCGGCGACATCGTCTCCGACGGCATCGGCTCGGCCTTCGGCATGGCGATCAAGGTGCTGGAGGTGGACGGCGAGAAGGTCCTGCCCGGCGACCCGCAGCCGCGCACGCAGGACTTCCTACTGGTGAACCATCCGACGATCTCCTCCGGCGACGTGCACACGTACCGGCGCGACCAGGCGGTGCTGCTGCAGACGTCGAAGGCGCCCGAGGGCGTCCAGGTCGCGGCGACGACGGTGCTGCGCGGAGCGGCGGACGTGCTGCGCAGCGTCGGCATCGACCGCACCGGCGGCCCCGCCGGGCAGGCGAAGCCGCACGTGCACCTGCTCGGCGAGACCTACTGGTCGCAGGGCGCGCTCCGCCACGGCGATCACGTCGCCAAGGTGTCGGCGGCTCCGGTCTCGGAGAACCTCACGGCGCTGACCGGCGAGCACGTGTCGATCCGGGAGCCCTCCGCCTACCGCGACCTCACCTCGGCCTTCTTCGCCGAGGGCCGCGGAGTGTGGGAGCTGCGCGTGCAGCTGGCGACCGACCTGGAGACCACGCCCGTCGAGGACGCGTCCGTGCGCTGGCCGGAGGACGTCACGCCGTACCGGACGGTGGCGACGCTCACCCTCGAGCCGCAGGACTCCTTCTCGCCGGCCCGCCGCGTCTACGGCGACGACGAGCTGTCGTTCAACCCCTGGCACTGCCTCGTCGAGCACCGGCCGCTCGGCTCCATCCAGCGCGTGCGGCGCCCGGTCTACGATGACTCGACGTCCTACCGCTCCGACACGAACGCCCGCGCCCTGAACGAGCCCGAGACCCTCGACGACCTCCCGGACTGACGCCCCGACGCTCCCGCTGCGCGTCTCGCGCGCGCGGACAAACGAGCGACGGGCGCCCGCAGGCACCCGTCGCTCGTCCGATCACCTCTAGGGGAGCCTCAGTGGGCGGGGTGCAGGACGACCTTGGTCCAGCCGTCGACGCGCTTGTCGAACTGGTCGAAGCCGCGCACCGCGTCGTCCAGCGGCAGCTCGTGCGAGACGATGTCGCCCGGAGTGGCGCGGCCGTGGATGATCAGGTCGCGCAGGTGCCGGTTGTACGCCTTCACCGGGCACTGCCCCGTGCCGATGCTGATGCCCTTCGTGAACGCGGTGCCGAAGTCGAAGGCGATGCGCCCCTCCTTCGCCTCCTCGGTCGCGGCGTCGGGGTCCGACGGGTTGTACACGCCGACCACGCCGATCGCGCCCGTCGCGCGGACGACCTGCACGAGGTTGTCCAGCACCAGCGAGGGGTGCTCGTTCCCGGCGGAGTCGTGCGCCTGGTAGCCGACCGCCTCCACCCCGGAGTCGACGCCGAAGCCGTCGGTGCCGTCCATGATCGCCTCGACGACGTCCACGTCCGCCGCGTTCACCGCGGTCGCGCCGTACTTCTCGGCCAGCGCGAGCCGGTCGGCCTGGTGGTCGACGACGAAGACCTGCGACGCCCCGCGCAGGAACGCGCTGTGCGCCGCCATCAGCCCCACCGGGCCGGCGCCGAAGATCGCGACGCTCTTGCCCGGGGTCACCTTCGCCAGCTCCGTGCCGTGGTAGCCGGTCGGGAAGATGTCGGAGAGCATCGTGTAGTCGAGCTCGTGCTCTGTGCCGGCCGGCAGCTCGAGCAGGTTGAAGTCCGCCCACGGCACCCGGAGCAGCTCGGCCTGACCGCCCCAGTACGGCCCCATCGCCGGATAGCCGTAGCCCGCGCCCGGCTGGCCCGACGGGTTCGCCCGCAGACAGGCCGACGTGAAGCCGTCGTTGCAGTTGCGGCAGGTTCCGCAGGCGAGGTTGAACGGCACCGACACCCGGTCGCCGACCTTGATCCGGTTCACTCCGGGGCCGACCTCCTCGACGATCCCCATGTTCTCGTGGCCGAAGACCATGCCCGACTCGAACTCGACCCGGCCCTCGTAGGGGTGCAGATCGGACCCGCAGATGTTCGCCGAGGTGATGCGGATGATCGCATCCAGCGGCTCCTGGATGGTGGGATCCGGCACGGTCTCCACCGCGACGTCGAACGGTCCCTTGTACACGACAGCCTTCACGGCGTCCTCCTTCGTGGCTCACCGCCCCAAGTCGAAGCGGCTCCTGGAACCCATCCAAGATCCGCTCTCCCAAGGGGGCAAGGGACCTGACCCCTGACGGAGGGGGATGGCGGATTCGCGAACCATCGGATACCGGCGTCGTAGACGGCTCCTCAGACGGGCGGGGTCCGGTCGAGCTCGGCCTCGGACAGGATGACCAGGCCGCGGTCGCTGTGCGAGGTCTCCAGCATCGCGAGGACCCAGGCCTTGTTGATGGTCGGCGGCCGACTGCCGGCGAACTGGAACTGCAGCGGGATCGACGGGGCGATCCACAGCGAAGCCTCGCGCACGGGCAGCCGGCTGTCTTCGCCAGCGGCCGTCCCGCCGAGTTCGACTTCGCCGATCACCGCCAGAACCTCATGCACTTCGACGGCGCCTTCCTCAAATGCGTCGCCGCTGAGCACGAGGGTGCCACCGGCGCGCTGCTCTTCGACACCCGCGCCCAACCGACCGGCGACGCACTGCAGAAGTGGGCGAGCACTGTCGCCGGCGTCGCGCGCGTCATCTACAACGACGACAGCCCCGCCCTGCTGCGCAGCGAGGCCAAGCGCACCGCCGCCGTCTCCCTGCTCGACACCTTCCCCCACATCCCCCTCGCCGTTTCTACCCCGATCGCCATGCCCTCCGGCGCCACCCTCCGCGCCGCGATCGAGCACCTCCACGCCCACGCCCACCTCCCCATCGCCATCGACGACGTCGCGACCGCCGCCGGCGTCAGCGTCCGTGGGCTTCAAGCGCTCTTCCGTCGCGAACTCGACGTCACTCCGCTCGACTACCTTCGCCGCATCCGCCTCGACCGCGTCCACGCCGAGCTCCGCACCCTCGAACCCGGCACCACCACCGTCGGCGAGATCGCCGGCCGCTGGGGCTTCACCCACCTCGGCCGCTTCTCCGCCCACTACGCACGCCGCTTCGGCGAATACCCCAGGAACACCCTCAACACCGACTGATGCCAGCGCCGCGCGCGCGCCGACTCCTCACTGACGAAATCGGTGACCGGTAGACCATCCCCATACGGGACGGCTTCCGGAGTGTGTGACGACTTCATCGGCGGCCCCTGAGTGGGGGTATCGCGCACGACCTCCACGAGGAAATCGGAACAGGTCGCTCTGTCACCATGACGGCGTGCTCATTCGCTGGTCGGATCAGCGGTGACCGACGACGACGCCGCTGAGCTCTGCGCTCTCATCTCACGCGTCGCGGAAGGCGACCATCGCGCTTTCGCGCATCTCTACGACCTCACCATCAGAGATGTGTTCGCGGTCACCACATCCATCCTTCGAAACCGCTCGCTCGCCCAGGAGGTGACTCAGGAGGTCTACCTCGAAGTGTGGCGTCAAGCGCGCCGCCTCGATCCTGATCGAGCGCCGCACAACCTGCTGCGGCAGATGGCGAAGCGGCGCGCGATCGACCGCGCGCGTTCCGTGCAATCCGATCGCGCACGTGATCATGAGTACTCCCTACGCAGCCAGGAGGCGCCCTACGATCAGCCGGCGGAGTACGGCGAGATCCGCCTGTCGTACGCTCCGATCGCGGACGCGATCCGGCGACTCCCTCGCATTCATCACGACGTCCTCTTCCTCGCCTTCGTCCGCGGCTACAGCCACAGCCAGATCGCCGAGGAACTACAGATCCCCCTCGGCACGGTCAAGTCGCGCCTGCGCGACAGTCTCCACCGGTTACGCCGCCAGAATCCGGGCGAAGCAGGCGTGGCCTAGACCACGCTGCGAAGCGGCGCGTGGAGGTAGCCGGTGCAGTGCGCGGGACCTTGTCGATCCAGGTCACCGGCGCCGCGGGCGAACACTGCGACTGCTCTCGTCTTGGTGAGTCGGCGACGATCAACCGCTCCAGCCGCGCGGCAGAGTTCGCATCAAGGACCCTCAAGCGCGGCGGCGCCACCCGGAGGTATCCGCATCGTGCCGAGCATTCCGGCCACCGAGCCCCTCGGGGGCGCGGCTGCTCAGAGCGCTGCGGGGGGAACGGGTGGCGGGTCCGGCTCGTCGAATGCTGCTGCGCGCCGATCCATGAGAGTCGGCATCCGCCGTCGACTCGGATCGATCGAGCCGGAGGCGGACTCTCCGAGGATTTCGGCGGCGTTCGCTAAGACGAGGGTGGCGAGGCCGGGGTTCACCTCGCCGGGGGGCGAGAAGGCTGCGATCACCTCGTGCACCACTGCGCGGCGGTGGGCGGTGATGTCGTCCGCTCGGGACATGTCAGCTCGGATCGTCTAGGAGAAGCCCTCGCGTCCGACAGCATGGCCCAGGTCGTCCGGCAGAAGGTTCGTACACCCTCGCGAAGCGAAACGGCGCCCCACCGTACGCCTGGCTGCGGCGTCCCGAAAGAGGCGTCCGCGAAGGTCGCGGCCACTCACGCCAGCACACGAAACGCTCGTGACGCGGATACCCGCTGCCGCAGTGGGAGCAGGCCTTTCGTCAGCGCGATGTGATGAGCGCCTGCTGCTTCGTGCCGAGACGGGATGGCCTGTCTGTTCCGCCGCCCGCTCCGAAGAAGGACTGCACGTCCTGGTGCCGACAGGGCGGTGTTCGACCCGATCGGACGCCGCTCTGCACAGACGCAAGGAGGGCTCGTGCGGCCGGCTCCTTCCGAGGAGGATGAGCTCATGTCGACGAAGGACGCACCGGCCTCCCGCGCGGACTCGGATCCTCTCGGCGTGGCCGTGGAGACCCGGCCCGCCCTCGACGATGCGCTGACCGAGGCCGAGTTCCGCCGCTGGTACTGGCTCCGCGACGAGCTCGCCGCATTCGCCCGCGCCCGGGGCGTGAGCGCCTCGGGGTCGAAGATCGCGCTGACCGAGCGCCTCGCCGACTCGCTCGCAGACCGGACAACGGCCCGGCCCCCGCGGCGAGCCGCGACGCAGCAGCTCGCCGGCCCGCTGACTGCGGACACCGTCATCCCCGCCGGCCAGCGGGCCAGCCAACACCTCCGCACCTGGTTCCTCGGACAGATCGGACCGTCGTTCCTCTTCGACGCCGCGATGCGCGAGTACCTCGCAGCAGGAGGCGGGACGCTCGGCGACGCGGTGGCCTTCTGGCATGCCTCGCGCTCAAACGAACCACGGTCGATCGCCCCGCAGTTCGAGCTCAACCGCTTCACCCGCGCCTGGTACGCCGAGCACCCGGACGGCCACCGCACCGACCTCCTCGCCGCCTGGCGCCAGTACCGGGCGCTACCCGCCGACCAACGCGCCCGCGCCTGACCCCTGCCGTCAAGCGGAGACCACCGGACAGCCACTCGATGGCGCGCCTCAGGAAGCTCCCGCTTCGGCGCGCCCAGACCGTCCCGCTGAACCATCCCCTTACGGGACGGTCGGCCGATAATCTTCTCGTTCGTCTACCTTGCGGTGATCACGTAACCGCGCATCCCGAGCGCCTGGAGGTCGACACCCGTCGAGGAGACGATGGCCTCTCCGGTATTGCCGTCGTAGACGACGGTGTAGACGTCCCACTTCTTGGCCGGAATCCCGTAGGGTGCGTCGTTCACGACAGGGGCGTGCACGCTCAGAGCCCACATCGGCGCTTCCGGTGAGATTCGAGTGTCGCCGCCGAGTCCCGAGGCGCAGGAGGACAGCTCCGCATATGTCGCCCGCACCGCGTAGATCGGGTACTGCTTCTTCTCCTCCGCGCTGAGCGTGGAGAGGCGACTTTCGGCGCCGTTGGCCAGGTCGAGCGCCGGGTGCGTCAGCTGCTGAACGTCGATCATCGGCCCGTACGCGGTGTCAGCAGACGGGGGGCACGTCGGGACTGAGGATGGCTGGGGGTCCCGAGTCGACGCCGGTGCTGCCTGCGTCTCAGCCAACGTGGGCGTCGTATTCGCGGTGGCGTCGATGGTGACGGGGCCGGAGCGGATGCGCATCGTGGTCGTGGTCAGTGTGAGGCTCACGTCCTCGGCGCCCAGCACGTCCACCAGCCACTGCTCGCCGTCATTGCAGGCGACGATCGTCGTCGCAGGGCCCGCGGCGATGACCCAGACGGAAGGCTGCAGGCCGGCCGCTTGCAGCTCGTAGGTGAGCCCGTTGCAAGGCTCGTTCACGCTGAGCTTCGACTGGCCGTCGA